>CALDLA010000046.1 GCA_937898415.1 uncultured Prevotellaceae bacterium | reverse complement strand
TGGTCCCTTCGTCTATCGGTTAGGACGAGAGATTTTCATTCTCTAAAGAGGAGTTCGACTCTCCTAGGGACTACAATCGTTAAATCTGTCATCTGCACAGCCAAGTGCTACCCTCGGGTAGGGGACAAGGTGGCGGAGGGCTCAGTAGAGTCAGCTCGGGCAGTCCTTGTGACGCAAGACCCTCAGGCTTTAACAATAACACTAAACATTAAACATTCAACAAACAAATGGCAAACCACAAGTCATCGGTGAAGAGAATTCGCCAGGAGAAGAAAAGAGCTCTCCACAACAAGTATTATGCAAAGACCATGCGCAACGCCGTCCGCAAGCTGCGCGCCATCACCAACAAGGACGAGGCAGTAGCCCTCTACCCGAAGGTTCAGAAGATGCTGGACAAGCTGGCCAAGACCAACATTATCCACAAGAACAAGGCAGCCAACTTGAAGTCGGGTCTCTGCAAGCACATCAACAAGCTGGGATAAAGCACTGCACCCAAGCATACAAGCGACCGTTACCAAGAGGTAGCGGTCGTTTTTTTGTAGTTTTTTAGCAGATAAACTTCGTTTATCTGACCATTTTTTTGTACCTTTGCACAAAATTTCAAAAAACGAGAAATGACAGAAGACATCATTCAGGAGCAGGAGAACTACTCCGCGAGTAACATCCAGGTGCTCGAAGGGCTTGAGGCCGTCCGTAAGCGCCCGGCCATGTATATTGGCGACATCAGTGAGAAGGGTTTGCACCATCTGGTCAACGAGACCGTCGACAACTCTATTGACGAGGCGATGGCCGGCTATTGCACACACATCGAAGTAACCATCAATGAAGACAACTCCATCACCGTACAGGACAACGGTCGCGGTATCCCCGTCGACGAGCACGAGAAGATGCATAAGTCGGCCCTCGAGGTCGTCATGACCGTGCTTCATGCCGGCGGTAAGTTCGACAAGGGTTCGTACAAGGTGTCCGGCGGTCTTCACGGCGTCGGTGTGTCGTGTGTTAACGCCCTGTCCACCCACATGATGTCACAGGTGTTCCGTAACGGTCACATCTACCAGCAGGAATACGAGAAAGGTAAACCCCTGTATGACGTGAAGATTGTGGGCGACACCGACAAGACGGGTACCCGCCAGCAGTTCTGGCCTGACGGCTCTATCTTCACCACCACCGAATATAAATATGATATTATTGCCCGCCGTATGCGCGAGCTGGCCTATCTGAACGCCGGCATCACCATCACGCTCACCGACCTGCGCCCCAACGAGGACGGCAACCTGCGTGAGCCGGAGGTCTTCCACGCCAAGGACGGACTGAAGGAGTTCGTGCGCTATGTGGACCGCCACCGCACGCACCTCGTCGACGACGTTATCTATCTGAAGACCGAGAAGCAGGGCATCCCCATCGAGGTGGCCGTGATGTACAACACCGACTACTCGGAGAATATCCACTCCTATGTCAACAACATCAACACGATTGAGGGTGGTACCCACCTTGCCGGTTTCCGCGCTGCCCTTACCCGTACCTTGAAGAAATACGCGGACAATGATCCGCAGATTTCCAAGCAGATTGAAAAGGCCAAGATAGAAATTGCCCCTGAGGACTTCCGTGAGGGACTGACTGCCGTCATCAGTATCAAGGTGGCTGAGCCGCAGTTCGAGGGACAGACCAAGACCAAGCTCGGCAACTCTGAGGTGGCCGGTGCCGTTCAGCAGGCCGTTGGCGAGGCTTTGGCCAACTACCTGGAGGAGCACCCCAAGGAGGCCAAGATGATTTGCGACAAGGTGGTCTTAGCCGCTACTGCCCGCATCGCAGCCCGTAAGGCCCGCGAGAGCGTGCAGCGCAAGAACCCCATGACTGGTGGTGGACTGCCCGGCAAACTGGCCGACTGCTCAGAGAAAGACCCGAAGGTCTGCGAGATATTCCTCGTCGAGGGTGACTCCGCAGGCGGTTCGGCCAAGCAGGGCCGCGACCGACACTTCCAGGCCATCCTGCCCCTGCGTGGTAAGATTCTGAACGTCGAGAAGGTGCAGTGGCACCGTGTCTTCGAGGCTGAGTCGGTCATGAACATCATCCAGTCCATCGGCGTCCGCTTCGGTGTTGATGGCGAAGGCGACCGCGAGGCCAACATTGACAAACTGCGCTATGACAAGATTATCATCATGACCGACGCCGATGTCGATGGTTCCCACATCGACACGCTTATTATGACCCTCTTCTACCGCTTCATGCCGCAGGTTATCCAGGGCGGGCACCTCTACATCGCTACGCCGCCGCTTTATAAGTGTACGTACAAGAAGTTCTCAGAGTATTGCTACACGGAACAGCAGCGCCAGGCCTTCATTGACAAGTACGTGGCCGGCGACGAGAACGCTACGGCCCTTCATACTCAGCGCTACAAAGGTCTGGGTGAGATGAATCCTGAGCAGTTGTGGGAGACTACCATGAATCCTGAGAATCGTCTGTTGAAGCAGGTGACCATCGAGAACGCTGCCGAGGCCGACGAGATTTTCTCCATGCTCATGGGCGACGACGTAGAGCCGCGTCGACAGTTCATTGAACAAAACGCGACTTATGCCAACATTGATGCTTGATCGGCGGAGTAACTCTGCCTCCAAAACGAAAGAAATCCTTGAATCGCTTGGCGGTTCAAGGATTATTTTTTATCTTTGCACGCGATGATGAAGATTCTGATAACGATACTATTGTGGTTGACAGCCAGTGCATTGACGGCGCAGACGTTTGAGCTGCGATGCGAACACGACAGCCTCTATTGGCTGAACGACTGGCGGCTACCCTACCCCGTCTACCAGTTCCAGATGGGCGACATCGATGGTGACGGAGAGGAGGATGCAATGGTGGGCGTCATCAAAAAGACGCGATTCCACCGAGAGAACGAGCGTCGGCTGTTTATCTTCAAATCAATAAAAGGCAAGAAGAAGGCGCGGCCTCTATGGCTCGGCTCGAAGTTAGGAGGCATACTTCAGGACTTCCACTATCGTGACGGGCACATCCGTGCTCTGGAAACAACGACCGACTCGCTGTGGGTGGTGACCGACTACCGCTGGAGTGGTTTCGGAATGGCTTTCGAACGGTTTGTGGTGAAAGGAACAGATAAAAATACTGCAACTAAATATTTTAACCAATGAAGAAGTTATTATTTGCGGCAGGCATAGTGGCCCTGATGGCGGCCTGCAGCCAAAAACAGAATGTGGTGACGATGCCCGTATCAACAATCAATGTGGAGGCGCTGAAAGACAGTCTGGACCTCAACATGGACATCAGCGGACTACAGTTAGGTGACCTGCGTGTACTGCGTAATGCTCCGGCTGCCCGTCAGGGGTTCCCTTTCAAGGATTCCTATCTGCGTGGTGTGTATGGCAGCACGACATGGTATGACTCGCTGATGTGGGTGTTTGACGAGTCGGTGGACTTCAGCAGCGTCAAGGAGCGCGACGCAGAGACCTGGCGTGACTACTACTACCGCGCCACGGACGAAACGGGTGCTCTGAAGTTCACAGAAGAGGAGCAAGCGTTCATGAAACGGGTGAAGGAGCGCGAGGACGCCCTGCTGACCAAGAACTTCGAGGTGGAAGAAGGACTGAGGGTGAACATCGGGAACCTGTCGAACCCGAAGCAGATGGTCGACTTCGACGCGCAACTGGCCCAGCAGTTGGCACAGGACGGCTTTGCCATCGTGCCCGCCGCAAACGAACAGCTGTTCCACGTCTACGAGCAGAACGACTACCGCCAGTTCCCGTCGTTCGTGACTACCGACCTGTATCTGCAGCTGTACCACCTTTACTTCGATTGCATGCTGCGCGAGTTGGAGGAGCAGAAACTGGACTCGCTGATGGCTGATCTCACCTATAATATGTATCTGAACCTACACGGTCAGGCCATGAAAGGCGAGACGGAATTGGTTCGTCGTCTGTCATTCCACAATGCTGTATACTTCAGCATTGCCTACGAACTGCTGACGGGGAAAACCATCGGAATTCCTGAGGAGCAGGCGATGGCAAAGCCTGAGATAGAGCGGGTGATGAAGGCTGAGAATGCGTTCAGCGACTTCATCGGCGAATACCAGAAGATAGAATTTCCATATAGCCTGTTCCGCCCGCGTGGTCACTATAGCCGTAACGAGAAACTACAGCGCTACTTCCGCGGCATGATGTGGCTGCAGAGTGTGCCTTTCGGCCTCGACACCCCCGAACAGGTGCAACTGGCCGCCGTGATGGCCGACGAACTGAACCGCCACGAGCCTTTGCAACGCACTTATCAGCTGGTAAACCTGCTGCTGACCAACCTCATGGGACAGCCTGACAACCTCTCGATGCCGCAGGTACAGGAGGAATTGAAGAAGACAGGAAAGCCACTAGTCGAACTGCTGGAAAGCGAGAAGGAGATGGCACTCCTGAAAAAGAACCTCGACGACATTGCCGAGAAACAGACACGCATACGTCCGAAGTTTGAATATACCAGCCACAATAAAGTGTGCCTGATGCCACAACGCTACCAGCCCGACGCAGAGGTACTGCAGGAGATGGTGGACTACGACACGAAGCCTACCGAACGCGCTACGCCCCAGGGACTTGACGTGATGGCCGCCATGGGCGTCGGTGCTGCCGAACGGCTGCTGATAGAGGAAGGACAGAAGTGGAAGGGATTCAAACCAATGCTGGAGAAGATGAAGCAGCGCATGGGCGAAATTGACTGGCAGGAGACCATCGCCACGCAATGGCTGCAGACGGTGAAGACGGTGACCGACAAGACCGACAGCGCTCCCTACTTCATGGCTACGCCCGAATGGGATCGCAAGAACCTAAACGCCGCCCTTGGCTCGTGGGCCGAACTGAAGCACGATGCCATCCTCTACGCCAAGCAGCCCTTCGGGGCCGAGTGTGGTGGCGGCGGGGTGCCCGACCCCGTGGTGAAGGGTTATGTGGAACCAAACACCGGTTTTTGGAAAAAGGCCCAAGAACTACTCGACAACACCGCACGGCTGCTGAAGGAGCAGGGCTTGATGACCGAGAAAATATCACTGGCTACGGAGCGCATGAACGAGGAGGTGAAGTTCCTGCTGCGCGTCAGTGAGAAGGAATTGAAAGGCGAACTGCCCACCGACGAGGAGATGGACCAGCTGAAGTGCATCGGCGCTACATTTGAAAACATCTCGCTCGACCTGTTGCGCGAGCCCGACCAGTATCTGATGGGCTGGAGCGACGTGCAGGGCACTGACCGCAAGGTGGCATTAGTGGCCGATGTCTACACGGCCAATGCCGACAATAATCCCAATAAGTCGATACTCTACGAAGGCATCGGACTGGCCGACGAAATCTATGTTGTGGTCGAGATAGACGGTTATCTGTACCTAACGCGCGGCGCCGTGTTCAGCTATCGTGAGTTCACGCTGCCCGTCGACCGTCAGCGCATGACCGACGAGGAGTGGCAGCAGGAAATAGATAAGAACCCGCGTAAGGGCGTACCGGCGTGGATGGAACGAATCACGGTGCCACTGAAGAAAAAGCCGGAACTGAATGAAGAGTTCTTTTATAGCTCTGGCTGTTAGTATCCTGCTGACCGGCGACATACTGTTGGACCGGGGTGTGCGGCGGGTGATTGACCAGCACGGCGCTGACCATCTGTTCTCGGCCAGCGTCGACTCGGTCTTCAGTCAGGCGCAGGTGGTGGTGGGAAACTTGGAGTGCCCTGCCACCCATGTGAAGGAGCCTGTGTTCAAGTGCTTTATCTTCAGAGGAGAGCCGGAATGGCTGCCGACGCTGCGGAAGCACGGTTTCACGCACCTGAACCTAGCTAACAACCACTCCATAGACCAAGGACGGAGGGGACTGATGGACACTTGGCGCAACATCACGGAGGCAGGGATGGTGCCCATCGGGGCCGGAAAAAACATGGACGAGGCATCACGGCCCGTGTTGCTGATAACGAAGCCCAGAAAGGTGTGGCTCGTGGCCTCGCTGAGACTGGCACTCGAGAACTACGCCTACCTGACAGACCAGCCTTGTGTCAGTCAGGAGCCGATGGACTCGCTGCTGGCCGATGTCAGACAACTGAGACAGGCAGACAGTACAGCCGTTATCATCGTATCGCTGCACTGGGGCGGCGAGCACACCTTGCAGCCCGTACCCCGACAACGCATGGAGGCCCATCGGCTGATTGATGCCGGGGCCGACGTGCTGGTATGTCACCACACCCATACGCTGCAGACCATCGAACAATACAAAGGGCGATACATCTATTACAGCGTGGGCAACTTCATCTTCGACCAGCAGAAACCGTTGAACAGCCGGGCCTGCATGGTGAAACTCGACGTGACGGCTAATGACCTAAAAGTAGAAACTATCGAGGTGGAAATCGGCGGCTGCGTACCCAAAGTGGTTCGTCGCTAAGTAATCGTTAAAAGTGCCCCAAATATTGGCTCTAACCACATTGATGTTCATACCTCAGACTGTTATTTCACGTACACTTTCTTGCGGCCATTCAGGTAGAGGCCGTGGCGCTGCGGACGGCAGTCCAGCTGCATGCCCTGCAAGTTATACCAGCGTCGGTCATAACGGGCATCGTCGATGCGGGAGATGCCGGTGCCCTCACGATGGAGAAACTCCTTCAGCACATAGAGGCCGGGATGGGCACGGTGGGAACTGTTGTTCCACAGTCCGCGGTTCACCCAGCCCGTCAATACGGAATTGCCGGGGCCGTTGCCGTTCTCCTCGGGGAACCACCAGTAGAGGCCATTCACGTTGTCGTGCTTCTTCAGTTCGCCGATGAGGTCGCGTGCATAGGCGGCCTGCCCCTCGGGTGACACGGGCCACGTCGCAGAAAAATCAGTGATGCCGGACGTGGGCTGCCACTGGTAGTAGTAGGCCGTCTCGACTATCTGCACTTTCTTCTCGGGGAAACGCTGTGCCAACTGACTGAGCGACTGCCCAAGCGTGATGAGTGAACCGTGCCAGAAGGGGTAATAGGACAGCCCGATGACATCGTAGTCGACTGTGCTCAGCTTGTCGTAGATGGCTGTCAGCGTGGCGGGTTGGCCGGAGCGCTCGGTATGGATGATGATCTGCGCTTCAGGGCAGACCTCGCGGCAGGCCTTGGCTGCCTGCTGCAAAAGCCCGATGAAACGGCCCCAATTTGCATCTGAGGAGGTGTAGCAGCGGTTGGCCGTGGTGCCGTATTTGCCCCATAGCATGCCGTAGCTGATTTCGTTGCCCGTCTGGATGAAGTCGGGGGTGGCACCAGCCTCCACCATCCTTTCCAGACAGTCCTTGGTGTATTCATAGACCTTGGTCTGCAAGTCGGCATTGCCCAGCTGCTGCCACTCGGCAGGCATCCACTGGTTGGAGGGGTCAGCCCACGTGTCGCTGTAGTGGAAGTCGAGCATCAGGGCAAAGCCCTCGGCCTTGATGCGCTGGCCAAGCCGGATGACGTAATCCAGGTCCTGACACACTTGGGCATCGGTCTTACCGTCGGGTCCCTTCTGTTGGGGATTGACGAAGAGACGCACGCGCTGGGCGTTCCAGCCCACGGCATCACTCTTCATGTACTTCAGCACGTCGTCGATCGCGGCACCCTGCTGGTCGTAGTAGCTCACATTATGGTCCTCATAGCTTTGCAGCACAGAGATATCGCCGCCTACATACAGCCCGTCAGCAGCAGCGGTCGTTGTTCCCCAAAGGGACAAAGCCCCAAGGGCTATAGTTAGTAAGTGTTTCATTAGTTATTGTTTTTTCTGTTAGCGTACGACTTCAGTAAACTCCGGCTTGGCTCCCTGTTCCTTGCCCACGGTCACGTAAATGACGGAGGTTGACGCTGTGCCGTTAGGACTGTTGCTGTTGACGGTGAACTTGTAGTCGGTGCTTTCGGGGGTCTGACGCTTACCGACTGTCGATGGCGTACCCAACGGGAACTGGTAACTGGAGCAGGCGGCATCGAAGATGGCCTTGTCCTCGGCGGTTACGGGCACTTGTTCGGAGTACTCAGGCAACTTGGCGACGGTGCCCTTCTTGTATCCGTTTTCCTTCAGGAAGCGATCAAGCTCCTTAGCAGCCGCAGCGACTCTTGCCGTACGCACGCCGTAGCCCTGTCCGATCTTGGCCTTGGGCAATGCTTTCCTGAGTGCGTCGGACGAGGTGTTCAGGCCTCCACTGCCAAAGGTGCAGAAGGGAACGACGGTCTTCCCGGCAAAATCATACTCCTTAACGAGCGTGGCAATGGGCATGGCGTAGGTGCCGAACCAAATGGGATAGCCGACGAAGATGATGTCATATTCGGCCATCTTGGACTTCAGAGGCTTGAGTTCCGGCGTTTCACCGTTCTGCATCTCACGCTGGCCGCGCTGGATGGTCTCCTGGAAGTTCCCCGAATAAGGGGTGACGGGGTCAATACTCTCGATGTCGGCACCGAGTTGTTTCTGTAGCTCCTGGGCTACGGTCTTAGTGGTTCCTGTCTCAGAATAGTAAAGCACCAGCTTCTTCTGTGCGAAGCCTGTTGTCAAGGTTGCCATAGCTGCAAATAAGAAAAATAGTCTTTTCATAATGGTGTTTGTATTAGTTATTGTTTACCAGTCATCATCCTCGTTGCCCACGATGCCGTTTTTCACGGCCTCTTCCACTTTGTCGAGTACGGCATTGGAATAGGCGTGGGTCATGACCAGAGCCTTGGCGCAGGTGCGCTTCTGTGCGTCTTTCTCCACAAAGGGGTAGTGGCGGGCAATTTCCCACTGCTGATCATAGAGATTGGCGTTCGTCTTATCATCCTTCTTGCGCTTGGAATCGCCGTAGGTCTTATCATTGGATTCCGCAAGGCTGAGCCAACCTCCGCTAATGTCTGCCAGGATGTCGTAGGTTTGCACCGTATAGGTGACGCGAACCTTGCCATCCTTGATGTCAATGCGGATGACGGGGGTGATACTGACCGAATATTTGTTCAGCGTTCCCATGTGCTCGGCAATATTGTTGATGGTTGACGAAATAATGATGCAGCCAGCATCCTTGTCGTTGAGCGTAATGGCCTGCTTGTCCTTGAAGGTGGCCGTAGCCCAGTAGTTGATGGCTACATAGAGCTGCTGCTTGGTCTTGCCGGGAGCCTCGATGACCTGCTGGTAAGTCAGTGACTCGTTCTTGTCGAGCGTCATGTTCTTAGAAACAGTCATGGCTGCATCCACCCACTTGTCGCCGTATCTCTGTTTGGCATACTTCTCCAAATCGGCGGTTTTCATGACTTGAGCCTGGACACTCGTTGTGCCACAGACCGTGAAAATGGCTACTAAAGCCAGGAATAGTGTTTTTTTCATATCCTTCTGAATTGATGATTATACAATAGGTAAAGAGATTCCGTTAATTTTCTGATATACATCGAGGGCATAGACATCGGTCATGCCGCTGATATAGTCAATGACGGCCATGAGGCGGGTCTCAAGGTCGGGACTATTGATGGCATACTGACTGGAGACGCGCCCGATGAGTTGTTGAGAGTAGTAGCGCTCGGGGTGCATGATGGCTTCGGTCATCTGCTGCATCAACGTCTCCATAATCTTGTAACCAGAGAGTTCGACGTCTAGCACCACCTTGCTACGATAGATGCGCTGCATGGAGAGCTTGGCGCAGCGGCGGTAAGCCTCGGCCTGGAGCGGCGATATATGGTCAATGAGACTGCCTGCAAACGTCCCGGCCATGATGGGCTCCTCGTTATCGACGAAGACCTTCACGCACTCGTTCTCCAACTTCCCAATGACGCAGGCCCGCAGATAGACCACCTTCTCGTTGTCGTCGGTCAGTCCCTCGTCCTCAATGCGCTGCAAGATATGATTTTGAGCAGTTTCATCGAAGAAATCGAGCAAGAGGCGGGCTATCTCGTCATAACTCAGGAGCTTCAGCTTATGGGCATCCTCCAAGTCCATGATCTCATAGCAGATGTCATCGGCCGCCTCCACCAGATAGACCAGCGGGTGGCGGACGTAGCGCAGGGGGTCGCCGGGCTGTGAGACGCAGCTGATGCCTAATTCGTCGGCAATCTTACGGTACAGGTCTTTCTCGGAACTGAAGAAACCGAACTTCCCTTTGCGCGACGCTGCCGACGAGGCATAAGGATACTTGACGATACTGGCCAGCGTGGAATAGGTCATGACAAAACCGCCGACACGCCGCCCCTCGAACTGATGGGTCAGCAGACGGAAGGCATTGGCATTACCCTCGAAGTGGGTGATGTCGTCCCAGAACTCATGGCCGACGAGACGTTGGAGGTCGCTGCCGGGACCTTCGGTGAAGAAGGTTTGGATGGCTTTCTCGCCAGAATGCCCGAATGGGGGATTGCCCATGTCGTGGGCCAGGCAGGCCGTCGATACAATTTGGCCGATTTCATCGAACAAAGTATCTTTCAGTTCCGGATGCTTCTGGGTGAGACGGCGGGCCACGTCGTTGCCTAATGACATGCCCACCGAGGCCACCTCCAACGAGTGCGTCAGCCGGTTATGTACAAACACGCTGCCGGGAAGCGGGAATACCTGCGTCTTGTTCTGCAGTCTGCGGAACGGGGCTGAGAAGATGAGCCGGTCGTAGTCGCGCTTGAACTCCGTCCGGTCGTCGTGCCTCTCGGGGTGTCTGTGCTCCTGTCCGAGCCGTTTGTTACTGATTAGTTGCTGCCAGTTCATCCTATCTTTCGGTTTTGACCAAAAAGGCCAGACTCCAACGGTAGAGTCTGGCCTTGATTATTTGTTTGCTACGTTGTTCTCCAAGGTCAGGCCTGAGCAGGCGTTTCCTCCTCGCGGATGGTCTTACCCATAGTGAGGTAGGCCACCGGAGCAGCGATGAAGAGCGACGACAGGGTACCGAAGATAACACCCAGCAACATGGCGAACGAGAAGCTGCGGATAGAGTCACCACCGAGGATGAAGATACACAGCAACACGATCAGGGTCGTCACAGAGGTGTTGATGGTACGGGCCAGTGTCTGGTTCAGCGAGTCGTTGAACAGCGTCTGGCGGTCACGCTTGCCGTAGAGCTGGATGTTCTCACGCACGCGGTCGAACACCACCACCTTATCATTAATAGAGTAACCAATCACGGTCAGGATAGCACCGATGAACGTCTGGTCAATCTCGAGCGACATAGGAACCCAACCCCACAGTACACTGTAGAGGCCGATGACCACGAGGGCATCAAAGAACAGGGCAACAGTAGAACCGACCGAGAAGGCGACGTTGCGGAAACGGATAAGGATGTAGAGGAAGATGGCTATCAGGGCGATGATGACGCTGATGATAGCACCATAGGTGATATCCTTAGCCACCGACGGACCCACCTTAGCCGACGAGATGATGGAACCACCCTCGCGGACGTCGGGGTTCTTGAAGGCGCTGACTTCAGCCTGATTGATGAGGTTAGCCTTCTTCAGGGCGTTGTACAGAATGGTCTCAGCCTTGTCGTCAACCTCGGGATTGTTCGACTCGATATCCCAGTTGGTAGAGATACGGACGGTCTTGCCGTCGGTACCCAGGGCGATAACGCTGGTGTTAGCCTCCTGATTGGCCTTCTCGCCGATGGTGTTGATGAAGACACCGCTCAGAGCCTGACGGACGGTCTCAACGGGCGTCTCCTTGTCGAGGACGACCACGTAGTTACGACCACCGGTGAAGTCGATGCTCTGGCTCAGGCCGCGGACGGCGAACGAGATGATGAAGATGACAGCAGCCACACCCCAGAAAGTGAACGACTTCTTGTAGGCACCCATGAAGTTGAACTTCGGGTTCTTCATCAGGTTTTTGGAGTAAGCGGTCTCGAAAGTGAGGTTGGTCCACTTGTCCTTCTTCAGCATGTGCTCATAGACCAGACGGGTCAGGAACACGGCGGTGAAGAACGAGCAGAAGATACCGATGATCCAAGTGGTAGCGAAGCCCTTAACAGGACCTGTACCGAAGAACAGCAGGATGAAACCGGTAATCAATGAAGTGACGTTAGAGTCGAAGATAGCCGAGAAGGCGTTCGAATAACCCTTGTTCAGGGCTTCCTTCATAGCCAGCCCCCTGCGCAACTCTTCCTTGGTACGCTCGTAGATCAGCACATTGGCATCAACGGCAGTACCGAGGGTCAGCACGATACCGGCGATACCAGGCATGGTCAGAGCGGCCTGGAACGAGGTCAGAATACCCAGTGTGAAGAACAGGTTGAACAGCAGGGCGCAGTCAGCCATCAGACCGGGAATCGGACCATACAGCATAATCATGTAGATCATCAGCAGCACGAAGGCTACGATGAACGAGATGATACCCTGCTGGATGGACTGGGCACCGAGTGACGGACCGACCACTTCTTCCTGTACGATGCGGGTAGGAGCCGGCATCTTACCAGAGTTCAGCGTGTTGGCCAAGTCCTTGGTATCCTCGATGGTGAAGTTACCCGTAATCTGGGAGTTACCACCGTCAATCTGAGTGAGGATACGGGGAGCAGAGTAAACAGCATCGTCGAGCACGATGGCTACAGCCTTACCGATGTTCTGCTTGGTAATCTGGCTCCAGCGACGAGCACCGTCAGAGTTCATCTGCATCGAGACAGAGGGATGACCCATCTGGTCGAAGTCGTCCTTACCGTTGGTGATGACATCACCCTCTAACGGGGCGCGGCCATTGGGTTCGGTAATCTTCAGGGCATAGAGGGCGAAGATGTCCCCATGAGCCTCACCACCGAAGTCCTCGGGCTTGGCACCCCAGCGCAGCTTCAGTTCTGCGGGCAGCACGGTAGCGGCAATGTCAGAGTAAATGACCTTGTTGACATCAGCTGTATCACGACCGTTGGCGTAACCTACGATGGCCAGCGTCTGACCCTGAGTGGGCTGGAACACGGCAAACAGCGGATTCAGCTTCTTAGCCTCCTCCTTAGCCTTGGCGTTGGCAGCCTTGTCATCCTTCTTCGACAGCTTGGCAGCCAGATCAGTGGCAGCAGCCTTCACGGTGTCAGCAGCAGCCTCGGCCACAGCGGTGGTGTCGGTAGCCACGGTGTCGACACTTGCAGCAGCGTCACCACCCATAGCAGCATATTTCTGGTTCAACTGGGCCAGCAGGGGAACGATCTCCTGTGAGTTGTAGGTCTCCCAGAACTCCAGGTTAGCAGAACCCTGAAGGAGCTTACGAACGCGCTCGGGCTCCTTGATACCGGGCATCTCGACCATAATACGGCCGCTCTGACCCTCCAGCTTCTGGATGTTGGGCTGAACGACACCGAACTTGTCGATTCGGTTGCGGACTACGTTGAACGAGTTGTCAACGGCCGACTGCACCTCAGCACGCAGGGCGCTCTCTACCTCAGAGTCGGTAGACTGGGTGCTCACCTTGCCCTTCATCTGCTGGGTAGCAAAGATAGCGGCGAGGGGACGACCGTTTGAGTTCTGTTTCCAATACTTGATGAAGAGTGAGATAAAGTCGTCCTGACTGGTCTCTTCTTCCTTCTTAGCCTGCTCCATCGACTTCCTGTAGGCTGCATCCGTCTTGTGGTCAGCCAGCACGTCGATGACGTCAGGCACTGACACTTCCAAGATAACGTTCATACCGCCTTTCAGGTCAAGACCCAGGCCAATCTCCATCTCACGGCACTGCTTCAGCGAGTAAATGCCCATGTAGACTTTCTCGTTGTTGATGCTGTCAAGATACTCCTGACCAGCCTCCTCACCCATAGCGGCCGCCTTACTTTCGTAGTGGCGGGTCACAAACGAGAAGGAGAGGTAGAAGCAGCATACGAGCACCAGAAGCACTGCAATAAACTTTACAATTCCTTTGTTTTGCATTTTTGTTATTTATAATAATTATTTATTTATATGCGCGTTTGAGCCTGCAAATATACACAATTTTTTATTGATAGGAAAATTTCTTGGCGTTTTTCGTTCGAAAATTAAGGTTTTCTCTGCATTTTTAGCCAACAAACTAACGGATAATGGTCAGAAAAGTCTTTTTGAGAGTCAACATAACAATTATAGGGAATAAAGTCTGAGGAACACAAAATATGGTCGATACGGACCCAGAAGCCTTTCTGATTATATGACAAACCGATGCCTCGGCCTGAGGCTGCAAAACAGTCGGTCATACCCTTGGCCAGTGTGTGGCGGGCATACGAAATCGGCGTGTCGTTGAAGTCACCTAAGACAATGAGCGGATACTGGCGGTGCTCGTCGATGTACTTGCGGACGGCATCGACCTCGACGGCTCGGATGGCGGAGTACTTGCCCAGTTTCCCGATGATGAGCATCGATTCGGCACGTGCCGTGTCGGCCTTCACCTCACCACGTAGTATGTCCTTGTAGGTAGCACGGTCTTCCTTCGAAAGGTGGGTACACTCGAAGTGGTTGTTAATGACCAGCAACGTGTCATTGCCTCGTTTCAGGTAGTAGGCTACCGATCCGTTGGCTCTCGACTGATAGGCGATGCGCTCCTTGCGCAGGATGGGATAGCGGGTATGGATGCCGACGCCGTTGTAGTTCAAACCGTTCTTCACGAAGACGGTGGTGTCGTTATAGGGATATATTTTTTCGTATCTGTTCATAGCATAACGCCGCCAGGTGTCGACATCCTCTTGCAGACAGACAATGTCAGCCTGTTGCTCCTCAAAATAATCGAGAATACGCTCAAAGGCATCGTGGTATTTGTAGTTTCCGCCGTAGGTGCAGACATTGTATGAAAGCACTTTGATGCAGTCGTCGGGCAATTCCTGCTCTGGGTTCAAAGGCATGTATGTAGTAATAGGTATGTACGCGAAAAGATAACCCACTACGGGAATCCAGGCGCGTCGCCATTTGAAGATGAGCCAGAAAAAGAGAAATGCCAAATTGACAAGCAGGAAGAAGGGGAAAATCATGCCCAGCCATGACAGCAACGGATAATCTACCGGCGAGAACCGGTCGGAATAACCGCATAGCAGCATCAGGGCGACCGTGGCGACGTTCGCACCGGCAACCAGATTGACGGTGAATGTTTTCAACTGCTTGATCATGAGTTGCGGCTAGCGTCGAAAAGTTTCTGCTTCTCCTCCTTGGTCAGACTGTCGTAACCGCTTTTCCTGATTTTGTCGAGGATGGCGTCAATCTCGTCCTGGTTTTTGCGCTTACGTGCATTATACTCCATGTCATCCTCCTTGGAACCGCCCTGTTCGGTATACACCTGGGTGGTCTCCCTGCGCTTCTCGAAGTTGCGCTTCATCTTCTCAAAGAATTCCTGACCGCTTGAGAGGTTATAGCTGGAATCTGGGTGACGGTTCCAGTAGCGTATCATAAGGAAACCGAGGAGCATACCGCCCAGGTGTGCCATGTGGGCCACATCGTCAGCTGAGTTCAGCGCGAAGAACAGCTCCAGGACTACATAGCCACAGACGAACCACTTGGCCTTGATGGGGATTGGCAGCGGGAAGATGAAGATACGCTCGTTGGGGAAAATCATGCCGAAAGCTAACAGAATGGCATAAACGGCACCCGAGGCTCCGATAGTTGTCCAGCCGTTCAGTTGGCTGCTCAATTGCTGGCCGATGACGAACAGATCAGTTAAGCCGATGCTGGGATCCTGAGATTTGATGCGGAAATAGAAATCGAACAACTGTACTGCCTCCTGCATCAAACCGGCACCGATGCCGCACGAAATGTAATAAAAAAGGAATTTCTTGGGACCCCAAACATTTTCCACCACACAACCAAACATCCAAAGGGCAAACATATTCAGCAAAATGTGTTCAAAACCTTTGTGCAGGAACAGGTAGGTCAGGAACTGGTACAGGTGGAAATCACTGGCCATGAAGAAATGCAGACCGCCAATGGCGTTCAGATTGATCCCCCGCAGCTGAAGCACCATTGCCGCTACGAACGTCAGGAAGTTGACAATGAGCAGATTCTTCGTGATAGTAGGTATGTTGCGAAACATCGTTGCTTTTTACTATTTGACAAATTACTATATTATATTTTTAATTCTCTCGTTTATCCGTAGAATCACTGATTCAGTGGTTTACGGGCGCAAAATTACGAAAAATATCTCTTTTTCAGTGCAAAATCGGCATTGAACCCATTTTTTTTTACTAAAAAAGTAATTTTTTCCATATTTTTGTTGTTTTTCTGAATACTTTACCCTATATTTGCGGAGAAATTCGATAAACAAAGCATTTTTATATCATTTATAAATCATTTAAACCAAACAATTATGAACAAAACAGAATTGGTAGAGAAGATTGCAGCAGGTGCTGATCTCTCAAAAGTTGACGCTAAGAAGGCTCTTGACGCTGCTATTGCAGCCATTAAGGACGCACTGGTCGCTGGTGACAAGATTGCCCTCGTAGGCTTTGGTACATTCGCCGTTAGCGAGCGCCCCGCTCGTGAGGGTATCAATCCCGCCACCAAGGAGAAGATCACCATCGCAGCCAAAAAGGTTGCCAAGTTCAAGGCTGGTGCTGAGTTGGCTGACGCACTGAACTAATTTTGTAAAAAAAAATCAATTCATAGAAGGACGGCTCTACAAACGGGCCGTCCTTTTATGAATATGCCTGACAAGTTCATGACAACGCTAAGGATACTTGATATTGTTGAGGACACGATGGTCGACGGACCGGGCTTCCGCACCTCTATTTATTGTGCGGGGTGCCGCCATGCCTGTCCGGGGTGTCATAACCCGCAGTCGTGGAGTTTTGACGGTGGGCGCGAGATGACGGTTGAGCAAATCATGCGCATTATCGAGGCCGACCCCTACGCCAATGTCACATTCTCGGGCGGCGACCCCATGTATCAGGCAGCTGGCTTCGCCGAATTGGCGCAAACCATTCATCAACGTACCCAGAAAGATATCTGGTGCTACACGGGCTTTACGTTTGAAAGCCTTATCCAAGACGACCAGCGCGAACTGCTCTCCCATATTGACGTGCTCGTCGACGGACCCTTTATAAAGGCCCTGCATGACCCCGACCTGCTGTTCCGCGGCTCCTCCAACCAGCGACTAATTGACGTCCCTCCCTCCCTGTATAGCGGGAAGACCGTGCTATGGAAGCCTAACAATGCTGTTCTTACGGTTTAGCGGTAAGACCACGAGGAGGAAGCCTGACGGGTTCCCATACGGGCCTCGACGACGTTGACCACGTAGTCGCCCAGTTTCTCACACTCATTGATGAGATCCATGTAGATGGTACCCACGGCGTAGGTGTACTCATGATTGTTGATGTCGTTGATGTTCTGTGCCTTCAGCTGATTGCGATAGTTGTTGATTTCGTTCTCAATGTTGAAGGTGCGGTTCACATCGTATGACTCCTTGCGGCCGCCCATCAGTCGATTCATTTCGGTGAGCGACTGGTCGGTGAGACCCATCATCTGGTGGATATGCTCATACTGGCGGTCGGTGAAGTGGTCCTGCTTGCCGTTGTACTTGCGGCTGATGGTGCGGGCCATGTTGTAGCAGGCGTCGCCGATGGACTCCAGTTCGGAGATTTCGCGGAGCATGGCACGAATCTTGGCCTTGGTGTCGTCCGAAAGATGGGCGTCGCTGACGGTGTCAAGGTACTTGGCAATCTCCAGTTCCATGTTGTCCGAGATGCCTTCGTACTTTTCAATCCGCGAGTAGAGCTTGTTGAACTCTGCCTCGTTGGCACCCTTCTTCTTGGCGCTCTCGCTGCTTGACAGCGTCAGCAACTCGGTCACCATACCGAACATACGCTGCATACGCTCTGAGAACGAGCGGATCTCCTTCTGGGCCTCAAGCACCGAGAGTTCCGGTGTCTTCATGAAACCGGCAGTAATGAAGTGCAGGCGGAAATCCTCTTCCTCGTCCACCTTCTTAGGCTTGATTACCCAGCATACGAAACGTTCTATCAGGGGGATGAACCATATCAGTATGAAGGTGTTCACCACGTTGAACGAGGTATGGAAGGCTGCCAGCACGTAGTTCAGCTTAGCGGCATTGGCCAGGAATGCTGAACTGCTGACACCCTCTTTGGTCATGTTCACATCGTAGTTGACCCATCCGCATACCATATCGATAAAGGGACGGAAGATGAAGAGTATCCAGAGTACGCCAAACACGTTGAAGAACATGTGGGCCAGGGCGGCACGGCGCGCCTGGGTGTTGGCCGACAGGGCAGCGAGGTTCGAAGTCACCGTAGTGCCGATATTCTCGCCCAGCACCAGCGCAATACCTTGGTAGATGGGCATCGCTCCCGTTGAGCACAGCAGCATCGTGATGGCCATCACCGCTGCCGACGACTGTACGCAGAACGTCATGATGCCGCCCAACAACAGGAATATCAGGGTGGTGACAAACGAGTTAGGGTCGAACGACTTGAAGAAGCTCGTGACGGCCTCATTATTGGCCAGGTCCATCGACATGCCCGTTGCCTTCAGCGTGGTCAGACCCAGCAGCAGCAGGCCGATACCAAACAGGAAGTCGCCAATGTAGCGGTGCTTCTTCATGTAGATGAGCACAATACCGATGAAGAAGCCTATATACGACACGATGCTGATGTCGAACGGCGAAGCCTCGCTGCCAGACGTACCTACCGCCATAATCCAGGCCGTCAGCGTCGTACCGATGTTGGCGCCCATGATGACCGAGATGGCCTGCGCCAGCGTCAGCAGGCCGGCGTTCACAAACGATACGGTCATCACCGTCGTTGCCGTTGAAGACTGGACGGAGGCTGTCACCAGCGTACCCGTCAACATTCCAGTAAAGCGATTGGTGGTCATGGCACCTAGGACGTGGCGCAACTGCGGTCCGGCCATTTTCTGCAGCGCCTCACTCATGGCCTTCATACCAAACATGAGAAGTGCCAGTGAGCCGAGCAGCTTGAAGATAATCCAGATAGACATAAATCTTGGAGATTAAAAATTTTCGGCTACAAAGTTACGAATATTTTCCAAATTATCACTATCTTTGCAGCAAAAATTAATCTAAAACAATTAAGAACGTATGGAAGAGGTGAAAATATTCTGCCGTAATAACGGCGAGAGTGTCAGTGTCCCGATGGGAACAAAGTTGGAAGAGGTCTACCGGCTGTCAGGACTCCAGATGGAATATGGCCCTGTATTGGCCCACGTAAATAATAAGGTGGAAGGCATGCACTACCGGGTGTACACCCCCCGCGAAGTAGAGTTCCTTGACATCACCACCCCATCAGGACTGCGGGCATACACCCGCTCCTTGTTCTTCGTACTGTGTAAGGCTGTCCATGACCTCTATGAAGAGTGTAAGGTGTCGATAGACATTCCCGTGTCGAACGGCTATTACGTCGATCTCAACATCGGGCATCCTGTGACGTTGGAGGATGCCGGGCTCATCCGTCGCCGCATGCAGGAAATCATTGACGCCAAACTACCCATCCGTCGCTATGAGACGACGACGGAGGAAGCCATCAAGATGTTTGAGAAACTGCACACCTTCTCAAAGGTGAAGCTGCTGAAGAGTAGTGGCCGCATCTATACCACCTATTACGAAATCGACGGTTACATCGACTATTATTATGGTGCGCTGCTGACCAATACCTCGCAGCTCTATCTCTTCGGACTGGAGAAGTACTACGACGGTCTGCTGCTGCGCATTCCCTCGGCTGCCCATCCCGGGGAGCTGGGCGAGATGGTGCATCAAGACAAGATGTTCGGTATCTTCAAGGAGCACCACCGCTGGCAGGACATCCTGGGACTGCGTACCATCGGCGACCTGAACGAGGTCATCGACAAAGGGTACTCGCCCCAGCTCATACAAATCAGCGAGGCACTGCAGGAGAAGAAGATTGCCCGTATCGCCGACGAGATAGCCCAGCGCCGAGGCGTCCGCATGATTCTCATTGCCGGCCCCAGCAGCAGCGGCAAGACGACTACCTGCAAGCGGCTGTCGGTACAACTGGCCGTCAACGGCATCAAACCGATACCCATCTCGCTGGATGATTATTTCATCGACCGTGAACAAACGCCCCGCGACGAGAAGGGCGACTACGACTATGAACACCTGCACGCCCTGAACCTACCGCTGCTCAACGAGCAGATGAACGCCCTCTTCCGTGGTGAGGAGGTGGAACTGCCCCGCTACAACTTCCAGACGGGAAGCAGCGAGAAGAGTGGTCGCCGACTCCAGCTGCACGACGACGAGGTGCTGGTGGTCGAGGGCATCCACGCCTTGAATCCTGAACTGATGTCGCAGGCGCCCGGTGAACAGATTTTCCGCGTCTATGCCTCAGCCCTAACAACACTGCTGCTCGACAAGCACAACTACATCCCCACGACCGACAACCGCCTGCTGCGCCGCATCATCCGCGACCACAAGTATCGTGGTGTCTCGGCCATCGACACCATCCGTCGGTGGCCCTCAGTACGTGCCGGCGAGAATAAGTGGATCTTCCCCTATCAGGAAAACGCCGACGCCATGTTCAACACCGCCATGCTCTTCGAACTGGCTGTCATCAAGCGTCAGGCCGAGCCCTTGCTGGAACAGGTACCCGAGAACGTGCCCGAACATGCCGAGGCCTACCGGCTGCTGAAGTTTCTGCATTACATCAAGCCCATCCACGAGACCCAGATTCCGCCCACGTCACTGCTCCGTGAGTTCCTCGGCGGCTCTTCTTTCAATTACTGATTCAGGTATTCCATCAGCACGTCCCAGACGGCAATGATGTGGCAGACACTGCCGGCAAGTACGAAGAAGTGGAAGACCGAGTGCATGAACTTTCGGTTGTTAAACGAATAAAAGACGGCTCCCGTGATGTAGCAGACACCCTCGGCCACTATCCAGACGACTGCCGCCGTTGAGACGCTGTCAATCAGCGGCTTGAAGGCGACAAGCACACTGAGGCCCATGCCGATGAAGCAGAGGGTCTCGACGTTGGAATGCTCCTTCAGGCGGATGAAGCTGACGATGGTGCCCGCTATGGCACAGAGCCAGACAAAGACAAAAAGCCCCCAGCCCCAGTAACCTTGCTGGCGCAGGGCTACTAATGTCAGGGGAGAGTAGGAGCCGGCAATGTGCCAGTAGATGGCGGCATGGTCCCAACGCCGCAGCCGCTCCTTCCATTTGGAGTGATGGCGTATGGAGTGATAAAGGGTAGAGGCAACGTAGGAGCCAAGCATGCCGAAGAGATAGAGGATGACGCCGACGCGGGCCCAGTCGTTGTCGTGACGGAACACCCAAAACAGGAAGATGATGCCTATAACGACACCCAACAGCACGCCGCCACCATGGGACGCCGAGTTCCATATCTCTTCTTTCTTCGTATAGCGTATCATCTCTTTCTGATGATTGTTAGGCCGTCGCGTATGGGCAGTATGACCTGCTCGGTACGAGGGTCGTCGGCCACATAGTCGTTGAACCGCCTGATGCCCTGCGTCTGCTGGTCGTGGTCGTAAGCCAGGTCGTTGACGTGCCCGTCCCACAGCGTATTATCGGCAATGAGGAATCCGCCAGGCCGCAGAATGCCAAGCACCATTTCGTAGCACTCACAGTAGTTGCGCTTATCTCCGTCGATGAAGGCCATGTCGAACGTTACGCCGAGCCGGGGAGCCTCAGTCATGGCATCGCCTATAAGGAACGTAATCTTGTCACCCACCGCCGAGCCTTCAATCCACGGACGCGTAAAATCCTCCATTTCATCGTTAATCTCGAACGTGTAAAGCCGTCCGCCTTCCTCCAGTCCCTCTGCCATTGCGATGGCCGAATAGCCGCTGAAGGTGCCTACCTCCAGCACATTTTTCGGACGTATCATCTCAACTAGCATCTTCAGCAGTCGTCCCTGCAGGTGTCCGCTGGCCATGCGTCCGTGGATGGTATGGATATTTGTAACCCTCCAGAGCCGATACAGATAGTCTGGTTCTGGTGAAGTATGGGTAAGGATATAATCGTCAAGTGTCACTTCAACAGCGCCTCTACGGCCAATCTGTAGCTGTCGAGTCCGAAACCACAGATGACCCCTAAGCAGGCCGAGGAGATAAGCGAACGGTGGCGGAACTCTTCGCGCTTGTGAACATTACTGATATGTACCTCTATGACGGGGCATCGCAGGCTGCGGATACAGTCCTGCAAAGCCACGCTGGTGTGGGTATAGGCTCCAGCATTGAGTACGATGCCGTCATAGCTCCCGAAGAAGCCCGTCTCCTGCATCTTGTTAATAAGCTCGCCCTCCACGTTGCTCTGATAGTAGTCTATCTGTACGTTAGGGTATTTTTCCCTCAACTGGGGCAGATAGCTGTCGAACGACTCGCTGCCGTAGATGCCCGGTTCGCGCTGTCCCAACAGGTTCAGGTTTGGTCCGTTGATAATTTGGATTTTCATTTTTTCAGTTCTTTAGCAACATTGCGGCGACAAAGTTACGAAAAATCAAGAGAAATACAAAAGGAAAACTTGTTTTTCTTTTTCTCACTACACCCTCCACGTCGATGCAAAACTATTCAGAAAGATGTTTGACGACGTGCGATGAACGTTGGCGACCAAACTTCGGAATAAGAGTGTCACATATCTGGAGCATCTTCAGTACACATAAATCTTGAAGTTCTTCACTGAACCGGGAGCGCCTTGCTCGGCACGAGGCAGGTACTCGAGGGCGTTGACGGTCTGTTCGGAGCCGAGGTCGATGACCAGCAGGTGGGGCGTTGAGGCCGACTTCTCCGTCTGCCAGTAGGTGGACTCCTGGAGGTCGAAGACTTTGTCGCCAGTGTGGTTGCCGTTCTCTTCCTCGCTGTTGGCATACTTCACGGTCCACGGCTCACGACTGAGGCGCTTGCTGCCGCTCTGCAGGTAAAGCTCGGCAATGGCGGCGCGGTCGCCATCCTTCTGGGTGCTGAGTACCTCGATGGCTACGTAGCGGCCCTTGGCGGGACTAAATGGGAAGGTCTGCCAGCCGTTGCCAGCCTTGAAGGCACCCGTAGCAGCGGGTTTGGCGCTGTTGAGGTCGGGCTTGTCGCCGATGTTGTTATGCTTGTTGCTCTTCTCTAACTGCAGCTTATTGAGCTCAGGCTCAGCCTGTCCCCAGACAACGCGCTCTTTCGGGCCGACGACGTCGAGGACGATGATTTCGTTCTTGCCCTTCTTCAGCCAGCAGCCCGGCACGTAGAGCGTCTGCTGCGGGCCAATGCTCCAGAAGCGGCCCATGGCGTGGCCATTGACATAGACTTGGCCCTTACCCCACGTCTCGAAGTTCAGGAAGGTGTCGCCCACCTTCTTCAGGTTGAAGTAGCCGCGGTAGTAGCCACGATTGCCTAATACAAGAGGCCTTCCCATGGCATTAGGATAGGCATCAGAGTCGAAAGAACGGGCAGCTCGGTTGTAATCATCGGAGATGGGTGTCATCGTCCACTTCTTGAGATTCCATGAAACCTCGTTGTCGTCGACCTCTGCACTGATGACCACGTCGCCCACGATGCCCTTGAAGTCCTTGATAGCCCGACCAAAGTTGATGCGGCCCATTGCCTCTACGAGGATGGCCAATCTCTGTCCCTTTTTGATGACAGGCAGGGTGAGCGTCTTCTCGTTCTTCACGCGGTCAATCTTCCCAATATACTTGTCATCGATAAACACCTGTGCATAGTCGTGAGCCTCCAGTGTGAGCACACTCTGCACAGGAACCTCAGGAAGGACAGTCCCATAGTAGGTCATGCCCCATCCTAAGTTCATCTCTTCGAAGGTCATCGGGGTGACACTGGGAATAAGGTGCTGATTACTATGGAACGGTGCAAACTCTGTCAACTCAAACTTAGGTACGGTCACTATAGGCATCGGAGCCTTGGGAACGGCAGGCATCTTCTTGCCGTCGTTGTACTTCTCCATCATCTTGCGCAGTTCCCAGAACTTCGGGGTGGCAAGGCCCCACTCATTGATGGGGGCGTCGTAGTCGTAGGAGGTGACATCGGGGGCGAAGCCAGGGCTGTTGGCACCTGCCCAGTGGCCGAACGACGTACCGCCGTGAGTCATATAGAGCGAGAAGCTGATGCCTTTGGAGAGCATTTCGTCCATTCCCTCAACCATATCCTTAGCCGGACGCGTCTCGTGACGGGCTCCCCACTTGTCGAACCAGCCACTCCAGAACTCTGAGCACATCTTAGGCGCATTGGGACGCAGTTCGCCGAGGCGGCGGAACTGGTCGTTGATATTGGCACCCGTGCCGAAGTTCATCGTCCACGTCAGGTCGTCCAGGCCGTTCTTCTCGAAGTTGCTCGACCAGTCGCATTGGAAGAGCGACAACTCCTTGCCGTAAATAGAGCGCAGGCAGTCGCGAATCTCGCTGACGTAGGGCTTGTCCTCGCCATAAGAGCCGTACTCGTTCTCGACCTGAATCATGATGATAGGGCCGCCATTCTGGATGGTCAGGCCTTTGAGCTGTTCGCCCACCTTCTCCTCGAAGATTTTTACACGTTCCATAAAATAAGGATCGCGCTCGCGCAGGCGAATGTCCTTCTTCTTCAGCAGCCACCAAGGCAGACCGCCCATCTCCCACTCAGCACAGACGTAGGGACCGGGGCGCACGATGACGTACATACCGTTCTTTTGTGCCAGACGGCAGAACTCGGCCACGTCGTTGTTGCCCGTGAAGTCGAACTGCCCTTCGCGCTGTTCGTGGATGTTCCAGAATACATAGAGACAGAGCGTGTTCATGCCTAAGGCCTTACACATCTTGATGCGGTGCTCCCAGTATGGTCGGGGAATACGGGGGTAGTGAACTTCGGCCGCCTTCACCACGAAGGGCTGTCCGTTGAGCAGGAAGGTCTTGTCGCCAGTGGTAAAGGTGCCAGGCTTGTTGGCTGCGGCAGCGCTACAGCACAGCGAACTGGTGGCGGGGATGGCCAGCGTTGCAGCCATCAGGGTCAGGAGTGTCAGTAGTTTCTTCATTTTCTTGTTATTTTAGGTTTCTGCTGCAAATTTAGATAAAATTCTCGAATTATAAGCCAGTCGAGATAAAAATGTGAA
>CALDLA010000045.1 GCA_937898415.1 uncultured Prevotellaceae bacterium | reverse complement strand
GAGGTACGATTGGTACCACCTAAAAAGTCATGGGTACATGACTGAGTAGTTACTTTGCCCAACCTCAAACGTTAAACTTTCATAAACTATTGCCTATTTCTCATTCCTCATTCCTCATTTCTCATTTAAAAGTAGTACCTTTGCAGCCCGTTAGAGTCCGTTGGGGCAGAGTGAAGTGTGTACGGACGTACGCCGCCTCGCGGAAAAAACCCTAAATACATATTTAAAAAGCAATGTACGCAATTGTAGAAATTCAGGGTCAGCAGTTCAAGGCCGAGCAGGGCAAGAAGCTCTTCGTCCACCACATCAAGGACGTGGAAGCCGGTAAGACTGTTGAATTTGACAAGGTACTGCTCGTAGATGCTGACGGTGCAGTTCAGGTAGGTGCCCCCACCGTAGAGGGAGCAAAAGTAGTGTGTGAAGTTGTGAACCCGCTCGTCAAGGGCGACAAGGTGATTGTCTTCAAGATGAAGCGCCGCAAGGACTCTCGCAAGCGCAACGGTCATCGTGAGCAGTTCACACAGGTAGAAGTTAAATCAGTAATCGCTTAAAGTAAGGAGGACTTAGAAATGGCTCATAAAAAAGGTGTAGGTAGTTCTAAGAACGGCCGCGAATCAGCAGCTCAGCGACTGGGCATCAAGATCTTCGGCGGTCAGCAGTGCGTTGCCGGCAACATCATCGTTCGCCAGCGCGGTACGAAGCACAATCCGGGTAACAACGTGGCTATTGGTAAGGACGATACGCTCTATGCGCTCGTTGACGGAACCGTGAAGTTCCACAAGGGCAAGTACGACAAGAGCGTCGTTTCAGTAGTTCCCAACGCTGAAGCCTAAGTAACAAACAAGCAAACAATTTATTCCAAACAAACAACAGAATCCCGTTTCTCGTCCCGAGAAGCGGGATTTCTGCTTCATAGGTTATGGCAAAAGAGAAGATAGCATACGTCTGCGAAAACTGCGGACAGGAGTCGGCCAAGTGGATAGGCAAGTGTCCAGCCTGTGGACAGTGGAACACGTTCAAGGAAATCAAGGTGGGGCTCACGACGACGTCTGCCCTCGCCGGCAAGGGCTCAGGGAGTAACAGCATCTCGGCCAAGAGTCGCGATGCGGGCAAGGTGCTGCGGCTGCGCGACATCTCGTCCAAGGATGATCCACGCATCGACATGCGCGACCAGGAACTGAACCGCGTGCTGGGCGGCGGTCTCGTGCCGGGCTCCATCGTGCTGTTAGGCGGCGAGCCGGGCATCGGCAAGTCAACCCTTTCGCTCCAGACGATGCTCGGACTGTCCGACATGCGCATTCTCTACGTCAGCGGCGAAGAGAGCGCCCACCAGCTGAAGATGCGCGCCGAAAGACTCAATAAGCTCACCAACGACGACAACTTCCTCATCCTCTGCGAAAACTCCTTGGAGACCATCTTCGAACACATCAAGGAGGTGCAGCCGCAGTTGGTGGTCATCGACTCCATCCAGACCATCGCTACCGAGGATGTCGAGTCCAGCGCCGGCTCCATTGCCCAGGTACGTGAGTGCGCCGCTGCCCTACTCCGCTTTGCCAAGACCTCAGGCGTCCCCGTCATCCTTATCGGCCACATCACCAAGGAAGGCTCGCTGGCAGGCCCCAAAATCCTGGAGCACATCGTCGATGCCGTCATTCAGTTCGAGGGCGACCAGCACTATATGTACCGCATCCTGCGAAGCATGAAGAACCGGTTCGGAAGTACCTCGGAATTAGGCATTTATGAAATGCAGCAAACAGGGCTCCGACAGGTCTCCAACCCCTCCGAATTATTACTGACCGACGACCACGACGGACTCTCGGGCGTAGCCATCTCATCGGCTATCGAGGGCGTTCGTCCGTTCCTTGTCGAGACACAGGCCCTGGTATCGTCAGCCGCCTACGGCACCCCTCAGCGGTCAGCCACAGGCTTCGACCAGCGCCGCCTCAACATGCTCTTAGCCGTGCTCGAAAAGCGCGTAGGTTTCAAGCTCATGCAGAAGGATGTATTCCTCAACATTGCCGGCGGCCTGCGCGTCACAGACATGGCGATGGACCTCTCTGTCATTGCCGCCGTCCTGTCGTCTAACGTCGACACCCCCATTGAGAGTGGCTGGTGCATGGCGGGCGAAGTAGGACTGTCAGGCGAGGTACGTCCCGTCAACCGCATGGAACAGCGCATTGCCGAAGCCGAGAAGTTAGGATTTACTGACATGATTATACCTAAATATAATATGCAAGGCTTCGACCACCGTAAGTTCAAGATCCACCTCCATCCCGTCCGCAAGGTCGAGGAAGCCCTTCGTACATTGTTCGGATAAATGAGATTTCCTGAAATACATCACAGCGCAGAACTGATGGAGCTCATCAGCCGCATCGGTTTCCTGCCCCTGCTCGACAGCGGCATCAACGGCTTCGCCGCCGAGGACATGGTCGACGAGGACTGTCGCTACGTGGTGCTCCCCGACGGCGGATGGGACTGGCCACTATGGAAGTGGAAGGGTGAGGTCATCACCGTCGGCGGCCACGTCTACGGCAAGTTCTTCGCCGGAAAGGCAGGCTTCATCAGCCGCGAGTGGTGGCCCGACTTCTGCAACTATCGCCGCAGCAAGCATCCTGCACCTGCGGACGGCAGTATTGAGGAGGCCATCCTGCTGACCCTTGCTGAGCACGGCAGCCTCATCACCCGTGAACTGCGTACCCTCTGCGGCTTCGACGGTCCGAAGATGCGCAGCCGCTTCGACAGCTACGTCACCCGCCTCCAGATGGCCTCCCGCATCGTCACCGAGGACTTTGTCTATCCCACCGACCGTCATGGTCGCGAGTATGGCTGGGGATGGTCGCTGCTCACCACGCCCGAGCAGCTCTACGGCCATGATGCCTGCCAATGTCTCCGCACTCCCCAGGAGTCGCTTGACCGCATCTGCACGCACCTTCATCACATCTGTCCCGAGGCTACCACGCAACAGATCATGCGGATGGTGAAGTAAATATTTCTAATTACTGTAACGCTGTAACTGTAACGGATAAAGAAACTTTGTCGTCGAGAAAGTAGGAAAGTAGGAAAGTAGGAAAGTGGACATTAAGGTATTCTGAGGGAGATATTATAGAGTAGTAATTAATTATGGTAATAATTATTTATATATTAATAATAATATATTAATAATAATATTTATAAAAAACTTATACTATAAATGTCTCTCTTCCGCACTTAGAAAAGGCTTAATGTCCACTTTCCGCATTTCCTACTTTCCGCATTTCCATCACTGATTGTTGACAGTAAAACACATTGACAACAATAACCCATGGTTATCGTCAAATAACCTTGCCTTATTGCGCAGTAAGGCAAGGTTATTGTTAAATATGGAAGGGTTAATATTATACAGATTAGAAGGGAAGGTCGTCGGCTGAGCCCTCAGCGGGAGCCTCTGAGGCTGGCGGGAATGGTGCGGCGGCAGGGGCTGCGGCAGCCTGCTGCGGCGGGAAGGGGGCTGCACCGGGCACGGGAGCACCAGCTACGGGCGGCACCTGGCCGCGGATGATGTTATAGGCTCGGACATCGTTGAACCATCGGCCCTGATACTCGTGGGCGTCAATATCGAACTGGACGGTGACGTCCTCGTTCATCTGGAGGTTAAACTGCTTGATACGGTCTTCGCCAAATATGCGGAACACGCAACGGCGGGGATACTGTCCGGGGACTTCGATGACGTAGTCCTGCGACATCCATGAGTTACCAGTGCGTGCTGAGACGCCACTCTGTGCTTGTAAAACAGCAATAATTCTACCTGTTAAATCCATATTAATAGTATGTACTAAATTATTATTTGTGTAATTTGCGAGTGCGAAAGTACAAAAAATTGTTTGAAAGGCATAATTTTTAGGCATAAATTTTTCTAATCACATAGTTTTTTGTATCTTTGTGCTCAATTTAGAAGAAATAAAAACCATAAATATTATGAGATTTACAGTATCAAGTACCGCACTGAGCAATAAGCTCGTCGCACTCTCAAGAGTGATTAACAGTAAAAACGCCTTGCCCATACTGGGTGACTTCGTCTTCGACATCAACGGCCAGACCCTGCGACTGACCGCATCGGACAGTGAGAACACGATGCAGACTACCGTGGAACTGGCTGAGAGTGACGGGGACGGACGCTTTGCCATCGGCAACCACGACCTGCTGGAGGCCGTGAAGGGTTTCTCGGAGCAGCCCATCACGTTCGACGTGGACCAGCAACAGAACCTGGCGAAGATCAGTTACCAGAACGGTCTGTTCTCGCTGCCCATCGAGAGTGCCGACGACTTTCCCGTGGCTCAGTCCGTGGGCGAGGGTGCCTCGACGATTGTCATCAGCAACCAGCTGCTGAACGAGAACATCAACCGCAGCATTTTTGCTACGGCTCAGGACGAGCTGCGCCCGGTAATGAACGGTATCTACTTCGACCTGACTCCCGACTGCCTGGCTGTGGTGGCATCTGACGGCCACAAGCTGGTACGCAACAAGGTTTTCACGATAAAGAGCGACCAGCCCGCATCGTTCATCCTGCCGAAGAAGCCGGCCTCGCTGCTGAAGAACCTGCTGGGCAAGGACGGCGGCGACGTCGTCATCCGCTTCGACGAGCGCAACGCTGAGATCAACTACGGCGAGGGCGTCATCCAGTGCCGCCTGATTGAGGGGCGCTACCCCAACTACAACTCGGTGATTCCCCAGAACAACCCCAACGAGCTGCGTGCCGACCGATTGGGGCTGCTGGCTGCCCTGCGCCGCGTACAGCCGTTTGCCAACGGTTCGAGCAACCTGATCCGCTTCCACGTGGAGGGTTCGACGCTGCAATTGGACGCTGAGGACTACGACTTCTCGAAGACTGCTACGGAGCGCATGACCTGCGACTATAACGGTCAGCCCATGAGCATCGGCTTCAAAGGCTCGTCGTTCATCGAGATTCTGAACACCTTCGACTGTGCAGAGGTCATCATCCAACTGGCCGACCCCAGCCGTGCCGGACTGGTGCTGCCGTCGGAGCAGCCTGAGAACCAGGATGTGCTGATGCTGATGATGCCAATGCTGATTAATGACTAAGCGCTTCGCTAGTGAAAAGTGAAGAGTGAAAAGTGAAAAGTGAAAAGTAATAGGGAATGAAACTGAATCTGAAGAAACCGCTGGTTATCTTTGACCTGGAGACCACTGGACTGGACTTGGTGAAAGACCGGGTCATCCAGCTATCCTATATTAAGGTGTATCCCGACGGTCGCGAGGAGAGGGGGAATGAAATCCTGAATCCTGAGCGCCCCATCGACCCGTTCATCACCCAGCTGACGGGCATATCGGACGACGACGTGAAGGACAAGCCCACGTTCAAGCAACTGAGCGCCAAGCTGAACAGCGTGTTCAGCGGCAGCGACATCGCAGGGTTCAACTCGAACCACTTCGACGTGCCCCTGCTGGCTGAGGAGTTTCTGAGGGCAGGCATCGACTTCGACTTCTCGAAGTGCCGCCTGATAGACGCGCAGACCATCTTCCACAAGATGGAGCGCCGCAACCTGGCTGCCGCCTACAAGTTCTACTGCGGGCGCAAGATGGAAGAGGACTTCGAGGCCCACCGTGCCGACCAGGACACCGAGGCCACGTACCGCGTGCTGATGGGCGAACTGGACAAGTATGCGCCCGGCGTGAACGAAGACCCGGAGAAGGTGCTGGAGAACGACATGGACAAACTGGCGGAGTTCTCGAAGCTGAACGACAACGTGGACTTTGCGGGTCGCATCGTCTGGGCCGAGGTCAACGGACAGCGCACCGAGGTGTTCAACTTCGGCAAGCACAAGGGCAAGCCTGTCAGCGACGTGCTACGCTTCGACCCGGGCTACTACGGCTGGATTCTAAATGGTGAATTCACCTACAACACGAAGCAGGTACTGACTCGAATCAAGTTGCGCGACGCGCAGGCGCTGCGCTAGTGAAGAGTGAAAAGTGAAGAGTGATCGTATTATACTATTAAAAGATAGGAGGATAGTACTCGTAGTACTATTCACTATTATCTGTTCTCTATTCACTAGCCCCGCAGGGGCGCAGGAGCTGGAGGCAAAGATTAACATCAACCACTCGAAGATTCAGGGCACGGACGCTTCGGTGTTCGAGAACCTGAAACAGACGCTGGAGCAGTTCGTCAACGAGCGACAGTGGACGGAACTGCAGTTCCAGCCGAACGAGCGCATCTCCTGCAACTTCAACATCACCGTCGACAAGTACGTCCAGGCCGAGAACCGGTTCGAGTGTACGGCCACCATCCAGGCCATCCGGCCCGTCTATAACTCGGCCTACACGACGACCATCTACAACAACACCGACAAGCAGTTTCATTTCACCTTCTTGCAGTTTGACCAGCTGATCTTCGACGACGAGACCGTACAGAACCAGCTGACGGCGCTCATGGCCTACTACGCGTACCTTATTATAGGTATAGACCTCGACAGCTTCTCGCCCTTAGGCGGCACCGACGTGCTGCAACGCTGCATGTACCTGGTCAACAATGCCCAGGACTTAGGGTACCCCGGGTGGAAGTCGTTCGAGGACTCACGCAACCGCTTCGCCATCATCAACGACTACCTGGACGAGCCCTTCAAGCCCTTCCGACAGATGCAGTACGACTACTACCGCAAGGGACTCGACGAGATGGCCAACAACGTGGAGCGTGGACGCACCGAGGTGACCACCGCCCTACAGAACGGCCTGAAGGCAGCCCACGAGGCAAAGCCGCTGAGTCTGGTGCCACAGATATGGACGGACTATAAGAAGGAGGAACTGGCCAACATCTACAAGGGCAAAGGCACACAGAAGGAGAAGGAGGCCGTCTACGACATCCTGTTCTCCATCAACGCCTCGCAGAACAACACCTGGGAGAAAATCAAGCAGTAACATGAGCACACCCGCCAACAAGACAAGCTTCAGCATCGTGATGGCCGTCAACAACCAGGCTGACGAACTGCGGAACGAAATGCCCACACTACTCACCCTACCCTACGACGACTACGAGGTGGTGGTGGTGGACGAGAGTTCGACCGACGACACCGCCGACGTGCTGAAGCAGCAGAAGGCTGACCACAAGAACCTCTACACGACATTCCTGCCGAAATACCCATTCCAGAACAACCCGCGCCGACTGGCCTTCACCATCGGCGTAAAGGCCGCGAAGAAAGACTGGATTGTCTTTACCGACGTGACCACGCTGCCGCCGTCGGATACCTGGCTCGAAGAGCTGTCGGCCTACGCCTGCAGCCCTTCCGTGCTACTGTTAGGCTACGTAAACCGCAAGAGCGGTGACATCCGGCTGGAGACCTTTGACGACATTGACAGGGCCCGCTCCATCATCAGCAAGGAGGAGCACCACCGGGGCAGCAATCGCCACGGGTGGATGAGACAACTCCTGAAGAAGACGGGCTACGACTACATTGCCGTACGCGCCGACCTGGGCCATGAAGCCCTGCGGCTCTTTGCATAGAAACACATAGACGCTGAAGACATGAACATCCTGCACCTGTTTCCAGAAGACGACCCGCTGATTGTCAGACACGTCGGAATGATTGACAGCAAACATGACGACGGAAAGCCCGACATCGTACACGTGCATGGGTGCTGGCAGTACAAGGTGGTCAGACAGGCCCTGCAAGCGCACCGCCAGGGGGCACGCATCGTCTTCACCCCACACGGGGGACTGGAACCTTGGATCATCAGGGAGCGGCGGCTGAGCGAGAAACTGGCCAAGACGCTGCTGTGGCAGCGACGACTGGCAGAATACTCCTACGTCGTCATAGCCCAGGGGAACATGGAGGCCGAAGCCCTCAGGGAACTGGCATGGAACCCACGCATCGAGACGGTGCGCAATGCGGTGGTGACCAACTCGATCACCCCCGAGGCGATGGCCCGGCAGATGGAGGCCATCTATCAAAAGGTGATGAACTCGAACACACTGGAACTCATGGGCGATGACACCCGACGGCTGATGACCATGCTGCTCAAGGCGGGCATCACCGGCGACAAACGCTGGATTGCCGGCGAACCGCCCGAAGTGGATGAACTGGAGTGGAGCCGGCTGCTGGTCTATGCTGACCAAGAGAACGTGCGCACCGTCATCGACAAGGGGACGCACGTATTGGGTATCCACGAGCCTTACATCGACACGAACCAGATCAAGAGCTACCTGCCGACAGACTACGAACTGCCCAAGGTGGAGGTACACGACGTGACAGGCATCATCAGCGAGATGCACAGAGGACGGCTGACACTGCGCCACCTGGTAGAGCTGGACCGTAGCCTGCGCCGCGATAACATACAGGACGACCGACTCTGTGAGACACTCGACGAGAACCACCTGCTGAAGTACTTCCGCAGAATACTGCAACTGCTGAGCGAGCTGACGGACATCGACGAGGGATTCATGCCCGCCGTTCCACTGGACGACCGGCAAACAAAGACATTACGCAACAGACTGAAAAATCACTTAAGGATATGAATACCACAGATATGCACTATCTGAACCTGCTGTCGCAGTCGTTTCCAACCGTTGCTGATGCCGCCAAGGAAATCATCAACCTGGAAGCCATCATGAACCTGCCCAAGGGCACGGAACACTTCCTGGCTGACATCCACGGCGAGAACGAGGCCTTCGAACACGTGCTGAAGAACGCCTCGGGCAACATCAAGCGCAAGGTGGGCGAAATCTTCGGCAACACCATACGGGAGTCGGACAAGAAGGAACTGTGTACGCTCATCTACTACCCTGAACAGAAGCTGGAACTGGTGAAGGCCGCCGAGGAAGACATCGACGACTGGTATCACCTGACCATCCACCAACTGGTGAAAGTGTGTCGGGACGTCTCATCAAAATATACCCGTTCGAAGGTGCGCAAGGCGCTGCCTGCGGAGTTCTCCTACATCATCGAAGAACTGCTGCACGAGCGTACCGACGACCAGGACAAGGCCGCTTACGTGGCCGTCATCGTCGATACCATCATCACCACAGGCCGTGCCGACGACTTTATCACCGCGCTGTGCAACGTCATCCAGCGCCTGGCTATCGACCAGTTGCACATCCTTGGCGACATCTACGACCGTGGTCCCGGTGCACACATCATCATGGACGTCATGCACCGCTACAACTCCTGGGACATCCAATGGGGCAATCACGACATGCTCTGGATGGGAGCCGCCGCAGGCAACGACGCATGCATCTGCAACGTGCTGCGACTGTCGCTGCGCTACGCCAACCTGGCCACACTGGAGGATGGCTACGGCATCAACCTGCTGCCACTGGCCACCTTCGCCCTCGAGACCTACGGCGACGACCCCTGCGAGGAGTTCATGCCCAAACTGCTGAAAGGCAACAAGATGGACGAGAAGACGCTGCTGCTGACGGCCAAGATGCACAAGGCCATCTCCATCATACAGTTCAAGGAGGAGGCACGCATCTTCCACCGCCGTCCGGAGTGGCAGATGGAGGACCGATGCCTATTGGAGGCCATCGATATGGAGGCAAAGACCTGCACCCTCAATGGCAAAGCCTACGACATGAAGGACTGCAACTTTCCTACCGGCTGTCATGAACTGACTGAGGAGGAAGCCCAGCTGATGCAGAAGCTGCACCACTCGTTCCGAGTATCTGAGAAACTACGTAAGCATATCAGGACGATTCTGAGTCACGGCTGTATGTACACCATCTGTAACAGCAACCTGCTCTACCACGCCTCAGTCCCCCTCAACGATGACGGTTCGCTGAAGGATGTAGAAATCATGAACCAGACCTATCAGGGCAAGGAACTGATGACGTACATCGGGCAACTGGTGCGTGCCGCCTTCGAGAGCGACACTGAGCCAGAACTAAAGTCGTATGCCAAGGACTACTTCCTCTACCTCTGGTGCGGCAAGGACTCCCCCCTGTTCGACAAGTCGAAGATGGCCACCTTCGAGCGCTACTTTCTGACCGACAAGGATACGTACGTAGAGGAAAAAGGAGCCTACTTCCGGCTACGCAACAACGAGGAAGTGTGCGACCGCATCCTCGAAGCATTCGGCGTGACAGGCCCCAACCGCCACATCATCAACGGCCACGTGCCCGTCCACGCCTCTAAGGGTGAGAACCCCGTCAAGGCCGGAGGACGGCTGATGGTCATCGACGGCGGGTTCTCGGAAGCCTACCACTCAGAGACGGGCATTGCCGGCTATACGCTCATCTACCACAGTCGCGGTTTCGAACTGGTGCAGCACGAGCCGTTCACATCGACCAAGGACGCCATCATGCGTGGTACCGACATCAAGTCGAGTACGCAGATTGTGGAGATGTCGGCACACCGCATGCTGGTGGCCGACACTGACAAGGGCGAGGAACTGCGTGAGCAGGTGAAAGACCTGAAACAACTGCTGCACGCCTACCGTCACGGCATCATCAAGGAAAAACGTAACTAAAAACTTAATAGACAAGCTTATGATTACATTAACTATGATTATCCAACTCTGCATCGTACTCGGTGCATTGTGGATTGGCTCGCGCTACGGCTCACTGGCCCTCGGCGCCATTTCAGGTATCGGACTGGCCATTCTGGTCTTCGGCTTCGGACTGAAGCCCGGCTCACCGCCTACCGACGTCATCTACATCATCATTGCCGCCGTCACCTGCGCCGGCATCATGCAGGCCTCAGGCGGTATGGACTGGCTGATACAGATTGCCGAGCGCCTGCTACGTAAACATCCTGACCGCATCACGTTCCTGGCTCCGCTCTGCACGTTCTTCCTGACGGTACTTGTCGGAACGGGCCACGTGGTCTACACGCTGATGCCGATTATCTGTGACATTGCGCTGAAGAAGGGCATCCGTCCTGAGCGTCCCTGTGGCGTGGCTTCCATCGCTTCGCAGGTAGGTATCACCTGCTCGCCCATTGCTGCCGCTGTCGTGGCCTTCGTCACCATCTCGAACGCCAATGGGTTCGACATCACCATTCCCCGTGTGCTGATGATCTCGATTCCAGCCTGTATCTGCGGACTGATGGCCGCTGCCGCAGCCAGCTACCACCGCGGACTGGATCTCGACAAAGACCCGTTATTCCAGAAGAAGATAGCAGACCCCGAGATGCGCAAATACATCTACGGCTCCGGTGCCACTACGCTCGACAAGGAGATTTCCCGCGACTCGAAGAACGCCGTCTTCATCTTCCTGGCCGCCCTGCTGGTCATCGTCATGTTTGCTGCCGTACCTTCGCTGCTGCCTTCATGGGACGGCAAACCGCTGAAGATGAACATCGTCATTCAGATTGTCATGATCAGTGCCGCCGCCCTGATGATTATCTTCTGCAAAGCACAGCCCAAGAAAGCCGTTGCGGGACCCGTCTGGCAGTCGGGTATGGTGGCCGTCGTCGCCATCTACGGCATCGCCTGGCTGGCTGACACCTACTTCTCGAACTATCTGGACGAGATGAAACTCATGCTGGCAGACGTCGTCAGCGCCTATCCCTGGAGCATCGCATTGGTGTTCTTCATGGTCTCCGTACTGATTAATTCGCAAGGAGCCGTCGTCGTGGCCATGCTGCCACTGGCCTACCAACTGGGCATTGCCGGTCCCGTGTTGCTGGGCGTGCTGCCCTCAGTCTATGGCTACTTCTTCATTCCGAACTATCCTTCGGACATTGCTACGGTCAACTTCGACCGCTCAGGCACTACGATTATCGGAAAATACCTGCTGAACCACTCGTTCATGATGCCAGGTCTCATATGCGTGTCAACTTCGACCATCGTAGCCTACGTGCTTTCCATGATCATCTTCTAAACCAAAAGGACGAATAAATATAGGATTCTTGCGCGTACACGCAGGAATCCTATTTTTATTTTGCATCGGGGCAGCAACCCATCACCTCCAACTATCGCCCATGTACATAGTCGTCATACTCAAAACGCGACTCCTCGCTGGGATTCAGGACCTCCTCTTCCGTCGGGATGTCGGGAATGTCTATCAGTCCCTGTCCGTCCTCATCGTCAGACAGCATACTGTCATCGGGGGGACCGGTCAGAGGGTCGTACCCTGGCAGCGTGTCAGTCAGAGCGGTGGTGTCGACAGTTGCAGAATCGTCAATGTCAGGACGTGCATAGATGACCTGGTAGTTACGGCGGCAGCCCATCAGGCACAGCACGACAACCGAAAGCATCAAGCATACAGGTAACTTCCTCATAAGCCAAACGCTATTTTTCTAACAATGTCTGAGTACGGACACGAGACAGCGTCTCAGGCGTCATCTGCAGATAAGAGGCAATATAGACCAGCGGAGCACGGAGCACCAGCTGGGGCGAACGCTTCACCAACTTCTGGTAACGGTCGATAGCCGACTCGAAACGCAGCATGTCGGCATGTATCTGGCTCAGAATGAGACTTTCCTCCAGAATCTTACGGTAGAGAATCTGGATGTTGACACTCTTCATAGCCACAGCCTCAAGCTTGGCTTTGGGCAGACAATAGAGGATGGTAGGCTCGATGGCCATAATCTGCAAGCGCGTAGGCTGCTCACCGAAGAGGCTCTCGATGCACATGACGATGGTATTCTCAGTTGCCATGTATTCGGTCAGTTCCTTACCATTCTTATAATAGAACTGGCGTACGAGTCCCTTCACAATCCAATAGATATTCTCGCAGGTCTCACCCTCACTTAGTATCTTTTCATTCTTGGCAAACTTCTTTGCAACCAGAATGCTCTCCAGCATATCCAGTTCTTCGTGCGTCATTGTACTGTAGCGCCGGGCAAGTTCCCGTGCTACATCTCGTGGTGCAATGCTAATGGTTGGCATAGGCTATATTTCAATTCTTTAATTCGTCATTTTTTTCAATTATCATTAGTCAAGTTTCAGGACGGCCAGGAAGGCTTTCTGAGGCACCTCCACATTGCCGATCTGCTTCATGCGCTTCTTACCGCGCTTCTGTTTCTCAAGTAGTTTGCGCTTACGGCTAACGTCGCCTCCGTAACACTTGGCCGTCACGTCCTTGCGTACCTGCTTCACCGTCTCGCGGGCAATAATCTTGGCACCGATAGCTGCCTGGATGGCGATGTCGAACTGCTGACGCGGTATCAGTTCCTTCAGCTTCTCACACATACGGCGTCCGAAGGTGACGGCATTGTCCTGATGAGTCAGCGTTGAGAGGGCATCGACAGGCTCTCCGTTCAACAGGATGTCGAGCTTCACCAGCTTCGACGGACGGAAAGAGTCGACATGATAGTCGAACGAGGCATAACCCTTGGAGATGGACTTCAGCTTGTCGTAGAAGTCAATCACAATCTCGCCCAACGGCAGCATGAAGTGTAACTCCACACGGTTTCCGGAGACATATTGCTGGTCGATGAGTTCACCACGCTTGTCGAGGCAGAGGGTCATGATGGGGCCGATGTAGTCAGCAGCAGTGATGATGCTGGCGCGGATATAGGGTTCCTCTATGCGCTCTATCATGGTCTGGTCGGGCAGACCGCTCGGGTTGTGGACTTCGCGCTCTTCGCCCTGCTTGGTATAGCACATATACGACACATTGGGCACGGTGGTGATGACGTCCATATCAAACTCACGGTCAAGTCGTTCCTGAATAATCTCCATGTGGAGCAGACCGAGGAAGCCGCAGCGGAATCCGAAGCCAAGGGCTACGGAAGACTCGGGCGTAAAGGTCAGCGAGGCGTCGTTCAACTGTAGCTTCTCCAACGATGCACGCAGGTTCTCATACTCCGTCGGGTCGATAGGATAGACGCCGGCAAAGACCATCGGCTTCACTTCCTGGAAACCCTCGATAGCCTTTGTACAGGGGTTGGCCACCTCTGTGATGGTATCGCCCACCTTCACCTCCTTGGAGTTCTTGATACCCGAGATGATATAACCCACGTCGCCCGTACGGAGTTCCTGACGGGGAATCATGTCCATCTTGAGCACACCAATCTCGTCGGCATCATACTCCATACCCGTATTGAAGAACTTCACCATGTCGCCCTTGCGAATGCAGCCGTTCACAATCTTGAAGTAGGCAATGATACCGCGGAAGGAATTGAACACAGAGTCGAAGATGAGTGCCTGCAGCGGAGCTTTCGGGTCACCCTCGGGATGGGGCACACGGTCAACGATGGCGTCGAGTATCTCCCCTACCCCCTCGCCCGTCTTGCCACTGGCACGGATGATGTCGCTGGGGTCGCAACCGATGAGGTCTACAATCTCGTCCTCCACCTCGTCGGGCATAGCCGAGGGCATGTCAATCTTATTGATGACGGGAATAATCTCCAGATTGTGATCGATGGCCATGTATAGATTCGAGATGGTCTGTGCCTGTACACCCTGCGTGGCATCCACCACGAGCAGCGCGCCCTCACAGGCAGCAATGCTTCGCGACACCTCATACGAGAAGTCGACGTGTCCCGGCGTATCAATCAGGTTCAGAATATACTTCTCACCATTACGCACATACTCCATCTGTATGGCATGACTCTTGATGGTTATACCACGCTCACGCTCTAAATCCATGTCGTCAAGCATCTGGCCCTCAGTCACCTGAATGGTGTTCGTGGCCTCTAATAATCGGTCAGCCAGCGTTGACTTACCATGGTCTATATGCGCAATGATGCAAAAGTTTCTTATGTTGTCCATTTCGAATTGTTGGCAAATGATTTGCAAAGATACAACAAAAATCTTTTTTTGTCGAATAATTTAGATTTTTTTTGTAACTTTGCACGCATAAAACTCATATATGATGAAGAAACTGTTTGTATTTGCCCTTGCGGCTATCACTTTTAACGCTTGTCAGGAGTCGCTTGACCAGAAAGCGGCACAGGAAGCAAAGTTGTACACCCAGAAAAACTGTCCTGCCCAGATAAGCGAAAACCTGACGATGGACAGTCTGACCTTCGAGGCCGGTAGTCACACGCTGCACTACTACTACACCCTCTCGGGGAATGCCGACAGCGTGGGGCTGCTGAACAAGGACGACGCCCGCCAGGCACTACTCACGGAGTTGAAGAACACGACGACCATGATGGCCTACAAGAATGCGGGATTCAGCTTTTCCTACACCTATCACTCAAAGAAGAATCCGAAGACCATCCTCTTCGACACGACCTTCAGTGAGAAAGATTACAAGAAACAATAAAGGCGGGATTTCAATTCCCGCCTTTATTGTGTTGTGTACCGTTTTTACTCCTCAATGGGCTCGGGCTTCATGTTGGTGTAGACCGTCTGCACGTCATCGAAGTCTTCCAGTTTCTCCACCATCTTGTCTATGGTCTCACGCTGCTCGGGCGTCACGTCCTTCAGATCGTTGGGGATGCGGGTGAACTCAGCCCCCGTCACCTCGAAACCATTCTCCTCCAGATGCTTCTGGATGGCACCGAAACTGGAGGGGTCTCCATAGATGGTGATGCTGTTCTCCTCTTCGTCCTCGTCGTACTCATCCTCCACACCGTAGTCAATCAGGTCGAGAATCATCTCGTCCATATCCAGACCATCCTTCTTCTTGAAGGTGAACACACACTTGTGGTCGAAGAGGAACGAGAGTGAACCCTGCGTTCCCAGGTTGCCATTGAACTTGTTGAACACCGAACGGACGTCGCCCACCGTGCGGGTGGTGTTGTCGGTCAGGGTGTCAACGAAGATGGCAATACCGTGAGGGCCGTATCCCTCGTAAGTCACTTCCTTGTAGTCGCTCTGGTCCTTACCCATAGCGTTCTTGATGGCGCGCTCGATGTTGTCCTTCGGCATGTTCTCGCGCTTGGCATTGGCGATGATGGCGCGCAATGCCGGGTTCATGTCGGGCTCGGGACCGCCAGCCTTCACGGCAATGGCAATCTGCTTACCAATCTTAGTAAAAGTCTTGGCCATGTGGCCCCATCTCTTCAGCTTTGCAGCCTTACGATATTCAAATGCTCTTCCCATTGTGATTTACTATTTTACTATTTACAATTTACAATTCATTTAGCGCAGTTCTGCGTTCAGTTGCTTCTTCAGGTTCTGAATCAACTTCTGCATGATGGCATCAATCTGCTTGTCGCCCATGGTCTTCTCCTCGTCCTGCAGAATGAAGTTGACGGCGTACGACTTCTTGCCGGCAGGCAGTTTGTCGCCCTCATAGACATCGAAGAGCTCCACCTTCTTCAGCAGCTTCTTCTCCGACTGACGGGCAATCTGCTCAATCTGGGCAAACTCAACGCTGTTGTCGACCAGCAGGGCCAAATCACGGCTGACAGCCGGGAAGCGGGGAACCTCAGTGAAGGTCACCTCGTTCTTCTTTGTCGCCTTCATCAGCTGTGTCCAGTTCATCTCAGCGTAGTAGACGGTGTTGTCAATGCCGAACTGCTTCTGCAGCTTCTTGGTCAGCACACCCATCTCACAGAGCACCTTGCCTCCGCGATTCTCGATGGTGATACCAGCAGAGAAGACAGGATTCTCTGACTTCTTACGGACAGTCATACCCGGCTTCAGGCCGATGCGACGGAGGACGTTCTCAACGTAGGCCCTCAACTCGTAGATGCTGGAATCCTCGTCCTTATGTGCCCATGAGCCTTCCACGCGCTTACCCGTCACCCAGAGTGCCAGGTGGTTCTGTTCCTTGTAGGCCTGCATCGGGTCGTCGTCGTTCTTTTTCTCAGGGTCGAAGTAGTAGACGTTGCCGAACTCAAAGAAGCGCAGGTTCTGGTTCTTGCGGTTGGCATTGTGGGCAATGCTCTCCAAGCCGCCGTAGAGCAGGGTCTGACGCATGACGTTCAGGTCGCTTGAGAGGGGGTTCATGATCTTCACCAGCTTTTCAATATCATCATAGTACGCGGCCTTCGTCAACGAGTTGTTCAGGATTTCGTTGAAGCCCTCGCCCACCATCTGCTCGCTCACGAGGTTCGCCAGTTTGTGCTTGCGGTCTTCCTCGCCCTTGATGACGAGCGAGCCCTTCAGCTGGGTGGGAATTTCCACATTATTATATCCGTAGATGCGCAGGATGTCCTCCACCACGTCGCAGGGACGCTGTACGTCCACACGGTAGGCAGGCACCTCAACGGTCATTCCCTCTGCTGTTTCTGAGAGGATCTTCATCTCCAACGAGGTGCAGATATCCTTCATCGTCTGATGAGGTATATCCTTACCTATCAACGTCTTGACATAGTTGAAATCAAGTTCTACTTTGGCATTCTCAATGGGTGAGGGATACTCATCGCGGATCTCCATCGACACCTTACCGCCAGCCAGTTCCTTACACATGATGGCAGCCTGCTTCAGGGCGTAGATGACGCCGTTGGGATCGATGCCGCGCTCAAAGCGGAACGAGGCATCAGTCGACAGTCCGTGACGGCGGGCTGACTTGCGAATCCATGTGGGATGGAAGTAGGCCGACTCCAGCACGACGTTCTTCGTCGTCTCGTAGGTACCACTACCCTTACCGCCAAAGACACCGGCGATACACATGGCGTCCTCAGTATTGCAGATAGCCAGGTCGCGGTCTGAGAGCTTATGCTCCACACCGTCCAGCGTCTGGAACGGCGTACCGTCGGGCATGGTCTTCACCACAATCTTATGACCCGTCACCATGTCGGCATCGAAGCAATGCAGGGGCTGACCGTACGCGAACATGATGTAGTTCGTAATGTCAACTATATTATTGATAGGACGCAGGCCGACGGTCATCAGGCGCGTCTTCAGCCACTCAGGCGACTCCTTCACCTCACAGTCGGTGATGCTGACGCAGGCGTAGCGGCGGCAAGCCTCGCTGTTCTCAATAACCACGTCGATGGGCAGGGTATTGTCATCGACGGTAAACGCCGATGTACTCGGACGGTGGAGGGAGGTCTCGTAGCCGTTCTGCTTCAGCCAGGCATAGAGGTCGCGTGCGACACCCCAATGGCTCAGCGCATCGGCACGGTTGGCGGTGATGTCCACCTCAATCAGCCAGTCGCTCTCCAAGTGGTAATACTCAGCTGCAGGCGTACCCACCACCGCATCCTCAGGCAGTACGATGATGCCGGCGTGGTCGTTACCGATACCTATCTCGTCCTCAGCACAGATCATGCCGCACGAGTCCACGCCGCGCAGCTTCGACTTCTTGATGAGGAACTCCTTGTCGCCGTCGTAGAGCACGCAGCCCAGGTCGGCCACGATTACTTTCTGTCCGGCTGCCACGTTGGGGGCGCCACAGACAATCTGGCTCGGCTCACCCTTGCCCAAATCAACGGTCGTTACGTGCAGGTGGTCGCTGTTGGGATGGGCCTCACAGGTCAGCACCTGGCCCACGTACAGTCCCTTCAGACCGCCGCGGATGCTCTGCACCTCTTCCAGTGCGTCGACTTCCAGTCCCGTTGACGTCAGCGCGTCGCACACCTGCTGCGGTGTCAGGTCGAAGTCAACGTAGTCTTTCAGCCATTTATAAGATATGTTCATAACTCTAATTTCTTAACTCTTAATTCTTAACTCTTAACTGAAAAAAGACTGGACACTGAGCCGAGAGCCCGATGTCCAGTCAGTGTTTCTGCGAACTTCCATGAATGTGGCTTAAGCCTCAGCGGGAGCCTCCTCAGCAGCGGGAGCCTCAGCAGCAGCGGCCTCAGCAGCCTTTGCAGCCTCTTCCTCAGCCTTGGCAGCAGCGATGGCAGCCTTCTTGTCAGCCACCTTCTTGGCGATTTCCTCATTCACTTTCTTCTCGGCATCGAGAGCCTTGGCGGCAGCGTCTTTCTTGGCCTTGGCCTCAGCAGCTGCAATCTTGTTCAGACCGTTCTGCTTGTCAGCCTTCCAGGCGTCAAACTTCTTCTGTGCCGTAGCCTCGTCGAAAGCGCCCTTCTTCACGCCACCCCTCAGGTGCTTCATCAGGTACACGCCCTCACGGCTGAGAATGTTGCGTACTGTGTCTGTGGGCTGGGCACCGACCTCAACCCAATAGAGAGCACGCTCGAAATTCAATTCTACTGTGGCAGGATTGGTGTTGGGGTTGTACATACCAATCTTTTCAGTAAAACGACCATCACGTGGTGCTCTTGCGTCAGCGATGACGATACGGTAAACGGCATAGCCCTTATGACCGCCACGCTGCAATCTGATTTTTGTTGCCATTGTTTGTTTTGTTAATTTGTTGTTAAAAATTTGAATTTCTTGCCATTATCTCGTAATAGCGGGTGCAAAGGTACAAAAAAAAAGTGAAAAGTCTACAGAGTAGAGTGAAAAATTTGCTTAAATCTTTCATTTTTTGTACTTTTGTACCGCAATGAAGCACGAATTGTCTATTCTCATACCGGTCTTCAACACCGTTTGCGTCCAACTTGTAAGCGACATCAGACGGCAGGCTGCAAGCGCCGACATCACCTTCGAGGTCATCGTGGCCGACGATGGTTCCACCAACCCGCAGACCATTGAGGCCAACCAGGCCATCAACACGATGGAGCATTGTCGCTACGTCTGCATGGGACAAAACAGGGGCCGCGCCGCCATCCGCAACTTCTTGGCCCGGGAAGCCCGCTACCCGCGGCTACTCCTCATCGACAGCCACATGTCCGTCGTCAGTCCCCGGTACCTGCAGGACTACCTTGACGCAGAGGGTGAGGTCGTCTACGGAGGCTACATCGTAGGCCAGGGCGACGCATCAAGCCTGAGATACCGCTACGAGAAAGACTGCGAACCCCAGCACCGCGCCACGGAGCGCCGCAAGCGTCCCTACCAGCACTTCCACACCTGCAACTTTGCTGTCAGCCGCGACGTGATGCTCACCTACCCTTTCGACGAGCGCTTCCGCCGCTACGGCTACGAGGACGTGCTCTTCGGCAAGCAACTGAAGCAGGCCGGCATCAGCATCACCCATCTGGACAATCCCGTCGGCTTCAACACCTTCGAGCCCAACCAGCAGTTCCTGCGCAAGACCGAGGAAGCCCTCACCACCCTCCACGACTTCCGCGACGACCTGCGCGGCTACTCGCGGATGCTCACCCTGGCCGAGGGCATCCACGTGGGACTGGTACGCCGGCTCATCCGGCTGTGGCACCGCCTCGCCGGCCCGATGGAGCGCCGCAACCTCTGCGGAGGGCGCCCCAACCTGACCGTATTTAAACTATATAAAATAGGTTATTACTTATCAATTAAAAACTAAAACAATTATGACACGCAGATTCGCATTCAAGATGAAACTGAAGCCCGGCTTCGAACGGGAGTACCAAAAGCGCCACGCCGCCATCTGGCCCGAGCTCGTAGAGATGATCAAGGAGCAGGGCGTAGGCAACTACAGCATCTACTGGGACCGCGACACCAACATCCTCTTCGCCTATCAGGAGTGCTCGAAGGAGGGCAACTCGCAGGACACCGACAACGTGGACCCCATCACCCAGCGTTGGTGGGACATGATGGCCGACATTATGGAGGTGAACCCTGACAACTCGCCCGTCACCATCCCGCTGGAAGAGGTGTTCCACCTCGACTGACGCTCCCCTCTCTACTTGAAGATCTTCTGGGCGAACATAGTGAGATAGATGCGCCAGTTGCGCCAGATATGGCCACCGTCGGTCTCGACGTATTCATACTTGTACCCCTTCGAGTCCCAGTAGGCACGCAGGTCGACGGTGCTCTGATAGAGGAAGTCGGTGCTGCCCATTCCCATCCAGTAGAGCTTGGGCTTGCTGCCGAAGAGACGGGCACTCTGCTGCGCGAAGTCGGGGTCGCTCTTGATCTGCTCAGCGAACGGCTGGTTCATGTTGAAGTCCTTGCCTAAGTGCAGACCGGCTGAGAAGAGTCCGTAGTAGTCAAACGTCGTGGGATAGAGCAGACTGATGGCAAACGTGTGGCCACCACCCATCGACAGTCCGCAGACGGCACGTCCGGCACGGTTCTTGACGGTGCGATAGTTGGCATCCACGTAGTTCACGATGTCCATGAAGCTGGCGGGAATGGTGGCAGCGGCAGGAGCCGTAGGTCCTGTACCGCCATCGCGGAAGCCCGGCGTGTACATACCAAACGACCACTCACCGGGAGCCGCCTGACAGTTGGGATTGCCGTTAGGCATGACGACAATCATGGGCTTGGCCTTGCCCGTAGCAATGAGGTTGTCCAGTATCTGGGCGGCACGTCCCAGTTCGCTCCAGGCATTCTCGTCGCCACCTGAACCGTGCAACAGATACATCACAGGATAGCGTCCGCCCTTGTCGTAACCGGCAGGGGTATAGACGGTCATGCGGCGCTGCATCTTCAGCGTGGGGCTGTTGTACCACACCTTGCTCAGGTTTCCGTGAGGCACCTCGTTCACCCGGTACAGGTCGCCCTTGTCGCCCTTCTCGGCGCTGACGATGAAGATGTTGGTGAACGACACGATGTCGCGATTGACATAGATGTTAGCCGGGTCCTTCACGCCCGTCATGCCGTCAACATTAAAGGTGTAGCTGTACATCTCAGGGGCCAGTTTGCCGGTGGTGTAGCTCCACACGCCGTTCTTGCCCTCCACAAGTTCTGCCACTCCCGGGGCGTCATACTTGCCGTAGCCCTCAATCTCAACGGGGCGTGTGGGCAGGAAGTCGCCCGTCACCTCGACCTTGACGGCCTTGGGGGCATAGAGGTTAAACGTCACCGTGCCGTCCTTGTTGACGACGGGCGACTGCACGCTGGCACTATTGAAGAGCTTCTCCTGTGCCTGGGCACCCAGACAGCATACCGCCGCCAGTGCCCATGTCATCATCATCTTTTTCATCTTTTCAGTAAATTCAGTTTCACGTTAGGTTTCATCACGTTATTCACCTTCTTGCTCCACGCCTTGACCTTGGCGGTGGCTTTCGCCTCAACGCTACTGGCCGATGAGCAGATCAGGAAACTATAGGTGCCTGCGTCAGTATTCCAGGCAGAAGCCTTCTCGTTGAACGAGGCCAGGTCTGAGGTATTCACCTTCATGGTGACGGTCTCGCTCTGTCCGGGCTGCAGCAGGCGGGTCTTGGCATAGTTGCGCAATTCCTTTTCGGGCTTGTTCAGCTTCTTGCTATTAGGAGCGGCCACAAAGAGTTCCACGACGTTGCGTCCGGCACGCTGACCGGTGTTAGTGACCTTGACGCTGACGGTGACAACATCACCGTCCACGGTGGCAGCGGCATCGGCGTAGGAGAAGGTGGTGTAGGAGAGGCCGAAGCCGAAGGGATAGGCCACGGGCTTGCCGAAGCTGTCGAAGTAGCGGTAACCCACGTAGATGTCCTCCTCATAGTTGGTGTAGTCGATGTTGGCCTCGGGCTTGCGCTCCTTGGGGGCCTTGTCCTTGTCGTAGCCCCACATGAACATGGCGCCGAGGGTCTTGTCGTCGACGTTGGCCGGGAAGTTCCGGTCGGCATAGGCGTCACCGTATTTTATCTGGAAGGTCATGGGCAGTTTGCCCGAGGGGTTCACACGTCCGCTGAGCACGTCGGCCACGGCAAAGCCGCTCTCCTGACCGCCCTGCCAGGTGCAGACGAGGGCGTCCGTCTGGTCCTGCCACGAAGCCACGTCGATGGGACTGCAGATGTCGAGCAGCACCACAACCTGCTTGCCCTGGGCGTGATAAGCCTCGCTGACGGCCTTGATGAGCTTCGCCTCACCGTCCTTCAGGTAGAAGTCGGCCTCGCTGCGGTCGGCTGCCTCACCACTCTTACGGCCCAGCGAGATGATGGCCACGTCGGAGCCTTCGATGGCTGCCTTGAGTTCGTCGGCCGTAAACTGCTTCTCGTCAGCACGGGCCGGGGGCAGCAGCGAGAACGCCGGACGGCCTTCAGGGAACAGGCGTTTCTCCTCGTCGGCCAGGTGTTTCGTGTAGATGCCCACCAGGGGTTTATAGACCTCATAGCCTGCCGAGCGCATACCCTCGACCAGCGACACGGTATAGTGGCCCACGCTGGTGCCGCCGAAGCCTGAACCGCCGGAGATCCAGTCGTAAGAGGTGCATCCGAACAGCGCCACGCGCTTGCCCTTCAGCGGCAGGATACCGCTGTTCTTCAGCAGCACGATGCCGTCGGCACCCACCTCGCGCACCGTCTGGGCATGAGCCTTCAGGTCGGGGTTGTTCGTGCTTTTATATCGCTTGAAGTTGTGCGTCTTCACCACATACTCCAGGATGCGCTTCACGTTGGCGTCAAGCACCTCCATCGGCAGCTTGCCGCTCTTGGCCGCCTGGAGTATCGCCTCATACTGCTTGTCCTGTCCGGGCTGCAGCATGTCGTTTCCGGCCAGCATGGCGGCAACGGCGTCGTCACCGGCATTCCAGTCGCTGACGTACATGCCCTTCCATCCCCACTCGTCGCGGACGATGGTGGTCAGCAGTTCGCGGTTCTGTACGGCATAGGGGCCGTTCAGCTTGTTGTACGAGGTCATGATGGTCCAGGGGTCGCTCTCCTTCACCATGATCTCAAAAGCCTTCAGGTAAATCTCACGGAGGGCACGCTGCGACACCTGCGAGTTGTTGTTGTTGCGGTTCGTTTCCTGGTTGTTGGCCACGAAGTGCTTCGGACAGGCAGCTGTCCCCTCACTCTGCACGCCGCGTACATAGCCGGCGGCGATGGTGCCCGAGAGGTAGGGGTCCTCCGAGTAGTACTCATGGTTACGGCCACACAGCGGGTTACGGATCAGGTTCATGGCCGGCGACAATATCCAGTCAAGTCCGAACTCGCGCACCTCATTGCCGATGCCCTGCCCCACCCTGAAGGCGGCCTCGCGGTCCCACGTCGAAGCCAGCGTCATCGAGGCCACGAAGTCAGTCGGGTAATAGTCGTTATGGTCCCAAGCCCGCTTGGCGTTCATGCGCAGGCCTTGCTGAGAGTCGGCGCAGTAGGTCTCGGGGATGCCCAGACGCTCCACAAAGAACGTGCTGCCCGCCGTGCCGGGGAACTTGTCGTCGTCATTATAGTGCATGCCCCGTCCCAGCACCATGTGGCACTTCTCTTCGAGGGTCATGGCCTTCACGACGTCGTCAATGTTGTCGGCCTTCAGCTGCTGGGCTGAGGCACTAAGGCTGCAGCCGCACACGACGGCCACGCCGAGGATGTATCGCATAGACTTCTTCATAGGGCTTTACTTGAATAAGAGTGGGGTGAATTCCGAGAGATAGATGCGCCAGTTGCGCCAGATATGGCCACCGTCGGTCTCCAGATAGGTGTACCTGTGACCCTTCGAGTCAAGATAGGCACGCAGCTCGTTGTTGTTCCTGATGAGGAAGTCGGTCTTGCCGATGCCAATCCAGAAGAGGTTGGGCTTCTTGGCAAAGAGCTGGTCAATCTTGGCGTTGCGGTCGGCGTAGATTTCAGGATGTCCGTTGGGGTCAGCCTGCTGCTGGTCGACGGCAGCCGAGAACAGGCCGATGTAGCCGAAGAGGTCAGGATTGTTGATAGAGACAAAGAGGCTGTGGAAACCGCCCATCGACAGTCCGGCAATGGCGCGGTGGGCCTTGTCCTTCTTCACGCGGTAGGTCTTCTCCACGAACTTCACCACGTCGGGGAAGGCCGTCTCAAAGCTGCCCTCCATCGTCTTGGGCAGCATCATCGTGGGCACGCGGAAACCCTCGCTGGTCTCACCCGGACAGGCCTCCTGCGAGATATTGCCGTTGGTCATCACCACCAGCATGGGCTCGGCCTTGCCCTGCGCTATCAGGTTGTCCAGTATCTGGGCGGCGCGTCCCAGCTCGCTCCACGCGTTCTCGTCGCCGCCGATGCCGTGCAGCAGGTAGAGCACGGGGTACTCCTTGCCGCTGGTCTCGTAGCCTGCTGGGGTATAGACCGTGCAGCGGCGTGTAAGTCCGGCCGTCGGACTCTCATACCACACCTTGCTGACCGTTCCGTGAGCCACCTTGTTGACCCGATACAGGTCGGTACGGGCATCGCCGCCGATCAACAGCACGCTGAACAGATTGCTGATGTCGCGGATGTTGTACACATTCAGCGGGTCGATAATCTTCACGCCGTCCACTATCATATTATAGGTATAGAGCTCAGGCTTCAGGGGCGCGGTGGTGAAGCTCCACACGCCCTTGTCGTTCTTCATGAGGTCAGCCACCCCCGGGGTGTCGTAGGTGTTACCCTGATACTCCACCTTCTTCGAGGGCAGCATGTCGCCGGTGATCTGCACCTTCTGGGCGTCAGGAGCTATCAGGTTGAATGTCACGCTGTTGTCTGCATGCACCTCAGGCGAGGCCACCTGCGGCCCCTGTCCCCAATTCAGGTTTTGCTGAGCCTGTGCTGCCACGCCCGTCAGGCAGAGAGCAGCCATTACGAATAGTTTTTTCATTGTCTTGATTGTTTTAAGTTAATAATCCTGCTGCAAATATAGATAAAATTTTCGAGATTATTAGCCTTTCGAGATAAAAATGTGAACAATTAGCCCCAAAAAGTTAGGAATCAAGGCAAACATCCCCCCCATAACAGAAAGGGGGCCGACAGCACACGTAGTCTGTCAGTCCCCTCCTCAGTTGTTTGCTTAGCCTTTGGGCTTAGCCGCCGGTTCCGGGCAGGTCGTCGTCATCATTGCCGC
>CALDLA010000044.1 GCA_937898415.1 uncultured Prevotellaceae bacterium | reverse complement strand
CATAGCAAGATGTCTTTTGAGTTACTCAAAAGGTTTCGGGTTACCCGCGAAACTCCCATCTTGCCCTTGCAGGGGGCTGGGGTCTGACTCCGAAGTCGTCATCCCCTGATTTGGAGAAGCGATAGTAACGTATCATAGATAATATGGAAGAAAACAAAAAACGATGGACGGGTCGATACCCGAAGAACAACAAACGGACACACTGTGTCATGGTACGCTTCGATGATGTGGAATGGGCCAGGTTCCTCACGCTCTACGAGCAGTCAGGAGTCTATGCCAAAGCCGTTTTCGTCAAGTCGCGTGTCTTTGGCGAGACGTTCAAGGTCGTCAAAGTAGATAAGACTATGGTGGATTTCTATGAAAAACTGTCATCATTCCATGCTCAGTTCCGGGGTGTGGCTGTCAATTACAATCAGGTGGTAAAGGAACTGCGTAGCCACTTTTCGGAAAAGAAGGCAATGGCCTTGCTCTACCGTCTGGAGTCTATGACCCGCCAGATGATGGAGCAGGGACAGCAGATCGTGGCACTGGCAAAGGAGGCAAGGGAGAGATGGTTGCAAAGATAACGATCGGAAGTTCCCTTTTCGGTGCCATCAAGTATAACGCCGACAAAGTAAATATAGGGAAAGGCCAGTTACTGGACACAAATAAGGTTTTCAACAACGGTGATGGTAAGGTCAATGTTGCACAGGTGTTGGCAGATTTCGAGAATCGGATGCCAAGACAGATGCGGACGGAGAAGCCTGTCATCCATATCTCACTCAATCCCCATCCTGACGATAAGTTGACAGACGGGGAACTGACGCAAATGGCGCATGAGTATATGCAGCGTATGGGATATGGTGACCAGCCTTATATCATCGTCAAGCATGAGGATATTGACCGCCACCATCTGCATATCGTTTCCGTCCGTGTGGACGAGCAGGGCAAGCGCATTAACAGCGACTTCACCAAACGGCGAAGCCTTGCCATCATCAGGGACTTTGAACAGAGATACGGACTGCATCATGGCAACAAGCGGGAAGAGGGGAAAAAGACAAACTGCATCCCCCCTGTTGATCCATCCGAGGGTGATGTAAAGAAACAGGTGGGCAATACAGTCAAGGCTGTATTCCTCGACTACCAGTTTCAGACCATTGGCGAACTTCGTGCGCTGTTGTCGCTCTATAACCTGACTGTCGAAGAGGTGAGGGGTAATGTCAGGGGTGAGGACTATAATGGGCTGGTCTATTCAGTCATTGATACCGACGGCAATAAGGTTGGCAATCCGTTCAAGTCATCCCTGTTTGGCAAGTCTGTCGGCTATGAGGCATTACAGAAAAAGGCAGCATTCTCGAAGAAGAACATCAAGGATAAGAATCTGACAGAGCCGACCAGGAAAGTCTTAGAGTATGCCCTTAAACGGACTTACGACAAGGACGAGTTTGTCAGGATGCTCAAAGAAAAGGGTATCGATTGTGTCTTCCGCTATACGGATGAGGGCAGGATCTACGGTGCCACGTTCACCGACCACCGTACTCATTGTGTCCTCAATGGTTCACGTATGGGCAAGGCTTTTTCTGCCAATGCGCTTGAACAGCACTTCAATACGCCGCCAGAAGAACAGACTCCTTTCAAGGAACAGGAAGAAAAACCGAATACTGGCAGCACATCGGCAGAAGGGCAGCAGCAATCCGCTTCTCACGATGAGCAGGAACACTACGAAAGCAAAGGCGGTTTCGCATCATTCCTTGATGCCCTTGACTTCCTCAATACTGACAATCCTGTCACTGATGCGGAGGAAGAGGCATTCCGTCGCAGGTTGCAGCGCAAGAAGAAAAAGCGTCGTGGCCCGAGACTTTAACCAGAGAACAATAGTATTAACAATTTAATTCAAATGTATTATGCAACAAGAAGATGATTTGAGGGCATTGGCGAAAATCATGGATTTTCTCCGTGCCGTGAGTATTATTCTCGTAGTGATGAATGTCTATTGGTACTGCTATGCCAGTATCGTGGAGTGGCACCTGAACATCGGAGTGGTTGACCGAATTATGATGAACTTCAACCGTACCGCAGGACTGTTTCATTCCACGCTCTACACCAAACTGTTCTCCGTTCTTCTCCTTGCCCTGTCGTGTATGGGTACGAAAGGCGTAAAGGAGGAAAAGATTACTTGGAAGCACATTGGCATAGCACTGGCCATTGGTTTCATCCTATTTTTCCTTAACTGGTGGGTTCTCAATTTGCCACTGCCCTTTGAGTCCTGCACAGCCCTGTATGTTCTGACGCTGACCATAGGCTATATTTGTCTGCTGATGGGTGGCCTTTGGATGAGCCGTCTGTTACAGAACAACCTCATGGATGATGTCTTCAACAACGAGAACGAATCGTTTATGCAGGAGACACGGCTGATGGAAAACGAGTATTCCGTCAACCTGCCTACCCGTTTCTACTACAAGAAGAAATGGAACAAGGGTTGGATTAACGTGGTCAATCCCTTCCGTGCCACTATAGTACTCGGTACTCCTGGTAGTGGTAAGTCGTATGCTATCGTCAATAACTTCATCAAGCAGCAGATAGAGAAAGGCTATTCACTCTATTGTTACGATTACAAGTACCCGGACTTGTCGATGATTGCCTACAACCATCTTATGAATCACATGGATAGTTATAAGGTGAAGCCCAAGTTCTATGTGATTAACTTTGATGACCCACGCAGGAGTCATCGCTGCAATCCCATTCACCCAGACTTCATGACGGATATATCAGATGCCTACGAGTCTGCCTATACCATCATGCTTAACCTTAACAAGACATGGGTGCAGAAGCAGGGTGACTTCTTCGTGGAGTCGCCTATCATCCTCTTTGCCGCCATCATTTGGTTCCTACGCCTCTATGAGAATGGCAAGTATTGTACCTTTCCCCATGCAGTAGAACTATTGAATCAAAAATATGAGGATATCTTTCCGATTTTATCCAGTTATCCCGAACTGGAAAACTACATGTCCCCGTTCATCGACGCATGGCAAGGAGGTGCAGCAGATCAGCTACAAGGTCAGATAGCAAGTGCCAAGATTCCATTGTCGCGAATGATTTCCCCTCAACTCTATTGGGTTATGTCAGCCAGTGAGTTTACGCTTGACATCAACAATCCGAAGGAACCGAAAATCCTGTGCGTCGGCAATAACCCCGACCGACAGAATATCTATGGTGCAGCCCTCGGCCTGTATAACAGCCGTATCGTCAAACTCATAAACAAGAAAGGAATGCTGAAGTCATCTGTTATCATTGACGAGTTGCCAACTATCTATTTCAAGGGACTTGATAACCTCATCGCCACAGCACGAAGCAACAAGGTTGCCGTCTGCCTCGGCTTTCAGGACTTCAGCCAGTTAGTCCGTGACTATGGTGACAAGGAGGCAAAGGTAGTTCAGAATACAGTCGGCAATATTTTCAGTGGTCAGGTCGTAGGTGAAACAGCCAAAACTCTGAGTGAGCGTTTCGGCAAAGTCCTTCAAAAACGCCAGTCCATGACAATCAATCGCCAAGATACTTCCACCTCCATCAACACGCAGATGGACAGTTTGATCCCTGCCAGCAAAATATCTGGCTTGACACAGGGTATGTTTGTCGGTGCCGTCTCAGATAACTTCGACGAGCGCATCGACCAGAAGATCTTTCATGCAGAAATAGTTGTCGATACCGAGAAAGTTTTCAAAGAGACCAAAGCATACAAACCAATCCCCATTATCACTGATTTTACTGACGAGAATGGCAATGACAATATGGATCAGATGGTCAAAGAAAACTATATCCAGATAAAAAAGGATGTTAAGGATATTGTGACTAATGAATTAAAACGTATCGCTGAGGATCCTGATTTAGCACATTTAACAAAGAAATGATTTTTAGGGGATGTGCTCAACAAGAAGCACATCCCCTAAAAAACAATGCAGACGAAACCTTGAGAATTATATAGTAGGTTGTAAACTCAAGACATGCAAAATCATCAAAATGGATGATGCAATTAAAAGCAGAGACATCAATATGAGCCACACGAACCCAATAATCATCCATATACGAGTACAATTACTTGCATCTTTCCCTTTTTTATAGACAAAATCCCCATCTTTTGTCGGATTGAAATAGTCAACCAGAATATATTTATATACAGCGGCCAACGTGCATGAACTCTAGTATTCTGAGGATGTGTAATGGGAATACCACAACTAAATGATACACGGAGACAAAAGGATACTTGAGCGCACTTGTGCAACTGGACCTGTTTGAGATTTGAGACAGCCAATATTACCCTTAATGTCCCGTACAGGCAGAACCAGAAGAACTGGACACCGCCCCAATGGGCTTACAAGCGTTTCAGAAAAAGAATTGAGACTGACTTTTCCCTGTTTAATGACCAATTTATAATAATACGCAACTATGCCAAGAAACCGTCCAGTCTCTACGCAAGAATGGCTGTTAAGGTAGCAGCCTTCACCATGTTGCAGTATTGCAATCTTCTCAATCATTAGCCAATCGGGCAAGTTAAGTATGCATTTTTTAATTCAACAAACAGGTTAATTGAACTGTTTCATTGCCCCAAAACCAAAGCGGGATTTTTTATGGGATTTAATCTTCACTATTGCGAATAAAGCCTCGGCAGCATGGCGGCGCGACTTGCGGAACTGGTGGCCATACACCAGGCAGGTCACGTCGAAATAGAAGGCGGCCATTTACTACACTAAGAACTTGCGATACAACTTGCCGCTGAAATAAAGTAATACCACACTTACAAGCACAAGACATAAGGCAGAGACTAAGATATGAGCTGTAGACACACCATACGGAAGAACAGCAGGTATCACCAGATAACTGGTAAGAGGGAAGTAAGAAGCAAATGTTGTTATACTGCTTGAAGGATTAGCAGCAGAAAACATGCAGAAATAAATTGAGAGCAGATTGAGAATATTGCTAAGCACCATAGGTACTGCTGATCCTCGGCCAGAAGAACAGATGGCAAAGATGGTTGACAACGATCCATTGAGTAGAAATCCCATAGCAAAGAATAAAACCAACCAACTCATCATAGAGCCTGAGAAAAGCAGGGAGCCAAAATCGAGGTTAGACACATCATCAGTTGCGCTAATATAATGAAGGTTACTGCCTATAACAATGGCTAACTTGGTATAAGTAGTAAAAGCCAGAATCCATACTAAAAGCTGAACTAACGATGCTACGGATAGGCCTAAAATTTTACCTACTATTAAGACACTTGGCTTAACAAACATAGACAGGACTTCAGCAAGTTTATTGGATTTTTCTTCAGAAACACTCTTCACAATGTTATTATTAAAAAGAATAAACATAACATAAAGGAGTATTCCCAAGCCAAAAGCCAAAACCTTCGCCTTATTTGTTTCATCATGATTATCGTAAGTTTGGCTGAAAGTTACACTAAGTTTGGCAAAATTGGTAAGGTTTAGAAGTTCTGCTGCATCAAAATTATTTCGTTTGCCATACTGATATACAAATTCGCTGTTAACGAACGACTCTATATCATGAATATAAGGCTCTACACCAACAGCCATACCCTCTGGTACATACAATTGAATCTGCATGGCCTCGGGTGTTTGGCTGAAAGACACATCGTGCAAATCAACAACTCCAATAAAACCTGCATAATCAAAACTGCCATTACGAACCTGACTAACCTCCTGATCTGTGAGAGCAAAGAACTTTATATTGCGATACTCAAGTGTATCGTAAGAGAATTCAGAACTAATTACCCCCACCTTGTAGCGTGGCAAACTACTATCACCACGAGCACCTGAAAAAACCGAGAACAAGACAGGTAAAACAAACAGAATAGGAGTTACCAATGCAAACAAATAGAAACTTCGACTCTTAAGCTTTACAATTATCTCGCGACGTATAATATGAAATACTTGTTTCATAAGCCTTTAACTGAATTTACAAAAATTTCCTTCAAATCGGGCGTAAGTCGGTTTAACGACAGAATCTCGGTGTTACCGATATCGTTCATTATCTGGCGATAAGAATAATCATTATTGCTTGATAACAGATAACGATAAACGCCATGAGAGAACTGCTCGCTGCTGATGTGCTGACTGTTAAAGTTGATAGGCGAAAGCGATTCTACTTGATACTCATTCTTTATATTCACAAGTTTCAGATGCTCCACATCATCATCAATAAAAAGCTCACCTTTATTGATCAGAAAGATATGATCGCAAAATCGCTCTGCTTGCTCCATGTGATGGGTAGATAGAAAGATTGCCACTCCTTCGTTCTTTTTCTCGAGTATAATCTTCTCCATCTCAATAGAGCTGATTGGATCCAGACCACTGAACGGTTCATCAAGAACTGCAAAAGACGGATGGGCAAGAAATGTACAGATGAACTGCACTTTACGTTTTGTACCCTTAGACAGAAGCCCAACCGTAGACTTAAGATAAGCCTGAAGTCCTAAACGCTCAATATATTTTTCTACACTCTTAATTGAATCGCGTGCCGTCATTCCGCGTAGTTGCCCCAGATATCGGATCTCATCAATAACACTCATATCTGCATATAAGCCTGTTGTATCAGGCATATATGCTATACGGCTCCACGTGTAGCCCTTATCATAGATAATGGTTCCACTGCTAGCTGGCAATATACCACAGATAGTACGCATAAGTGTGGTTTTTCCTGCTCCATTAGGGCCTATAAGACCATATATCAGTGGTTGGGTTACCTCAAGACTGATATTATGGAGCACTTGTTTACTGCCAAAGTTCTTACATAAATCCTTTATTCTTAACATAAGCTTAGCGTCCTATTACCAACGATGAGAAAGTAGGAATGTTACCACTTAACTCAAACGCATCTTCCACTTCATTTTCAACATATCCCAAAACCTCACAGACTTTCATATCCATAGCAGCACAGGCCAGATAAAGGTTCTGGGCCACATGACCGGCATCAAGCAAACACAAACGCAGTGCACGACAATAATATTTCTGATACAGGCGAGAAAAGTCGCTGGCAAGGAAAAATACTACAGATGCATTTCCCCACTCTTCCTGATACATGGCATCGTTACGTATCCAGTCGCGGTAATCGCCCTCACGCACACATAACAGGTTGCCATCCATGGCCGAGAAATAATAGAGGCCGGGAGCTATTTCGTCTGAATTCAAGATTACCAGGAAAACCTCTGTTGTATTAAATCCGCCAGAGGATGGTACGTGTTTACGACCAATACGCTCTGTTCTTTTATAACCTGCAGAGTAAAACAACAAGGTTGACAGTTCCTTTAGTGTGATTTTGTAATCCGTATAATCTCGACGACTGCAGCGAAGCTCCATAGCTGTATCCAATGGCATTTCAAGGATTTCAGGACTAGGAAGGTGGATGGATTTCTTACCTTCGAATAGTTTAAAACCCTGCTCCATCTGCAATTTTACAACATGGGGATCATAATGACGAAGATGCTCAGTTTTTCCAGTAAACAAAGCCTTCATGTTTCTTGACGTGAGATGATACACAATATCGTTTTGTATGAATTGATTGATCATGTCTTTATAGTTTTATTTATGAAAATGGTTGTGGATATGGATTAATGTCGGCCATGGTTTTGCCGTCAGAAAGCAATGATGACAACCAACGGGCATGGTGATTCTGTGTAAGAGGTATCATTTGCGGAATTATAACTCTGTATACAACGCCGATGGGCTTAATCTCGTTAAGCGTCAGGTCTTTATAATATACATCGAAGCCCAACTGGTGCAATCTTATTGCCTGAGCGCGCAAATCGTCCATCGTATTAATCTTAATAGACTGATAACTACTGAAATCAAACCGTTCGGATTGTTTAAACATGATGCTTTGAATGATTGGAGAATCTTTCCAGTTAGAATATAGAACCATGTGATCCTCAAGGTTTTGCACCCAATCGAAGTTATCGGTTTTAACTTCCTTACGGCCAAGAAACTTTGACATAAAGCGGATAGAAACAGCTTCATCAATAGCTTTGATAATGGCATGCTCAATATCGGTACTACAAGATGCACCACATGAAAAATACGGGAACTGACTGCTATGCAACATGCAGAACATCACAGGGAATCCACTAATGGGCGAAATCTCGAAAAGACGAATTATCAGATTCTTGGCTTGTATACGTTTTATTCGCTCGTGGATGTCATAATTAAAACAATCATCCAAACTGATTTCGCGTTCAGTACGATTTTTATCATACCACCACGACATCAAAGCATGACGCTCTATGACTTCCTCTAGCCCGCGCTTTATCGCATGCACTTTATCTGTTTGGAAAGCACAGCCTGTAGAAACAGGAGCAAAGAACAGCATATTGATATCAGATTTCTTGAAACCCAAATGCACAAGTTCGTAAGGCAAATAATCTGGGGCATCGTCTATAAGCCGAAATACCTGAGCGTGCTCAATAGGCACTGTAATACCATTTTGCTTAAAACCTACTGGTGTCTTTTCTTCATCGGCACAACGAACATAACCTTTCGAATAATCCACCTGCTGCATATAAGGTTTATCAACCATAAAATGGTTAATACTGCTGTAACGCTCAAATGCCTCACATACACAACTAGTGATGGCGTCTTCTATATATATCGATGAGCCTGCCGCACCTCCTTGTTTCTGTGGACATATAAAACCAATAGGATTGTTGGCAAGTATTAATGAACATACATACCACTTCGGGTCGTCACCTCGTAACGATTTACACTTAAACTGCCGAAAAGGATTAGAATACTGATTCCAGGATTCATACTGATCAAAACCAGGAACCTTTACAAGTTTTTTGAAATCTATTTCCATGTCGAATTAATATTTATTAACATCACCACACGAAGGGCAATTTGGAACTTTGATTATTTTCTCGACCGACATGCTGTAATTAAGACTATTATATCTGAAAACGCAACTTGCCAGTTTAGGCTGACAAACAGTAGCTAATGCATTCTTGAACTGACATATAGCCATGTTAACAACAATGGCAAGCGAATTGAAATCTACGCCTTTAATCTTATCATCGGTAAGTTTATGCTCTGCACGCAATCCCTCCTGGTAAATATATTCGAATGAAGAATCGGTACGATAACTTTGCTCTCGCAAGTTATAACACGATATGCAAGAACACTCCATCTCTGGGAAATAGAAAGGACCTACTTCATAACTATGTTCCTTGATACAAATTGGCAACATAGGCAGATTAAAAGCAGTACACATACGACATATCTCGTTGAGAAAGAATATGCTTGGGTTACTCATAACTGTTAGCACATATTGATAATCGGATATCTTTTGAGAGAGCAGGTTACGGAGGTCTCCATCCTTGAGTCCATCAAGATGCTGGTATGTCATCACATTTACCTGATCGCTTATATAATTTTGGGCACCATCTGATTCTGCATTACCTATTACAAGGAAACCTATATCCTTAAATCCAGCCATCTGCATCTGGAAACTTACAAAGGGAGCAAGTATTTCGTCGGCAATAAGCAATACCTTACAATCACGAATGCGCATTAAGACATCCTTTCCACTTTTATTGAGCCCTGACTGGGGCACTATGCGACCATAATACTGAGCCTGCTTTTCTGAGAAAAGATCGAAATGCATTTCTACAGGCGACTGATCAACAAATGCATCAGGTTCCAACAAATGGTAACCATGTAGAGTTTTGAGGAATGTACCCAAATCTACACGATCAAGCTGATGCTGTGCACAACCCTGTTCAATAATCTCATCCAAACTATGAGTGCCATCAAGCACAGTTTTGAGATAGCTCCATATTTTGTAGGATTCTGCACCCTTTACCAAAAACTTCTCGGTACCACCACGAAATTGAATGCCCAACCCCTTAGGAGCTTCATAAACATGAATGCCGTTTACCAATTTAGGCTCATGAGGAAAGTTTACATTCTTATCTTGAAAAAACTGATTAAGAATGTTTTGCTGTTTAATTATTTCTTCCATTTTTAAATAATAGTTTAATAATTGTTTAATATGTTTTGTTCTATCTTCATATTCTTCTCCAAATCGTGTTTTCCAAACTTATAAATGAAAAACACTCTGATACCAGTATTGAGATAGTGGGTATCACTGTAATAATCTGTATCATCAATATCGTAATTTCTCATTACTTTAACACCATTTCCAAACGGGTTATCCAGAGAAAATGCAACACGATACTTTTCATTATGCCAACTTTTCTGTATCGACAGATTGCTATACATATAGCTGTCTTCGCGGCCTTGAAGATATATTTTCTTGTTCTGCCACGACCCAAAGCTATTGATGTAGAGTGTAGGCGACAAACGAAGAGTTACGTTCATTGAACACTGCACCTGCCACCCCTGGTTACTTTGCCCTTGGTAGTCAAGTATCTTATGCATCACATCAACTCCACCATTAATATTCAGTTTTCCGCGCATCAGGCATAATGTAGCCCAGAATTCAGCTCCATAAGCATGCAAGCTGCTAATATTGGCCGTTAGCTGGCGCATCAGGCCATTGTTCATTTGCATCAGCATAGACATCGAATTTTCAGTATAACGGTAATATGGAGACAGTTTGAAAAAGCAATCGCCAGAATAGAGCGAAGCTCCACCCTCTAACTGGTAGCTATAAGATGGCTGGATTGCCTCATTACCCATCTGTACCACATCCCCACCCTGATAGTTCGCTCTGCTCAATAATGACGAATATGTGGGACGATCTGTACGACGACTGAACAGCAGGCTGAGTGTGCTTGTGGCCGAGATTTTGTAATCAAGACCAAAGTTATAAAACAGGTCGTGATATTTGTTCTTTCTCTCTATTTTCGTGTCAAGGTAGTAATACTCGTATCTAAGTCCACCAGTAGCCGAAAACATAGGCGTAATAGCATATTTTGTTTCGAAATACGCCCCAAAGGTATTAATGAACTTAATCAGTTTTTCATCATCATAGCCTACAAAAGCACTATAATTATTACTAAGCCCCGTCTCAATCTCCAGATTCTCCGCAGGATTCAGACTCCACCCTATCTGAGTCATCTGCCCCAAGATATCATTAGATGATCTGAAATCCGGGTATGATTCCCGTTCCATTTTGCTTCGAGCTGGCAGATAATATAATCTGGTTTGAGCGTCCATCTTAACTTTCTCGCTGAATGTTACACTATAATCAGCTGAAGCACTCAGATAATGGTAATTATTGGATGTTTTCTGTTTGTCACCATTTTCTTTATCTTCCTTATATGTCATATCCTGATAAAGATACTGAAGATTAAGATTCAAAACAGAACGCTCACCACTACAAGTAGCTCCACCCTGGTAACTATATAACTGGCCAAGACTACGGCCATCACTGCCTCCACTATAGTTATTGGTATTGGATATGGCAGAATAACCGATCAGGCTATAGAATGAATTCTGCAATGTCCAACGCTTGTCGATGGCATAGTTAAAATATCCCATTAAGTGGCTCCCCTTAGTACCAACGCCGGCATTCAGATACCCCGACGATTTTAAATACATCTTCTTTCTTGTAATAATATTCACCACTCCACCTGTGCCTTGGGCTTCGTACTTAGCACCAGGTGTAGTCATAACCTCAACCTTTACAACATCTGCTGGCGAAATCTGTTCAAGAATCTGACTAGAAGATAGCAAACCAAAACTATGTCCATTCACAAGTATCTTGACATTGCTATTGCCTTTAATATTCACATTCCCGTTCATATCAACACCAAGCATTGGAACTTTTCGTAGCAGGTCAGAGGTCGACACATCAGTACGTACTTTCTCTAAATAAGCATTGTAGACAATCTTGCCCCCCTGGTCGCCAATTTTCTGACGGGTAGCCGATACGGTCACCTCGTTTAAATTGACGACCTTGCTGATAGAATCATTATCAACATTTGCAGAGAGCAACATTGCTGCCTCCAGAACGTTAAGGGCGAGTAAATATATCATTATTAATATTGCTATTAATGCTAACTTTTGATACTGTAGCTGTAATGGTTCCGTTTATATTTGTTATTTCAACATATCGCGGAATCATCACTCCACTAGTCTTTTTATAATTCTTAAATTTAATGATACCAGCGGGAGTCTCTGTTTTCCTAATCATATTGTCGAGAGAAGAAACGTAGACCGAGATTTTATAACCCGATTTATAGGTTATATTAAGTTTATAGCAATCCTCCCTGTCGATAGTAAGATGTCCATCAATACTTATTTCTTTTACATCCGACTCATCGCCATTTACATAATAATCGTAAATAGGACCATAGAATTTTGAGTCTATGAGTAATGATTTTGCCGTATTAACAGGTAGTGTATTGGTTTTAGGCATTGGCATTGTTGTATATGTCCAGCCTTCGTTTCCATTTGCACATGTGATAAGTATTCCCATCGAAGTACGCACTTTCTGGTAATACACTTTCCCAGGAATCATAATGGTAGTCATTGGCATATTTTTACCCTGCGATGTTCCTACTTGAGTAATCTTTAGCGACTTTACTTTTTCTACAGCTTCTTTGCCACCTAACGACTCTACATTTTTAGCACAAATATCATCTATGGTCTGAGCCTGCAAATGAATGTTAGCTAGTATAAATAGAGACCATACACTAAGACACTTAACATATTTCATAATTATCTACATTTAAAATGATCTATAAAAAATGATGAGAGGAGTTGCTTAGAAAATAACTGTTTTAAAGCAAGTTTCATCACAACTCACTCTCAAAATAAAGGAATTCAACTAATTAGCCAAAGCAGCCAAAAGTACCAGCCGTGCCAAAGCATCCAGTAAAAGTTCCCATTGTACCAGCAGTACCAAAGCAGTTAAATTCTACTATTGGTTCCTGCAGAGACTGCGTTGCCTCCATATTCATAACCTCCATTGATTCTGAACAATCGGCCTCAAGATTTGAGAGATAACTTTCATTAATTACATTTGATAACATGTTTTTTAGTTTTAATTATTATAGGTCATGGTTTAAGTCGCAGACCATTTTCGACTTTCGCTACATGTCAAGATGTGCACCTCTAAACATCGCAGCCTTATATATTTACATAGTAACTTTTATTGAAACGAAGAATTTAAAAACGAAAAAATCCGTTTCCAAATATAAGGAAATACGGTTTCATTTAATGCGAGATGATACAAAATGTTCCCACATAGATGTCTCCGTAACTTGTGGCAATCACAATCACATACTCACCATTTCCGTATTCAGAAAGGTCATAGGAAACAACATTACCATAATTCATCTGGGAATTATCAAAGATTATTTCATTACCATTACGATATATGGCAATATTTCCGTAACCAAGATTTTTAAGAAATGAAATGTTCAGTAATTTAGTATCTGAATAGTAGATTGCATTAATTGCATACGAATTTTGAGAGGGCGACCGCAATATTTCATCTGGAAATGTAATAGTTGATACAGTAAAATACTTAATGTTACCAAATGTAGCGGAGCTTGCATTAGATGCAAAACATACCATAATTAAAATAACGAAAATAATCTTTTTCATACCTTTGTTTTTTTGCTGCAAAGATATGATGAAATTTCCGTCGCAGCAAATCGCTTTGGTCTATTTGTTGCACCTTAGAAATATGTATCTATTGGGAATCAGATGGTTATGAAACTATCCTGCATTTTCCTTGGTTGTATTTGCAACAAAAATTATAATCGTGCTTTCTTCTTTATTCTGGATCTGGTAGAACGTACTGTCGTATCTGAAACACCTAAAACATCTGCAATATCATAATCGTCATAACCCAAATGTTCGAGAATTAAGAACACATATTGGCGAACACTGAGAGGTGTATATTGCTCTAACCAGCCAGAGAATACCTTAATATTTATGATTTTATAAAAGTCAATCAATGAGTTTAAATCTTCATCAGAATAATGGACTATAGGTTTTTTCTTTTTTATTATCTCATATATTGTGTTGCCTTTTTGTAGTTCTGACATGATAGATTTATAGAGTGTTGATATATTGTATTTCAGTTCATCAATCTCCTTTTGCTTCGACCTGTCAGATGTCTTTAACATCTTTATCTTCTCTATGTTTTTGCTGATTTCTTCCTCGTAATTAGATACTTTACTTACATACAATCCTATTTCATGTTTATACATATTCACCTTCTCGGAAAAGTTTTCTATTTGGGATTTATAGGTGTCATTTTTGTTAGTAAGTGTATTTATTGTGCTATTATATGATTTGACCCTCCTTTGGTGATAACGGAAAGAAACAAAAAGAGCTGCACTGGCTAAAAACGCAATAACAAGAGCATATAATATTTTCTGATATAATTCCGACTCGGATTTTGCTCTATCATATTTTAACTGAAGTTCTTGAGTCGTTTTAGAACTATTGTTGATATTATCGTTGAGACTATCCAATTTTATGGAAATAATATATGCGTCATTGTAATTTCCAACTTCTGCACAATAATTCGCAACTATTTTATATAGCTCTTTTTTTATCTTCAAATCTTTAACAGACAAGGCTTCATTCCAATATTCTTTTGCTCTTAAAGTATCACCTCTTTGATATTTTATTTTTCCAAGTAAGAATTTTGCATGAGGATTGGAATGTGTAGAGTCGGATTGCAAGGCTTTGTATTCAGATAGATTCATCTCACCTCTTTCATAAAACATCTCACCTACATTTACTAATATTTCTGCTTTTAATACAGAATCTACATCATTAATATACCGTAATGCATGGTCTATATAAGAATAGGCACTATCAGACATATTTATTGCTGCATATGAAGATGCAACCATTATAAACGCCCTACTTATCAGTGTTTTGTCTTTAAGTTCCATTGAACTGTCCAAGAATTTTTTTGAATACTCCAGAGTTAAGTCTTTATTATCAGTAGTATAGTTCAGATAAGAAAGTCTTTCAAGGATTTTGTTTGTTATTTGAGAATATCCATTTTCATTAGATAGACATTCTGCCTTTTTCAAATATTCTACGCCAACTTCTAATTGTTTTTTTGCATAGTTTGTGGTACCTTTATAATAATAGGCATCTGCTAAATGATAATAATCATTATTGTTTTCAAAAATTTTAATACTATAGTCTATTAAAGAATCGTTATCTGGGACTTTTTGTTTTTTTATGTTGGCAGATGTATATAATAAACCATATAGCGCTTTTAATTGGTTATCTTTCAGAGCGTCATAATCTATTTCTCGAAGAATAGATAATGTGCTGTCAGGATTATCGTTGATAATATCTTCTGCTGTCTTTAGGGAAGAACAAATTTCATTCTGTGAGCAGGATACTATAAACAAAGATATAGGTAAAAACCATATAAGTCGAGATATCTTCATCGCTATATTATTATTTGTTTGCATTTAACGACAAAGTTACGAAAACTATTTCCCACTCCATAACATACCGATAGGTATTTTAGAATAATTAAGGAATTTGTGCTATTATTTATGCTAAATTAGGAAAATGCAGGGATGATTCACAAGTATATTACTCTCCTAACAGGTATGCAATCCCATTAATATAGGATTGGAGATGTTTGTTAACATTGAATAAATCCTGTTGACTGGCAGAAAGAAGCAAGGTTCCACTCTTTAGCAGACAATATGTTTTAAATGAATTGATCAGCCTGGGATTATCTCGCATAATAACTGCGTTTTTTTCAATGTATTGAATTTCATCAGAAATATACCGTCCAATAACAATGTCAAAACACGGGTATAGTTTCCGGGCTTGGACAATTATATTTAATACTGCAGGAGTGGGGTCTTTGAGATTGTAATTTTCAGAAATATCATTGCAAAGCCTCTCAAAAGGAGTTTGATATTGGTTGAAAAAACCCGAAATTGTTGAATCCTGAATAGCAGGAGTACTAACTTCAGAGGTCAAAAACTTCGATAGGAATCGTTCATTAATAATTGAATTGAACAGTTCGCTTTTGTTTTTGAAGAAATAAAAAATGGCTCCACGCGTTCTCCCAATAGAACTTTCTATCTGTTCTATTGTAATTGCCTCCCAATTGTAGATAAACAACAACCTATAAGTCTTGTCTAAAATGAGATCACGCGTATTGTTCTTTGCCATAATTAAAAAGAGTATGGGGTTGCTTCACCATCTGTGTCCCTTGTGGTAGTGGTAGAAGAATAGCAAAGTCCCCATACTCTATAATAGAGCATAGTGAGAACTTCATATTCATCTTTCTTCTTCTTAATCTACCACAATTACACAGAAGACAAACATGATCCCACGATATTTTCGGCAAAGGTAATTAAAAAATTAGAAAGTCAAACACATTTAACAGTTAATAACACCACGCCGTATGTAAATCGGCCACTTTCTGGAACAAGTAATAGTATTTTATTACCATCTATAAGTCTGCCAGAATGTACAAGTTCGTCCAAACCCGCAAATATAGCAACGGAACCGACATTGCCCACAGTCGTTAGGTTAGTAAACCATTTTTCTGTTGGGAGACAGATCCCTCTCCTCTCCAATTCTTCTGCCAGTAAATTATAAAAATACATTGATGATATATGGGGGATCACATAATCAATCGAATCACCATTAACGTGATATTTATTTAATGCCATTTCAATTGCATCAACAAAACGAACGACCACGACCTCATTTAACAATTTGATATCTTGCTTTATACACCAAATTGATTTTTCTAAAATTTCTTTTCCATCAAATTCCTTCCAGCTTCTAAACACCCCATCTTCATCATAATCTCCCCACATATACATGCAAGCAGGATATTGATTGGCAAATGATATTGTTTCAATCCAATTAATCTCAAGATTAACGCCAGGACTGACATTATTCTGTAAATAGCAACAAGCTGCTCCATCAGAAAGCATAAAACGCAAAAAGTCCTTATTGAATGCCAGAATAGGATTCTCTTTTATCGCTTTCAAAAAATGGTACTCTTCTTCAAAAAATTTAGATAGCAAAACAGGGGAGACTAACTCAGAATTTGAACAAATCGCATTCTTAGAATTTCCTGATAATACGGACATATAAGCAGTTTTTAGCGCAGCAATACTTGTCATACAAACACCTGCCAACGAGAAGATTTCCATAGGGTGACTAAAGGCTGCTCCATGAACCATTGCTGCTTGAGATGGTAGCATTTGATCGGGTGTTGATGTACCACAGCATAACACCTGAACATCATCTCGATCTTTCTTTTCTGGTAAGAGCTTCTTTATTGACAGAGCCGCCATTTCAGCATTGCTATGTGTAATGTGCTGTTCTTTGTCTAAGGCGTAAAAACGAGTTTTTATTCCATTTTGCCTTAAGATTATACTTTTTACTCTGGATTTTTTACCTCCAATATAGCCAAGATAATCTTCCATCTCATCATTCCCAACTGGCAAGTTTGGGAAAAAAGACGCAGTTTTTGTTATATAAACTTTTTGCACCATAATTTGATAAAAATAATAAATTATACATACTGTTTATTATGTAGGTGCAAAATTACAAAATTCAATTCAAAATCAGATGATTTTTAGACTTTTTTAATTATATTATATAAGGTGTACATCTGTTCTCGCAATTGTGGGATATTTAAACCGTGAGACATTGAGTCAACAACAGATAGTCCATAAAAAATGCAAACAAACTGTTTGGCAATTGAAAGCACATCTATTCCTTCTACAACTTCACCGTTATCGACTGCAGAATTAATTACTGACACCCAACGGCTAATATCGTTATGCAAATTCAGAAGATAACGTTCTTTTATGTCAGGGAATAAAGTGCAAACTTGCAATAGCGTTGAAATGTAAGCCCTACAAGCATTTTCCCTTGAAGGCATTTGCATGTTTTCAAACAATCGCTGCATAGTATTTTCAATTCCATTGACATACATATTGATATATTCTATTAGTGTGCACTCAGAAGTATATGAGACCTTGTTATTTACATCTTGAGTATCCAATATATAGTATTCTACTACTTTTTTAAAAAGATCTAGTTTCGTATTGGCATAATAAAACACGGCCCCCCTGGTCATTCCTGACTCCTCTTCAATATCACTTATGGAAACCCCATCAAATTGTTTAATAAGGAAGAGCCGAAATGCTGCTCTGTAAAGCGTTTCTTTGTTACTTTTTCTCATTTTTCTGTTATTTTTTTGCAAAAATAAGATATTTTTTTCGTTTAACCAAAAAATAATAGTACTTTTGTAGAAAATACCATTCAGTCTATTATGGATGCGGGGTTTGATGTATTTGTGCTCCTTGTGGTAAGTATAGGTGGAAGGATACATACAAAATACCGCATCCTTCTTTCTAAAAGAGCACCAAAACATTAAATAAAACAAAATGTATTTAATTATGTCTAACAAAAAGAAGAAAATTAAATACTAATCAGTATCTTTGTGGCATGATTATCACGTAATAATAATTATTTAATTAAAGAAGTGTATGAATAACAAAGCAAAAAAAGTCACTCAAGTGGCATCAAAAAAAGAGGTCGTAAATCAACGCGTCATAGACAGGTTTGATTTTAAAAGTTTTCAGAGGTTCAATCAGCTGGGTCTTGCAACACGTATCGGACTCTTAAAAAAAATCGGGGAAGCGGTGGCAAAATCACCTGTCGCTTCAGTAAATGTAACAAAACCCATTCAAGGTGATAATAGATGGTTCGGCCATTGGGTTCTCGTGAAAGTTGGTAATCATTACATCTTCATATGGGTACCATCTAAATCACCTATTATTCCGTATATTGAGCCAGACGGCAGATTGAACGTTAACAAATTCGTATCTAATATAAAAGAAATAGAGAAAACAAATATAGACGACTCTCATGTTTTTATTAAACTGACCGACAAAAAAGGAAATAAGATGGAAATGCAGATATGCAAATCATAAACTTCCATTTTGTCTTTTTCTATGCTCAATTTAGATACAAGTTAGAAGGTGTGTGCTTCAACGTGGGCATAATATAATCTATAATGGTATTTTGTATGGAAGATCTAAATATCGGAATCTCTTTTTCAGGTGGCGGTTACAGGGCTGCAACCTTTCATTTAGGAACTCTTTCATTCCTTAATTCAATTATTGTTGGCAATAGTCATACGCTATTGGATTGTATCTCTGTCATGTCAACCGTCTCTGGTGGCACTATTACAGGACTTAAATATATGCTTGCACTGGCCCAGAAGCAAGACATCAATGCTATGGTGCGAGAATTATTTGACTTCCTTTATAAAGAGGATCTAATTGAGGATGCATTTGCAAACATAGAAAAGGGACGGACAGGCCATGGGGCATCATTAATCAAAATCATGGCAAGCATTTATGATGCCAAGTTGTTCAATCACTCCGTTATGGGCGATCTGATGGATTGTATCAATGATATACCAATAAAACATTTCTCGGCTAACGCAACAGATTTTGAAAATGGGCTGCCATTCCGTTTTCAGGTTACTGAGGGGCGCATAATTGATGACACAAAATCTACATACGGAGTATTTGGAAATAGTAATCATAGGTTCAGGCGAGATATTGCGCAATATGTTACATTGGGCGAGGCACTTGCTTGTTCTTCTTGTTTCCCAAGTGGATTTGAACCAATGATGTTTCCTGATGACTTCAAAGTATGTCAAAATGAAATTGCTGCAAAGAAAGATAGTTTTGGAATTATGGATGGGGGAGTCGTGGATAACCAGGGAATAGAACCAATCCTATTAGCAGAAGAGCGTATGCGAAAATGTGATAAAGGAAGAAAAGATAAAGCTTTAGAACTAATAATCGTATCTGATGTGTCAAGTTCGAACATGAACGGTTATTCTCCTTGCCAACAAAGGTTGCCAAAGAGCATCGGAGGATGGACAATGGCAAAATTGCAGCAATATGCCTTGTTTGCCGAATTCGTTATTTCGCTATTACTGATTATCGTTTTCTTTGCTAACAACCATTATATGATCGGAGCTATAGCAGTTATCTGGGGAATGGTAACCATAGTAAATGTTGCACTCCATTGGATCAATAATATAATTGTGGGATTGCTTTCAAATACGATTATCGGGAAGAATGCATCATTTATTAACCACATGTCTTTTGGCGATATTGAGTCTTTGCTAATGAATCGTGCCAAGTCTGTCATTATGATGAGTTCGTCAGTTTTTTTGAAAAGAATCCGCAGAATGGCTTATGCAACTCTGTATAACGACAAGGACTGGCTGAATCGCTTGGTAACCAATACTATTTATGAACTCAGGGCTGGGGAGAAATGGGCCTCAAGATTCAAGAATGGCACCTTACTAGATTACCTCAAGCCATCAATAGCCATACAAGAAAATAGTTATAAAGCAGCAAATATGGGAACTACGCTTTGGTTTACGGAAAGAGACAAAGAGAGGGGCGTCCCAGAAGCAATTCTTGCAGCAGGTCAGTACACAATTTGCTATAATCTATTGGATTACATTGATAAGATAAAGAAGAAGAGAGACAATTTGAATGAAAACCATCAACTGATTATTGCATGTGAACAACAGTTGCAAGATGCGTGGAAGAAATTTCAGGAAGACCCATTATGGATGGTTCCCAAGTTTAAAGAGTAAAAATGAAGAAAGTACTGTTTTTGTGTCTATTGTTAATTTTACTATCAACCGTCTGGGCTTGTAAGAAGACGGATGAAGATCGGCTTGTGGAATACCTGAAGCAAGCATATCCTCCAGAATATGTAGAACATGTAAAATTGGGAATACTTGATAGTGTATATGATCCTTATGATTCTTTATGTGCGCTACTAAACATAATCGATAGTGTTAAAGATATGCCTATTATGGATGCCATACTTCACGATAACCATAGGGAGGCCAATGCCCTGGGCAGAAATGCGACCATATTTGAATCTGGCGGTTATACAAAGAAAATTGTTGTCATCTATGATGCAAATGGCAACATTATGCACACCTCCATCCAATCCGAGAAGAAAGGAGAACAAATTATGTTCAGATTCTTCCAAAGATACCACAGAGACCCTTTTTGGGAAGAACCTCCGAGATAATTAAACAATTAAAAATAGAAATTATGGATTTTATTACTTTAATGCCTATTGAGGCTTATTCGATGCCCTCATCTACTTTTGTTCCAGATGACAGTCATGTCATGGTAATTAACACTGCCCGCGACATGGAATGGGATGATTTTGGCGGAGGTTGGAGTGACCGACGCACAAAGACTATACAAGCCAGGACTAACGCATATAAACAGTGGCTCCTAAATTTTTGCAAGCCTACGGCTTCTCCAACTGATACGGGAATAACTTTTATGGAGAATGGCGTTTGTCACACTGCAGCAAATAGAATACTTATTGTTTCTGACGGTGACACAAACGTAAGACTGGCACCAGGAGATGAATACGCCATCCTGTTCTTTGGGAAATATGGATTAGGCATTTCCGATTTCAAGAAAAAACTAAAAGACTCTTTCAATAAAACTGCAAAGAGCTATTTTATGCCCAATTGTATCTTAGATGATGTCCTAAAAAGAATTGATAATAGTTGGGAAGAAGAATGGTCTGCTTGGAGACTTGTTGCCGAAAAAGAATGCAACCTTGATGTCCGAAGGATCCTTAATAAAAATGTGTCTGGAGGATTTTCTAATGCGGAACGTCACATGAAGGATTTTATCGCAAAAAGAGAGAACGTATATGCTCAATATAAAGGCAATCCATCTATGGTCCAGAAAAAAATAGGGGAATTGATATACTCGTCTTCAGAAGCATATTTGAATCAGTTGACTCCCGGGTTTATAACGGAAGCAGAAAAAAGATATGCGTTGAAAAAGATCAAGGAGTTCTTAAATGGCCATATTAAATCTATGCGGAGAGCACTGACACTGCTGAGACAAAATAGACTTAGATTATAATGATATATGAAAATGAATAAACTATTAGAATTATCTTGAAAAAGCGATAAGATATATTTATGCTGAGATGTTATTTCATTATTGAATAATTTCATTTTTCTAAGATGGAGAAAAGAATTGTACATAGTTTTAAAAGAGACGAATGGAAGCCACAACTTTCTATAAGATTTTCGAATGTGTCTTATTGTATTTTTAAAACATATAAAATCAAGATACAAATTGCAATAATTACAGCCAATAACATTGAAATGAATGCTGTTGTCAGTAGATTAAAGAATTTAAAAGATTATAACTGCAAATTCTCAGTAGTCTACCAAAAACAGACTTATTACATCGCAAGATTCGGCGTGTTTAATGCTGTCGTTATAAGATTAGGATCAATGGGTATACATGCACCAAATGCCGCCTCGTTTTCAGCCAACGACTTGATTAAAGTATGGAATCCTCACGCTATTATTGCTGTTGGAGTAGCAATGGGAATGAAACCTAGCGAACAGCAATTAGGTGATGTTTTGATATCTAAAGAAATTCTAAATTATAATATTCTAAAAAGTACTGAAAGACGTGATATCAACAGAAGTCCTAGGCCCATGGCAGATAGTTCATTGTATGATCGTTTTACGAATTGTTCAGAATGGTCGTTTTATCTTGATGAAAAAAGAAAAGCAATGTCTCATGAAGGATTATTTATAACAGGAGCAAGCCTTGTAAATAATAAGAGACTAACAAACAAATTGAAAAAATTATTCCCTGATGCAATCGGAAATGAAATGGAGGCTAGTGGCATCTGGGCTGCATCAGAAAGAAATCGGGTTCCGTGGATTATTGTTAAAGGTGTTTGTGATTGGGGAAAAGATAAGACGGAAGACTTTCAACCGTTAGCTGCAACTTCAGCTGTTTCATTGTGTGAAACCGTATTTAGTAAAGAGGATGCTTTGTCTGGTATTGTTAATTTACCTAAGAGGAAGTCGCTTGTCATAAAAAAAATTAATTCGTTGAAACTATTTTATTGCAGGAAATTGAAAGGGCTTTCGGAACAAGATTTGGGAAAAATATGTAAAATTAGTGAACTTGATATTATTAGATATGAATCCTTTGATATTAGTAAAGGTGTGTTTGACAATGAATGTTTCCCTAATTGTCCATTATCTGATATTCAAAAATTGGAAGCAGCTTTGTCTATTAGAAAAGAGAATGGTTTAGAGATTAAAGATACAAGAAATAATTATATGGGATATCTTCTCACATTCTATTATAAAAATAAATTAAATCTTCTATATAACAATATAAAAGCTGTCGTTTTCGATTTTGACGGAACACTAACAAAATCGCATGTGCGCTTATCAACTTGGCAAAAAATCTGGGTTGAATTGGGATATTCCGTTGATGATTGTAATCGATATCATCGAGAATATGACGAAAAAAGAATAACCCATAAACAATGGTGTCAAATAACATGTCAGCATTTTCAGAGAAAGCATCTAACACAAAGAAACATATCTGAGATATCATCAAGGATTTCTCTAATTGAAGGATGTTCACCGACTCTTCGAAAATTAAAAAACAACAATATACATCTTTATATAGTGTCAGGATCAATTAGGGAAATAATTATGGAAGTATTGGGACCTGACCTCTCTCAGTTATTTGAAAGAATATATGCTAACAGGATGGAGTTTCATCATAAAAATGGAGAACTTAAAAATATTATCGGAACAAAATATGATTTCGAAGGCAAATGTAATTGTATTGTTGAAATAGCAAAAGAAATAAACATTCAACCTTATGAAATACTATTTGTTGGTAATTCTGATAATGATGAAATGGCACCAAAGTCAGGAGCAATAACTCTATGTGTCAATCCAAGATCCACCAATGGGCACAATATAGAAATATGGAATTATTGGATTGACAATATGAGAAATTTATCGGAAATTTTGCCCTATGTCATTTCTAAAAAAAACAATAATACAGGATAGTTTAACACAAAGATATAAACAATAACTAGGAAACAACAAGTATTTTTAACTAAAAAAATGGAAAAGAATGATTGTATTTGAAAGATTTTATATAATTTTGCATGCGATATGAATCATATTATAAATTTATTATATATTTTTGCATGGGGGATAGTCTCAATGATATCCTCTTTTTCAAAAGTTTTGGAAAACGGATTCGTTTACTTTGAGAATGCGATTTTCAAAGATGAATTTCTTAGTCCTTTGGTGATTTGGTTAATTGCCTTTTTGGTAGATATTGCTTTCTCGGCAGCGACATTGGATAGAAAAAAACAACAATTTAGCAAGGTATGCATATCTCTGACGTTTATTACAATGATTTTTGAATTAGCATTAATTATTGCTTGTCTCTATTTAAATGGGAAATTATTTAATTATATTGGAGTAGCTTGGTTCCTTATAGGTATGTTATCTCTAAAGGCAGAGTCTCTTTATATTATAGAAAACGTTAATGAATTAGAAGAAATTTAAAAATATATGGTTTACGCAATTTGTATGTTGATTTTGCTGATAATTGCAGCATTAATTCTTTTCCTTCCTAAGTCACAAGAAGTGGATTACGCTTTTGCAGGAGCTCCATGTGGAAGTGCATCTAAAGAAAAGATGAAAATTAGTCGATATCGTACAATATCTAAAGTAGGGAATCATCGTATAGATATATCGAAGTATAAATTATTTATAGCTAAAGGACACTCTTTAGAACTTCTCGGCATACCCAACGGAAGTTGTCTTTATGCTCAAGACAAGGCAACAGATGATATAGATATTACGAATCTAAATAGTCTCAAAAAAGTAATTGGACATTTTATAATATTAATGATAGACATCAATCGTACACGTACAGAGCATCCAAATAAACAGTTGGATATAGAGAAAGGGTTTAAGGCTCGTAAAGCTGTGGACATTTTCCCTGCCAGATTAAACCGTCAAGAGTTTAATAAGGTGATGAATCGTTTATTGGCAGAAGATACTATCTGTAATAATAAAGAAGAAATGTTAGAAGAATCATGGGACAAATATTCATTTGCCTCCCAGTATTATCAAAAGGCCTCACATTTGATAGTGTCTATAACGTTTCGACAAGGTGAAAAAGAGGGATATTCATTTCATTCTCCAAATACACTCTTTGGGGTCGTAAAATATAAGAATAGAAATGTAGCCTAAGAATTCTATACATACTTTTTTGTGTTTTAAGGGGAGTGAATGGTGGTAAACAATTTCACCAAACTTCTTGTTGATACCAAGATTGTGGGTATTAATGGATATTAAAAATGATACAATATCCAGAGAAATGTAACCACATTCTTTCAGCATAGAATAATGAACTAACGATAATAACAAATTATCA
>CALDLA010000043.1 GCA_937898415.1 uncultured Prevotellaceae bacterium | reverse complement strand
TAGTCTTGGCTTCGCCTCTACCTGAAAATTGCACTTCTAACTTGAACTTAGGAAAGAATTCACAAAATTCTTATTTTTTTTCGTTTACCTTATATATTTATAATAAGCTGTATGGTTTATCATTGTCCAAGACCATTTTACTAAAAATGGCAGTCATTCTATGCATTTTAGGTACGCAAAGAGTTAAAAATGAGAAAAAATCTCATAATTATATATGTACATAATAATTTTTTTGTATATTTGCACAAAATTTTGAGATATGATAGTAAATTTCACAGTTAAGAATTATCGCTCTTTCAAACAGGAACGCACATTCAGCATGGAGGCGAGTTCCATAAAGGAACATAAAGAGTCAGTCATCAACAAGGGCAAGTACAATTTGCTTCCGTTGGCAGTTTTCTATGGTGCAAACTCTGGTGGCAAGAGTAATTTCATTCAGGCTATATCTACTATGCGAAGCATGGTCAGACGTTCTGTGCGCCTGAATGAGGGCGATGCACTTCCATACGATCCTTTTGCATTGGATGAAAACTCTGACTCGCGACCTACTTTGTTTGAGATACAGTTTATAAAAGGTGAGGTGCTTTATCGCTACGGTTACGAATACGACAAAACCGACATCATATCTGAGTGGTTATATGAGAAACGGTTTGGCGAGAAAGAATACGAACTATTCATGCGCTCGCGAGACATCATAGAAGTGTCAGCGAAAAGATTCCCAGAAGGTCAGGGAAAGGAGGATTTGACCAACTCGAATCGTCTCTTCCTGTCACTTGTTGCCCAACTGAAGGGTGAGAAGTCCAACTCGATAATGGGGTGGTTCGGTGAATGCAATGTGCTATCTGGAATAGACAGCGAAGGCTACGAAGCCTTTACGCTCAGAATGTTTTTGGAACATTTGAACGGAGCAGATCAGGCTCAAGAGTTCTTCAAGACACTGCAACTGGGCTTTACTCGTTTCTCCGTTAAGAAAGTAGATATTCCCAAGGAGGCATTGGATAGTGCCCCCAAGTCGATAAGGTCACAATTGGAAAAAGACATAGCCACAGGTAGTTTCGTCGAACCGATAACTACTCATAATGTCTATGATGAAAATGGACTTGTGATTGGGGAACGCAATTTCCACAAGAACCAGATGGAGTCTGAGGGAACAAAGAAAGTGATAGAGATTTCCGGGCCTATTTTCGATACGTTGAACGAAGGCAAGACACTGATTGTGGATGAACTGGATGCAAAACTGCATCCACTACTGACTCGGAACATCGTGCTTCTGTTTATGGATCCAGAGAAGAACAGGCATGGAGCACAGCTGATCTTCGCCACCCATGATACGAATCTGCTTGATTTGGAAATTATTCGCCGTGACCAGATTTGGTTTGCAGAGAAGGACAATGTGGAATCAACCGACATCTATTCGCTTGTGGAATTTAAGGATGAAGACGGAAAGAAGGTACGCAATGACCGTGACATCAAGCGTGACTATATTCGTGGACGTTATGGCGCTATACCTTTCATTGGAAAATAGAGTGCAGCTATGGGATATTCAAGAAAAGACGAAATAGCGAAGCTTAGGCGACAACGCCGAGAAGCCAAAGCTTCCAAAAAGCGCAAGGAGAATGTTCGAGAGAAACTTGTATAATAATGTAATTATGAAAGTTTCAATGGCAAGCCTACAGATAACTGACGAGGATTATGAAAACATGTATGAAGAGGGCTATTCCGGATACTGGGCAAAGATCCAGGCATTAGACGGAAGTGGAATTGGAATGTACTACATCAAACGACTAATGAATCTTAACAAAGGAGATTTCTCAATTGAACGAGGAAATAACAATTTTCTTGTTGATGGCATTCCTTATTCAACAAATACATTTAGCTTCTTCTTTGTGAAGGCAGGAGGTGATTTATAGAGAAAGTGTTATTACATCCACAGATTAGAGATTCAACGAACTTATGACACCAAACAAGCAATTCAATACCTACAAGGAGGGGCTGGACCTGGAGTTCCTGCGAGAGTACTGCATGGAGCATGGGGAGCGGCGCGTGATGGAGCGGGGCGAGACGCTGGAGAAGGCGGGCGAGCCGGCGCAGTGGGTGGCCTTCGTGGAGCGGGGCTGCTTCAAGTACATGGTTCACAACGACGAGGAGGGCAAGGACTACTGCACGGGGTTCGCCTTCGAGGGCGAGTTCGTGTCTGACTTCCCGTATTGCCTCGACGGCGACGTGTCGGAGGTGAGCATCGAGGCGGACATGCCGTGCGAGGTGCGCGTCATCAGCGGACAGGAGCTGCAGACGCTGTTCGACAACGATCCGAAGATGGCGAAGATGGACGTGAAGATCCTGAAGAACCTGTTCAAGATGGTCTATTGCCGCGACCTCGACCACTACCGCTACACCGCCCGCAGCCGCTACCGCCGACTGCTCGAACGCTGTCCGCAGGTGGTGCAGATGCTCTCACTGAAGGACATCGCCTCGTTCCTCAACATTACGCCCAGCTATCTGAGCACACTCCGCAAGGGGCTCACCTTCGGCAAAGAGAAATAACACACGTTTTTGGCTCAAATCATCACGGTTTGAGCCATTTTTTTCAGATTTTTCTTTAACTAGTTTTAGAGTTGCACCCTCGGCGACCTGTTTTCGGGCTTCGCCGAGTCGTTTTTTACGCCTTTTTTTGTTATTTTGTAGGCAAAAAACTGCAAAATCATGAGCGTATGAAACAAAAAACACATTATTCTGAGGCCCTGGCCTATCTGCGCGACTACTGTCTGCACCATGGTCGGGCTATGCACTTCTCGCATGGCGACATCTTTGAGGCCGAGGGAGCCTCTGCCCGCCTCTTCGGTTACATTGAGAGCGGCAGTTTCCATTACCTTGTCCGTAACTACGAGGGTGGCGAGAGCACGGTCGAGACCGTAGCTGCTGGCGACCTTGTGGGCTGCTATCCCTACTGTCTCGATGGCGACCCAGCCCCCGTCACCATCCGTGCCGACAAGCCCAGCACCGTCTATGTCGTCGATGGCCAGCAGTTCAACCAGCATTTCCTTCAGAGCAAGGAGGCCGCCCAGATGAACACTTAAAAACAAAGTGGAAACGAGCGAAATTTTGTGGATTATTGAGTAACTTTGCAAAAAAAACACATTAGAGGTTAGCATTTTCTCCTTCTAGTGGGTATTATAATAAAAAGACGTGATGAAACGAGAAACAATCAAACGGCTGTTCATTCAGCATTCGACCAAGATGCAGCGGGTGGCGCGCACCCTGCTGTACGACGAGCAGGAAAGCGAGGATGTGGTCAGCGATATCTTCGAACGATTGCTCCGTGGCACGACGGTGCTCATACCCGACACAGAGGAACGCTACTTGCTGACAAGCGTTCGCAACCAATGTCTGAAGCGACTGCGGCAAGAGACAATAATCAATGATACCAGCTATCCTGATGCATTGGACGATTCCGATGCCGACGACGAACGGCTGACGGATATAGTTGAATTCGTGGTCGGCCACCTTACGCCACAGGAACAGCGAATCTTCAGCCTCCGCTTCACCGACGGATGCAGCTACGAGGACATCGCCGCCACAGAGGGCATCAGTCGCGTGGCCGTGTGGAAACATCTCTCGCACATTATCATGGAAATCAAACGAAAATTTAATCCCAGAAGCTTATGACAACGTTAAACAAAAAGCAGCTGTTCCGCGATATGCAGGAACATCCCGAGAACTATTCCGACGAACAGTTAGAACGCATGATGGCCGACATCGACAGTAAGCCCGACATCGTTGCCACATGGGCACGGTTTGAGAAGAAGACGAGCCAACATCCCTCACATCATTGGCTGCATATCGCCGCCATGTTTGTCGGAGCAATTATAGTAGCTGGCGTGGCCTTTGCTGCTGTCCACATTCTTTCCCCCTCAAAGACTCATGAATCAAATGAAACCTCAAACGATTCCGAACAGAAGATGCTTACGGCTTTACATGACGGGGACGCAATCGTTGCAATCGCTGTGAACGTTTGTAAAGGAACATGGATTCAAAATGGCGATGACTCATATATTGAGGAGCATCCAACATTCTCATTTGGTTTTAGATTAAAGAGTACCACCGTTAAACTCGACGGCATGGAAATTGATGTCCACAATCTCCCCAGCCTGCCCGCATCTGCATTGAAAAAGCTGGAAATGGGCCGCAAAGATGGACGTGGTTTTGCAAACCTCATTACTGCACCTATAAAGATCCCTGCTAACTTAAAGGGAAATATCAATCCTGAACTGACGATATTACTAACAGGCGTGGTTCCGGCAAATGCGATAATACATTCGTCTATCTACGTAAAGAGAGGGCTTCACGAAGGCTTTGACTGGAAGGAGTATCAATACACTTCATGGACGGGGCAAGCTGAAAATGTCAGGCGATATTTGGAGGAAGTTGCCATCAGCAAGAAGCACCATGTGCGCATCAATATATGCAAAGGGGTATCGAATAAGCATATTGACCGCATCAAAAAAATAATGGAGGAGTGCAACGTAACAAATTACGAAATTATACAGCCATAGCATGAAAAAGAAAAGAATCATTTTGGCGCTCAGCTTCGCCACAATTTGTGGCGGAGTTTGGACACAAGAACAAAGTCCTCTTCTCTGGCCTATCAAAGGACAAGAAGCTGAGACGAACATCCTTCTGCGTCCGCAAGACCTGTTGGACCATGAGACAAATTATGGTAAACTAGTGATTGGTGCTAAAGAAGGAACGGAAGTCATAGCCCCTGCCGACGGCGAGGTGAGTAACATCAGTCTCATTTATTACTCGAGCCTTAACTCCTGTAAAGGCTGCAATTTCGATGATGAAACGACTGTCGATGGTATGCGGCGCAAGTTAGAGGCCGATCCCAACCTGCATGACCCTATCAAGTTATTTAACGGGAGCATAAGTCTGAAGTTGGACGACGGGCGCAAGATAAACGTTGAAGGCCTGAGAGGCAATATTTCTTTTCGTTCAGGCGAGCGAGTAAAGGCAGGCACGGTACTTGGCACGGTCAGCTATGTATACCAACAAATCGGTGAACCGCATATCGCCCTTTCTATTTCGCAAAAACGTGAAAACATAGATCCGATGACACCCTTCGGACTGCCTACCACTTTTAAAGTCATTGAGCCGTTTAAGCCGTCACCCATTCTCACACACCAGCAGGCCAACGAGGATTTTGACTTCTTCATCCAGAGCATCCATGAGTGCTACCCATCCCTGCGCGACATCATCTCGCCTGAACGCGAGGCTGAATTCATACGCGAAGGCAAGGCTCGATTGGACTCCACGGAGATACACTTCACCACGCTTTACAATCTGATTGGCGATGCCTTCTGTGCCGACTTCCTTCACGACAGCCATGCTTGGAGACAGTCCCCTAATCCGTTCTTCAACGCCCGTACTGACACGCAGTACCCTGCTGTGGTACTCTGTACGTTGGGAGACTGCATGTTTGTCCGTGTTGTTCAGCCTGGCTATGAGCAATATATTAGCAAAGAAGTGGCAACCATCGATGGCATCCCTGCCAAGGAGCAGGCTGCTTATGTCCGTTCGCGAACCAATCTTTTTGATGCTCAGGTGCAGTCAACAGGTGCCTTCCAAATGCTCACGAACTGGTCAATACAATATCGTGACAACAATTGTGACAAGCCTGCGCATCTCACCTTTACCGACGGCTCCAGTGTGGAAGTTCCTTTCCTGAAGTCCAATCAAATGCAAAAGTATATACCGCGAGCCACTGCGCCCATCGCTTACAATGTACATCGGAGTCAGAATCTACGAGAGGATTGGAGTTTCAAGTTGCTGGATGATAACATCGCGCTGCTGACACTTGCCCATTTCCACATGAACGATGTACAAATGGATGCTATTGCCGACAGCCTCCGCAGTCATGCGAACATACCGAATCTGATTGTGGATGTACGTGACAACCCCGGTGGTGATGCAGGTTGCGAGGCAAAGATGGTGCAATGGTTCCTCACAGAATCAGGGCCGTCGAACGTCACCTACCAAAAAGTGATGAGCAACACAACCTATCCTTGCTTTACCAACTGCAACAACTGGTCAGCAGCCATGCAACCATTTGAAGAATTTGTAAAAGTGGATGGAATGGAAGGATTCTATAACCGAGACATCAGCAATGAGTTGAAGACAGCACAGCATCAAAAGAGGCATTCATCGAAAAAGAAAAAAGCAAAGCCCCTACAGACTGATGCCATCTACAAGGGGAAGCTTTATATTCTAACCAACGAGAACTCCGCCAGTGCTGCTACCGACTTCCCTGCCCATCTCGTTCGTGCCGGACGTGCCGTTACCATAGGTCGCGAAACCGCCACGGCCTATCACTACATGACTGCACTGAAATTCGCATACCTATTCCTACCGCATAGTCACATTGAATATCAGCTACCGCTCATCAAAGCCGTTACCGCCTCAGATGTCTCCGAGCGTTTTCCATACGGTCGCGGTTTGCTACCCGACTATGAAGTACCGCTAACCCGTGAAGAAATCTTCTCCTCCACCGAGGATGTTATATTGAATCGGGCCCAAGAAATCATAAAGCAGAACCATAATCAAGAGTAAACGCGCCAGTTTCTATGATTACGTACTTCCCCGTTTGTTTCGCAGTAGCGGACAGCGGGGAGGTCTTTTCTTGGGAACGGCGATAACCCTCGGGGCGGCTTAAATGCGCTGGGGCCGCATACGAGGGACAACGATAAGTCAGCGCAACAATTTCTAACGCCAAAACAATCATAGAACTATGGCACAGAAAACTTTAACGACGAGCTATCTGGCTCGACTGTCGAACGCCCGCTCGGCTTTGCCGCTTGCCAGAGCAAGAACCACGACGGCGTGACACAACAGATTGACGACCGCTTTGCGGCCTTCGAGACCGACAACACGATGTTCCTCAACGCCGCCACCGCCGTACATGCGGCGCGCCAGGCCGAGGACATCGCCTTCAAGCGATTCAGCGGCAAGGACTTCGCCAGCGACGACCTGAAGCGCGAGGACCGGCTGGAGGACCAGTACATGAGCACCATCCGCGCCATGCTCAACGCCCTGACGATGCTGCCCGAGACCGAGCCGCTGCGCCGCAAGGCCGAGGTGGCCGTGCAGGTGTTCAAGGACTTCCAGTTCCAGATCAACGACGGCCATTCCCGAGCAAGCTCGCCTACCCGTAGCCTTTCGAGGCCGAGGCCCGCAAGACGGTGAACATGGTGCAGGAGTGGCAGACGCCTGACAAGTACGACCTCGCCGCCCTCGGCATCGAGCCGTGGATTGCGAAGGCTCGCCAGCAGGCCGTGAAGGTGCTCAACCTCGTGGCCGTGCGCGTGGACAACGAGAGCGCAAAGGTGAAGGGCGAGCTGGCCGATGCCCGCAAGGCCACCGACGCCGCCATCCGCCAGGCCTTCGACGTGCTGAACGCCCTGGCCGTGCTGCAGCCCACCGCCGAACTCTCGCAGCTCATCCAGACCCTCTTCGGTATCGAGGAGCGCGCCAAGCTCTACTACATCAGCAGCGGCAAGACCTCCGGCGACGACCCCAAGCCCGAGCCGGAACCCGAGCCGAAGCCCGACGAGGGTGGCGATGACGAGGGCGGCGGCGAAAGGCTACGGGTAGGCGAGCAAAGCTCGGGAATGGTGACGCCCGTCACGCCGGAGTAGTCACGCGATGCACTCCGCGAGGCTCGTGTAGCCGATAGGCAGTCACACTTTCGGCTCCGCGAGCCTCCTGTAACCAAACAGTAGCGCCACGAGGCGCTCCGCGACGCTACTGCGAGGCCACAAGACCGCCACGGACTGCTCCGCGATGCTTCTGCGCGATGACGAAGTCCCCTCCCTGCGCTCCGCGTCCCTTCTGCGAGGACACAAGACCGCCTCAATCCGCTCCGCAGGTGCTCTGTAACGGTTACAAGCCCCCCTCAATGCGCTTCGCGGACGTTATGCAAGAAAACAACTACATCAAAAATATAGAAAGCGATGCAAATGCAAACTAAATGCAAACAAGATGCAAACAACATTTGCCTCTATTTTGCGTTGGTTTTATTAGTTTTGCACGCAAAAACAAAGAAAGATGAAACAAATACTAATTCTATTGGCTGCTTGTCTGCTGATTGGGTGCTATTCCAATAACAGTAGCGACAAATCGAATGTCCTTCAGGGAGCATGGACGCTGCGGCAAGTGGAATATCCCTACGACCGCCCTGATACGTATTACAAACCAGAGAACACCCTGCTTCGGCTATATGACGGCGACAGCGTGGTGTATCAGTGTTGGCTGAACAAGACAGAGTCGGGGTTCATCATAAGACCCGAACTGCGGTGCCCTGTGACGCTGTTTGACAAGGGGCATGGCGAGTATGTCTATATAGAGGAGGACAACCCACGCCCATTGACTATAGCGAACGATTCAACGATAGTCATTCAGCAGCAGGGAATACTGTATACTTTCCATCGCGCCGATAACATTGGGGTGGAATGGGGCGCAGACATCATTACTATCATTGCCGAAGACTCAAAAAACGGCCATTCGGAGGAAGCACAGAGCTATGTGCTGTCAGCCAAGGAGCGACGTCAGTCCAATGTTATTAACAGTTTTATTCTCTTCACCACTCTCGTCGTTATTCTTATGCTTCTCATCGTGCGTGTTACCATTCAGTACCACAGGGACAGGCAAAGACTCCAACTGCAACTTCAGCAGATTCAGGAGGTGCAAAAGGGACGTCCGCAAGCCGTCAGAAAAGCTATTGAATCAGTGGAAGAAGCCTATTTTGCGTCTGGTGATTACGAGTTGCTGCAACGTCGCATCGCTACCGGGCAGCGACTGAGGGACGCAGACTGGCAAGAGATAGAAAGTCATATCAGGAGGGTATATCCAGGATTCAGTAGTCAGCTGAAGGGTCTGTATGCCATGTCTGAACTCGAATATCAGGTGTGCCTGCTCATCAAACTCCGTATGGCTCCAAAGGACATCGCCGCCGTGTTGGCTCGCGACATGAGTACCGTCAGTACCGTGCGCAGCCGACTCTATGGCAAAGTGTTCGGTCGTAAGGGAGGAGCAAAGGAATGGGATGATTTCATCCGTTCCATCGGTGTATAAACTGTATGTCAACAAGATGCAAAGTGAATGCAAAGTAGATGCAAACTCAAAACCTTGGTTAGATAGCGGAAAGACCGTACTTTTGCAGCGAGTTAGTTCACTCGAAGTCAAACCAAATTAAAAAGTAAAGCTTATGAAACGAGTAATGTTAGTGATGGCAGTTGCACTCATGAGTGCGCTGCAGGTGAGTGCCCAGAACGTGAAGATTGACGACAAGGAACTTGTCGGCGTATGGCTCATGGAGTCGATGCAATGGGAGGGCGAGAAGAAAACCGTGTGTGGAAAGCAGACAGGCTACACGCAGTTCAAGTACTACGGGGCAGACGGCGAGTATGCCTGTGCTGAGATTGCCATGACCAAGGACGGCAAGTGTGTGGTGATGCCTCACGAGTATGGCACTTATACATTCAAGGATGGCTGGTACTCAGAAATGGGACGTGAGGCCATCAAGGATGCCATCGTATGGGTGGACAAGACCACGACAAAGGGCACATGGCAGAAGCGCCACGACATTTGGAAGAAACAATTGAACATGCCTGAGAAGCTGCGCAAGTACATCGTGGATTGCTGCAAGATGAAGAATACACCCGATGACATTCAGCAGATGATAAAACAGACGATGTTCAAGTAACGGAATCCTACAAACAACTAAAAACTCACAGGCTATGAATAACAAGAATATTTCATTTTCATGGTTACGCCTAATGTGCGTGGCTGTGGTAGCCCTTTTCTCGATGAGTGCAACAGCGCAAAAAAATGACAAAACCATCTATAGTGTTGTAGAAGAGATGCCACAATATGCGGATGGTGATGTAGCATTGCTACAGTTCCTACGCGATAACATCAAATATCCAAAAGAGGCTGAGGAGAACGGGCATCAAGGTAAAGTAATAGTGAAGCTTCTCATAGAGAAGAACGGCACCGTATCTAAATATGAAGTGGCACAAAGCGTCACGTCTTCGCTCGATGCTGAGGCATTACGTGTGGTAAAACTATTGCCGGGCAAGTGGAAACCTGCAAAGAATAAGGGTAAAGTGGTTCGTTGTTACTTCTGTTTGCCCGTCACATTTGGACTAAAGTAGTATAAGTTTTAGTAAAGTTAGTAAAAACAAAACGAGTAGTACCCGGGTGATTCTGGAGGCCGCAGTGATGTGCCCTCCAGAATTTGCCCGTAAATATATAATGCGCCCCGGCTCTCGTTGTATGAATCATCGTCCCCTACCATATTTATACCTCGGTGCATGCATGATCTTGGCCATCTGATGACATCTACGCGCGAAAGATAGTTCGTCCTCGTTGTCCTTCTTCTTGGGCAGTTCGTTATTACCGCCACCACCGCCACAGGATTCTGAGATAGTAGCGGCCCCATCGAGGTACCCGAAGAATAGGCAAACAGTCGTTGCCGCAACCTTATCCACATCATCGGCCACATCTTCGGCAATGTCAAGCCCGAGTCTTTTCAGATAGTCCACGCCCGACTCTGCCGCAATCTCATAGACCTCCGCTTTCGTACCATTCACGATTTCGCGCCACCGACTCATACGGGTCGCCAACGGCATCGGCCAGTTCTCTTTGCCCGTAGTTCCAGTTCATTCTTCTCATTCCTGGCAGTTTCTTTCTCCTTATTGATATTGTTCAATTCCTGAAGGGCATTGTCTATCATATCGTTAAGTCTTGACGACGCTTCCCGTTTCTCGGCCAAGGATGACTCAAAATTGTCGAGCGCCCATGCTGCCTGATCGATTTTCTTCTCAGTTTCCAGAGCCTTCTTCTCTGCCTCTTCTGCTTTCTTCAGAGCCTCCAGTCTTTCTCGTTCCAACTGCCGCTTGTTCTTCTTTCTGTGCTCCTTCCGTTCCTCTGCCGTCATCAGTGAAGTGTCCTCTCCACGGGATAATCCCCATTTGTCACCGACCTCATCGTGAAGCATCGTGTGCCACTGCCTATACGACTGCGAGGCTGCAAACCTGGTCTCGCCGAAGTAATGGGAGTAGCTGACAGCAAGCACCTTCTTCTTTTCAGCTGGCCTGTAAAACATCTGTTCGTCCTCGCTCAGCCTGCCAAACTGTCGGGTAGTAATGTGCTCAGGACGTTCCTTTCCGTCGCTCCTTATATCCAAATTGAGTTCATAGCCGCCAACTTTTCCGCGTTTCACTCGCTCGGCAACGGAAATCACCAGCGCATGGAAATGCGGTGTCGTCTCGTCAAGATGGCACTCGAAGCCGATGACATTCTCCTCGCCGAACTTCCGGCACAAGAAGTCATAGTAGTCCAAAGCCATCGTCTCAATCTGCTTGCGCCCGCGGCAGTTCGGGTCATCGGCAAGCGTAACGTTACCGTTGTCCTCCTGCCAGTCAAGATCCATCGGCTTGCCGAAAGCAATCTCCGTCATGCGATCATGGTCGCCGCTGATGACGAAATCAACGCATGTGTTCGGTTGGTTCGGCGCATCCTTTGCCCAAGGTTTGTAGTCCAGTTCTTTCAGTCTCTGCTCGTATCTTTGCTTTAAGGTCTTACGTTGAGAGCCCAAAGGGATGATGCGAGGCTTGATATAATGCGCCTGGCCGTTCTTCATAATCATGGTATGGCCTCTCTTTATCTCAAAGTTGAGATGTCTTCTCGACCAGTCATAGCGGTTGCCCGGCTGTTTGTTCTTGGCCAGATAGGTTTCCTCTGTCCAGTCACGTCGCTCGTTTTCCCGTCCCTGTGCAGTAGCGAAGGACGGGGAGGCGGATATGTTCAGCGACTGATATTGCTTGTCACAGATTTGCATAGTAACTATTGCTTTAATATAGGGTTCTTAGGGGCAGACCCCTGAGCGGAGGTCCAGGAGAGGGTCACTCCTGGTCGGGTCCCAAGGGCTGACGAGCCTTTGGCATATTGGGGTGATATGGCAGTATTGACATTATGACCCCTAATATGTTTGTGGATTCACTGCTGAATCCCCCTGCACGCCCATACCTCCGCTCAGCGTCACTGCTTGCCAGATTCTACATTCTTAGTCCACTCCTTGTCTCGCAGATAGACGAAGAGATAGTTCCGTGAATTAGGGTCACCCAGCATTCGCTGCACATGAGCGAACGCTGCCAACCGCTCGTCTTCAGAGAGTTGCTTCCAGGCATCGAAAGCCTGCGATTCGTTGTTACCAACCTTTACATAGACAGCCTTCATCCGTTCAAAGGATGAGGTGACGTCAGCGGCATCGAAATCGCAGGAATCATCACCATCGCCGGAAAAGGACGATACGCTATCAGTTGATGATTCGTTCGCATCATCAGCATTCGCTTTCTGCTTGGAATTAGTAGCGTTCGCTGCGTTCGTTTTCTTCGCAGGGTTGTTAGTAACATTGCCGTTTCTTGCAGTCCTGCTTTTGGCACTCTCGCTGCACTTACGGCTTTTCTCCTCAGATGCCATTCGCTGCATGTCGAGGTCTTGGGCTATCAGATCAAAGAAGGTTTCCAAACGGATGTCATTAAGTTCCGTTCGCTTACCCTCGGTGGCATAGACAACCAAAGCCTTCACCAGTTTACCTACTTCTGTGCTCGGACGCTGGCATGCAACGACGAGTACGTTCGTTAAAAACAATATTCTATCAAGTGATTTCATAATCGTAAAAAGTTAGAGGTTCTACAATCTGGTTAATCATGCCATGAAGACTTGTTCGGCTTCCGTCTGTGCGAACTGAGGATTGCCTCGTTCTCTTCATCAACGGTAAGAGGCACGGCATTCTTGCGGTTTGCCTCCAGCCACTTGTCCAACTCATCTGAGAATAGCACCCATCGCTTGCCGGGCTTCATTCCTGGCACTTCGCCCTTCTGCAACTTCATGTAGAGAGTGTTCAAGGGCATGCGAAGATAGTCTGCGGCCTCTTCGACATTCATCGTGCGACGTAACTTTTCCATCTTGTGCTGCGTTTGTCCTTTTTGAAGGTCCAGCAGGGCCACCTTCATGCCGACGACTTCGTCCCGAAGCTCGGCAATGACCTTTGGCAGGTCATTAAACGTAATTCGCTATTTACCATTTTGAACGAATGAGAATCAGATCTCGGCGGCAAAGGAACTACATTATCAGCCGATTATCAAGGTAATGATGGATAATGCATCAGTAATAATGATATAATGTGGATGCTGGTGGTTACGAATGGGCTTACCCTAATATTGATGGTTGGAAAGGGGATAAGACCAGTACATGACTGAGCGATTCTGATATGGTTGGATGGTTGCTGCTGGTTATTGGGACGGCAGGGGAAAAGCCACAAAGACAAAGTCGCCACACTGATCAAACAGGATCAGTGTGGCGACTTTGTCGTTAATAGTTACTCGCGGCTGGGCTTACTATTCCTCCTGCCTAGCGGTTTGGGAATAGTGGAAAATGGTCGGGTCGTTATCCTCGGGCTTGTCAATCTTGATATATCCCTTGTCACCGTTGGCTGTCAGGTTCTGGGCAATAGTTGTGTCCTTTACATTTTTGCACAAATCCGGGAATAGTCTCACAATAAAACTGGCACAATTGTTACCATTGTAACCATTTTCCATGCCAAGTCGTTTCGCTATATTCCAAATCAAGTGACTGATGTCGGTGTACTTGACATTCATCCCCTGCTTCCATTTCCAGTTACGGCTCTTGGGCGTGTGGTGCCTGTCATTCATCCAGTCCTCAATCTCTATCCATAGGGGTAGCATGTCATCTTGCTCCAACAAAGGAGCCATCTGCCAATAAAGGTAATCATGGACGTTGTTCTTCAACTTTTCTCTGGCCTCATCTGTCAGAATGTGATTCACTTTAACGCTTTGCTCGTAAATCTCAACTTGTCTTTCTCCCTCATCATGTTCCGCTTCTGCTTTTGTAGTGTCAGGAACGTTGGGAATAGCCTTCCCTGATTTCTTCATTAGTAAATCACCAAACTCGGAAAGAGTCGAATAATAGACCATAATGAGAAGTTCGAGCAGGATGAACGACAAGGCAAGAAGTACGCCGTATGGAATGAGCGTGCTTCTTGCATAAAGATAAGATGCTGTCATGAATGACACCAACAACGCTACAATACTAATGGCGGCAAAGGCTGCTGCCGACAGGATGTTTGAACTTGAAATACCTTGTTTAATACTAATCATTTTTTCTTGATTTTAATTTGTTATCCTAAAATTTCCGTGCGAAGGTACTCAAAATCCACCATTGCTGATGCAATTTAACACAAAAAACTTTTATTTTAACGCAATATGCTTTCTTTTTCGTACCTTTGCGCCGTTAAAAACGGATTATAACGATGAAACTGAAGAAAATAGTAACCAATGACATTAAGGAATGTCATCCGAATCAGAACTCATATCAGACGGACCAATATTACCAGCGACTGGCAAACCGACTGCAAGACGGCTTCTGCTCCTTGGGCAAGATTGGCGAAGAGCGTACTGCCGAGGTGATGCATCGTGCAGCCATCGTGCTGGCAAACTATATGGAAGATATTGTGGCCGACAGTGGTCAGTGGCGCTCGTTCTCCAATCTGTGTCAGGAACTATATGGCCATCCAGTTCCCTTGTTCCATGAGGATGAAGAGTATTACGCTGACGAACCCAGCCTGAATGCCATCCGCTTCCTGCTGTGGAGCATAGCAAGCAATGTCAGCGGTGAGTTCGTCTTGTCAGATTCGAAATCCATGGAACTGATGGCCATCGCTGCCCACGATATGCTTGAGGAGGCATTCGAGGAGGCTCCCGTCAATGAGCAGTTGGCTGATGATGTCGAGGCAGAGCTGCATTTAGCCACCGAGGGGTTCGATCAGTTGCGCAGCGTTCTGATGTGGCTATTTACAGGCTGTTATCTCACTGCTGGTGAACAAAACGCAGAACTGGTCAGCAAGCACATGGAAGAGGCGCTTGGTTTGGCTGAACACGAAGATTTTCCAGACATGTCGCCTGATATGGCTATGTTCTATGCCAGCACCCGATGCATCTTCAACTACAAAATCGGGCCGCTGGCTCTCTATCCGAAAGACTATCTTGCGGCAATGATGCGAGCAAAAGGCATGGAGCATCAGGCGGAAGAGGTGGCAAGGATAGAGATGCTGGGCATGGGTACCTATAAGTACGAAAGTATCAAGCCTGCTTTCGGTCTGTTAGGACATAAGCAAAATCAGGACAGACTGAGGGTGACCAGGACCAATGGCAGACAATTTGAAATAGAAGCCAGGGAATTGAATCTGCCAGAAGAAGAGTTGAAGAAGTTTGATGGCTTTATGGCCTCATCGTTTGTGTACTATCAAGGAGAGTGGCATCTCAACGGTTTGCTGTTCCCGCTTTCAGAAACGGCCAACAAATGGAAGGAACTGTGTGAAGATGACCGGGAAAACCTGAAGCCAGGTACCAAGACACTTACTGCCGAAATGATGCTTGAACGTACCAACGGACAGCAAATCGCCTATTTTGCCGACCGCGAGAAGATGAAGGACTTCTTAGAAGAGAAGATTCGCTTTCCACGCCACATGTTGAGTTTTGTGGACGAGCGAGATGGAGAACTACCTACCGTATTTATCGATAAGGAGGAGCCCAAAGACTGCCTGCAATTCTTTTTCGGTTTCTCTCCTTGTATTGCAGATCCAAGCAATCCCTTCTACAACAAGGAAATAGCTCGTGAAAAGGCTATCAATATACTTTGGGACGCAGAGTCAGTAACCACACATGCCGTTGAATATTTGCTGGAACACAATTTCCTTCCTGACATTTACGATGACGAGGTGCTCTCAAAATTCAGCACAACAGAAGAGAAACGCCACGACATAGATTTTCTCATGCGCTTCTATCGTAGGGAAAATTACTGATAACGATGGAGGTCGAAATCTCACTTTTTTATTGAGATTTCGACCTTCATCGTTCCTTTTAATTGTTATCCGACCTTCATCTGGGCGATTTTCGCAGACTTCAGCGTGATTTTGTCGACGGACTCGCGCTTGCTGGAGTCGGTCATCGCGGCATAGATCTGGGTCGTGGCGACGTTCTTGTGACCGAGGATATGCTGGACGGTATAGACGCTGGTGCCAGCCTCAACCTGTAGCGAGCCCAGTGTATGGCGGCTGCAATGATAGGTTATATGCTTGGTAATGCCTGCCTCCTTCAGCCAGTTCTTCAACGGGGCCTGGGTGAGGCTGTCATTGAAGCCGACAAAGACCTTGTCAGTAGGCTTGCGGTTCTTATCTTCATCATTGAACCCTATCAGTTCCAAAGCCTCGCTGCTGATGGGGTTGTTCACCAGCTCCTTCGTCTTCTGCATGCGGAGGGTGATGTACATGGAACCGTCGCCATACGGTTGGATCTTGTTCCAGGTAAGTTGCTTGATGTCGCTCTTGCGGAGTCCCGTCAGACAAGAAAAGAGGAAAGCCTTCTTCAGCACCTCAGATGAACAGGGGGGTGTTGGCGAGGTTGACCAGTTCCTGACGCGAAAGATGCTCCTTTTCCGTGGGGATGGTGTCGATGCGCTCCAAGAAGCCATTGGGATTCTCGACAATCTTATGTTCGCGATAGGCAGTGTGGAGCACGGCGCGGAAGGTTGACCAATAGCCTGCTATACTATTTATATGCAAGGTGTACTCCGTGTGCTTGAGTTGGTGGGCGGTCATCAGGTACTCCTTGAACTTGTTGCACAGGTCAACATTAATCTCATCGAAGCGGCACTTGCCATTGCAGAACTGCTTGAAATGGAGATAGACGTTCTCCCACTTTGTGTTCTTCTTGTACGCCTTATCTTTGAAGTAGTCGAGGAAGCTGCCCTTCATCTTCTCCTTGTCGAAGAAGTCGTAGCGCTCGTTGACAATGCTCTCGTAGCGACGGCAGCGCAGGGCCTCAGCCTTCTCGCGCATGCGGTCGTTGTAGTCCTTCTCGCGCTGCGACTTCGGCTTGGCGTAGATGTAGATGCCAAGGCTTTCATGTCGCATTACCTTCATAGTTGATTCATCACGATAACCTGGATAATAGTCCAGATAGAACGAAAGCTGTTCTCCGCCTTTGATTTTCCGTGTGCGGAGGGTCACGGTCTTACAGATGTTGCTCATATACATTATTATATTTTAGTGATTATTCTTGGTAAAGCGTCTCTTCACATGTGCAAATTTCGCTCATTATCCTTGTATGGTGGCAGATATTATGCATAATGTACCCATAATGTCTTGATAATATTGGCTGTTCATGCAGAATAGGCCGTAACCTTCAGCCAGAGTGCTCATCATATCTGGTTCCACATGGATGCTCATACGATATTGTAGCTGCCATATAGTGCAAGCCTTTTCTCCATGATCCTGTCGAAATCAGCCTTGGGAATAAGGTTCTTCACACCGACTTTGACCATGACGACGCTGTTCTTCTTAGCAATGATTCCGACATTTGCAGTGCTCATCCCATATTTCTCAGCTGCCTCCCTCGCAGTGTAGTAGCTGTCATCCGTTACAAGGTCTGTGCGCCTTAGTTTCTCAAAGTGGTCTTTGGAGTAGTAGGTCTGGCCATATTCACGCTTTGTCGGAATATGATGGCGATAGGCGTTGGAGCGGACAGATGCAGCACTCATGCCGTAGAGTTCCTGAGCATCTTTCATTGTCAACCACTCATTAACGTCCTCCACATCAGCCGACTTGCCAAACAATGCATCCATGTGCTTGCGGCTATAGTAGTTCATTCCCGTAATCCGACACACTGGTACTTGGTTTCGCTTCGCTGAGGTATAGAGCCACGACTTCTTGACCTTGTATATTCTCATGACCTCCTCGCCGGAAATGTAGTCGAGCACCTCCGTTCCATCAGAATCAACCTTACAATTCTTGGCTTCTGATATACTTCCTTTTTCGATGTTTGCACAGATGACTTTTTGGGTCTACTCGTCGGCAGGACTCTGTGATACGGATTCCCCGCCAGCATCTTCTCAATATCAACTTTGCGGATAAAAGCCATACGACTGCTGATCCTTGATGCCGCCAGTTTTCCCTCATTCACCAACTTGTAGACATACTGCCGCGAACAGCCCATGAGTATCGCAGCCTTTGCAAACGTCAGATATTCCTGATTCTGCAACCCAATCACAGGCTCCACGGCATTCATAAAATTCTGCTGCCGCTTCTTCCTGGCTTCTTTCGCCTTCGTCTGACACTCCTCGCAGCAAAACTTCTGCATTCCGCTCCTCGCCACGAACTCCTTACCGCAATACTTACACTTTCTAATTGCTTTCATTTTCAACACTCTTTTGATGGTTTTACGTTCATTTTCTCTTTCCCTACTGTTGAGTCAACCATGCTTCACGTTCGTCACCCTATGTCCGCTCGACCTATGGTCGCTTGCCTAAGCAAGAACTCCGTCCGCATTGTGACTCTCTCCGAATCTGTCCGTCCTTTTTTGTCACCCTTTGCACCTCGTCGTTACCCTTTGTCAACTGAGTCCGCAGAATGACGATTTTCAGGCCCCGCAAATTCCTCGCGGTAGAAATACGTTGCAAAAATATACTGAAATTCGGTTACCACCAAATTCCAGCCATCAAGTGTTAAAAATCAAAAGTTATTGAAAATGAGCGTTTTACAAGTAGTTAGTATTAGATATTCCTAGTTGTTTATACCCGTTTAGATACAATTTTGCGACCTACGCTGTGACCAGTATCGGGAGTTCTGCGTTCTATAATTGCAGTGGTCTGACGAACATCACCATCCCCAACTCCGTGACCAACATTGAGGATTATGCATTCCAAAATTGTAGCGGTCTGACGAGCATCACCATCCCCAACTCCGTGACCAGCATCGGACAGTATGCTTTATCATATTGCTCTTCATTAGAATCTGTGACATTTGGTACGGGAGTATTATCGATAGACAGTAATATATTCAAAAACCATACCCCTGCAAAGGTGATTTGGTTGACAAATACACCTCCAAGCGGTTATAGCAATGCGGCAGGAACGGTAAACTATGTGGCTAACGACCAATATACGTCATTGAGCAATAGAACGGTGTACAAGTTCTTAAGCTCAATGTTTGAGGTGGACGGGGTAAAGTATGTACCCGTAAGTCCCTCGGAACGTACTTGTGATGTCATTGACTGTACGTATGAACCCGCTGCCGAAAATATCACAATCGGTGAGACAGTGGAATACAAGGGAGTACAGATGAATGTGAATCAAATAATGCCTTACGCCCTCTACAACAACCAGCACGTCAAAAGTGCTACGATTGATTGTTCCGGCAATGTTCCAAACTATGCTTTCTCATCATGCAGTTCCCTACAGACAGCGACGCTCGGTGAGGATGTAACGGGTATTGGGCACTATGCGTTTAGTGGATGTTCGAAATTGGAAGGCATGATTATTCCTAACTCCGTAACGACCATTGGTCAGTATGCTTTCTCTATCTGTAGCAGTAACCGTACAGATTGGCAGCAAAGTGTCAACCATCGACACCTATGCGTTCCAAAACTGCACGTCGTTGCTAAAGATAATGATTCCGCAGTCGGTGACGAAGATAAATGACTATGTGTTCTATGGTTGTACGTCGCTGAAGGATGTTTATATCGCTGACCGCAGTACCATCCTGACGCTTGGCTCGAATTTCTCTTCACCGTTGTTCGCTGATTGTCCGCTTGATTCTGTCTATATTGGCGGCAACATCTCGTATCAAACATCCAGCGGCTACGGCTACTCCCCCTTCTACCGCAACACTTCGCTACGCACGGTGGTCATTACCGACGAGGAAACAGAGATCTCGGCCAACGAGTTCTACGGCTGCATCAACCTCCAGAGCTTCAAGGTGGGCGACGGCGTGACCACATTCGGCGACTGGGCCTTCTCGGGATGCTCCAGCCTGAAGAGCCTCGCGTTCGGCTCACAGCTGCAGACCATCGGCAAGGAGGCATTCTCTGACTGTACTTCCGTTACGGAGATTACCAGCCAGGCTGTTACTCCTCCCACCTGCGGCTCACAGGCCCTGGACGACATCAACAAGTGGGAGTGTACGCTCCACGTACCTGAAAACAGCCTCGCCGCCTATCAGGATGCCGACCAGTGGAAGGAGTTCTTCTTCATCAATGATGACTCAGGTAGCGGGGAGACACCTCATGAGGCAGGGGCTGATCTGGTCATTGGTGAGGCAGGCGTAGCCACCTATTGCCCGACTGTAGATGTGGACTTCACCACGCTGACCGCCGTGAAGGCATATATTGGTGGAGGCTTCAATCGCGAGACGGGTGTACTGACCATGATGCGCGTCTATGATGTCCCCGCAGGCACTGGCCTGTTGGTAAAGGGAGCAGCAGGAACCTACGAAGTGCCGGAGAGTCCTTCACATAGCGTCTATGTCAATCTGCTGCGTGGTGTCACTGTTGAAAGGAAACTGTCAGCCACCACTGGCGGCTATGCAAACTACGTCTTAGCCAGTGGCAGCAACGGCACGGGCTTCTATCGGGTTCCAGCTGAAGGCACGACGTTGGCAGCAGGCCGCGCCTATCTCACCATACCGGCAGAGACAGCAGCCTGCCGCAGTACACTCAGGTTGGTGTTTGACGATGAGGAGGAGGCAACGGGAATTAGCGCTTCGCTAGTGAATAGTGATGAGAGATTAGTGAATAGTATTGTCTACGACCTGCAAGGTCGACGTGTGGAGCAGCCGCAGCGTGGTCTCTACATCCGTAATGGCAAGAAGGTGATCATCAAGTAGTGGAGGGCAGGAGTTATGAAGAAAAAGACCTATCAGCAGCCCGTCACCGAAGTGGTGGCGGCTGCCCCCTCCGAAATGATTGCCGCCTCCATGCTGAACGAGGGCGAAGTGGACGTCATCGGCATCATTGATGATGACGGAACCCCACCCATCCTGGGACTCTGACAAATTGGATAGGAGCATAGGGACTTGCACCCATTAGACATTGCTTATGCCGAGCATACAAAGAAAGAAGCCCTGCTATCGTTACTGATAACAGGGCTTCGCTTGAAAGATGGCGGCCTCCTACTCTCCCGCATTGCATTGCAGTACCATCGGCGCAGGC
>CALDLA010000042.1 GCA_937898415.1 uncultured Prevotellaceae bacterium | reverse complement strand
GTGCTCTTTTTTGCGACCTTATCTCAACTATTTTTTAACATGCGAAACTTGAATATCTTAACTTTATTACAATGATAACTAAAGCTCCTTTATCGACAACACAGTATGGCCTCTACGTGGAGTGTGTCAATCACCTGGGAGAGGCGTGCTATAACTTACCTTATTTATATATATTAGATGGTAGTTTGGATGCAGATTGTTTGTGCCATGCTATTGAGTCAGCAGTTGCTGCCCATCCTACACTGTTTACCCGCATCAGTCTTGACGACAATGGCGAACCCGTCCAAACCGTCAATGTAGGCGATAGCTTCACCATTGTTGTCGAGGACATCGATGATATAGAAGCTGTGAAGCCTACACTGGTACGCCCTTTCAATTTCTACGATGACCGGCTGTTCCATATCCGGCTGCTGCGTGATAAAGAGCATTACTACCTCTTGCTCGATATCCATCATATCATTGGCGACTACATGTCTCTGAGGGTGATGCTCTCTGATGTCGAGAGCGTATATAAGGGCAAAAGCCTGAGTCCTGAGATACTGACGATGGCTGAGGTGGCTATTGCAGAGAGCGAACTACGAAAGACCGAGGCATTCGAGGAAGGAAAGAAGTGGTATGCCGAGAACTTTGACTGCGGTGATTGCTTTACGCAGTTGTTGCCCGACCGGGAAGATAAGGAGCATGCAGAAGACTCGATGCTGCGCATACTTGGAGTCGATATGGCCGATGTAGACAAGTTCTGCCGAGCAGGAGGCATCTCACAGAGCACTTTCTTTACGTCTGCATATAGTTTCCTGTTGGCGAAGTATAACAATGAGCAACAGTCGCTTTTCACCACTATTAATAACGGCCGCAGTAGACGATTCCTTCGCTCGGTAGGTATGACGGTAAGAACCTTGCCCATCTATGCAAAGTTCGACAACGACACCACCGTCATCAACTTCCTCAGGGCTGGGGAAGAGCAGATGAACGGTTGCAAGAAGCATGAGGCTTATGCATTCAGCGACGTGATGCATGACCTCGGGTTGCAGTATAATTCCATGTTCGCCTGGCATGGTAAGTTGTTTGCCAGCGAAGAATTCTGCGGCAAGCCAATGACCACCATCCGTCTCTCTAACAGTACGCTGGAGCAATCGCTCTATTTGAAGACATTCATCCTGAACGGACAGTGTCACGTGAAGGCCGAGTACAATAGCAACGAATACTCTGAGTCACTGATTGCCCAGTATTTGGAAAGCTACGAAGCCGTTGTCTCAGAGTTCCTCACTAAGGAGTACTTGCGCGATATCGCCATCGCAACGTCACCACAGGTGGAATTGCTTGATGGTTTTAACCAGACCGATGTTGACTACGATACGACGCAGACCATCGTCTCGCTGTTCCGTCAGCAGGCGAAGGCTACACCCGACCAGATAGCCGTGGTCTTTAAAGACAAAAGTTACACGTATAAGGAGGTGGATGAGATAAGTGACAGACTCGCAGGGAATATCGCCTTAAGAGGTTTGGGGCTGGAAGATGTCGTCTCCATCCTCATTCCTCGCTGTGAGTGGATGCCTATTGCCTCGCTCGGCGTGCTGAAGGCCGGCTGTGCCTATCAGCCGCTTGACCCAAGCTATCCCAAGGAGCGTCTGAACTTCATGATGCAGGATGCTAACGCAAAACTACTCATTTCCGATGAAGATTTGCGCCCCATTGTTGATGAATACCAAGGAGAGGTGTTGTTGACGACGGATTTTTATCAATGTATTGCGACCGAGTCGCAACATACGGAACCCAAGCCTGGGTCTCTCTTCATCCTCCTTTACACCTCAGGTTCGACGGGTATTCCCAAGGGATGTCAGCTGACGCATGGCAATCTTGTGGCCTTCTGTCATTGGTATCAGCGATACTATGACCTAAAGCCGGAGCATAAAGTAGCGGCCTATGCTTCGTATGGTTTCGATGCCTGTATGATGGACATGTACCCCGCCTTGACTTGTGGTGCTACGGTATATATTGTCCCCGAGGAACTGCGTCTTGACCTGGTCGCACTGAACGACTATTTTGAACAGAACCACATCACACACTCATTCATGACGACGCAGGTAGGCTATCAGTTTGCCACCAGCATAGAGAACCACTCATTGCTGCACCTCTCAACGGGTGGCGAGAAACTGGCTTCACTCACTCCGCCACAAGAATTCAGCTTCTATAATTGCTATGGTCCTACGGAGTGTACCATCATCACCACAACCTATCTGGTCAATAAAAAGATGAAGGAGATTCCCATCGGCAAACCACTCGACAACATGCGACTTTATGTAGTAGATCCGCAAGGCCATCGTTTGCCCGTGGGTGCCGCTGGTGAGTTGTGGATAAGCGGTCCACAGGTCAGTCGAGGTTATCTGAACCGGCCCGAGAAGACTGCTGAAGTGTATATCTCCAACCCCTTCACAGATGATGCGAAGTATGCACGTGTCTATCGTTCGGGCGACATAGTCCGTTATCTGCCCTCAGGCGACATCCAGTTTGTAGGGCGTCGCGACGGTCAGGTGAAGATTCGTGGTTTCCGCATCGAATTGAAGGAGGTGGAGGCCATCATCCGTGAGTTCCCTGGTATCAAGGATGCTACAGTTCAGGCCATTGACGAAGAAGGCGGAGCTGGCGGTAAGTTCATTGCGGCCTACATCGTCAGCGAACAGCAGGTGGATATTGAAGCACTCAATAACTTCATCCTCGACGAGAAGCCTCCTTACATGGTGCCAGCTGTGACAATGCAGATTGACGCTATTCCGCTGAACCAGAACCAGAAGGTGAACAAGCGAGCCCTGCCTAAGCCTGAGAGAAGAGGAGAGAAAAGAGAGGAAAGAGGAGAGAGTGCCCCGCTGAACGTGTTGGAACAGGAACTGCACGACATGATTGCCGGTATTGTCAACAATCAGGACTTTGGCATCACCACCATCCTCGGTTATGCCGGACTGACGTCCATCTCTGCCATCAAACTGGCTGTTCAAGTGAATAAGCGCTTTGGCGTTGCCCTTGACTCAAAGACGCTGGTGAAAACCGGCACACTGCAGGGTATTGAAAATGAGATATTGAATAGCATGTTGTCCCATGAGTCCCATGAGACTCATGGGACTCAAGAGACCCATGAGGCCCCGCTCTCCTATGCTCAGGCAGGTGTCTATTTCGATTGTCTGAAGAACCCCACCTCCACCATCTACAATATTCCCTACCTGCTGACCTATCCTGCTGGTATCGATGTTCAACGGTTGGCCGATGCTGTGAAGCAGGTTGTCGAGGCTCATCCTGAGTTAAGCGTCCACTTCACCACAAAAGACAATGAAATTGTGCAGACGTTGGAGAATCAGGTAGCCGTGGAAGTGCCTGTCACAGAAATGACTGACGAGGCCTTGGCTACCTATAAGAATGAATTTGTACGCCCCTTCAATCTGCAGAAAGCACCTCTCTATCGTTTTGAGGTAGTCAAGACCGAAAAGGGGGCAAATCTGCTAATGAATGTCCACCACCTCGTCTTCGACGGTGGATCTACCGACCTCTTTATCCGCCAAATCAACACTGTACTCGAAGGTTTTCCCGTCGAGAAGGAAAACTACACTTACCTCGACTTTGTGGTCGATCAGAAACGTGCCGAGGATAGTGAAACGTTCCGCGCCTCGAAGCAGTTCTTCGCTGAGAAATTACAAAATTGTGAGGGTTCTAGCGAGATTCCTGCCGAGAGACCTAAGACAGATGGTGCCCTGGGCTTCATTGGTGAGGCCGTTTGTCCTGTATGCGACAATACTGTTGCAGCTATTACTACATTCTGCCGTCAGCAAGGGATAACCCCTGCCCATCTCTTTCTGGCAGCCACTGCCTACGTTGTTTCGCGCTACACCAACAACCGCGAGGTGTATCTTTGCACCATTAGCAGCGGACGTTCGAACCTCAAAATTGCCGATACTGTGGGCATGTTTGTCGACACACTGGCTTTAGGGCTTCGCATCGACGATATCAGTGTCAGCGAGTTCCTTAAGCAGACCAGCGCCACTTTCGACCAGACTCTGAGTCATGAGGACTATCCCTTCGCCCGTATCGCCACCGACTACGGCTTCCGTCCCGCCATTGCTTACGCTTATCAGGTGGGGGTGTTGGCATCTTACACCGTAGATGGAAAACCGGTCGGACAAGAGTTGTTGGAACTGTGTGTGCCGAAATTCCCCATCAACATTAAGATTGAGTCGCGCGGTGTGGTGGTACAGTATGATGACTCCCTCTATACCTCACGAATGGGTAACGCGTTGGCTGAGAGTATCGTTGCTGTGGCTGAGCGTATGATAACCCAGCCAGGGACCAAGGTTCGTCAACTCTCCATCGTCAGTACTAACCAAGAACAGGAGTTGGGACATCTGCGTCAGACGGCATCAGGCGATGCGCCCTTCAAGTTCTTCCATGAGTGCATCAGCCATTTTGCCCAGACGCAACCCAACCATGATGCATTGGTGGCCTGTGACGCTAAGTTTACCTATAAGGAAATGGACGAGGCTACCAATCGTATCGCAAACGGCCTGCGTCAGCGTGGTGTTCAGGAGGGCGACCGCGTGGCCCTACTACTGCCTCGTACCAGCCGTCTCATCCTCTCGCTTTTCGGTGTATTGAAGGCTGGAGCCGCCTATATTCCCTGTGATCCAGACTATCCGGCAGACCGTGTTAATCTCATTCTTGAGGATAGCGAGGCCAAGATGATTATTACGCCTGAATTGGTTGAGCAATTGCTGGCTACAGAAGATTCTTCCCCACTTTCCTTGGGAAAGGAATTTGGAAACGATTCGCTTGCTTACCTTATCTATACCTCTGGTTCTACAGGCCGTCCGAAGGGCGTCATGCTGCGCCACAAAGGCATCTGTAATTATCTTTATGGCCATCCCGCCAACGTCTTTGCCAACGCCGTACTGACTGATACCGACCGCGTGCTCAGTGTCACAACCATCTCATTTGATGCCGCCCTACAGGATATTGGTATGGCCTACTTCAACGGCAAGACCCTCATCGTGGCTACCGAGGAGCAGGCTAACAACCCGCTCGACCTCTCTCGCCTTATTCAGGAGCAGCATATCAACATGGTGTCAGGTACGCCGTCGCGCTGGCAGACTTGGCTTACTAGCAAGGACTTCTGCGATGCCATCGCCCAGGTCAAGATTTGTCGTGCCGGTGGTGAGAAGTTTAGCAATGCCCTCCTGCAGCAGATGCGCAGGGTGACCAAGGCCCGTATCTTTAACTGCTACGGTCCCACAGAGATTACTGTTGCCTCGAACAACAAGGAGCTGACTCATGCTGAATTGGTGACAGTCGGAAGGCCCCAGTTGAATGTCAAAGAGTTTGTCGTCGACTGTGACGGTAATGAACTGCCGGTAGGCGTCGTTGGCGAACTGTTTATTGGTGGCCATGGTGTAGCCCGTGGCTACAACAACCTCGACGAGATGACCCGTGAGCGTTTCGTCGACTACCACGGAGTACGGGTCTACAAGTCAGGCGACTATGCCAAGTGGCTATCCGATGGCGATATCGTCATCCTTGGTCGTACTGACCACCAAATCAAGCTTCGCGGACTGCGCATTGAGTTGGGCGAGATTGAAAACGTTATGTTGAAGGTGGCAGGCATGAAAAAGATAGTCATTATGATTCGCAAGATTCAGGACCGTGAGCACCTCTGTGCCTACTATACTGCCGACCGTGAGATAGCCCCTAATGCCTTGAAAGCTGAAATATCGAAGAGCCTGACACAGTATATGGTGCCGACGGCCTATCTGCAATTGACCGAGATGCCCATGACCCCTAACGGCAAGACTGATGTCAAGGCACTCCCTGAGCCGCAGTTAGCCATTAGTTCGGCCTATACGGCACCCGCCAACGATACCGAGCGTGCTTTCTGCGATATCTTTGCCTCTATCCTGCAGATGGACAAGGTAGGTACTACGGATAACTTCTTCGAACTGGGCGGTACCTCGCTCGTTGTCACCCGCGTCATCATTGAGGCCGACAAGGCTGGGCTCCATGTGGCTTATGGCGATGTTTTTGCCAACCCCACACCCCGACAGCTTGCCGCCCTCATCACCGGCACCACCGTGCCCGATGGTTCATCGGGTCCTGACGAGATTGCCGATTATGATTACACCGCCATTAACAATCTTTTGCAACGTAACACCCTCGACACCTTCCGTCGTGGTGAGCGTCAGCCATTGGGCAACGTACTTCTGACGGGAGCCACTGGCTATCTTGGTATTCACATCCTACGCGACCTCATCGATTCCGATGCTGAAAATATCTACTGTCTTGTCCGTGGTATAACTCAGGAAAAGGCCGAGAGCCGTCTGCGCACTTTGCTCTTTTACTATTTTGCTGATTCGTTCAAGTCCCTCTTCGGAAAGCGTATCCATGTTGTCCTCGGTGATGTAACTAACGACCTTTGTTCCTTAGTCGGTGCTTCTACCGCTGACATGACGACCGTCTTCAACTGTGCTGCTATCGTGAAGCATTTCTCTGAGGGTACCGAGATTGAGGACGTCAACATTGGCGGCGCACAGCGCTGTGTAGAGTTCTGTCTCAAGAACGGTGCCCGCCTCGTCCACGTCTCCACGGCCAGCACACGTGGTTTGTGGGCTGGTGAAATCAAGGAAGACATCTTCACTGAACAGCGTTTGTACATGGGGCAGTTCCTCGGCAATAAGTATATTTACTCCAAGTTCATGGCAGAGCGGCTTATCCTCGATGCGGTCGCCCTCCATGGCCTCAGTGCCAAGATTATGCGAGTGGGCAACCTTGCTGCTCGTAGCACCGATGGCGAATTTCAGGCCAACTTCCAAACCAACTCCTTTATGGGCCGCATCAAGGTCTACAATATGTTAGGCTGCTGTCCACACGCCATGCGTAACAAGCGAGTAGAGTTCTCACCCATCAACGAGGTTGCCCGAGCCATCGTGCTGTTGGCCACCACCCCGAAGGACTGTACCGTCTTCCATCCCTACAATATCCATGGCCAGTTCCTTGGTGACGTGCTGATGGGGTTGAAGACCGTCGGCAATGGCATACGTTTCGTCGAACAGGAGGAGTTTGCCGAGGCCATGGAGACTGCCAAGGACGATTCGCAGAAGGCACGTCAGATGGCTTCGCTCTTAGCTTATCAAGATATGGCTCATGGCCAGAAGACCGCCGATGTTAATCGTGATAACGACTACACCACTCAGGTTCTCTACCGTCTCGACTTCTCGTTCTCGCCTACTTCATGGGACTATGTCGAGCGTATGCTTACGGCCATTGGCGGTTTTGGCTTCTTTGAATAAACAGTAAAATCAAGAACGTATATGAAGACAATAGAACTTGAAGAGGCCAAGCGCCTTGTAGCTGAGGGCGGTGCATTGCCCGAAGAGGAACGGATGAAGCTGCAGCAGCAACGGCTGCGCGAGTTGGTGGCATACACACGTGAGCATTCCCCGTATTTCGCCAGGCTATACAAAGACGTCGCCGATGATTTCAGACTTACCGATCTCCCTCCAACGGAGAAAACAACATTGTTGGCCAACTATGATGACTGGGTTACCGATCGGCGACTGCACTTGCAGGATGTATTGGATTATGTCAACCGAGACCCTACGAAAGACCAGTGCCGCCTGTTGGGTGACTATACGGCGTTGCGCACGTCGGGATCTACGGGTAATCCGTTGCCTATGGTGCGTGACGACTATCACAACAAGATTCATGGTCAACTTGTAGCGCAACGCCTGCTGGCGGGTTCTTGTACGGATGCCTTGGACATTTCTAAGCATCGCCGTGCATCGGTCATCCACTTGTCTAACGGAGCCTCCAGCTATGGAGCCTTCCTCCGCATGAAGGCTGCCCACCCTGAGTATGCCGACAACTTGTTGGGCATCTCCGTGCTGGAATCCGTAGACACTATCGTTGCCAGACTGAATGACTTCCAGCCCGAGACCATGGCAGGCTACCCCTCGATGATGGTGCAGTTGGCCATGAAGCAGTTGGAGGGGCAGTTGCATATCACACTGAAGCACCTGGCCACCTCAGCCGAGATGCTTTCGGAGAAGAACTACCACCTGTTGCGCGAAGCCTTCCGATGCCCCGTAGCCAACAACTACTGTATGACCGAGGGCGGTGAGATAGCCATGACCCGCAACTGCGCACACCTTCACATCAATGACGACTGGATCATTGTGGAGCCAGTGGATAAGAACCTCCGCCCGTTAGGGATGAGCGACGAATGGTCGACAGGCATTCTTGTGACCGACCTAAGCAACTACGTGCAGCCCATCATACGCTACCATGTGGGCGATGTCATCCGCGTGCGTCCCTCCACCTGTGCCAACTGCCGGCTGCCCATCATGGAGATCCAGGGACGCACTTTCGGCAACTACACCATCAGCGGATCCTCCTTTAACGTGTCAGGCATTTTCTCGAAAACCGAGGTTTGGCCTGACCTTGTACGATTCCAGTTCGTGCAGAGGGACGCAGCCACCATCGAGGTGCGCGGCGTATGCAAGAGGGACGCGGCCGAGGTGCTGTCACCCCTTTGCGACTACCTAAAAGCCTTCCTCGCAGAGCAGGGCTGCCCTGGAGCCCATTTCACGTGGTCAACGGAGCCTTTCATCCCCAACAAGCGGGGTGGCAAAATACCCATCTTTATAAAGAACTTCTGAGCGATGACCAACGACGAGCGTAAAGAGCTAGAGACCCATTTCTGGCGTTATCTGTGGTCGTCAATCCTCATCACCCTTTCCGGCTGCCTTGGCAATGTCGTGGACGGCATCATTGTGGGCAACCTCATCGGCGCCGACGGAGTGAGTGCCATCAACTATTCGAAGCCAGTGGTGCAGTTGATGATGACCCTGAGCCTCCTGCTAGCCGCGGGTGGCAGTATGCTGGTAGGCTTTGCCTTAGGCAAGCAGGACTTTGTGCGCATGCGCTATGTGTACACCCACGCCACGATCAGCAATTTCGTTGTAAGCCTTGTTTTCGTGCTTGTGGGACTTGTTGCGCCGACCGCAACCGCCAGCCTGCTGTGCAACGACGGGCACCTGTTGCAGCCTACGCTTGAGTATCTGCGCCCCATGCTCTACGGCGCACCCTCCTACATGATGATGTGGACTATCAGTCTGATGATAGGCGTCGACGGCAGTCCCCGCCTCTCCTCCGTAGCCATTGTCATCGACAACGCGGTCAACCTCGTCCTCGACCTGGTATTCATACAGCTCCTTGGCTGGGGCCTTACTGGTTCGTCGACGGCCACTGTTGTGGGCCATCTTGTAGGCATCACCATCATGCTGTTGCACTATCGCAGGGCGGACAACCGGCTGCACTTCTCATTCCGCCATGATGCCCCCGAGGGGAGAAATATTATCTCGCAGGGGACGCCGTTGGCTCTTGCCTCCGTGTGCCTCACGCTGCTCCTGTTCTCGGCCAACAGCATTGTTACCGGCACTATGGGGCGTAGCGGTATCTTTGCCTTTGCCGTCTGCATGAACCTGTTGCAGGTGTATAACCTCTTTCTGGCAGGCACCTGCCGGACCCTGCAGTCGCTGGGAGCCATTCAGGCAGGCAAGGGCGACAACGACGCCTTCAGGCTTGTGCTGCGGAAGTCGTTCCGCTTCATTACCGTGGCCATGATTGCCACCTGCCTACTTGTATGGGTAGATCCGCAGCTCATCGCTAGCCTCTTCGGCTCGGGAGCCTACGGCTATACAGACGAGACCGTGCATGCCCTACGCATTTTCTCCATCAGTTTCATCCCCTTCTGCTACATCTATGTGCTAATGATTGTGTACAAACTCTACGGTCACCATCGGATGGCACTGTTCATCTCTCTCATCTTGTCGCTGACGGTTATCCCCGTGCTCTGGTTGATGTCCCGCATGGCCCTTGACTACTTTTGGTACAGCTACCTGATAGCCTACGGCATTGAGGCAGTGGTAATAGTTCTTGTTCATAAGCGGTGGCATCTACAGTTCTCTTTTGTGCAGAAAAAATAATTTTTTCATGATGTGCTGCTTGGCTTTCAGTAGTTTTTTGTATCTTTGCACCCTCAAAATAGAGTGACTTATGGAATCGAGATTGGTAATTTACAATACCCTGACGCGGCAGAAGGAGCGCTTCGAGCCGATTAACGCCCCCCATGTGGGCATGTATGTATGTGGACCGACGGTGTATGGCGACCCTCATCTGGGCCATGCCCGCCCTGCCATCACCTTTGACTTGGTGTTCCGTTACCTGAAACATTTAGGTTATAAGGTAAGGTACGTGCGTAACATCACCGACGTGGGCCACTTGGAGCACGACGCTGACGAGGGCGAGGACAAGATTGCCAAGAAGGCCCGACTGGAGCAGTTAGAGCCGATGGAGATTGCCCAGTATTACACCAATCGCTACCATCAATTTATGGATATGCTGGGCGTTCTGCGTCCTTCGATTGAGCCGCACGCCACGGGCCACATTATCGAGCAGCAACAGTTAGTGCAGCAGATTCTGGACAACGGCTTTGCCTACGAGTCAAACGGCAGTATATACTTCGACATTGAGGCTTACAACAAGCAATACAAGTACGGCATCCTCAGCGGGCGCTCGTTGGAGAACATCAAGGATGCTTCGCGCGATAACCTCGACGGCGTAGGTGAGAAGCGTAACCAGGCCGACTTTGCCCTGTGGAAGAAAGCACAGCCCGAACACATCATGCGTTGGCCTTCGCCCTGGAGCGACGGGTTCCCCGGCTGGCACTGCGAGTGTACGGCCATGGGACGTAAGTACCTTGGTGAACAATTCGACATTCATGGTGGCGGCATGGACCTCGTCTTTCCCCACCATGAGTGTGAGATTGCCCAGGCCGTAGCTTCGATGGGGCATCAGGCTGTGAAGTACTGGATGCACAACAATATGCTGACCATTAACGGTCAGAAGATGGGTAAGTCCTACAACAACTTCATTACGCTTGAGCAGTTCTTCACTGGCAACCATCCGCTGTTGGAGAAGGCCTACTCGCCCATGACCATCCGCTTCTTTGTCCTCAGTGCCCACTACCGTGGCACTGTCGACTTCTCGAACGATGCCCTGTTGGCCGCCGAGAAAGGTTTAGAGAAACTGATGAATGCTATCAGCGACCTCTCGCGCATTGCGGTTTCCCCGCAATGTGATACCGAGACAGAGAAAGTGGTAAAGAGTCTGCGCCAGAAGTGCTATGATGCCATGAACGACGATTTGGCTACGCCTCAGGTCATCAGCCATCTATTTGAAGCCTGTACCGTTGTCAACAAACTTATCGACCACAAGGCCACCATCTGTGCTGACTGCCTGAAGGAACTTTCAGAGACCATGCACCTCTTCGCTGAGGACATCCTCGGACTGAAAGCTGAGAAGAGCGGTACCAACGACGAGCGCGAGGCAGCCTTCGGCAAGGTGATGGACATGGTGCTCGAACTCCGTTCGAAGGCCAAGGCCGACAAAGACTGGGCCACCTCCGACAAGATTCGCGACGAACTGTCCGCCGCCGGCTTTGAGGTGAAGGACACCAAGGACGGTGTTACCTGGAAACTGAACAAGTAATAAGGAGTTAAGGAGTAAAGGAGTTAAGACAAATCCCCGAGTCACGGTTGGTAATACGCCTCTTTGGTCATTTCCACAGCTAACGTTGACTCGCGGAACTTCTTGAACGACAGATATTCCAATCCTTTATGGGGGCGGTTGGTGCCCCATGAGTTCTTCATGACGAAATACTTGCGGCCTTGGTCGTCGTGAGCCAGACCGATGATGGCCATGGCGTGTCTGCGGCTTTCCCAGCAGACGCCATGGTGGCGGCGCACGGCATGAACGGTCTTAAGAAGTAGCGTATCCATGGGAATGTTTAGGAATCGCTGGTGGAGCCAGTTGTCGGGCTCCTTGATATCCACCTCCTGACCGTAAGGTTTATCGTCGGTGCAGGTCAAGGCGATGTATTCATCGGGAGCACAGACGCTGCGGGCAAATTCCTGCGGCGTGTACTCAGCACCGAGCATGAAGACGAAGCGGGGTGCCGGCGTTTCGGCAGTACGCATGGCATCGTAGCCTACGATGCCATGTTTCTGTATCAAGCTGATCAGTGTGACACCCATGCCACGCTTCGAGGCAGGTGCCTGCGGTTCACGCTCCAGCATTTTTTCAATATAAGCCGGTGACAGGTTGACGGAATCGCCCCAACGCAGGTGCTCGGTCTCAATGGCGGCCAGCATGGCGTAAGCCCAACAGAGTTGGCTTTTGCCCTGATCTTTGACAGGTGTCATGGGGTTCAGCACTTCATGGGTATAGTGCTTTGGCGGCTTTTGTGTACAACCGACAACAGCAAGAAGTAATATGCAGCAAAGGAGTTTTCTCATTGATACCGGTTGAGTTTCTCTATGCAATAGCGGCGGAAGTCAGTCCAATGATAGTAGGGAGCGCAGTCGGTGGGGATGGGTAGCGTGGCTTCCTGTTCATTGAGGAGCACCTTCAGCAGCACATCTTTGTCCTTCGGGTCGCTGCGATAGAAGATGAACTGCACATTGCATCCCATAGGGAAGACGCTGGAGCACCACCAGCCTTTCTCCTCCAGTTCATTCAGGTCGTCTGTCTCCAAGTCGTAGCCGTTGATGCCTAAGAGACATACCAAGGGCAGCAGCACCGTCTCATGGCCGTAGCGCAATTGTGCTCCGGGTTGTTTGAGCAGCAGGCAGCTGTCGGCATCGGCAATGAGCTGGCGCAGCAACCACTGCTGGCTGTAGGGCTGACGGCTGCCGTTGAGTTTGTAGGCTCCATGCTGGATGTACCAGAGGGCATTGTCAATCTGCCACATGAGGTAGAGTTCGTCGGTCTGGAAGAGGTCTTTCACATAAGTGTTCTGTGAGAGGTGGGTGTTCAGTTGGAAGAGTCCCATCTTCATCAGGTAGTAGTTGAAGTATTCCTCGTCAACGATTTCCTTCACAATGTCTGGGTTCTTGAAGATCATCTCCATCAGGCGGCTGTTGCCCAGACGGCTGGCCGTGTAGTCGTCATAGGCTTTCTGTGCCTCAGGGGTCATGTAGTTCTTCTGGAAATTCCTGTCCTGATGGTTCATGTAGTGCATCGTACGCTTTGAGGCTTCCATCGAAACCTGTAGGGTCGGCTCCACTTGCAACATCTCAGTGACGGCAGTGCCCATTGACTCTATGCAACGGGGTACGATGGTACTGACGGCTTTTACCCTGGCTCCCGGACAGAATATTTCGGGGAACCGCTCGGCCATGCGCCGTCCTATCTTACGGTGCTGTTCCTTGCCGTAGCTGGTCAGTTCGCCCCAGCGGTCTTCCGTATCGTCCATGATGGTCTGGATTTCCTGCAGCACGCGTCTGCCCGTCTGGGTCAGCTCGTCGACGCTGTCGGCATGTTGCATCATGCGGTAGGGAATATCGTAGCCTGAGCGGTTGCTGATGTATCGTGAACCGTGCCGGCCGTAGTGGCTGAGATAAAACGGACGCTTGCCCGACGGCGAGGGTGTCAGGTTGTCGGGAATGCTGTCGGGGTAGGTGTTATAGTTACACGAGGCGTAGGCCGGTTTCTCGGCTATCAGATCCTTCACCGTCTGTGCATGCAGCAGAGGCGAGAGTATCGTCAGTTGACAGATGATAAGTATAGTGGTCAGTCTCATGGCTTCATCTTGTTTTTCCGTTGCCGTTGAACCTCGTGTTCTCATAACGGTAGAGCTTGCGCAGGTAGTAGTGCTTGACGTCCAGCCAGTGATAATAGGGCGCACAGTCGGTCTTGATGGGCAGTCGGGCTTCCTTGCCATTGAGCAGTACTTTGACGAGCACGTCCGGGTCGTCCCGCTCGCTGCGGTAGTGTATCATGACGATACTGCCGCCGATGGGAGCGATGCGATAGTTGGCCCAGCCGAGATACTCGAGCGAGTCAAGGTTATCGGTCTGCACACCGCAGTTGTCGAGTTCCATCAGACAGGCCAGTGCCATCACCACCTTTTCGTGGGTATAGCGTATGTGCATCAGCGGGGCATAGCGCTTCAGCATACTGTCGCCCATGTGTATCATGTTTCTCAGGGTGGCGCGTTGCAGGTAGGGCTGATCGCCGCCGTTTAGCTGGCAGGCACCGTAGTTGATGTAGTCCCAGGCGTTCTTCTGTCGCCATAGGCGGCGGATTTCCTCCGGGGTAAAGATATCGTAGAGTGTGACGCGGCCCGCCAGTTCCGTATGCTGTATGCTGCCGGCCAGACGGAAGAGCTGGGGAGCGAGGATGGCGGGGTCGGTGTTGGCAATGATGTAGTTCTGGTCAGAGAAGAGCGACTCCATCAGTCTGGTATTGCTGGTGTTGAGGGATGAAAAGCGCTCATAGCGTGTCATGGCCAGTGTACTGTTCCAGTGGTTGGTCAGTGTGGGGTCTGAGGGGTTCATAAAGGATTCCTCCCGCTGGGTGGCCCGGCTATTGAAGTTGGACAGCCGTTCCATGGCCGACAACTGGGCCATTGCCTCCTCCATAGTGAGGATGCAGTGATTCTCGACGACGCTGCGGCCACTGTAATAGCCATTCTCGGTAAAGGCATCAGGGAACCGCTCTATCAACTGACGCATCAGGGCTCTGCTCTGCTGCGCACCCTTTGTCGTCAGTTCGCCGCTACGGTTGAGGGCATCCTGACGCAGCAGGTCAAGTCGGCGCAGCACGTCCTGGCCTAACTTTGTCAGCTTGCTCAAGCTGTCGGCACGGGCAAAGACGGCGTATGGTTTTTCGTAATCTTCGGGCTTGAGCGAGTAGTAGGAAGACGGACAGCCGTAGTGGTTGATGTAGAATGGCTTCTTGCCTCCAGGCACCGGGGTGTCCTCTCCTTTCGTCACGGGCAGTGCATAGTTGATGCCTGCAGCGCGGTTCACGTCGGCCTTCAGGTCTTTGGCGACGGACTGTGCCGAGACTCCTATAGTGCAGCAAAGAGAGACAGCGAGTATACAGAGTTTCAGATAGTGCATGTACGGACTGTATGATTATTGGCTGCAAAATTACAAAAAAAATCCCAAAAGGCCAAATAAAGAGAATATAGTTACGAAAAAAGTTTGTACCTTTGCAGCCAGTATGGAAATACAGGACTTTGAAATCATGGCACCCGTAGGGTCGCAGGAGTCGTTGGCGGCAGCCATTCAGGCGGGAGCCGACAGCATCTACTTTGGTATTGAGAAACTGAACATGCGGGCGCACTCTGCCTCGACATTTACCATCGACGACTTGAAAGAGATGGCCCAGACGTGCCGCAAGCACGGCATCAAAAGCTACCTGACGGTGAACACCATCATCTATGGTGAGGACATTCCCTTGATGCACGAGATTATTGATGCTGCCCACGAGGCCGGCATTTCGGCTGTCATTGCCAGCGACGTGGCGGTGATGACCTACTGCCGCAAAGTGGGGCAGGAGGTACACTTGTCTACCCAGCTCAATATCTCGAACATCGAGGCGCTGCGCTTCTATGCCCAGTTTGCCGACGTGGTGGTGCTGGCCCGCGAACTGAAACTGGAACAGGTGGCCGACATCTACCGGCAGGTCTGCGACGAGCATATCTGTGGTCCCTCCGGTCAACTTATCCGTATAGAGATGTTCTGCCACGGGGCACTCTGCATGGCCATTAGCGGCAAATGCTACATGTCCCTCGACGCTGCCAACCGCTCGGCTAACCGTGGTGAGTGCATACAGGTCTGTCGGCGCTCGTACACCGTCACCGACAATGAAACCGGTTACCAGTTGGAGATAGACAATAAGTACATCATGTCGCCCAAGGACCTGAAGACCGTGCGCTTCATTGACAAGATGATGAATGCCGGTGTTCGTGTCTTCAAGATTGAGGGCCGTGCCCGGGGGCCTGAGTATGTCTATACCGTGGTGAAGTGTTATAAGGAAGCTATTCAAGCCGTCGTCGACGGCGACTTTACGGAAGAGCGTAAGGACGAGTGGGACCAACGGCTGAAGACGGTCTTCAACCGAGGCTTTTGGGACGGCTACTACCAGGGGCAGACGATGGGCGAGTGGAACAAGAACTACGGCTCGAACGCGACGGAGCGCAAGGTCTATGTCGGCAAGGGCACGAAGTACTACTCGAAGCTCGGCGTGGCGGAGTTTACCGTTGAGGCCACGACCTTTAAGGTGGGCGACCGTCTGCTGATAACTGGTCCGACGACGGGTGTGATGTATGTCACCGCCAACGAGATACACGATGATGACGGTCCTGTCGAGGTTGCCCGGCAGGGAACCCGCGTGTCGATTGCTGTCACGGGGAAAGTGCGCCCCAGCGACAAATTATTCAAACTCATTCAAGACGATGGAAACAATTAACGAGATACAAGACGAGATTATTGAAGAGTTCACCGGTCTGGACGACTGGATGGACAGGTATCAGTTGCTGATAGACCTTGGTAACGAACAGGAACCGCTGGACGAACAGTACAAGACGGAGCAGAACCTCATTGACGGTTGCCAGAGCCGCGTATGGCTGGTAGCCGATTACGCTGAGAGTGGGATTATCCATTTCCGTGCCGAGAGCGACGCCCTCATTGTGAAGGGTATCGTCAGTCTGCTCATCCGGGTGTTGTCAGGACATACGCCGCAGGAGATTCTCGATGCCGACCTCTACTTCATCAACGAGATTGGTCTGCGCGAGCATCTGTCACCCACCCGTTCCAACGGCCTGTTAGCTATGGTGAAACAGATGCGCGCCTATGCCGTGGCTTTTGCCGCGAAAATGCAATAAAAGTGCGGTGTGGCGCGTTATATGGTTATATGACAAGAGTCAGCAGGCTCATCGCAGGCTTGGTTCTCTTGCTGACGAGCAGCTTGGCTCACGCGCAAGAGTTCTTTAACCTGACCGCCCAAGAGGTCAGGATTGACTCGTTGTTGCCGCTGTTCTCTCACACTTTCGAGTTGGGTACCGACTATGCCGACTCCGTCTATACGGTCAGCATAGACTATCCGGAGTTCATCGACATGTCGGAGGCCGACATTGCCCGTTATCAGCATATTACTGACAAACCGCTGCCCGCCCTGCCCGAGGTTCAACAATACATCGGCGTATCGCGTAAGCGGGGAGCGCTCTACGTGTCTTTTGTGCCGCTGGTCTATAGGGACGGGAAGTTTCAGAAGTTGGTAAGCTTTATGTTGAAAGTACAAGCTACGGGGTTACCTCCTACCTCGCGCCTCGCATCTCCTTCCTCGAACCGTTATGCTTCCCACTCCGTGCTGGCCTCAGGCCGTTGGGCCAAGATTCGCATTCCTGAGACAGGCGTCTACCAGTTGACGAGCGACTTGGTGCGTAAGGCGGGCTTTACGGATTTGAATAAGGTAAAGATCTACGGCTATGGCGGTGCTATGCAACCCGAGCGGCTGACAGCCGACTATCTTGTTGAGACCGACGACCTGCAGGAAGTGCCGACGTGCAACGTGGGCGGTCGGCGGCTCTTCTATGCCAAAGGACCTGTGGGATGGAGCAGCAAGACATCCTCTTCGCGTACGCGCAATCCTTATAGTAGTAATGGATACTACTTCCTGACAGAGAATGACTCGACGGCACTCACCGTCGGCGAAGAGGACTTCAAGGCGGCCAACTATCCCTCGCCTAACGACTATCACTCCCTTTACGAAGTCGATGACTACGCATGGTACCACGGCGGACGCAACCTCTACGACAGTCGCCTCTTTGGCGTCGGGGTTCAGCGCTCGTTCCAGTTAGTGGCCACTCCGGGAGCCAAGGGCAGTCTGTATGTCGTGCTGACCTACGACGGGCCTTTCACGGCTGACGTACTGCTGAACGGAAACGCACTGGGCACGGTCAGCGTCACTTCGTCGCCCGACCGCTACAGCAAGGCAGCGGTCATCTCGAAGACCTTTACGCTCACCGACTCGCTGTTGGCCGACAACCAGGTGACCATCAGCCAGACCTCCGGGAAGAACGTGCGGCTCGACTACCTTTCGTTGCAGTTCGATGCCCCGAAGGCGTGGCCCGACCTGACGTCAGCGACGATTCCCGTACCCGAGTACGTCTATAACATCACCAACCAGGATCATCATGCCGACACGTTTGCCGACATGATTATCATCATACCCACCTCACAGCAACTCTTAGGGCAGGCCCAGCGGTTGCAGGAGTACCATGAGCGTCATGACTCGCTGAGGGTGCGCATCGTGCCTGCCGACGAACTGTTCAATGAGTTCTCCAGCGGCACTCCCGATGCCAATGCCTACCGTCGCTACCTGAAAATGCTCTACGACCGTGCCGATAGCGAGACCGACATGCCGCGCTACCTGTTGCTCTTCGGCGACGGTGCCTGGGACAACCGTATGCTGACCGCCGCGTGGAAGAACTATTCGCCCGACGACTTCCTGCTCTGCTACGAGAGCGAGAACTCCTTCAGCGAGACGGACTGCTACGTCAGCGATGACTACTTCTGCCTGTTGGACGATAACGAGGGTGGCAATATGCTGACCAGCGACAAGGGCGATGTGGCTGTGGGACGACTGTCGGCCCGCAGCGAAACGGAGGCCAAGGCCATGGTCGACAAGACGCTGGGCTATCTTCAGAACGAGTACGCCGGAGCATGGCGGAATACGCTCTGCTTCATGGGCGACGACGGCGACTCCAATCGGCACATGGACGACGCCGACGCGGTGGCTACAATGGTCTCAGCCTCGCATCCTGACTTCAACGTCAAGAAGATTTACTGGGATGCCTATGCCCGAGTGTCGTCGGCAACGGGATTCAGCTATCCTGACGTCACGCGGCTCATCCGCCAGCAGATGGAGCAGGGGGCGCTCATCATGAACTATAGTGGTCACGGGGCAGCCTATACCCTGTCGCATGAGCAGGTGGTCCATCTCGACGACTTCAGCCAGTCGTCGCAGCAGCGGTTGCCGCTGTGGCTGACGGCCTCGTGCGACATCATGCCTTTCGATGGCCAGGAGGAAAACATCGGTGAGACGGCTATGTACAACCCTGCCGGCGGTGCCGTGGCCTTCTATGGCACCACGCGTACCGTCTATGCTCACTATAACGGTTATATGAACCGTGCCTTTACCCGCTACGTCCTGGGAACTGACGACGAGGGCCGTCGCTACTCCATCGGCGAGGCCGCACGGCTGGCCAAGAATCTGCTGATGACGGCAAAGAATGATATCGGCATCGACCAGACGGCCAACAAGCTGCAGTTCACCCTGCTGGGTGATCCGGCACTCGTGCTGGCTGCCCCCACCATGCAGGTGGCTGTTGACAGCATCGACGGCCAACCGGCTGACGGCGAACACCCTGTGACTCTCCGGGCAGGACAGGCGGTGAGCGTTGCGGGCCACATCGTCGGCGCCCCTGACTTCAAGGGTATGGTGACGCTGACGGTCAAAGATGTGGAGCAGGAGATTACATGCCGACAGAACGACGAGACGAGCACTGCCGACCCCTTCACTTACAAGGACCGTCCAGTCACGCTCTACACGGGCAGCGACAGCATCAACAACGGACGCTTCAACATTCGCTTTGCCCTTCCGAAGGACATCAGCAATGCCGAGGAAGGGACAGGACTCATCACCCTCTATGCCCTGTCGGCTGACAAGCGCCAGGAAGCTCATGGTGCCTTTACCAATTGTCTGCTGAGCAGTGGAGAAGCCTCCATCTCCGACGGCATCGGTCCCAACATCTACTGCTACCTCAACAGCAGCTCGTTCACCAATGGCGACGACGTCAACACGACGCCCATGTTCCATGCCGAGCTTTATGACAAGGACGGCATCAATGTGTCGGGTGCCGGCATTGGCCACGACGTGGAGCTCCTGATTGACGGCAAGCTGTCGTATGTGCTGAATGACTATTTCCAGTATGACTTCGGCGACTATCGCAGTGGCTCGCTCAGTTTCGTACTGCCCGAACTGACTGTCGGACCTCACCGCTTGCTGTTGCGTGCTTGGGACGTACTCAACAACTCGTCGACCGCCGAACTGCAGTTCAATGTCGTGAGGTCGCTGCAGCCCACCATCTTTAGCGTGGGCTGTACGAAGAACCCCGCCAGCACCAACACCTCTTTTTACGTGAGCCACGACAGGGCTGGTTCGCTGGTCGAGGTACAGATAGACGTCTTCGACACGTCAGGCCGCCAACTGTGGTGTCACAAGGGGATGGGCGTTTCGGCCGGGCAGGTCTATACCGTCGATTGGGACCTGACCACCAGCGGTGGCCACCGTCTGCTGACGGGCGTCTATATCTACCGCGTCACCATCTGCAGCGATGGCAGCGGACAGGCCTCGCAAGCCAAGAAACTCATCATCGTACGCAATAAATAGCAGTACTACGGCGTTATTACGTTATAACGTCATTACGACATCAACAATGAAAACAACGAAACTACTATTACTCACCGCCTGTATGCTGTGCTGCGGCGGTGCTGCTGCCGACGACGACAAGCTCACGACGTTCAACCCCGTGGAGCATGCCGTCATCAGTGAGACCATTGCCCCCGATGCCCGAGGTGCCGGCATGGGCGACGTCGGTGTAGCGACCGACCCCGACGTTAACTCGCAGTACTGGAACCCAGCCAAATACCCATTCTGCATCAGTAGGGCAGGTGTGGCACTCAACTACACCCCTTGGCTGCGCCAGCTGGTCAACGACATCGACTTGGCTTACCTGGCCGGTTACTACCGCATTGGCGACTACTCCGCCATCTCTGGTTCGCTGCGCTACTTCTCGCTCGGTGAGGTCTTAATCGACTACGAAAACAGCGACACGTCTGTGCGTCCCTATGAGATGTCACTTGATGCTGCCTACTCGCTCATGCTCTCCGAGAACTTCTCCATTGCCGCTGCCATCCGCTGGATTTACAGCGACCTGCGCTTCGACTATAGCGAGGACTCTAAACCAGCCTCGGCCTTTGCTGCCGACCTGGCCATGTACTATAATAACTACCTGATGCTGGGCAACCGCGAGTGTCAGCTGGGACTGGGACTGAATGTCCGCAACATCGGTTCCAAGATTTCCTACTACGGCGACGAGGAGAGCCAGTTCATCCCAGCCAACCTGCGCCTTGGTGCCTCGCTCATGGTGCCTGTCGACGAGTACAACCGTTTCTCGTTCACGGCTGATGCCAATAAACTGTTGGTGCCTACCGTACCCCGTCAGGAGGAGGGCGAGAGCAACTCTGAGTACCAGGACCGCGTGCGCCGTGAGTACAGCGACGTGGGAAGTATCAAGGGTATCTTCCAGAGCTTCAGCGACGCCCCCAACGGTTTCAAGGAGGAGTTGGAGGAGATACAGTGGTCGGTAGGTGCCGAGTATGTCTACCACGACCAGTTCTCGCTGCGTGCCGGCTACCACCATCAGGCTGAGTCAAAGGGTAACCTCAAATACTTCACCTTAGGTGGCGGCTTCCGCATGAGCGTCTTCTCGCTCGATGTCGGCTATGTCATCTCCACAGCCCGCTCCAATCCCCTCGACCAGACCCTCCGTTTCACCCTTGCCTTCGATATGGACGGCATCAAAGACCTGTTCAAATGATAAGGGTAGGTTTCGGTTTCGACGTCCATCAGTTGGTTCCTAATCGCGACCTGTGGATGGGGGGCATCAAGATAGAGCATACGCTGGGCTTGTTGGGACATAGCGACGCCGATGTGCTGATTCATGCCATCTGCGACGCCTTGCTCGGAGCCGCCAACATGCGCGACATCGGCTACCACTTCCCTGACACCGCCGCCGAGACTGACGGCATCGACAGCAAGATCCTGCTTCAGAAGACCATCGCCCTGATAGCTACCAAGGGCTACCGCTTTGTCAACCTCGACGCTACCGTCTGTGCCGAGCATCCTAAGATGAACCCTCACATCCCTGCCATGCAGGACTGTCTGGCCCGGATCATCGGTACCGATCCTGACAATGTCAGCATCAAGGCCACCACCACCGAGCGCCTCGGTTTTACCGGTCGCGAGGAGGGAATATCGGCCTACGCCGTCGTTTTGATAGAAAAATAGGGTCGGAAAGTTAAAAAAACGCCTTTTCACTTTCCGCTTTCCACTTTTTTTCGTAACTTTGCACCCGCTTTCTGAGCGATTGGACGATGGTGTAATGGTAACACTACAGGTTTTGGTTCTGTCATTCCCGGTTCGAATCCGAGTCGTCCAAC
>CALDLA010000041.1 GCA_937898415.1 uncultured Prevotellaceae bacterium | reverse complement strand
CTGATGAAGTATAACCCCATCCTGAAGAAGATGACTCTTCACAAGGAAATTAAATAATCAGAGGACTGAAGTATGGCAAAGAAAACCGTTGCTACCCTCCATGAAGGTTCAAAGGATGGTCGCGCTTACACAAAGGTTATCAAGATGGTGAAGAGCCCCAAGACTGGTGCTTACATCTTTGACGAGCAGATGGTTCCTAACGAGGCCGTTAAGGACTTCTTCAAGAACTAAGTTTACTTGAGATACATTAGGTTGGGTCACATCTTACCATCGTGGTGAATGTGACCTAATTTTCGTTATTATAGGCTATTCGGGTTCATATTGTCTATTTTTTGCACAAAAATTTGGTAGTAATATACTTTTTACGTATCTTTGTAGCCGATAAGTTTGTTCTACATGAAATCAACTAATAAGCTTCTGCTGGTTCTGCTACTGCTGATGATGGGCATAGGTGCCAAGGCTGGCGTCGAGGAAACACGTGTGTTCCGCACGATTACTGCCTCCGACGGTCTTGCCGATAACTCTGCCCAGACGATGAAGTGTACTTTTACCGGGCGCATGACTATCACGACACTGGGAAATATCAACTACTATGACGGTGCAAACTTCTCGCATATCAACAGAAGCCAGGAACGGATTTACAAACTTGAAAACTACCACGGACATTACCACCTGTACTACGACCGTTATCACCACCTTTGGCTGAAGAGCAGTCAGGGCGTTACGTGTGTCAACCTGACGACGGAACGTCACATCAACAATATTGACAGCGTCTTTAAGATGTTTGGCGCCAAGGGACGCATTGACGACATGTTTATTGACCGTAACGGTGAGCTGTGGCTGTGTTCAAACGACAGCGTGTTCAATGCAAAATACCATAAGCGTGTATCTTTGCGTAAAGGAGTAAACCTACAGGATTTGGAAGTCTACGACCGGAGACAGCTCATGCTTTTCTATGAAGACGGTCTGCTGGCCTGCTATGATTTGAACGCTGGAAGGAAACTGTATCAGAACTTTGCCTATGGCCAGGAGGATTCCAGGAAATTCCGGCGTAGTGGTGTCCAGATGATTTACAAGGACAACGTCTATATGATTCGCAACGGTGTCCAGGAAGCCATTCTGATGCGTTATAACATAAAAGACCGTCAATGGTCGGAGGTGATGCGTAAGGATTTTCATCTGAACAACTTAGTGGTTCATAACGACATTCTCTATATCTCGTCGGCTTACGGCTATTTCACTTACAACCTGAATACTGGCGATATTGAGCATCGGGAGACACTGACCCTGCGTAGTGGCCGTAACCTGCGTACAGACATTAATGTAATTGAGTTTGATCAGCAGGGCGGTATGTGGATTGGAACTGAGAAGCGTGGACTGCTGTATGCACCGCCTCAGTACGCCCCCTTCCAGATACTGAGTTGGGAGGACGAGAGGGCCAAGAACTACTGGGCCATGATGGAGAATCTGACGGGAGTCAGCGAGTTCAGGGGACAGAAGGCGAACGTGATGCTCTTAGATAGTCGTAGCTGGACGTGGGTAGGAACATCGAATGGTCTTTATCTGTACACCACTCCACAGACAGAACCCATCGTATTCTCCAGCAGAAACGGTCTGCTGAACAGTGTTATTCAGTCTGTCATTGAGGATGACATGCACAACATCTGGGTGAGCTCCAGCTATGGTATCAGTTGTATACACATTGTTGGTGGGAAGGTGAAGGAAGTTTTCTGTTTCAGTACGAATGACAATGTTCCCAACGAGACCTTCATCAAGGCCAAGGCCATGAAACTTCCCGATGGAAAGATCGTGATGCAGGCACTTGACCACATCGTTGTGTTCGACCCGAAGGACTTCTCCTCACTGCTTGACCAAGAGCCATACCAGATGCATCCAAAGCTGACCAAGCTGCTGGTCAACGGAATTGATGTGACGGCAGGCGACAAGGTGAATGGTGAGGTGGTGCTTGACAAGGCGATTACCCGTACGAAGGAAATCAATCTGAACTACGACCAGAACTCGCTCTCGCTGACATTCTCGGCACTTAATTTCGCCCGTCCCATGCATACATACTATCGCGTTAGAATACCGGAGATAAGCAGCCAGTGGACGGAGTATTCTTATTTCAACAGTAATGGTATTGTCGATAGGCGTGGCCTGTTGCACCTTCCCATGCTGGCTATTAAGCCGGGAACCTATCATATTGAGCTGTTGGCTTCAGTGGTACCTGGACAGTATGTCGGCGAGCCGCAGGAGTGGGTAATTCACGTCAACCAGCCTTGGTGGCGTACGACAGGTATTATGATGCTGTTGGGCGTGGTCGTCCTGGCTATGGGCGTCCTGAACTTTATCATCTTCAACCGTAACACGCGTCTGAAGATGAGGCGCAATAGTGAAGAAGGCGACGTCATACGCCGTATCAGGGGTTTCGTCGACCGTTGCGACAGTTTCAGTTCCGAGTTGTTGGCACCTACTCAGGAGGAAATCTACGGCACAGATAATGAAAGCCAGATAGAACTGAATGCCGACTTCGTCGAGGTGATGCTGAAGATTATTCCCTTCGTGAGGGAGCGTGGCAGTCGTCCGTTCTCCATGAATATGCTTTCGAACGTCACCGATATGGATTTGCTGGAACTCTACGAAATGGTGTCAGAGAACATTCATAAGAGTCCACGCGTACTGGTAAGGTCCATGCGTGTTGACAAGGTGGCCGAGATGCTTCGTACGACGGACCTCTCTGTTGATGCCATCGCCGTGGAGTGTGGTTTTGTGTCACCTAACTACATGATAGCCAAGTTCTATCACAAGTTCAAGATGACTCCCCGTGAGTATCGTGAGGAGTTAGAGTAGGGCAGAGGATATTTTATCGTAGCACAATCTGTTGGTAGCCAGCCAACCGCCAGGTACGGTCTGTACTGCCTTTGTAGTAGACGCAGGCCTGATATTTGTTCTCAGTCTCGAAGAATGATCCTTCTTCCGGCATCACATGAGTTTTGCCTGCTGTGTCTCGGAGTAGATATTGGTATGAATAGTAGCCTTGTTTCTGGAGTATTCGCGCACGATAGCTTTTCTCTTCCTCATCGTAGGTCATCAGGTAGTGATCGGCGGCTTCGGTTGTCCAGCAACCATCAATGATGACGTCGCCGCCATGAGGCTCTGCCGGAGCCAGCAGGTAGTTTACATAGACATAGTCACAGGTACGGTCGTTCTCAATATTATCGCTGTTGCGTATATAGAATGCACCGTTTGCGTCCTGATCATATTGATAGCTGCGGCGCGGCGTGTTAGCAAAAGGGTAAGCCTGATAATGGTGGCCGTCCCACTCCATGCGGTCAATGCCCATCGTGGGATGGCTGACATCGAGGACTTCAAACTTATGGTACTCATTGCCTGCATCGAAAATCAGCTCACGGTTGTGCTCCCATCTCAGCTGTCCTGCCTGACGGTAGTTTGCTCTCACGTTCACTTTGGCATTGTCCTCACGTCCGTTCTGCATGACGACGGTCCAAAGCTGTTCCTGTTCATTCGTCAGGTGAATCCCATTGCCGTAGTTGACCGTCATACTGACCTGCTGGTGACTGAGGTTGAAGTCGATGTCGGTATTTGTCGTCACGCTCAGTCCTATGCTCAAAAGATTCTCAGCCACCATGAACTCAGCACATAGCACCTCCTCCTCGTCCTCGTCATAGACATGCAGCCGGTAGTTGCCGCTCATCTTCAGCCGGCAGCGGTCATTGGGAATCTGCAGTCGGTAGTGGGTGTAAAGCACCGTTGTGTTCAGCGAGTTCAAATAGTCATCAATAGGATTGCCGTTGAACCCTTCGAGCCAGTCGCTTTCGAACAGGGATTCCGAAGGAGACCAGTCTGCCTCACAATGCTCTAACTGATAGATGTAGCGGTGATAGGTGTGCGACAGTTCGTCGAAACTGATGTTCAGTACATCTTCAGTCCCGAGCCTCATGACTGGCGGCGACAGCCAGTCTTGATTGACGACTGTCTGTAATGTTTTTACCTTTGCGTCATAGATGGTGTTCTTACCGTCAGCTTCTACTCCAGCTGTCAATGTCAGTAATGCGATGAGCAGTTTCTTGGTCATATTTCATATGGTCTTCAAAAAATCCTCAGCCCGTTGCAGGTCTTCAGGTGTATCAATGCCGACTGTTTCTACATCAGTCTCGCCAACGCGGATGCGATAGCCGTTCTGCAACCATCGCAACTGCTCCAGACTCTCAGCTATCTCCAATGTACCCTGGGGCAGTTTCGTGATTTCTTCCAGCACATCGCGGCGGTAGGCGTAGATGCCCAGATGTTTGAGGAACGGGAACTGGCCAAACCACTCGCCTCGCTCTGTTCCCCTAATAAAAGGAATGACGGAGCGACTGAAGTAGAGGGCGAATCCCTTCGTGTCAGTGACGATTTTGGGAGAGTTCGGATTTTCTACAGCTTCCATTGACTCAAATCGCTTGCCGAGGGTGCCAATTTGCGTCTGCGGCTCATCGAACAAATGACAGAGCGTTTCAATCTGTGAACGCTGGATAAACGGCTCGTCGCCCTGCACATTGATAATCACGTCAGCATCGGTGCGGATTTTCTCGGCAGCCTCCTGTATACGGTCTGTACCGCTCTTATGATCGGTACGTGTCATGACGGCTTGACCGCCGAATGCTTCGACAGCCTGCAAGATGCGCTCGTCATCAGTAGCAACGTATGCTTGGCCAAGTACGTTGACGGCTTGTTCGTAGACTCTCTGGATGACGGTTTTGCCGCCAAGAATAGCCAATGGCTTGCCCGGGAAGCGCGTTGAGGCGTAACGAGCTGGGATGATAGCAGTGAATTTCATTGTCTGAATTGATAATTTTCTGCAAAGATACGAAATAAATGTCAGAGAATCCGTTAAAAAATGCAATCTTTTTGGAAGTATATGTTTTTTTTGCTAATTTTGGGCATTGAAATGAAAATCGACATGAAAAAATATATAACCACTATAATGATAGTGGCTCTTCCTATATTGGGAAGTGCCCAGAAAATTACGCTTGGTTCAGCCATTACAAAGGATGGTGGTGACTATCAGGGAGAGATGTTGTCAGGCAAGCCTCACGGTAAGGGTAAAGCTGTATATAAGAATGGTAACGTGTATGAGGGCGAGTACCAAAAGGGGCGCCGTCAGGGCTTCGGGATATATACGTTCTTCGATGGTGAAAAGTATGAAGGACAGTGGTATCAAGACCAGCAGCACGGACAGGGAATCTACTACTTTGCCAATAATAACCGATATGACGGTCTGTGGTTTCGTGACTACCAACAGGGGCACGGTGTGATGTACTACTTCAACGGCGACCGCTACGACGGCGAGTGGAAGTTGGACAAGCGTGAGGGCAAGGGTACCTACACCTTTGCCAGCGGTGCCTACTATAAAGGAGAGTGGAAGGATGACAAGAAGCATGGCTCAGGATTCTACGACTGGGCTGATGGTTCAACCTATGACGGCCAGTGGCAGGAGAACCAACGTCAGGGTAGGGGTACATATAAGTTTGCCGATGGCGACATCTATATAGGCCAGTGGCAACGTGACCTGCAGCACGGCAAGGGCATCTATCACTTCCAGAATGGTGACATCTACGAAGGTGACTATGTCAATGGTAAGCGTTCTGGGTCGGGTGTATTCACCTATGCCAATGGTGACAAGTATACTGGTCAGTTTGAGAACGGCGATAAGCAGGGGACAGGCACGCTGGTGTGGAGCAACGGTAATGCGTATGTTGGCCAGTGGAAGGCTGACAAGCCCAACGGGCGTGGCAAACTGACAATGAAGAATGGCGACGTCTACGACGGACAGTTCAAGAATGGCAAGATAGAAGGCGAGGGCATTGCCCGCTTTGCCGACGGGTCGAAATTCAAGGGAACGTTCCGTGACGGGAAACGCAATGGTACGGCCATCGAAGAGGACAAGGACGGCAAGCGCTTTGAGGGAAGCTATGTGGACGACTTGCGTGATGGTCCTTTCGTTGAGAAAGACCGTAATGGTAATATTGTGGCCAAAGGAACTTATACCCGTGGCTATCGTCAGGAGATAAAGAACTGATTGTTTAACTTAAATACTAATGATATATGGTAATAGACACACTTGACAATCTGGGCAAGTATGTGGGGCTGAATCCGCTGTTTGCCGACGTAGTAGACTTCTTGAAGAAGAACGACTTGAACGCCCTCGAAGAGGGTAAGCATTTGATTAAAGACAAAGACCTATTTGTGAATATCACCACGGCTAAAGGCCGTACGAAAGAAGATGCCGTGTTGGAGACTCATGTAGAGATGATTGACATCCAGATACCTATTGATACGGATGAGACTTTTGGCTATACGCCGCTCTGTGACCTGCCTGATTATGAGTACAATGCCGAGAAGGACATCACGAAGTATGGTGATACGGTGGCTCAGACTTACGTCACGTGCCGTCCAGGTCAGATGGTCATTTTCTTCCCGCAGGATGGTCATGCACCATGTATCTCAGAGAAAGAAGGAATTAAAAAAGCAATATTCAAAATAAAAGCATAATACTATGGCAAAGAAAGAAACAACCCCCAAGGAGGCTCCTGCAACGAAGAAAGCTTCTGCTGCAAAGAAGCCTGCCGCGAAGAAACCCGCAGCAAAGAAAGTGATAAAGAAGGTGGAGCAGGCTCCACTGCATATCGGTCTCGTCGAGCATGACTCTTGGCTCGAACCGTTCGAGGGCGCCATCCGTGGTCGTCATGATCACGCTCTGTGGAAGATTGGTCAGCTGACCCAGAACGGAAAGCAGAAGTTGAGTGAATTTGCCTCTGGTCATCTTTATTATGGTTTGCACAAGCTGCCCAAGGGCTGGGTGTTCCGCGAGTGGGCACCTAACGCTACGGAGATTTACTTGATTGGCGACTTCAACAACTGGCAAGAGACTGACAAGTATAAGTGTAAGCGCATTGAGGGCACGGGCAACTGGGAACTGAAACTCTCGGAGAAAGCCCTGAAGCATGGCCAGCTCTACAAGATGAAGGTGAAGTGGAACGGTGGCGAGGGCGAGCGTATTCCCGCCTGGTGCCGTCGCGTCGTTCAGGACGACCAGACGAAGATCTTCTCTGCTCAGGTATGGAACCCCGAGACACCCTATGTGTGGAAGAAAAAGAAGTTCAAGCCCGATACAGCCCCGCTGCTCATTTATGAGTGCCATGTGGGTATGGGTCAGGATGCCGAGAAGGTGGGCACTTATAAGGAGTTTACCGAGAATGTCCTGCCGCGAGTAAAAAAGGACGGCTATAACGCCATTCAGGTGATGGCCATTCAGGAACACCCCTACTATGGTTCGTTTGGCTACCACGTATCGAGTTTCTTTGCTCCCTCCAGCCGCTTCGGTACGCCTGAGGAACTGAAGGAGATGATAGACACCGCCCATAAGATGGGTATCGCTGTCATCATGGATATTGTTCACAGCCACGCTGTGAAGAACGAGGTCGAGGGTTTGGGCAACCTCTGTGGCGATCCCAACCAGTTCTTCTATGCCGGCGACCGCCACGAGCATCCCGCTTGGGACTCGCTGTGCTTCGACTACGGTAAAGACGAGGTGATGCACTTCCTGCTCTCCAACTGTAAGTACTGGCTTGAGGAGTTCCACTTCGACGGTTTCCGCTTCGATGGTGTCACCTCCATGCTCTACTATTCGCACGGTCTGGGCGAAGCCTTCGGTGGCTACGGCGATTATTTTAACGGACATGAGGATGACAACGCCATCTGCTACCTGACGCTGGCCAATTGCTTGATTCACGAGGTGAATCCGAACGCCATCACCATTGCCGAGGAAGTTTCGGGTATGCCCGGATTGGCTGCCAAGTTCGAGGACGGCGGCTATGGTTTTGATTACCGTATGGCCATGAATATTCCTGATTACTGGATAAAGACTATAAAAGAGGTACGCGACGAGGACATCAATGTCTGCTCCATCTTCTGGGAGGTCAAAAATCGCCGTCCTGACGAGAAAACCATCTCTTACTGTGAGAGCCACGACCAGGCACTCGTGGGCGACAAGACCATCATCTTCCGTCTCATCGATGCCGATATGTATTGGCACTTCGCCAAGAAGGATGTCAACGATATGGCCCAGCGTGGTATCGCTATGCACAAGATGATTCGTCTGGTGACGGCTGGTGCCATCAACGGAGGCTATCTGAACTTCATGGGTAATGAGTTCGGACATCCCGAGTGGATTGACTTCCCTCGCGAAGGCAACGGATGGAGTTACAAATATGCCCGTCGTCAGTGGAACCTCGTTGACAATCCTGACTTGTGTTATCACTGGTTGGGTGACTTTGACCGCAAGATGCTTGAGGTCATCAAGAGTGAGAAGAATTTCCAGGATACACCCGTTACCGAGATTTGGCACGATGATGGCGACCAGGTGCTCTGCTTCATGCGTGGCGACTTGGTGTTTGTTTTCAACTTCTCACCCACGAGATCGTACACTGATTACGGTTTCCTCGTACCCACGGGTTCCTACGATGTTGTGTTGAACACCGACTCGAAGGACTTCGGCGGCAATGGCTTTGCCGACGACTCGATGACCCACATCACCAATTATGACCCGCTTTATGTACAGGACAAGAAGGAGTGGCTGAAACTTTACATTCCTGCTCGTTCAGCAGTCGTTCTGAAAAAGAATTAACGCGTGGTCAGATATAACCAACCTGTCAAAGACGGCAGCCACATCATTGTCAAGGTGATGTGTGCTGTCATCTTTGTATTGTTCTCAGTCCTTTGGCTCTATTACTTCCAGGCCGACTTGATGGCCGTCACCCAGCATGTACTGAGCAAGGGCCAGACCGTTTATCATCGCTCGGTAGGCGCCGTTATCATCACACTGGTGCTCCTGCTGTTGCAAATGGGTGTTCTTAAAGTAATCAAATTGTATCGTAGTAATCATGCGCTGACCTACTTCCCCTCGATGTTGCTGTTGGCCATCTTGACGTCTGGCTTTCCTGAGAAGGGAAGTTCTTCTATGTCGATAAGCTATTGGTACTGGCTGGCTCCATTGTTGTTGGCACTATGGGGGGTAGCCGTCTGGATTATCTGTAGCGTACGTCCTTATCTGTTAAAGACAGCGTTGGGACTCCACGCGAGGGTTTTCTGGATTAATATCCTGGAAATGGCGTTGATGATAGTGGGCGTGAATCTTGCTGCTAATACCAATGCTGTATACCATTACCGTGCCCGTATGGAGACTTGCCTGATGAAGCAGCAATTCGATGAAGCATTGACGACGGGACGCCGTTCATTGGAGACAGATGCTAGTCTGACAATGCTTCGAGCCTATGCGCTGTCACGTAAGAGGGAACTTGGCGAAAGGCTCTTTGAATATCCTGTTTCTGGAAGTGGAGCCGACTTGGTGCCGCTTAGCGGTTGTCGTTCGCGTTGGTTGATTTATCCGTCAGACAGTCTTTACCGCCATTTGGGTGCCATACCTCGTCCGGGTATGGATACACCTGCCTACTTGTCGGCGTTAGAACGTGGTGGGCAAGCCAAGAAGGCCGTTGGTGACTATGTGCTTTGTGGAATGTTGATTGACCGCAATCTGGATGACTTTGCACGTACTATTGGTAAATACTATGACGTGGCTGACAGCCTGACTTTGCCCCGTCATTACCGTGAGGCACTGACGCTGTACGTCCACCAGCGTTCGAACCCCGTGGTGGTCTATCATCACCCTGTGACTGAGGAAGACTATCGTGACCTTCAGGAGTTGGAGGCCCAATACACTAATCCGACAGAGCGCAAGGTGCGAGTGATGGAAAAATACCAGGGGTCTTACTGGTACTACTTCGAATACGTGAGGTAAATTTCGTGATCAATACACTTTGGACGCTCTTCTTTGTAATGACTGACAAAGATGAGCGTTTTGTTTTTACGCTGGCAGAAGGTGTCAATGATGTCCTTGGCCAGTTGGCGGTTGTCGTTGTCGAGTCCGTGCAGGGGCTCGTCAAGTATCAGCAGCTCGGGGTCTTTCACAAAGGCCCTTGCCAGAAGCACAAGGCGCTGTTCCCCGCTCGACATCTTCATGAATGAACGTTCTGCCAAGTGCCCGATGCCGAAGATGTTCATCCACCAACGGCATTGCTCGCATTCAGCCTCGGTAGGCCGAACGTAAAGCCCTACAGAGTCTTTCAGTCCACTGGCCACGATGCGTAGCGCAGGTATGTCACGTTGGTAGGAACGGTGCATCTCAGGCGAGACGTAGCCTATGTGGCGCTTGATTTCCCAAATACTCTCGCCAGAGCCTCGCGGGTTGCCAAACAATGAAATGTCACAGGCGTAGCTCTGAGGGTTGTCAGCACAGACCAGTGAGAGTAGGGTAGATTTGCCTGAGCCGTTATGTCCTGAGAGTACCCAGTGTTCGCCGTTTCTAACCTGCCAGTCAAGGTCTTTTAGGATGGTTCGTTCACCGTATCGAATGCTCACTTTGTTCATGCTGACCACTTCGTCAGCTAGGTACTCCCTGTCCTTGTAAGGTAGGTCCAGAATGGCCTGCATCTTCTCTTCACTTAATCCTGGGCAGTCGTCTTCAGGTTGTTCGCCGATGCAGATGACATCAGTCACGTAGTCGGGGACATCCTCACGTCGTGATACGACGAGGAAGACCTCTAACTGTCGTTCGTCGGCCAATAGCTGCAGCAAGTTGCGCAACTGGCCTCGTGCCTCGCTGTCAAGCCCTATGAAGGGGTTGTCTAGGATCAGCGTCGTTGGTTGCGCCATCAGAGTTTTTGTCAGCTGGAATTTCCGCAGTTCGCCACTCGACAAGGTGATGATATACTTGTCCAATAGTGGTTTCATGCCGAACAGTTCATATAGGTGTCTCTGCCACTCTCGGCGCTCTTCAGTGTCAGGACCTGTTATCAGGAAAGTCTGTTCCAGAAGTTGTCCCGTGTCAGGTGTCTCGGCATCGATGTCGTGCTGGTTCCACCGCAACTGCAGGTAGTATGCCTGGTCAGTGCTCACGCCGTATGAGTCGCGAAAGGCCATATAGCGTACACGGTCACTGGCCATCTGCTTGCGCATCTTGTCGACGTACATGGTTTTTCCGCTGCCGTTCTTACCTATAATGGCTGTTACTTTCATTTCCTTAGTTTTTCTGGGTTCTTGTTAATAAAGTCTTTCCATCCTCTATACTTGACGTCGCTTTCTGGGCGCCCCATCTGCAGGTAGTGACAGTAAGCTGCTCCAAGTGCATCAGTAGCATCCATGAACTTATTCATGTCATCATCCTTCAGTTTCAGAAGTCGTTGCAGCATACCCGCTACTTGCTCCTTCGAAGCTGAGCCGTTGCCCGTGAGTGCCATCTTGATTTTCATGGGGGCATACTCGTGGATGGGCACGCCGTGATGTATGGCTGCGGCTATGGCTACGCCCTGAGCCCGTCCGAGTTTCAGCATGGACTGTACGTTCTTGCCGAAAAAAGGAGCCTCGATGGCCATCTCGTCGGGTAGCCACTCGTCGATGATGCCCGTGACACGTTCAAAGATGCGTCCCAACTTCATGTAGGCGTCCGATGCGTGACGAAGGTCGATGACTCCCATTGTCATCATTTGCGCCTTGCCGTCGGCCACTTTCAGCAGTCCGTAGCCCATGATGTTGGTTCCTGGGTCAATGCCAAGTATGATTTTCTCTTTCATTTTGCGTGCAAAGTTACAATATTTTCTGAAAAAAATCATAATTCCTCTTCCATATTTCATTATTATGTTGTAACTTTGCAAACGCTATGCCGTTTCATGTGCCTATTAACATATTGGATTTCATCTTCAAGGGCATGCTCATTGGAGTGATTGCATCGGCACCCATGGGGCCGGTAGGAATCCTGTGCGTGCAGCGCACGCTGAACAAAGGCCGCTGGTTTGGCTTCGCTACGGGATTAGGCGCTGCCATCAGCGACATTATCTATGCGGGGTTTGCCGGTTTCGGTATGTCGTTCGTCATGGATCTCATCAGCAACGACCAGAACCGCTTTTATCTACAGATAGCTGGTAGTGTCATGTTGCTCTGTTTTGGCTGGTACACTTATCATACTGACCCAACGAAGAAAATGCACCTGTCTGGACAACAGAAGGGAACGTTGTGGTACAATACGTGGACAGCCTTCTTGGTGACGTTCTCTAACCCGCTGATCATTTTCCTCTTCCTGGCTATGTATGCCCAGTTTGCCTTCGTGCTGCCCGACCATCCTTTTGAAATGGTGGTGGGCTTCGCCAGCATTGTGGGCGGAGCCTTGCTGTGGTGGTGGGGGCTGACGTGGCTGGTCGATAAAATCCGTGTGAAGTTCGACGACAACGGCATCCGCATCATTAATCAGGTTATTGGCGTAGCCGTTATCATCGGCTCTGTCATCATGCTTTTAGGAACAACCACGAACCTGTTAAGATGGTAGATTATGTATATTGCACAGGAATTACGAAAGAAGAACATTGCAGAGTATCTGCTCTATATGTGGCAGGTCGAGGACACCATCCGTGCCTTCGGCTGTTCGCTGAGCCGTATCCGCCGCGAGTATGTACAGCAGTTTGATTATACTGACGAACAGAAAGAGGAAGAGACTGACTGGTTCGGCAATCTCATTACGATGATGAACCAGGAAGGGTGTCGCGAACAAGGACATCTTCAGATTAATCGCGTGACGCTCCAGATGCTGGCCGACCTTCACGATCAGCTTTTGCAGTCGCCCAAGTTCCCGTTCTATAATGCCGCCTACTACAAAGTGCTGCCATTTATCGTAGAATTGCGCAACCACGGTGCTGACAAACAGGAGAACGAGGTGGAAACCTGCCTAAACGCGCTCTACGGCGTGATGATGCTGCGCCTTCAGAAGAAGGAAATAACTCCCAATACCGCACACGCTGTAAAGGAAATATCAACATTTATCGGTATGCTGTCTGACTATTACAAGAAAGACAAGGAAGAAGGATTAAAATTTGAATAGCATGAATATATTAGTAACTGGCTGTAATGGCCAATTGGGAAACGAAATGCAACTGTTGGAGTCCAGGCATCCCGAGCATAGTTTCTTTAATACGGATGTTGAAGAACTGGATATCACTGATTGTGAAGCTGTCAACGCATTTGTTGAACATAACCAGATTGACGGCATTGTCAACTGTGCAGCCTATACAGCCGTTGACAAGGCCGAGGACAACGAGTCGTTGTGTGACCTGCTCAACCACGTAGCCCCTGGTTATCTTGCTGAGGCCATTGAGAAGCGCGGTGGCTGGATAGTACAGGTCAGCACGGACTATGTCTTTGACGGAACCCAGCATACACCTTATGTTGAGACTGACCCCGTCTGCCCCAACAGTGTTTATGGACGCACCAAGCTTGCTGGTGAAGAGTCGGTGCTCAAGGCCTGTAGCCGAGCTATGATTATACGCACTGCCTGGCTCTATTCTACCTTTGGCAACAACTTTGTGAAGACGATGATTCGTCTTGGTAAGGAGCGACAGGAACTGGGTGTTATTTTTGACCAGATAGGTACGCCTACTTATGCTCGCGACTTGGCTGTGGCTATTTTTACGGCCATTGAGAAAGGCGTGAATGTAGGTGTATATCATTTTAGTAATGAGGGTGTTATTTCGTGGTATGACTTTACGAAGGCGATTCATCGCATAGCGGGCATTAACGGCTGTCATGTGCGTCCGCTCCACACTTCGGAGTACCCAACAGCTGCTGCCCGTCCTCACTTTAGTGTGCTCGACAAGACAAAGATCAAGCAGGCTTATGGCCTGGAGATTCCTTACTGGGAAGAGAGTCTGAAAGAATGTATTGAGAAATTATGAACCAAGAGATAGAACGTAGAAGAACCTTTGCGATTATATCGCATCCCGATGCTGGTAAGACTACACTGACTGAGAAGTTCCTGCTTTTCGGCGGACAGATACAGGTGGCCGGCGCTGTGAAGAACAATAAGATTAAGAAGACGGCGACGAGCGACTGGATGGATATCGAGAAGCAGCGTGGTATCTCAGTCAGTACGTCAGTCATGGAGTTTGACTATACGCCTGATGGCAAGGACATTGAATACAAAGTGAATATCCTTGATACACCAGGTCACCAGGACTTTGCCGAAGATACCTTCCGCACGCTGACGGCCGTTGACTCGGCTATCATCGTTGTTGACGGTGCTAAGGGTGTGGAGACGCAGACACGCAAGCTGATGACCGTCTGCCGTATGCGTAAGACGCCCGTCATCATTTTTATCAATAAGATGGACCGTGAAGGCCGCGACCCCTTTGACCTGCTTGACGAACTGGAACAGGAACTGGAAATCAAGGTGCGTCCGCTGAGCTGGCCCATTAATCAGGGCGCAAAGTTCAAGGGCGTCTATAACATCTATGAGCGCAAGCTCGACCTCTTTACGCCTGACAAACAGCGCGTGACGGAGAAAGTGAGCGTTGAGCTCGATTCAGCCGAGCTCAACAAAAGGGTGGGCGATGACAATGCCGAGAAACTGCGTGAGGATTTGGAGTTGGTGGACGGCGTCTATCCTGAGTTCGACGTTGAGACCTATCGTTCGGCTGAAGTTGCTCCAGTGTTCTTTGGCTCGGCACTGAACAATTTTGGCGTGCAGGAATTGCTGAATTGCTTTGTAGAGATAGCTCCGAGCCCGCGCCCTACGAAGGCTGAGGAGCGCGAGGTACAGCCTGAGGAACAGAAGTTTACGGGCTTCATCTTTAAGATTACCGCGAACATCGATCCCAACCACCGTTCGTGTATTGCCTTCTGCAAGGTTTGCTCAGGCAAGTTCCAGCGCAACCAACCCTATCTCCATGTCCGTCAGGGCAAGACCATGCGCTTCACGTCGCCTACCCAGTTTATGGCTCAGCGTAAATCTACCATTGACGAGGCTTGGCCTGGCGATATCGTCGGCCTGCCCGATACGGGCGGCATCTTCAAGATTGGCGATACGCTGACTGAGGGCGAACTGCTGCACTTCCGTGGCCTGCCGTCCTTCTCGCCAGAGTTGTTCAAGTATATTGAGAACGACGACCCGATGAAGTCAAAACAGCTCCAGAAGGGTGTTGACCAGCTGATGGACGAGGGTGTAGCCCAGTTGTTCGTCAACCAGTTCAACGGACGCAAGATTATAGGTACCGTGGGCCAGTTGCAGTTCGAGGTCATTCAGTATCGATTAGAGAACGAGTACAACGCCAAGTGCCGTTGGGAACCTGTTCACCTGTATAAGGCTTGCTGGATTTCAAGCGACGACGAGCAGGAACTTGAAGCCTTCAAGAAGCGCAAGTACCAGTATATGGCTAAGGACAAGGAGGGCCGCGACGTCTTCCTGGCCGATTCGGGCTATGTGCTGTCAATGGCACAGCAGGACTTCGAGCATATCCAGTTTCACTTCACATCGGAGTTCTGACTTGATAGTTGAAAATTGCCAACCAATAAAACAGTAATCCAATGAAAGAGAAAATGCTTTGGTTGATGGCTGCCCTGATAGTCTTCGCAGCCTGTGGCGGTCAGGAGACCGCATCTGTTGATGGCAGCAGCGAGGGTGAGACTTACTATAAAAAAGGCTACGACTGTGACCGTAAGATGCAGCACCGCATGGCCGAGTACTACTGGAAGACGGCGATGGCTTCAACGGTTAACTCAACTAAACCAGAAGACCTGGCCGTCTATGCCAAGTCAGCTAGCCGACTGACCAATGTGCTCAGCGTCAGGGGTGAGTATGAAGCTGCATTGGAGGTGGCCGTCCCTGCTGCCGAACGACTGGAGCAGCTGCAGTGCGACACCACGAGCGACTATACGAACCTGCTGGTCTATATAGGCTGCTGCAAGTCACGCTTCGGCTTGTCTTCCGAGGAGGTTAACAAAAACTACGAACGCGCCTACAAGATGCACCTGGGTAACATCGAGAAACGCCGTACCAACGAGACCTATAAGAACGCTATTGCGGGTGTCATCAATATTGCCTACAACTGCAATGAGACCAGTCATTTTGAGGAGGCACTGCGATGGACCAACCGCTACGGTGAGCTCATCAGCCAGTATGAGCAGCGAACGGACGTCGATACCGACTATGTGGATAAGCAGTGGGCACGTTACGATGTCTATAAGGCCATCGCCCTTGAAGGCTTGAAGCGCCATGAGGAAGCGGCAGAAGTCTTCGCCAAATTCCAGAAGACACGCTACAGCCAGACTCCCAACGGCAAGATTCTCGGCGTCGACTACTTGTCAGTAGCCAACCGTTGGCCTGAGGCTGCCGAAGCCTACGATAGTCTGGACGACATCTTGGAGGGGAGCGATGCGGGCTACTCGCTGGAGACGTTGCAAGAGCTGGTGCTGAAGAAATATAGGGCCAATATGATGGCAGACCGCCGTGATACTGCCAAGTCTGTCAGTATGTTTATCTGCGAACGGCTTGACTCGGCCATCCAATTGTCTCGCCGCCTCGAAGCTGAGGAGTTGGCAACCATCCGTTCCAAGGAAGCCCAGAAGGCTATTGAGCAAGCGCGTATCAGCCGCATGAAGCAGTGGGGTGGACTGGCTGCTGTGGCCGTTTTCCTTGTCCTGCTGGCAGCCTATCTGCTCTATCGCCGTCGTGAGCGTCATCGTCATGAGAAGGCTTACGCGGCATTGCAGTCAGCCTACGATGCGCTGGAGGATAATTGCCGAACTGAGGAGCGTACGTCAACGGAGCTACAGATTGCCCGTGGCGTTGAAAGCGTGATGAAGGTCGGGGTGATGCCTCAGCATGATGCCATCGACATCTATGCCTCGGCTGAACTGGCCAAGACGCCGTGTGGCGACTTCTACGACGTCATTCTGCGTGACGGCAAGCTGCTGTTCTGCATCGGCGAGGGTGCGGGGCGCGGCGTCAGTGCCTCAATGTCGATGGCCATGACGACTGCCTTGTTCCGTACCGTAGCCGCCATTGACGACCAGCCTGCGCGCATCGTTGCGGCTATTAACCGTACGATGGCCGGCGTGGGTGGTGAGGCCATATCGGCAACACTCTTCGTGGGCGTGCTCGATATGGAGACAGGCCAGCTGAACTACTGCAATGCTGAGCATACCGTGCCGCTGCTCATCGGCGAACGCATGGAACAACTGCCCGTTGACGACAATGTGAGCGTGGGACTCTACGACGACTGGAACTTCACGGCCCAGCAGGCGCAGATGGTTCCTGGTATGCTGCTGTTCCTTTATACTGACGGGCTGATCCGTGCTGAGAATGTTGAGCACGAACCGTTTGACGAACGGCGTATGATGGGCGAGGCTCTTCAGTCGGTCTATGGACTCGACTCCAAACCGCAGCCTTTCATTGAGCGTATGTCGGCCACCGTCCACCGCTATATAGGCGAGGTCGAGTTGAACGATGACATGACTATGCTGGCCATACGTTATATTAAGAAGTAAGAAATTTGGAAATGACACAAGAAGAAGATATCAGACGGGCGGTGGAAGTGCTGCGAAAGGGTGGGGTTATACTCTATCCGACGGACACCGTCTGGGGCATCGGGTGCGACGCCACCAATGCCGAGGCGGTGAAGAGAGTGTATGACATCAAGCAGCGCGACGACTCGAAGGCGTTGATATGCCTGGTTGACAGCGACGCCCGCCTGCAGCGCTATGTACGTGACGTGCCCGATGTGGCGTGGCAGCTGATTGACTGCTGTGACAAGCCAACGACGCTCGTGCTGGATGGTGCTGTGAATCTGGCACCCAACCTGGTGGCCGACGACGGTTCCATTGGAATCCGCATTACGCAGGAACCCTTTTCTAAGGAGCTGTGCTACCGTTTCCAGAAAGCCCTCGTCTCAACATCAGCGAATATCAGCGGCCAGCCTGCCGCCCAGAACTATCGCGACATTGCCCCTGAACTGTTGGAGGCTGTTGACTACGTATGCTGGAGTCGCCGCCAGGAGCACAAGCCCCATACCCCCTCAAGCATCATCCGTCTGCGACAGGACGGTCAGGTAGAAATCATTAGGAAGTGAGCGCTCGGAGAACGGCGATAGTAGGTGGCGGCGCAGCCGGATTCTTCCTGGCTGTGAACCTAAAGGAGATGGTGCCCGAGATGGAGGTGACCATCCTCGAGCGTAGCCAGCGGGTGTTGACCAAGGTGGAGGTTTCAGGCGGCGGACGGTGTAACTGTACCAACTCGTTTGCCCGAGTCCGCGACCTCTCGCATGTCTATCCGCGTGGCCATCGCCTGTTGAAGCGACTCTTCAATCAGTTTGACTATCGTGCTGCCTATGAGTGGTTTGAGCAGCATGGCGTGAGGCTCGTCACGCAGGACGACGACTGCGTATTCCCTGCATCACAGGACGCTCACACCATCATCAACTGTCTGACCTGTGAAGCCCGCCGTCGTGGGGTGGTGGTGAGGACGGGTGCCCGCGTGGAGTCGCTAGCCGATGTGGCCGACTACGACTTCGTTGCCGTCTGTACGGGCGGCTCACCAAGGGCCGAAGGGCTGCGATGGCTTCAGGAGGTGGGACACGAGATAGTGCAGCCTGTGCCATCGCTCTTCACGCTGAGCATCAGCGATGAGGCGTTTACCGCCATGATGGGAACGGTGGTGGAAGACGTGCAGGTGATGCTACCAGGCACCAAACTGCGTGCCGAAGGTCCGCTGCTGATCACCCACTGGGGCGTTAGCGGGCCCGCCGTGTTGAGGCTCTCGAGCTATGCCGCACGCCACTTGGCCGATTACGCCTATCAGGTGCCGCTCAGCATCAACTGGACAGGCCGACGCGAGCCAGAGGTGCAACAGGAACTGCTGACGCTGATGGTCCAGCATCCCCAGAAGCAGCTGCTGAACGTACGTCCCTGCGGACTGCCTGCACGGCTCTGGGACTATCTCTTGGCAAAAACGCTTGGCCAGCGGGCGACCAATCGCTGGCAGAACCTTAACCCCAAGGAGCTGAACAGGCTGACCAATACGCTGGTCAACGACAGCTACCTGACGGCTGGTCGTGCTGCCTTTCGCGATGAGTTCGTCACCTGTGGCGGCGTCTCGCTGACAAGCGTTGACCCAGTGACACTCGAGAGCCGTCACGTGCCTGGCCTCTACTTTGCCGGCGAGGTGCTCGACATTGACGGTGTGACAGGCGGCTTCAACTTCCAGGCGGCTTGGACGACTGCCTACGCAGTGGCCTGTGCCATTGCCGATAAAAACAACGAATAAGTAAGAAATGAAAAACGGGAATTGGATAGAACGGTTGCATGACTGGCGTGTAGAGCACGTCAGCGACAAGATGTTCATGATTATCCTGGCACTCATTGTCGGCTTCTTCTCGGCAGTGGCTGCCTACACGCTCCACAGCATTATCAACCTTATCGTGGCACTGCTCACCAGTTCATTCTCAAAGACTTCGGCCAACTGGCTCTACCTCGTCTATCCCGTGGTGGGCATCTACCTGACATCACTTTTCGTGCGCTATATTGTCCGCGACGATATCTCTCACGGCATCACCCGCATCCTTTACGCCATCTCCTCGAACAAGTCGCGGCTGAAGTCGCACAACACCTGGTCGAGCGTTATTGCATCGGCCATCACCATCGGCTTTGGTGGCTCCGTAGGAGCCGAGGCTCCTATCGTGCTGACCGGCTCAGCCATCGGCTCCAACCTCGGACAGCTGTTCCATCTTGACCGCAAGACGCTGATGACCCTTGTGGGCTGTGGCGCTGCGGGGGCTATTGCCGGCATCTTTAAGGCCCCGATAGCTGGACTGGTCTTCTCGCTCGAAGTGCTGCTCATCGATATGACCATGTCGTCGCTGCTGCCTATTCTCGTCAGCTGCGTCACGGCCACCTGCTTCACCTACATCTTCAGCGGAAACGCGGCCCTGTTCACCTTCCATCTCGACAACGAGTGGACTGTGCAGCGCATACCCGCCTGCCTGCTGCTGGGCATCACCTGCGGCCTCGTCTCGCTCTACTTCATTCGCACCATGAGCTTTGCCGAGGGCATCTTTGCACGCTTTAAGGACCGTCCACATATGCGGCTGGCCATTGGCGGCTCCATACTGAGCCTGCTCATCTTCCTGTTCCCGGCACTTTTCGGCGAGGGCTACTCCAGCATCAACCTCCTGCTCAACGGCAAGACCGAGGCCGACTGGAACCAGATACTCAACAACTCGCTCTTTGCCGGACAGACCGCCATGCTGATACCTTACGTGGCATTGGTCGTACTGACCAAGGTCTTTGCCACCTCAGCCACCAATGGCGGCGGCGGCTGTGGCGGTACGTTCGCACCCTCGCTGTTCATCGGCTGCTTCACCGGCTTTCTCTTCTCACGTCTGTGGAACATCCAGCAGTTGGGCGTCTATGTGCCTGAGAAGAACTTCGCTCTGATGGGTATGGCTGGTGTCATGTCGGGCGTCATGCACGCCCCCCTGACGGGCATTTTCCTCATTGCCGAGCTGACGGGTGGCTACAGTCTGCTGCTGCCGCTGATGATTGTGTCCGTCAGCGCCTACCTCACCATCATCATCTTCGAGCCTCACAGCATCTACGGCTCCCGTCTGGCCAAGGAGGGACGCCTGCTGACGCATCATACGGACCACGCCGTACTCACGCTGATGAACCTCGAGTCCGTCATCGACCGCGACTACATGGCCGTCAGCCCTGACATGGAGTTGGGACAGATTGTCAACAACGTGAGCCGCAGCCGCAGCCGAGTGCTGCCTGTCACAGACAGTGCCGGAACCCTGCTCGGCGAGATCGACATCATGCACATCCGCAAAGTCCTCTTCCGCATCGAGCTCTACCATCACTTCATGGCCAGTCAGCTGATGGAGGAGCCCGTTGCCACGCTGCTCGACACAGCACCCATGTCGAGTGTCATGAAGACCTTCGAGCATACCAGTGCCGAATGGCTGCCCGTGGTCGATACTGACAACCGCCTGAAGGGCTACATCTCACGCCAGCGGCTCTACACCCTCTATCGCAAGATGGTACACGACATGAGTGAGGACTGACAGTTCTCGTAGTATTACTATATCCATGTCAGTTTTCTCCACAAACCTTCTAACGGTCCGCGTGGATGATTGGAGAACCAATAGCGGGCGAAGAAATACTGGGTGATGACCATTCCGCATCCAACTATGACGGCGTAGGTGATGCCTAAGTGGCGATAGCAGGCCAGGCCGTAGCCGCAGAAGATGGCGCAGCCGATGATGGACTGAAGCAGATAGTTTGTCAGACTCATACGACCGAAGATGCATAGATGATGGAGCACCCGACGAACGCCCTCGAAGGCATACCAGGCCGAGACGGTGGCCGAGACTATCATCAGCAGGATGATGAGGTTGTAAATGGGCTTAAGCCAAGATTCCAGTTCGCCGAATTCCACGAAACTCAGCGCAATGACAATGATGGTTGAGCTGATGAGTATGCTATGCCAAATTTTCAGATTGCGTCCCATTCCCGACGTTCCGTCGCCTACCCGTAGCCTTTCATTGTAAAAGAGTCTTTGCCGTCCCAATTGCATGCCGAGGATAAACAGGCAGAACAGCTGCGTTAATCGGCCGCTGAAGACATTGAATCGGAAGTTCACCTCAAAGCCATATCGAAGGTTGGTGATTGTATTCTCCCAGAACGTGCCGTGTTCGTGTGCGCTGTTGATTTTTCCATATAGTTCCCACATCGTACTGTGATCGAGCGTCGTACCTGTCAGCAGACAGTAAAGTTCCACGGGCTGGATGGCCAGTAGGACGATGATGCACCACACCCACTTCGACGGCAGATAACTGATGGGGATGAGCAGCAGACCGTAGCACGCATAGAGCATCAGAATGTCGCCATCATAGAAGGCCACGTTGATGATTCCGAACATGAACAACAGGCACATGCGCCAGGCAAAGCGGCCTGAGAAGCATTTGCCTTTCTGCTGCTGGTTGTCGTTCATGATGAAGAAACTCAGTCCGAAGAGTATGGCGAAGATACCGTACATCTTGCCAGACAACAGCCAAGTCAGCACGTCGGCCACCGTCTGGTCGCTCGCCAGCGTATGGGTTATCGGCTCCTGCGTGAAGATGTTGAAGTGCTCTACGGAGTGATACAGGATGATGCCGGCCACAGCGATGCCTCTCAGGGCATCAGCCACGTCGATTCGGGTGTTAGGCAAATTGCGGGTTTTATACATAGTCATAATGTTTTCATTGTCCGACTGCAAAATTAATGATTGTTGCGGAAAACACCAAATTTCTGGGATAAATAGCATTGTTTTTGTGATCAATGGCACGAAATAACGCCGCCGACATACGAAAATACCTTCCTGTCATAGGTGGGTAACATTCATCGTAGCGGGTAGTCCTGCGGCGTACCACGAACTCCTTGTTCTGGTCGGCGAAGTAGTTGAAATCACTTTCTGGTCGCCTGTCTTGCGATCCATGTACTGGCGGGTCTGCAGCCCG
>CALDLA010000040.1 GCA_937898415.1 uncultured Prevotellaceae bacterium | reverse complement strand
AATATTTCGGCAAATATTTTTCGAAAATAATGAAAATTTTCGCGATTGTTTACAAAAGACATTGCCTACACCTTATTATATGTAGAAGGCGTAGGCAATGACGGATAGTTTTGCTATGATTTAGTCTCTTCTGGTTCCAAGGATTCGTAAGAGGTAAATGAAGAGATTAATGAAGTCGAGATAGAGCGAAAGAGCCCCCAAGAGTGCCAACTTCTGTGCTGTTTCTCCAGCATCGGGAGCCATCATTAACATCTTCTTGATTTTCTGCGAGTCGTAGGCAGTGAGTCCGACGAATACCAGAACGCCAAGATAATTGAGGATGACGGTCAGTCCCTCACTCTTGGTGAAGATATTAACGATAGAGGCAATAATAATACCTATAAGTGCCATCATCAGTATCTTCCCCATCGAAGTAAGGTCTGTTTTGGTGAAATAGCCGATGAGAGCCATCACTGCAAATGTTCCCGCTGTGATGAAGAATACATTGGTGATGCTGGAGAGGGTGTAAACCATAAAGATGAACGACAATGTAGCACCATTAATCACCGAATAGAGCACAAACATCAACGTTGCCGTCGTCAGCGACAACTTGTTGATGGCGGCACTCAGTCCTATTACAAGTGCAAACTCAGCAATTATCAGTCCCCAGAACAGAATCCTATTAGTGACGATAGCCGTAAGCAGCGTCTCATTTGTAGCCACGTAATAAGCCGTTATGCCGGTAATGACCAAAGCCAATGTCATCCACACATAAACCTTACGCATCAATACAGGGAAGGCCACCGACATTTCAAGCTGGCGCTCCCTTGATGCAACATTTGTAAATTCTTCGTAATCCATAATCATGCCTATAATATTAAACTGTCATTTTTAAAAACGGAAATCCAACTCAACGTCCACCATATTATAATTATGGTTAGCTGCCGTACGGTCGTTTACGCGGGCATACTCCAGATTGACCTGCAGATTTTTTGTGAACACGTAGTCGGCACCAACTTCGTAGAGCGTCTTTGAATGTCCCCACTCCTTTGCCTCACGATAGAGGTCATAACGGGCCTTGACATGGAACTTGTTCTTCTGGACAGGAGCGATACAGAGGGCATAGATACCGTCAGCCTTGTCGATTGTATGAGCTGCATTCCATCCCTGGCTGTGAATGTATTCCGTACGGAAAGTCCAGTCGTCCTTAGCATATTCGCCAGAGAAGGCATAGCGATTCTTCTCGCCGACAGCAGCCCGGGTTCCCGTCCACCCGAAGGCTCCGATACGTAGGCCCTTGACAGGCATTACCCAAAGTCCGCCGATGATGTCCTTCCGATTGTCCCTATCCTTCTGGTTGATGCCTTCGCCGTTAAAGACGCCCACCTGGTAGTGCAGCAAGTTTCGACCTTCAGCATTCTTCAGGAAGTCGCCCTGAACCTGGAGACCGATGTCGCGGCCATTCGAGCCCTGCTCGCCTGTACGGTCGGAGAATCCAGCCAACTTCGTTACATTCTGCGAATAAGACATGAAGCCCTGTGTAATGGGGTGCATGGGATTCTCGAAGGTGAAAGGCCGCTTAAACTGACCTGCCTTCACCTTGAAGAACTCATATTTCTGCCATTCGCCGAATAGGTCCACCAACCGGATGTCCGTTTTCGACTTATCCGGATCATAGGTATTACCATTAATCTGCATCTGGGCCTTCCAGTAGAAATCCTTATGCGCACGTCCTTCCAATGCCATACGTACCAACCTGAGGTTAAACCCGTTGTTCTCGGCATCCTCCTGGTCGCTGGCCTGATACTGTACCATACCGTATCCACTGAACTTCAAATTGTCATACCACTTCGTGGTCTTCTCCTGAGCATTGGCAGCCAGTGTCAGTACTGCCAAAGCCATTGTCATAAAAATCTTTCTCATATTATCTAATTACGTAATTATTTCATTGAATCTGAGGGCAAAGTTACGATATTTTATTGAAGAATCATGTTTTTACGGCACTTGTTACGTTTTTTTCACTAAAACACTCTACACGGATTCGAGCATCGACCGCAACAACCTCGTCGGCATCGGCAAGCAGGGGGTTGATGTCAATCTCCTTAATCTCTGTGGCAAAACGCAGGAGAGTGGACAACCGCACAATGATTTCAGCAAACTTCCGCTCATTGATGCCCTGTTTTCCGCGCGTACCTTTTAATATCTTATAGGCACGAAGAGAATGAATCATGGAGTATGCCTCGCCATAGCTGAGCGGCGCCAAGCCTGATGAGACGTCGCGCAACACCTCGACGAAGATGCCTCCCAGACCGCAGAGCACGACATGGCCGAAACGCTCTTCGTACTTTGCTCCGATGAAAAGCTCGGTGCCCTTGAGCATCTTCTGCACCATCACCGCCGTCGCATCGGGTATCTGCATCATGCGGTCAAACTCCGCCGCAAGCACTTCACGTGAACGGATGTTCAGGGCCACACCGCCGACATCGCTCTTGTGGACGGGGCCGACAACCTTGGCCACCACAGGGAAGCCCACCTTCTCGGCAAAGGCCGACAACTCGTCCTTCGATGTTGACACCAGCTCGGGAGCCAGCGGAATACCGGCACAGGAGAGAATCTGGCGCACCAGGTCGGGCGACACATAGCCACTCTCCTTGATACCGCTGATGAGGGTATGCAGTCGAGGAATGTCGGTGCCGTAAAGTTCGACCTCGAACGGGGCAGGCTTCGGCGTCTTCATGATCTGTGCCAAGGCAGTGGCCAGCGTCACCTCGTCGCTGAAGTTGACATGACCACGCTTCAGGAACTCCTGCACCTCCGGTCCGGCTGTGCTGACGCTGGGCAGGATGGGGAATATTGGCTTGCGACACTCACGTATCTTCTTATCAAGCACATCATAGACCTGGAACAACTTCACCAGACCGGGTGTGCCGAAGATGACCATGATAGCGTCGATGTCGTCCATCTGCTCACAATAGTCAACGGCAATACCCAGATGCTCGGCAGTACCTGTAGCCAGGATGTCAATGGGGTTAGCCACACTACTGCCCGGCAGGAGCTTTGACTTCAGTTCTTCAGCTACAGGACCCGTCAGCGGAGGCACCTGCATCCCCCCCTTTGACAACGCATCGGTCAGCATGACCCCAGGTCCGCCAGCATGCGTGACGATAGCAAAGTTATGGCCATCAAAACGAGGCAGCATGAAAATGCAACCGACGGTCGTCAACTCTTCACGGCTGAAGCAGCGCACGATACCTGCCTTACGGAACAGCGCCTCGACGGCAGAGTCGCTCGAAGCGATGGCTCCCGTATGACTGCTGGCCGCCCGACTACCACTCTCACTGCTACCGGCCTTGATAGCGGCTATACGACAGCCCTTGCGAATGAGCGACGTAGCGTGATAGAGCATCTTGTCAGGATTGGAAATATTCTCTATATAGAGCAGTTTTACTAATGAGTCTCGCTCAGGGTCGAAGTGCTCGTCCATGTATTCCAGCACAGACTCGACGCCTATCTGATGACCGTTACCCACACTCCATACACTATCGAACTGCAGGCCCTTGGTGACGGCACTCTCCAGGATAAAGACCGCCGTAGCGCCTGAACTGCTGATGAAGTCGACGCCCTTGGGGTTCAACTGCGGAATAGGCTTCGTGAATACTGAGTGATGCCAACGCGTCAGTAAACCGATGCAGTTAGGGCCTATCAGCGCACAGCCATACTGCTCACAGGTGTCGAGTATCTGCTGCTCGAAGGCTTCACCTTCAGGCGTCTCCTCGCTGAAGCCTGCCGATATAATAATGAACGCGCGCACATTTTTATCAGCAGCCAGCAACTTCACGTAATCGGGACAGTACTTAGCCGCCACCACGAGGATGGCCAAGTCCGTCGGCGGCAGTTCGCGGACGTCGTGAAACGCCTTGATGCCCTGCACCTCGTCCTCCTTAGGGTTCACCACACGAAGTGTCCCTTGGAATCCGCCGCTGATGAGATTGCGCACGACGGCGCCTCCTGGTTTGTGTACGTTATTACTTCCGCCGATGACGACGATGCTCTCCGGTTCTAAAAGATGTCTGTTAATCATAGCTTTATTCTCCAAAAGATTGCTTGAGCCGATTATCATCGGGCTGTTTCTTGAAAAAGTCTGGATCTATCTCCTTGATTTGCTGCCACAATTTCCTGGCATTGTCCTTATCACCATTCAGCAGATAGCAGTTGCCGCGACAGTTCAGCAGCAGCGGTTTGTTCTGCGAGGTCATGTTAGGAGCCATCATGGTCAGGGCATCGAGATACAGCAGGGTACGCTCAGCCCCGAAGATATCGTATCCCTGACAGTACATCATGAAGTTACTGTAGTATAGGAGGTTGATGTAGTGCTCCATGCCTTTGACGGACTGGTAGCGTTCTATCTCGCTCTCGACGATGGACTGCCGTTCCTCCATCAATTTCCTGCCGTTCTCCTGGTTACCGCTGCGATAAGTGGCGATGGCCCGCCACATCTCTGTCATGTGGACATAGAGCTTGGAGAATATCGTCGGGTCGTGACCATCGTCCGAATAGTTCTTTATCCGTTGAAGCTGCCGCTGGCTGAAATCGACGCACTCCTTGTACTGCTTTTTGTTCGTCAGCAGGTCCATCGCTATGCCCATCGTCCCCTCGCTGAGGGCTTCTATGTTGACATTCTTCTCGACGGCTTCCGCTATGAGTCCGTCCGCCTTCGGCACATCGCCCTTCAAGGCAGCCTCAACGCCTTCGCGTATACAGTCCACGCCATTCCTATAGGTCTCAAGATTGGTCTTGAACACACGCTGCCAATTGCCCGGCAGTCCGGCCTTGACCCAGATTTCTGTCAGCGGCTGGCCGTTCTCCTGAACGAAGGTCAGCGCGTGACAGTCATCGTTCAGCCAATGGATGTCACAGCGGTGGCCAATCTCCCAGATGGTGCTGTCGTTATCATACTTGACGGTGTTCGTCGTGCTGCAGCCCAGCACCTTTCCGTTGTTGGCAACATTGACCACCATTGACAGTTCCGGCGAGTAGGCTTTCCAGATGGTGGGCACCGCCTGTCGCTTCCCTGTACCATCAGTAGCTGCCGTTGCTCCTACACGCACCCACCAACCGCAGAACTTGTTCGTCTTCTCTATCTTGTTCTCCAGCATGTCGAAGGCCCCCGTCACCTCCTTATTCATAGAGCCCTTCGAGTAAATCTCGATGATAAACTCGTTCAAATTGCTCATGCCGGGCCACTTGTCGTTATACCATTTGAAGCAGAACTGGTCATCATCGACATTATATATCTGCGTGCCGTGTCCGTCGGGGCCTTGCGGCTTCTCGCCTGTATTCAGCAGAGGATAATCCTCACGTATCTGCACGTCCATGCTGCTCCACTGCGTCGCAGTCCGCGCCGGACGAAAGCTCACGAGCAGTCCCACGGAGTCAGCCGCATACTTGTACTGACTGAAACTGGGGGGACTGGTCCGGCCGTCCTCGTAGACAAACTGCCTCAGACGGTACAGTCCCTTGGGGTTCTGTCCTGTTTTCGCATCGGCTGCCATTGTCGTAACCAGTGCCGCCAGCATCATCAGGATAATCTTCTTCATTAATTCCGGTTTTTAGTTTAACTGACTGCAAATTTAGATAAAATTCTCGAATTATAAGCCAGTCGAGATAAAAATGTGAA
>CALDLA010000039.1 GCA_937898415.1 uncultured Prevotellaceae bacterium | reverse complement strand
GTGTATTTACATGCTAAATTCAGTGAATTTACAAACCAAATTCAGTGAATTTACAAACCAAATTCAGTGAATTTACATTGTAATTTCAGTGAATTTACCGAGTAAATTCAGTGAATTTAGCTAGTTAATTCAGTGAATTCAGCTTGCAAATTCAGTGAATTCAGCTTGTAAATTCAGTGAATTATACGTGTTCGGCTGGCGACAGGCTGTCAACACTTTAATCTGAAAAAGCTTGGAGGAATATGAGAACGGATGATGTTAAGGAGTTCTTCGCATAGCGAAGCGAGCAAAGCTCGAGCGAAGGAGTCAAGGAGTTAAGGAGATATTCCTTCTATAAAAAAAGGCGCAACACCTTGTGGGGGGTTGCGCCTTTTATCAATGTTGAGGGACTACTTGTCGTCGTAATGCCCGTAGCTTCTGAGCACAAGGACGAGAACCTCTTCCTCAAAGATGCGATACACCATGCGGTGCTTCTTCGTTATCTCGCGGCTCCATCGCCCTTCGGGTTTTCCCTTCAGAGGTTCGGGATGCCCCAGCCCCGTCTTCGGATGAACCTTCAGTTCCTCAATGAAGCGCACGGCCTTGGCAAAGACTTTCGGCTCGCTCTTGGCCAGACGGACAAAGTCAGCCTCGGCCTCAGAGGTGGGTGTGACTTTATATATCATAGCCGCGTCTCCTCAGATAAGTGGTCAAATCCTCGTCAGGGAGCAGCGAATCACACTTTCCCTGCCTGTACTCTTCCTCGCCGCGTTCGAGGCTGGCGAAGAACTCCTCCTTCGTCATCAGCGTCTCGTCCTCCTTCTTGGCCACGAGCTTCTTCAGATACTTGGCCAGCTGCTTCATCAGCGGCTCGCTGTCGGCTATCGCGGCCATGTCGCGCCATATCTGGGCATTCAACTCTATTGCTGTCATAATCCTATCGTTTTATGGGGTTGCAAAGATACGAATAAGCGAGCAATTGCCGGGCAGTTACACGGCGGCTGCGGCAATCCAGTTGTAGATGCAGGAGAGGATACCGAAGGCGGCGATGCCGAGGGTACACAGGGCGAGGGCCAGCTTGGTGCTGGTGTCGCTCTGGAACGTGGGCAGCGGCGCGGTGGTCTTCTTGATGTACATGGCCTTGACGATGAGCAGGTAGTAGTACAGGCTGACTACGGTGTTGATCAAGGCGATGAAGACGACGAGGTAAACCCAGAAGGGAGCGGCCTCGTGGCCTCCGACGGCGGCCATGAAGACGAAGAACTTCGAGAACATACCGGCGAAGGGCGGGATGCCGGCCAGCGAGAACAGGGCCAAGGTCATGAGGAACGACAACTTGGGGTTGGTCTCGTAGAAGCCGTTGTAGGTACACATCTGAGTCAACTGGGACGACTGGTCCGGCTGAGAATGCTCGACGGCATTGATGACGGTGAAGACGGCCATGTTGGCTACGACGTAGACGAGTACGTAGTAGGTCAGGGCCGTAGCGCCCATCTGCGAGTTGCCGAGTGCGGCGAGCATGATGTAACCGGCCTGTGAGATTGAGCTGAAGGCCATGAAGCGCTTGAGCTCCGTCTGGCGGATGGCGAAGAGGTTACCGACGGTGATGGTGAGCATGATGATGATGCCGAGCATCATTTCCCACTGCTCAACGAGCGGGCCGAAGACCTTGGTGAGGATGATGAACGCAGCGAGGGCGGCAGCACCCTTGGAGACGACGCTCAGATAGCCGGTGACGGGCGTGGGGGCTCCCTGGTAGGTGTCGGCCGTCCAGAAGTGGAAGGGCACGAGCGAGAGCTTGAAGCCCAGACCGCTGAAGAAGAACACCAGTCCGAGGACGGGCAGGTAAATCTGGTCGCTGAAGGGCGAGATGCCTGCCAGCACCTGTGCGATGTCATCGAAGTAGAGCGTCCCGGCAGCGCCATAGACGAAGGAGATGCCATAGAGCATGACGCCGCTCGAGAAGGTAGCGGTCAGGATGTACTTGGCGGCAGCCTCGGCGCTGATCTTCTTGAGCTTGTCGAGGGCCACGAGGCAGGCCATAGGCACGGATGCGGTCTCGAGGCCGAGGAAGAACATGAGGAAGTTGCCGCTGGAAATCATCATGTACATACCCAGCAAGGTAGAGATGATCAACATGTAGAACTCGCCAGAGGTCTTGCGCCCGGCGTTCTCAATCCACGGCTGGGCCATGATGATGACGATGAGTGTACCGGCGGTGAGGATGGTCTTCATGACGTTGGCCATCTGCGAGGTGACGTAGAGGCCGCCGAAGGCCGACGCAGGCTCAGCGAGTGCGCAGGGCACAATCTGGAGCAGCATCAGGACAGCGGTCAGGATGTAGAGCGTGTGGCTCTTCTTCTCGCTGCGATACAGGGCGAAGTCGGCGAAGAAAACGATAATCAGAATAGCAACGAGCGTTGCCTCGGGAACCATGTTCAAAAACTGTGCATAATTCATATTTATATCCTCCTATCGTTTACATGTTAATATTGTTCAGAATGGGAATGACGGCATCGTTGATGACGTTGGAAGCCCAGAAGGGGAACGTACCGAGTCCGGCCACACAGACGAGCAGGACGCCGACGGCGATACGCTCGTCCCACGTAGCATCGGTCAGCTGCAGGTAGTGGGGGTCGCTGACCTCGCCGTACAGGATCTTACCCACGAGACGCAGGATGTAGACGGCGGTGACGACCACCGAGGTGCAGGCGATGATGGTGCAGACGCGGTGGAACATATCAGGATTCTCGAACGAGCCGACGAAGATGGTCATCTCAGCCACGAAGCCCGAGAAGAGCGGCAGACCGAGGTTAGCCAGACCGGCGAGGACGTAGCCCACGGCGAGGAACGGCATAATCTTCATCAGGCCACCCAGACGGCGGACGTCACGGGTGTGGGTACGACCGTAGATCATACCGATGAGGGCAAAGAAGAGGGCCGTCATCAGACCGTGAGAGAGCATCTGCAGGATAGCACCCGTGGCAGCCGTCTTGGTCATCATCAGCAGGGCAAAGAGCACGAGGCCGCAATGCGATACCGATGAGTAGGCATTGATGTACTTCAGGTCGGTCTGTACGCAGGCCGAGAGGGCACCGTAGACCACCGAGATGGTCGTCAGGATGAGGAATATCCACGACAGGTCCTGGGCAGCCTCAGGCAGCAGGTACATAGCCACGCGGAAGCAGCCGTAGCCTCCGAGCTTCATCAGCACACCGGCATGCAGCATCGACACAGCCGTGGGCGCCGAAGCATGACCGTCGGGAGACCAAGTGTGGAACGGGAAGAGAGCTCCCAGCACGCCAAAACCGATGAAGATGAAGGGGAAGAACACCTTCTGCATATCGACGGGGATGTTGTGCAGGGCGGCAATCTCGTTGACGTTCATCGTCGTAGCGCCGCTATAGAAGTAGATGCCCAGCAGACCGATAATCAGCAGGGCCGAACCACCCATCAGCATCAGCGTCAGCTTCATGGCAGCATACTCCTTGGCTCCGCTACCCCAGACACCAATCAGCAGGTACATGGGAATGAGCGCCACCTCGTAGAACATGAACATGGTGAACATGTCGGTGCAGATGAAGAAGCCGTAGACACCCGTCGAGAGGAGGGTGAACCACAGGAAGTACTCCTTGGTGAGGGGCTTCAGCTGCCAGGAGGCAAACGTTCCGGTAAAGACGATGATGCTCGACAGCAGCAGCATGACGACAGAGATACCGTCGACGCCGACACTATAGGCAATATTCAGCGGCTTGAACCACGGGGTGGAAGCCGTCAGCAGCATCTCGGCGGTATTGCCTCCGGCGCGCTGCTGGATGAAATAGAATGTCAGCCAAATGGAGAGGGCGAGCAAGGCTGAGGAGCCTGCCACCATCACGCCACGCACCTGATAGAGGTTGCGGGCTATCCACAATCCTAAAAGCATCAGGACGGGAATCAATACAAATAAACTAAGTATGTTCATATCTTTAGATTGCTAAAAGGATTAATGATAATGCCACAGCGCCGGTGAGGAACCAGACAGCATACTGACGGACATCGCCGCTCTGCCATACACGGAGGGACTCGCCAGCCTCGTTGGTACCCCAGGCAGCGAAGTTGAACGTGCCGTCGATGACGTGACGGTCGAACCACGCGATGGGACGCGAGACGCAGCGGAAGATAATCCGGTGAGTGACAAACTGCCAGATCTCGTCCTGATAGAAACGCTTGTAGGCAGCCTGCCAGAGGCCGGGCAACGTCTGCTTCAGACGGTCGGCAATGGGCTGCTGCTCACCCTTATAGATATAGGTAGCCAGACAGATGCTGCAGATGGCTACGACGGTGCTGACGGCGGCTACGGTAGCATCGAAGTGGATGGTGTAGTCGTGACCGTCGGCCGATACGAACGAACCGAACGAACCGCCCCAGCCCAGGAATCCGGCCAGCGTGGTGTAGATACCGACGCCGACGGTAATGACCGACAGGACAATCAGGGGAACGGTCATCGTCAGCGGAGCCTCGTGGGGCGTATGGTGCTCGTGAGCCTCCACATTCTCAGTTCCCCAGAAGATGCCGTAGTACAGACGGAACATGTAGAAGGCGGTCATGGCGGCGATACCCGTCATAATCCAGCCAACGACAGGACTGTAGTTCATGCAGGCCGAGATAATCTCATCCTTCGAGCTGAAGCCCGAGAAGAAGGGAATACCGGCAATGGCGAGGCAGCTGATGAGGAACGTGATGTGGGTTACAGGCATGTACTTGCGCAAACCTCCCATCAAGGCCATCTCGTTGGAGTGTACGGCGTGGATGATGCAACCGGCTCCGAGGAAGAGGCAGGCCTTGAACATAGCGTGGGTGAAGAGGTGGAACATACCAGCCAGATAGCCTACGCTGCCCGGATGCTCATGGCCGGTAACACTCTCCGTGCAAACGCCGAGAGCCACCATCATAAAGGCAATCTGAGAGATGGTAGAGAAGGCGAGCACACGCTTGATGTCGGTCTGGGCACAGGCAACGGCTGCGGCATAGAAAGCCGTGATGACGCCCACCCAGACAATGATGCTCATGGCCTCGGGGGCATATTGAATCCACAAGGGGAACATACGGGCCACCTGATAGACACCAGCCACCACCATCGTAGCGGCGTGGATAAGTGCAGAAACAGGCGTGGGGCCTTCCATAGCGTCGGGCAGCCAGATGTGCAGCGGGAACATGGCCGACTTACCGGCACCACCGATGAACATCAGCGTCAGCGCAGTAGGCAGGATGAAGCCACCGGCGGCCAGCGCCTTGGCAGCATTGCCGGCGATAAACGGCGTAGTCCCCTGCCCCATCACGATGTCGGCACCCTGACCGGCAAACGAGAAGGAGAACGAATCGGTGTAGAAACCGAAGATGAGGATACCCACGAGGAAGAATCCGTCGGCAAAGCGCGTGACGATGAATGCCTTCTTGGAGGCAGCCACAGCGGCATGCAGCGGATAGTAGAAGCCGATGAGCAGGTAGGACGAGACACCCACCAACTCCCAGAACATGTACATCTGGAAGATATTGGTGGCGAGCACCAGTCCGAGCATCGACATCGAGAAGAGGCTCAGGAACGCATAGTAGCGCTGGAAGCCCTTCTCGCCGTGCATATAGCCGAACGAGTAGATATGCACCATCAGCGAGACGGTAGAGATGACGATGAGCATCATTACGCTGATCGGGTCGAGCATGATACCCATGTCGAAGTGGAGGTTGCCCAGGGGCAGCCACGTGTAGTTATAGGGCACGATGGTCTGGTAGATACCGTCCACGCGGTCAGCACCGAAGTACTGGAAGGCGCAGAGATAGCTCAGAATCGTGACCACACCGAGTGAACAGGTACCGATGAGGCCTGCCACCTTGTGCGACATCTTCATGCCGAGCAGTCCTAAGACAAGGAACGAGAACAGCGGCAGAAGGAGTATGAAAATTGTATATCCGTATTCCATAATCTTAATTCTTCATTTCTGTGATACTGTCTACTGTGTCGCTCTTGAAGTTGCGGTACACATTGAGGATAATCGCAATGGCCACAGCCGACTCTGCTGCAGAGACACCGATGGAGAAGAGCGTCATGAAGAAGCCCTCGTTCAGACCGGGGAACAGCAGGCGGTTGAAGGCCGCAAAGTTGAGGTCGACGGCGTTGAGCACCAGCTCGATGGAGATGAGCATGGCAATCAGGTTGCGACGGGTCACAAAGCCATAGACGCCGATGAAGAACAGAAGTGCTGAAAGCACGAAATAACATTGTACGGGTACCATAGCTTAGTCCTCCTTTACTTTACGTGAAACAACGAGTGCGCCGATGATGCAGGCCAGCAGGAAGATGGAGATGAACTCGAAGGGGAGCACATACTGATACTTCTCTGAACCCACGAGGGCCTGACCGATGGTACGCATGGGCACCTCGGCATCGACCACGTCGGCAGCACGACAAATGAACTCATTCTTCAGGAAGATGAAGGCCACGGTGGCCAGTCCTACCACAGCCAGCACGGCAGCGCCGATGGCACGTGAGCGCTTGATGTCCTCGACCATGCCCTGAAGCGTACGCTTCGAGACGAGCTGGATGGCGAAGACGTAGATCATCGTCACACCGCCGGCATAGACCGAGATCTGTGCTGCACCCAGGTAGGTGTAGTCGAGCAGGAAGTAAAGACCTGCCACACCGAAGAGGACGAACAACATGAATGTTGCGGCCCGCATGATTCGCTTCGTCGTCACACACATCACGGCCGAGCCGAGGATGACGACAGCGAGAATCGTGAACATGATGATATTTGCCATAAGTCTTTACTTGGTTTTGGTATTAAACGTTCCGACCGTGAAGGGTGCGCCGCCTTCCAAGAGGTTGGGCAGCGAGCCACCGTCGTACACCTCCTTGTCCAAGTGCAGCACAAGCTTGCCGCGCTCGAAGGTGGCGTTCTCAAAGTCGTTTGTAAACTCAATTGCGTCGAAGTTGCAGGCGTTCGTACAGAGTTGGCAGAACATGCAGTCGCCAAGGTCGTACTGATAGTCGTCGAGCACCTTCTTCTTCTTGCCCGTCTCCGGGTCTTCGGCCATGTGGGCCGTAATCTTAATGGTGCCGTTCGGACAAGCCTTTTCGCACAGGGTGCAAGCCGTACACTTGTAGGCGCCGTTCTCGTCACGCTTGAAGACGAGGCGGCCACGGTGGCGCTTAGCCACGTGGAGTGTGGTCTTGCGGTTCTCGGGATACTGCTCGGTTGACTTGTTGGTGAAGAAGTCCTTCCAGTACTCCTTCCAGGAAGTCTTCATGCCAACGGCCAAAGTCTTGAGTCCGTGTCCGAGTTCTCCGAAATAATTCGAGCCCCCTAAGTTAGGGGGTTGGGGGTCTGAACGACCCACCTTTATATCTTCTATTTCTTTCATATTCCTTTATACCTTATTATATTTATAAGAGCCTTGTTCAGACCCCCATCCCCCTAACTTAGGGGGCTTATATTAGATATACCACCCAAGAGCCACCACGACGGTCATCAGCACGAGGTTGATGAGTGCCAGCGGCATGAGATACTTCCACTCTAACTTCAGAATCTGGTCAATACGCAGACGAGGGAACGTCCACTTGATCCACATGAGCAGCCACACCAATGCAAAGGTCTTGCCGAGGAACCAGACAATGCCGGGAATGTAGTTCATCACCGTGTCGAAGCCCTCGATGCCGATGTTCACGGGAGCCCAGCCACCAAGGAACACCGTAGCGGCAATACCTGCGATGATAAAGAGGTTGAGGAACTCTGCCAGATAGAAGAAGCCAAAGCCCATACCTGAATACTCCGTGTGATGACCAGCGGTCAGCTCGCTCTCGGCCTCAGCCATATCGAACGGGCCGCGGTTGGCCTCTGCGTTACCGGCGATGAGGAACACGAAGAATGCAATCAACGCAGGAATGTGTCCCTGGAAGATAAGCCACTTCCAAGGGCCTGTCTGAGCCTCGCAGATGCCTGACATCTGCATCGTGCCCGTCAGAATGACGGCGGTGATGAGACACAGGCAGAGCGACATCTCGTAAGAAATCATCTGCACGGCACCACGCATGGCCGAAACTACCGAATACTTATTGTTGGAACCCCAACCGGCGAGGAAGATACCCACGACGCCAATCGAAGAGATGGCCGTCAGCAGGAAGACACCCACGTTGAAGTCGAGCACCGTAGCGCCGTTGTTCCAAGGCAGGAACGAGAAGGCACCCACAGAACCGACAATCACCAAGAACGGAGCCACGAGATAGAGCAGCTTGTCAGCCTTGTCGACGAAGAAAATCTCCTTGACGAGCATCTTCAGCACGTCGGCAAACACCTGCAGCAAGCCCCAGTAGCCTACACGCATCGGGCCGAGACGGCACTGGAAGTAGGCACAGACCTTACGCTCCATGAATATCAGTACGATGGCGATGAGGGCATATCCCACGAGGATAGCCACGCCCACCAGCACGCACTCAATCAATATCGACAGAAAATCTCCCAAGCCGAGGGTGTCTCGCAGGAGAGCGTCGAACCATTGTGTAACAATACTAAAATCAAACATAATCCTTCGCT
>CALDLA010000038.1 GCA_937898415.1 uncultured Prevotellaceae bacterium | reverse complement strand
AACTCCTTAACTCCTTAACTCCTTAACTCCTTAACTCCTTAACTCCTTAACTCCTCACTCCTGATACTTCATCCTGTACTCCATCGGCGTCATCCCAGAATGCTCCCTGAAGTACTTGCCGAAGAACGAAGCATTGGCAAACTTCAAGTCGTACGCTATCTGCTGTATCGTCATGTCCGTGAAGCGCAGGCGGCGCTCAATGGCCTTCATGGTGAACAGCAAGATGATGTCGCTGGGACGGCGGTTAGCGATGTCCTTCATCAGGCGGGAAAGATATTTGGGCGTGACGTTGAGCATACGGGCAAACTCATCGACGCGGCGGATGCGACCGTCGCTCTGCTCCACAATCTCCATGAAACGTTCGACCATCTGCTTGCCGTGCAGCGAGGAGGTATCCTCAACCTGACCGTCGCAGTCAGCATTGCGACGCACCAGCGAGAGCGCCTTCAACAGGAAGGTCCCAACCATCGAGCGCACGATACTACTATATATATGGCTCTCACGCATCTCGCGGCACAACAGCCGGAAATGAGCATCCATCAGACTGGCCTCGGCCTCGCTCAGCGTCACCTTGGGGTGCTGGCGCAGCGTCATGAGGTCGGAAATGCTCGTCTGGCCGAACATATTGATGTTCCAGGCCTCCTTGCGAGTGACCCAGAACTGTCGGCAGTCGAAGTCGGGCGAAATCATGTAGTTGTTGACCAGCGTGTTCAGCGCCAAAAACAGGAAGAGGTCACCCTTGCGCAATTGGATGGTGCGTCCGTCATAGTCGAACTGCGCCATACCCTCGGTGCAGAGTATGACTAACGCGTGTTCACCAATCATAAACTGTCCTTTGTTGGACTTCGAGAACTCCTTATAGCTCTCTACCACCACCAGGTCATCACTGTCGCCAATGCGCAGTACGCCATTGCCGTTTCTCGGTATGGGTTCATCTACATTTACAACCATAGTGTTCGTTTATTCACTTTTCCGGCTGCAAAGGTAGCGATATTCCGATAATTACCGATGTTCAAATTTTCCCAAAAGATGTTAGGTATATGTTCTTCTTGTATCTTTTTCGCTCACGGCAACCTGTTTGATTCAATCATCCCTCATAAACCAGAAAGAGGGGGCTGGCAGCACACGTAGTCTGTCAGTCCCCTCCTCAGTCGTTGGCTTAGCCCTTGGGCTTAGCCGCCGGTTCCGGGCAGGTCGTCGTCATCGGTGCCGCCGCCGTTCGTACCACCTCCCTGGTTCGTGCCGCCGCCGCTCTGGCTGCCGCCGTTCTGCGAGCCGCCCTGACCGTTTTCGCCCTTGGCAGCCGCAATCTCAGCCTTGGCCTTGTCCGTCCAGGCCAGCTTCGCGTCCTTCTTCAGCTCGTCGCGGGTGAAGTCGCCTGTGCTCTGGGCCAGCAGCTTGACGGTCTTCACGGCAGCACCCGTCTTGTCGCCGTCCTTCAGCACGCCGATGGTTGCCGTAGCCACCTTGTCGGCATCAGCGTCGTAGAGCGTCTCCAGGGCGTTGGCTTCCACGGTCGCCTTGAAGATGGCCAGGTTCTCAATCTTCACCGTGTTGCCGTTGAGCACCTGCTCGCGCACGCACTTCACGAAGTCGATCAGGATGCCGGTGATGCTACCTTCCGAGAACATCGTGTTGTGCTCGGCCATGTGGCGTGCCATTGCCTGCACGTCGAGCGTCTGTTTGTAACTGACGCGGGCGTAGAGTTTGCCCGCCTGTTCCGATTCCGAGGACTCGGTCACCTTTGATAGATACAGTTCTAACATTTTGTAATTGTTTTTCGTGGTGTTAGAATACTAAGTGAACCAGCTACATCGGGTGGTCCTTCCCGCAGGTTCTCCCCCTAAGTTAGGGGGAGTTAGAGGGGGTCTGAACGCGCGTTCTTGTCTTCTCCCTTATTACTCTGCAAAGGTACAAAAAATATCTGATATATGCAAATGTTTTGGAAGAAATTTTCAAAAATATTTTCACCAACAATAACCCCGCCTTATTCCGCAATAAGGCAAGGTTATCGGCCGATAACCTTAGGTTATTTTTGTCAGATAATAGTCGCTGAAATCCTTGCAGCCGGGCGGCAGCTGGTGATGCGCCAGCGAGGGCAAGACCTGCTGCAACTGAAGGAAGAGACGTTCGCCGGGCGCATCGCGGTCGGGGTACATGTGGAATTCAGTTGACAGTTGAGAGCGGACAGTTGACAGCAGCTCCACATCCTTCTTGGTCAGCAGCGTGGCCGAGGGGATGGCGATGGCCTTGTAACCGGCTGACAGAAGGCTCCAGCAGTCGCTACAGCCCTCGGCGATGAAGAGCGTCTCGCCGGGCTTCAGCAGCCTGAGCACAGGCAGGTTATAGAGGCTGCATTGGGAGCCCGACGGGAAGCGGAACCGGGGCGAGGCACCACGGATGAGGTTTCGGTTCTGGATGCCAATCAGCTTGCCTTCCTGATTGAAGTAAGGTATCTGAAGCCACGGCGTACCCTCGCGGTCAGTCCACGACGTCAGCCTACACCAGC
>CALDLA010000037.1 GCA_937898415.1 uncultured Prevotellaceae bacterium | reverse complement strand
TCAATTGCAAATATACGAATAATGAAATTAAAAATACCATTCGGTATGTTTGTTGTGCTGATTTTTATGAATTATTAATCATTAGTCCATCGAATTTTTCATCTTTTTGCAGTTTGATATAACTAAAGTAGGAATTTCAACATTAATATTTTCAAATTTCAAATGACCTCAAAGGAAAGAATCTCTGCAAAATGTATGGTTGATTCAACTGTTATTCGTACCTTTGTGCCAGTAATTAAGTTCAATAATGATTTATTGATGTTTACACGAATTGCGAAGGATTTCGGACTCCTGAAAGTAACTATTTGGTGACCTCTCCCAAATAATGGCTCTAATCATTACCGAAAGTTAACAAATTATCAAAAATCGGCTGTTTATACAAAAATGCTTAAATTACACACGAAACGGTATTTTTATGCTTCCATTTCAAAAAAAAGTATTATCTTTGCAAATCAAATTAATGCCACTTTTTAAGTGGACTCAAAGTTTTATTATGGGAAAGCCATTTAAGGGAGAGCTGAAAAAGCTTTCGGAAACCATTCGATGGGCTGAGCAGCAAGATGTGACGCGTCTTGTGCACTTTCTGTTTGCAGAGAATAAGCAGATTCCTCTGGTGTGCATCGGCTCTGGCGGTTCGCTTAGTGCTTGCCATTATGCAGCCCAGCTTTACCAGCGGTGCAATGGTGTACTGGCAGAGGCTATGACCCCTTTGCAGTTGATGTATGCCGGAAAGGACATTATCCGTAATAGCAAGCTCCTGTTTTTGAGCGCCAGCGGCAAGAACAAAGATATTCTCAATGTTATCAAGTATGGCTTGAAATATAACGAGACAGCCATGATGAGCCTGACCCTACGTAAAAACAATCCAACAGAAGAATTGTTAGAGCAATACCCCAAGGTGGTGCGTTGGTGCGAGGACATTCCTAGTGAGAAAGATGGCTTCTTAGCCACAAATTCGTTGGTTGCTACGTTCACGCTGCTCTGCAAAGCGGCAGGTTACATGGTTCAAGATTCAAGTTTGAATCTGCATGACACTTTGAACTTTGAGCTGGCCACAAGGCCATTGAACCTTGAACTGTCCTCCATCCAGAACTTCATTGTTCTCTATGGTGCAGTAGGTGAGCCAGTGGCATGGGATATTGAATCCAAACTCACAGAGGCAGCTTTAGGTTCAGCCCTGTTGAGCGACTACCGCAACTTCGGTCATGGCCGTCACCATTGGTTCGACAAGCGGGGAGAGAACTCATGCATCATTGCACTGGTCACGCCCGTTGAAAAAGATTTGGCACAAAAAACCATCGGTTGCCTGCCCAAGAAAGTACCTGTTATCTATATAGAAACAGAACTGGAAACGCCAGCAGCATCCATCGATATGCTGTTAAAGGCATTCCGCTTTGTCAACAACTTGGGCGAAGCCCGTGGCATAGACCCCGGCAAACCCGGAGTGCCAGGGTATGGCCGTGTGCTATACAATCTGGACTATTTCAAGTTGACCAACCGCATCCTTCCCTCAGAAAAGACACTCGAAGCGGCTGTTCTCCGCAAACTGGGTCTTGCTGGAAAGGATAATGCCCCGTTGTGGAATCATTACAGCGATGCATGTAAGCGTTTTGTGCGTCAGCTAAACAGGGGCAAATTTTCCACCGTAGCCTTCGACTACGATGGTACTCTCTCTGCCTCCGACCATACAAGCCGTTACACAAAGGGGTTGTGTCCTGAAATCACGAATGCTTTGCTACCGATCTTGGAAAACGGAGCACAGATTGTGGTGGCTACAGGCCGTGGAAAGTCAGTAGGCGAATCTTTCATGAACACCATCGATTGCAAGTATTGGCCACAAATCAAGGTGGGCTACTACAACGGTGCTTGCCTCTTAGCATTAGGCGATGAGGCAAAGCTGGAAGAATGGAAGAACCAGCCTTTCGACAGTGAACTTAAAGCGCTGGAGGATGAACTGAAACAAAGACTCCCTAAGGGCTGTGTGGACTACAAATTTGAAGAGCGCAGCCTTCAACTGTCCATTGAGGGAGAAATGACCCAGACGGAATCACTACTGGTTTATGAGACCTGCCGTGAAATCATCTGGGACAAGCAGATGAAAGGCATCCGTGTTTGGCGCAGCAGTCACAGCATGGATATTGTGGTTTTCCGTGAAGTGAGCAAACTACGAGTAATAGAAGATCCTGATCACACCTTGTGTATTGGTGATTACGGAACCGTGGAAGGCAACGATTATGAAATGCTGACCAGTAAGTTTTCATTGAGCGTTGACCGTGTATCAAAGAATGCAAAGAGTTGTTGGAACATCGCCCCGTCAGGTATGAAGGGACTTGATGCGACCCTCTATTACTTAAGCCGCATGAAGGCAATCGAAGGGAAGATAACGTGTAAGTTTAGCGTATGAATGACAATCTTGCAGTTTCATTGTTAGCAAAGGTCACAAAGTGGGATGACAAGCGCCTTAGCAAGGAGCTTCCTAAGTTGTCCTTCATGGCCAGGACGAAATATGATTCCTATAGCCAGTTTGACCCTGGCTTCAGGTTTATGTCGAGTTTTGCCCAGTGGATGTCACAATTTGACAAGGAGGATGTGGAGACTATCTATTCCGCCTTCAATAAGCACTTGACATTTATATCCTCTGAGCAAATCAAGTATCTTGTGGACTTGATGTATAGCTCAAAAATAAAACCGTTCATCAGAGACCTCTCCGCAAGCAAGGCGGGATTGTCGAGATACCAGTTGAACAAGATTGAGAACTCACAGGAATACAAGATCCAGAAGCGTCTCTCTTTAGTAGTGGGTTTGAGCGATGGTTCGCACATAGATATTCTCAGACGTACGGCAGGTTTCAGCAATGAGCAGGTACTCCCAATGTACTATCCCAATCAGGAGAAATTGCAGGATATGTATGATGAACTGCGTAAGGACAATTTGCTTAAAGGAACCAATAGGAATCTGTTTGAGTCTTTGTTTCTAGTGGATGACTTCACCGCGAGCGGAACCAGTTTTGCCAGAAAGGAAGACAACAAGTTCAAAGGTAAAATCATAAAAGTCTTGAGAGGTATGAAACCCAAGGAAGCAGGCTCTGAAGGATCGGCTGATGATGAGTCAAAAGAACTTTCCGACCTTTTCGTGAAAGGTCAAGTCAAGGTCAGCGTCCTTTTCTGTGTGGCTACAGAGGAGGCCATAACGAATATCAAGCGTGAAGTGGGAAAATATCTATCTGACAACGGCATGAATGACCTGATACAGTTCAATGTGGACTGTGTCCAGCTAATTAAGACGGAAGAGATAAATCTTATCAAGACCCATCCTGGTCTCAAGAATGTACTGAAAAAAGACAAGTACTACGACTGGTCATCTATACTGACCGACAGTTACCGGAAGGGCAAACACGATGAACCCTACTGGGGCTTTAACGAGTGTAGCCTATTGCTGGTGCTATCCCACAACACACCAAACAATACTATGCCCGTAATATGGGAAGATACAAGTAAATTCAGGGGGCTATTCCCACGTATAAGCAGACATTGATATGGATAGACCATCAAATCCTTTTGCACTGCGCACTACCGAGAATATCGATTCTGACGAGCTGTTTCTGAAGTTGTTCTCCACAGAACCTATGAGGAAACTGCAAAAACAGAACGATGAAGGTAAGTTGTGGCATTTCGTGACGTTTATCCAAAGCCCTCCGGGATTTGGAAAGACCTCCCTGTTGCGTATTTTCTATCCCACCGTCTTGAAGAAGATTGTGAGTCACAACAAGGAAACGAGGGATGTGTTTGAGGCTCTGAACAAACTGGGAGTAAAGGACAAGAACAAAATCAAGCGTTGCGGTGTCTATCTGCTGACGAGAAGCGATTACGCCTTGATAGATGATGAGGAAATGTACAGCAAGGCAGAACAGACCTCGATGTTCCTGGCATTGCTCAATGTGCGTTTTGTCATATCAACGATTAAAACTCTGATGAGACTGTCGGGCGTTGGTCCCGAAGATTTGTATAAGATAGCTTATACGCCACAGGATGCAAATATACTGGATGCAGAGCTGGATTTCCCCAGAACAAGATGCAGTTGCAAAGACCTTTTGGACTGGGCTTCTGAGAAGGAAAAAGATATATATAAAGCCATTAACTCTTTCGAGCGTGAAGGAAACAGTGTATTCTCCTGTTCATCATTATTTGTGCTACCACTGATGAATGCACAGTGGTTCTCCTATCCAGGCCACAACCTATGCGAAGAATTCATTTTCCAGCTTGACGATGCCCATAAGTTGACAAAAGGACAGCGCAGTACGCTTGAAAAAGTATGCGTTGAAACCCGATTGAACGTTACGTTCTGGATAGCAGAGAGACTGGACAATCTGGTTTCAAGCGAACTGCTGGAAACAGACAAGCAGGAACGGGACTATCAAGTCATAGAATTGGACAAGTATAAAGACAAAAAATCCACTGAATTTGAAAAGATGGTCAAATTGATTGCCAACAGGCGGTCAATATACGCCATGGCTGATATAGACCTAATGATGTTGTTGGCGAACAGTGATGAAGGAGAATGGGATCAGAAGTATCGAGTTGGTGCCCAGAAGTGTTTGCAGAAACTAGCTACTCACCCTGAAATAAGATCTTACGAGAATCTCATTAATGCCGTAGAGTCAATATCGGATTTAAAGGAGCGTGCTTATTCAGCCCGAGCTCTCTTGATGTTTGCTAACCGCAAATCGGAAGTGATTGATACAATGCGTCTGTTTCCGTATGAGCCGGATGAATTGAATTCCTTGTTGTCGGAAACACTGAAGCCAACGGAAGAAATCCTGCCTGCGGAATTGGGATTGCCCAAGTATTATGGTGAGAAATCGCTTATCAATGTGGCCAATGTGAACGTTGAGCAGTTCCTTGATTTTTCATCAGCCCTTTTCAGCCGTATTACAGCGAAGAAGATAACGAGTCCTACGGATTACACGCTTACGGCAAAGGAGCAAGATGAAGTTATCAGGGACAAAGCGGCAGAGTATTTTGCCAGAATTGAGAAGATGCCACATGGCGACGAAATGAAGGTCTTTCTTACCAGAATGATAGACTTCTGTAGGAAGCAGACTTTTACAGACAGTTATTCGTATAGGACGGTGAGTGGCTTTGCCGTGAATGATGACTTCGGGACGCGGCGGCAGAAGAAAAATGTACCCTGGCATAAAGATCCGGAGAACGAGCAGTTGATAGAACTGTTAAGAACCTGTGTGGCTTACAATCTGTTGACATTAAGGCTTGATGAACAACAGGGTAATAAAGGCCAGTTGTGGTCGGTATTCTACTTGAACCGTGCGCTGTGTGTGTATGCCGGCATCCCGTTGAACTACGGCGGCTGGCGGAAACTGAAGGTTGATCAGATAAAATCCTGGCTATAACGAAAGGGTGAGCTATGAAGTGGAATTCTTATATGTTCTTTCAGCAGGAAGAAGTTTCTGATTTTTGGAAGAGCTACTATGCGCAAAGAAACGCTAAATTATTATTCGTTATGGGGAAAGGCTTTGATCCCAGGATGAATAACATTTTGAAGAAGATCTTTGAGGATGTAGCCTACCAGACCTTGGATTGTCTGGCCGTTGACTTTCCTGCAAAGGAAGAAACGGACGGTGATGAGTTCTATAAGCAGAATGTGGCAGAGTTCGAGGCGCTGATGAATGAAAAGGACATATACTATCAGACGATAATCATTGACGCTAAATTGTCTTGGGACAACCGTATCAAGAGTATGCTCAGACAATTAAACCAAATTGACTATACTGCTTATACGGATATTATTCTGGATGTCAGTGCCATTCCCTGTGCCTATTATTACAATATTGCCAAGTTGCTCTATGACAAGACACAGTACGACCAGACTAATCTTTTCATAACTGTGTCGGAGAATGTGGAGATAGACAAATTAATCAAGAAGAAATATAACGAAGAGACGATAACTCCGCTATACAATTTCAGGGCGTCCTACGGTATGGAATCGGTTTTCAACCCCATCAATATCTTTGTTCCGCTGATGGGTGAAGATAAGAAGGAACATCTGAAACTGGTTTATGATACGTTCCACCCCAAAGAAGTTTGTCCGGTTTTGCCTTTCCCGTCAAAAGAGCCTGGCCGTTCAGACCAGCTTTTGTGGGAATATAATGACTTCCTGACAGATACCCTGAAAGTAGAGCCGCAGAATTTGCTTTATGCGCCAGAGCGTGACCCGTTCGAGTTGTACAATCGACTGGAAAAATTGATGCAAGACTACAAAGATACGTTGAAACTGATTGACGGACAAATATGTTTCGGATTCGCTTTGTTGACGAGTAAACTTTTGGCTCTTGGAGTGCTGCTGATAGGGCTGAAGTATGAGGACGAGGTTCAGGTTTATAATGTGAACTCTTCAAAGTATGATATTGCAGACAAGAAGAAGATTATTGAGGCGAATGAACATAGCGAACCTTTTTTGATGTGGATAAATGGTGAGCCATATGTGTAGTGTATAGGTGTCGTACAATGAAAATTGATGCTGGTCAATAAAATAAGTCAGAATACAATAATAAAAAAAGTTTTTGTTTTTTATTTGCGCAGTTAGACAAAAAATGTCTATCTTTGCAAACGG
>CALDLA010000036.1 GCA_937898415.1 uncultured Prevotellaceae bacterium | reverse complement strand
AGAGATATCCATGTCGTCATGGATAACCGCCAGCCCGCCAAGACAATGGCGTGGGCACTGGTGATATGGTTCGTGCCGTTTGCGGGCGTCATCCTCTATCTGTTCTTCGGCATCAACACCCGCAAGGAGCGAATGATCAGTCAGCGGCAGCTCGACGACCTGTCGAAGCGCTCCATGTTAGGCTTCGTCGAACAGCAGGGACTGACGCTGCCCGTGGAGCACAAGCCGGTGATTGACCTATTTATCAACCAGAGTTTCTCGCTTCCTTTCATCCTGGACGACGTGGAAGTCTATACCGACGGATACCAGTTCTTTCCGGCACTGTTAGCCGCCATCGGCAAGGCCCGCAGCCACATCCATATCGACACCTATATCATTGAGGAAGACCCGCTGGGCAATCTGGTGGCTGACATGCTGGCCAGCAAGGCCCGCGAGGGAGTGGAGGTGCGGCTCATTTACGACGATGTGGGCTGCTGGAACGTTCGTCACCGTTTTTTTGAACGGATGCGCGAAGAGGGTATCGAGGCCGTACCTTTCCTGCCAGTAAGGTTTCCGTCGTTCACCAGCAAAGTGAACTACCGCAACCACCGCAAACTGATGGTCATCGACGGCGAGGTGGGGTTCATCGGCGGCATGAACATTGCCCTGCGCTATGTGAAGGGTACAGGCCGTCAACCTTGGCGCGACACGATGCTGCGAGTGACGGGACTGGGCGTCTATGCCCTGCAGCGCACTTTCCTCATCGACTGGTACTTTGTCGACCGTACCCTGCTCAACGAGCGCAAGTACTACCCACCGACCTCCTCACTTCTAACTTCTCACTCCTCACTTTTGCAAGTAGTGACCAGCAGTCCGGTGGTACCCTATCCCGAAATCATGCAGGGTTTTGTGCGCATCATCATGGCCGCCCGACAGTACATCTATATCGAGACACCCTACTTCCTGCCTACAGATGCCGTGCTGTTTGCGCTTAAGACGGCAGCTGTGGCGGGCATCGACGTCAGGCTGTTAGTACCCAAGGAGAACGATGCATGGTTTGCCGACTGGGCAGGACGCAGTTTTCTGCGCGAGGCCGAGGAGGCCGGCGTGAAGGTGAGTCTGTACACGGCGGGATTCATGCACTCGAAACTGATGGTGTGCGACGACAGCATCTGCACCTGCGGCTCTACGAACGTTGACTTCCGCTCGTTTGAAAACAACTTCGAAGCCAACGCCTTTATCTATAGCAACGAGGTGGCCTGCCGCCTGAAACAACTGTTCCTAACAGACGAAAAACAGTCCGTGCGACTGACATCACTGCCAAGCCGCATGAAGCCTCGATTCCTGGTCAGGCTATGGGAGAGCATCATTCGGATGCTGGCTCCGCTGATGTAAATATGCTGAAGTTGACGCTGCCGTAAGCGCGGTGCTCCCTGAAATGAGGGTGACCGGAGAAGTCATAATCCTTGCCATGTTCGAAGACAAAGACGCCTTCCTCTTTCAACAGTCCTTTTTCGAAGACAAGGTCGGGAATAGTAGGCAGTTCCTTTAACGCATAGGGCGGGTCGGCAAAGATAAAGTCGAACTGCTGTTTACAGGATTTGATAAAGCGAAAGGCATCACCACGGAGTGGAGTACACAGAGGGGTCTGCAGTTTCTTCACACAGTCACAGATGAAGCGGTGGTGGTCGCGGTCCTGCTCGACGCTGATGACACGGCTGCAGCCACGCGACAGCAGTTCGAGTGTGATGCTGCCCGTTCCCGAGAAGAGGTCGAGCGCCGTGGCACCTTCGAAGTCAAGGTACCCTGTCAGCACGTTGAAGATATTCTCCTTGGCAAAGTCGGTCGTCGGCCTTGCCTTGAACGAGCGCGGAATCTCAAAATGACGTCCCTTGTAGATACCTGTGATGATTCTCATGACGATGGTCTTATTTATAACCCTTTTGTCAACAGCGCCATCAGGTCAAAAGGCATACCTTTGATCCTGGTGACAGCAGCACGGTTGAAGTCGGCCGAGGGATTGATGACGTAAACGTTCTTCAGATATCGGTGCAACTGGTCGACCAGTTCGCTCCGCTCGTCAGTCAGCCCGTCGCCAACGAGATGGAGTTCGTCCTGGTCAGCTTGGAGCATCAGCTGTTTCCATACGTAGAGCAGGAAGTAGACGACGTCCGGCGTACGGCTGGCCTCAAAGTGGTTGCAGAACTTAAAACGGTTCTGCTGAAAAGCAAAGACATCAAGCTGCTGGTCGTGCAGATAGCCGTAGAGCTTGGCCCGGGCACCGGTAAACGAGCGGCGGTGCAGATGACGCCAGACGGGTGACATGGCAGCAGTAATGCGAAGGTCGGAGAAATTGTCATCGAGTACCGTCTTCAGGTCTTTGTTCAAGGCAAAGACAGCCACGGCGTTCAGGTCAGGAAGCACATTGTAGAGCACCATTTCCTGCTCCTTATGCGGAAACGACTGGTTGTACATGACAACCATCTTCTCCTCCTCGAAGATTTCCACCGGAATGAGCAATACGGGGGTGTCAATGATCACCATTGCCCTATTGATACCCATCTTCGCCAAACTGGCTCCCTTGAGAGCCTCACGCAGATTGGCTGCCATCGACATGCCACTCTTCACGACATAAGGCTCATAGTTGATAGGCTGGTCGACGGCGGCAGCATCGACGGACGAGAACGACAGGTGGTGCTGGCCGATGCGTATGACAATGCGTTCTTTACTGTTTTTCATTCTGTTTGTGCCTTATATAGAATAATTTTATTACCTTTGCGCCTGCAAAGATACTAATTATTTCTGAAAAATGATAGGCGAAGAGCTAAAATATCACATCAGGCAGTCATTTCCCCATGTGCCGACAGCTGAACAGGAACAGGCCATCAGCGTGTTTGCCGACTTCATGCTCGACCGTGATGCCCATACCGTCATGGTGCTGAGAGGCTCGGCAGGTACAGGAAAAACCACACTGGCAGGAGCCATTGTCCGCACCATGACGGCACTGAAACAGAAGATGGTGCTGATGGCTCCTACGGGAAGGGCCGCCAAGGTGTTCTCGCTCTATGCCGACAGTCCGGCCTACACCATCCACCGACGCATCTACCGACAGAAGAAGTCCATGGAACGTCCGGGCATGGGATTCTTCGAACTAAACTACAACGCAGCCCACGACACCTTATTTATAGTAGATGAGGCGTCGATGATTGCCAATGGAGACACTCCGCTACTGGACGACCTCATCAGTTTTGTCTATAATGAGCGTAACTGTCGGTTGCTGCTCATCGGCGATAGTGCCCAACTCCCCCCTGTGGGCGAGACCGAAAGTCCTGCCCTGAGCACCTACGTGCTACGCAGTTATGGCATGACGGTCTATAGAGCCGAACTTCGTGAAGTGCTCCGGCAGGCGCAGGAGTCAGGAATCTTGTGGAATGCCACAAGGATCAGGGAGGCTTCCCGACTGCCGAAGATTGACGTCAGCTTCCCTGACATCCGGGTCGTCCCCGGTGATGAACTCATCGAGACACTGGCCAGCAGCTATTCAAAGGCGGGAATCGACGACACCATTGTCATCACCCGCTCCAACAAACGGGCCAACATCTATAATCGAGGCATCAGGGCAACGGTGCTCGACCGCGAGGACGAGCTATGCAGCGGCGACAGACTGATGATTGTAAAAAACAATTATTACTACGGGAAGGATAAGGAAGAGGTCCAGTTTATCGCCAACGGCGACATTGCCACCGTACAACGTGTTCGCAACATTCATGAGCTATATGGTTTCCGTTTTGCCGAGGTGACGTTGCTGTTCCCTGACTACGACGACTACGAGCTGACAGCCACGGTGCTCCTAGATACGCTGACGTCGGAGTCGCCCTCGCTGACCCGTGAGCAGCAGGACCTATTATATAATAAGGTATTAGAGGACTATCAGGACATACAGCCAAAGTCGGAACAACTGAAACAGCTGAAACAGGACAAATACTACAACGCCTTGCAGGTAAAGTTCGCCTATGCCGTCACCTGTCATAAGGCACAGGGCGGCCAATGGTCGCACGTCTATCTGGACCAGGGCTATCTGTCCGACGACATGATGACGTCCGACTATCTACACTGGCTCTACACGGCCTTTACCCGCGCCACCAGCCAGTTGTTCCTCGTCAACTGGCCCAAGACACAGACAGAACTTGTCGAGGACAATTAGTTGGATAAAAGTAGATGTTTTATTTGGAGAATTGCGCACTTAATTGTATCTTTGCACTCAGAAAAGACCAAAGTAAGACTTTGCTATGTTAAAACTGCTATTAAGACTATGGGCCGACCAAAAACGTAGGGACTTCAAGTGGATGAGGTTTCTGGGTGAAGCCTATCTTTTCTTGTTGTTTCTTATCATCAGCGCCTCTGTTACCTATGTAGCATACGCGGAAATGGGCGCCGCATCAGGAGCCGCCATAGCGGTACCATTCCTGGCCGCCGGGCTCATCGTGCCCGACTTTCTAGGCAAACTGGTGATGAAGCAAGACGAGACGATCATGGACCACTACCTGAAAAGCAAACCCATACCCGAACGTTCGTGGAACAGGTTCTTGCTGACGACCAATCTGTTCAACTTCTGGAACTGGACCATCCCCGTCTGTCTTCTTCCTTTCTGTTTGCTGTTCCTGAAATGGTCTGAGATTCTGCCCACATTCCTGTTGCTGCTGGCCGTCTCAATGGTGGGCGGCGTAGCTATCACAGCCCTACGTCGGGCCAAGGGGTGGAGCAATAAGTGGCCCGTCATCGGAGGAATGGTGGTGTGGCTTATCGTTGCCCAGATGTACGCCCTGACCTGCATGCTGATGCCGTGGTGGGTCGGTATGACTGGCTTCCTTTTGTTGTGTGCAGGAGCCATCGCTATGTTCTACGACTATCTGTGTGACCTGCGCCGCTACGACGAGTCACAGGCCAAGGCTGGACGATTGTTCCTCGGGGCGTCGTCGCTGTTCTCAATGGAGTATATCAGTGTGCTACGCTCCAAGCGTCTGCGGGTGGCGGTGCTCGTTATGCCGCTGGTGTTTATCTTCAATGTCTATACACAGCAGATCAACGGACTGAACTTTATTTTCTACATGATGCTGATGTTTGCCGTCTTTGCACCTTCGATGATGTTGGGCCAGTGGGTATTCGGTATCGAAGGCAACTACTTCGATTGTTTGTGGACGAAGCCTGTCGACATTAGGGAGATCCTGCGCAACAAGTTCAAGTTCTATGCCTTGCTCAACCTCCTGCCCATCGTACTGATCATCCCCATCCTTTGGATATCCGACCTGTCGCCGTGGCTGCTGATGGCCACATGGCTGTTTACGGCTGGTGTGGGCAACCTGTCAATGATGCCGACAGCCCTCATCTCGTCACGCATAGAGCTGTTCCAGTCGGCATTTTTCAACTATCAGGGAGCTTCACTCTCCATCAACCTATACGGTATGATTATCCTTGTCCCGATGGCAGTCTACTGCCTCTGTGCTTTGCTGCTCGACACCGTGGTCGCCACAACGGTACTCTCTGTATTGGGTCTGGCCGGGTTCCTGCTCTATAAACCAGTCATCGGATGGATAGCCCGTCGCTATGAACAGAACCGTTACGCAAACTTTGAACGCTACAGAAACTAAAGAAATATGGAAATCAAAATACAAAACCTTGTCAAGCAGTACGGCAAGAATACCGTACTCGACATTCCTGAGCTGACCATCCACTCAGGCGAACTGGTAGGATTGGTAGGTAATAACGGTGCCGGAAAGACCACGCTGATGCGGCTGATACTGGACCTCATCGAGGCCACCGAAGGCTACGTCGAGACCGACGGCAACCGCGTCAATGAAGACTCAACGTGGAAACAGTTCACAGGGTCGTTCATCGACGGTCGTTTCTTGATTGACTTCTACACGCCGGAGGAATACTTCAACTTCATTGCCAGTGTCTATGCCATCGACAAAGATACGCTCAACAGCCGTCTGGCACAATATCAGTCGCTAATGCACGACGAGATTCTCGGTACGAAGAAGTACCTGCGTGAGTTCTCAGAGGGTAACCGCCAGAAGATAGGCATCATCGGCGCTATGCTCATCAACCCCAAGGTGCTCATCCTCGACGAGCCATTCAACTACCTCGACCCCTCGTCACAGATGTTAGTGGCCAAACTGATACGCCAAATGAACCAACAGCTGGGCACAACTGTCATCATCTCCAGCCATAACCTGAGTTTCGTCTCTGAAATCTCCACCCGCATCCTGCTCTTGGAGAAGGGACTGGTCATCAAGGATCTCGTGAACGAGGAAGGCAGTTCCGCCCAGGAACTGGAAGAATACTTCAATACGGCAGAATAAGTTTACATTCTGTATTATTATTGCACAAATCGACCGAAATGTGCACGTTTCGGTCGTTTTTGTGCATTTTATTTTGCTGTGTGCGCAAAAAGTAGTACCTTTGCACCCGCTTTTCGAAAGGATACACATTATTAATTATATATTATGGCATTAAAAATTGTAGTACTTGCCAAGCAAGTACCCGACACAAGAAACGTGGGTAAGGACGCCATGACTGCCGAAGGAACGGTGAACCGTGCTGCCCTACCCGCCATCTTCAATCCAG
>CALDLA010000035.1 GCA_937898415.1 uncultured Prevotellaceae bacterium | reverse complement strand
CGCAGGAGGTGGATGACATCATATCGTCGCCCATCGTGAAGGAGAGCATCATCAACAACTCCGACTGCAAGATTCTGCTCGACCAGCGCAAGTACATGAACAAGTTCGACCAGATACAGAACCTGCTCGGACTGACGGAGAAGGAGAAGGGGCAGATACTGAGCATCAACCAGGCCAACAACCCCTCACGGCTCTACAAGGAGGTGTGGATAGGTCTGGGCGGTACGCAGTCGGCGGTCTATGCCACCGAGGTAAGTCCCGAAGAGTATCTTGCCTACACGACGGAAGAGACCGAGAAAATCGAGGTACAGCGTCTGGCAGAGAAGCTGGGCGGTGACATCGAGGGTGCCATCAGGCAACTTGCCGACAAGCGGCGTGAAGAGAGTAAGTAAACGGTGCAGCCATGCACCAAGTGATAAACCAATCAAAAAACAAAAGTAACAATGAGAGCAAAAGTATTCGTATTGATGAGCCTCTGCATGACGCTGTTCGTCGGCAAGGCCAGTGCACAGTGGACGGTCGTTGACCCTACCAATCTGGCACAGGGTATCGTGAACTCCTGCCGTGAGATCGTGCAGACCTCCACGACCGCGGAAAACATGATCAACAACTTCAAGGAAACGGTGAAGATCTACGAGCAGGGCAAGAAGTACTACGACGCCCTGAAGTCGGTGAACAATCTGGTGCGCGATGCCCGAAAGGTGCAGCAGACCATCGTCATGGTGGGTGACATCACCGACATCTACGTCAACTCCTTCCAGAAGATGATGAACGACGAGAACTTTTCTGTTGAGGAACTTTCAGCGATTGCCAGTGGCTACACGAAACTGCTGGAGGAATCGACGGGCGTACTGAACGAACTGAAGACTGTCGTGAACATCTCGACGCTCTCCATGACCGACAAGGACAGGATGGACGTGGTGGACAAATGCTACCGTGACATGAAGCACTACCGTAACCTCGTCAACTACTACACCAACAAGAACATCTCCGTGTCGTACCTCCGTGCGAAGAAGAAGCACGACCTCGACCGTGTGCTGAAACTCTACGGCAAGGGTGCGGAGAAGTACTGGTAAACAAGGGAATCACGGAATTATAGAAAAGCAAAAGTGACATGATGACAGACTTATTGCTAATCATCGACACGGACAACATCCACACCATCCTGCGCCAGTTGTACGACGACATGATGCCGCTCTGCTCACAGATGACGGGCGTGGCGAGGGCGGTGGCCGGGTTCGGTGCGCTCTTCTACATCGCCTACAGGGTATGGCAGTCGCTGGCGAGGGCTGAGCCGATAGACGTGTTCCCGATGCTGCGCCCGTTCGCCATCGGCATCTGCATCCTACTTTTCCCGTCGCTGGTGCTCGGCACGATGAACAGCGTGATGAGTCCGATAGTGCAGGGCGTGAGCACGATGCTCGAAGGGCAGAAGCTGGACCTCGACCAGTTGAGGCAGCAGAAGGACGAGCTGGAGACGGAGATGATGAAGCGCAACCCTGAGACAGCCTACCTGGTAGACGATGCGGCGTTTGACAAGGAACTGGACAACCTCGGCATATCGCCGTCGGACCTGGCGACGATGGCGGGCATGTATGCGGAGCGCGGGCTGTACAAGCTGCAGAAGATGATACGCGACGGCTTCCGCTACATCCTGGAACTGGTGTTCGAGGCGGTGTCGCTGATGATCGACGTGCTGCGGACGTTCTTCCTCATCGTGCTGTCGATACTCGGGCCGCTGGCGTTCGGAATTGCAGTCTATGACGGCTTCCAGAGTACGCTCACGGGGTGGATGTGCCGGTATATACAGGTATATCTCTGGTTGCCCATCGCCGACCTGTTCAGCTGCATACTGGCGAGAATCCAGCAGTTGAGCATCGAGCACGACATCGTGCAGATGCAGACGGACCCGGGCTTCTCGCTCGACTCGTCGGACGGGGTGTACCTTATCATGATGCTCATAGGCATCATCGGCTACTTCACCGTGCCTACGGTGGCTGGCTGGGTGATTCAGGCGGGCGGTATTGGCAACTACAACCGCAACGTGAACAAGTCGCTGACAAAGAGCGGCGGGGCCGTGAAGAGCGGTGCCATCTGGCTTGCCAAGTAATGTGTAACAGAAAAAAGTAACGACAAAAGAAAGAAACAGGAAATGGAATTCAAGTCATTGAAGAACATCGAATCATCATTCCGGCAGCTTCGGCTGTTCGGGATGATCTTTCTGGCCGCATGTACGGTGGTAACGGTGTGGTCGGTGTGGAGTTCGTACAGTTTCGCGGAGAAGCAGAGGGAGAAGATATATGTGCTCGACGGCGGCAAGTCGCTGATGCTGGCGCTCTCGCAGGACCTCTCGCAGAACCGTCCGGCAGAGGCGAGGGAACACGTGCGCCGCTTTCACGAACTCTTCTTCACGCTGGCACCGGAGAAGAGCGCCATCGAGAGCAACGTGCAGCGTGCGCTGGTGATGGCCGACAAGAGCGCCTACAACTACTACCGTGACTTCGCGGAACAGGGCTTTTATAACCGCATCATCGCGGGCAATATCAACCAGACGGTGAGGGTGGACAGCGTGGTGTGCGACTTCGACAGCTACCCGTATCAGGTGAGAACGTTCGCAAAGCAGACGATCATCCGTGAGAGTAACGTGACGGAGAGGACGCTGGTGACGGAGTGCCGACTGATGAACTCCAGCCGCTCGGACGACAACCCCAACGGCTTCCAGATACGGAACTTCACGATCATCGAGAACAAGGACATCAGGACGGTGAAGAAATGAAACAGGAAGTTGGAAGGATAAAAGACAAGATTGCGGGAGGCATCAAGGCAAGGCTTGATGCACTCACGCCTGAGCAGAGGCTGCACGTAGTCATCGGTATGTTTGGCATCCTCGTAGTGCTATTTCTCTACTGCATCTGGCAGACGGTGACGGACATTGCCGACAGGAAAGAAAGCACGAACATCGTGATTGAACACATTGACACTCCCATCATCGTGGATGGGAAACAGGATTATTCACAACTTAAAGATATGGTAAATGGAACAGGAAGAAAAGAAGGAACTGGAGCAGTTGCAAGGCAGGGACTCAGACAGCTCATCCCAGGAGGGGCAGAAGAATGAGAGACAGGAGCCGGAACCTAAGCTCAAGAAGGAACTGACGGAGGAAGAGAAGTTGAAGCGCAACAAGATGATGGTGCTCGGTGCTGCCGTCATCGGCATGGTGGTCATCGTGCTCTGGCTGTTCAGTTCTCTGGGTGGCGGTAGTGACGATGCTGTGGTTAGGAGCGGTTTCAATACCGAGATGCCTGACGCTGACAAGGGCAGTACTGGCATTGCCGACAAGAGCAAAGCCTATGAGATGGATGGCGTGAAGAAGAACCAGCAGGCACGGCACGACCTGGGGGCGTACTCGGTGAGTGAGACGGATTCCGTCGCGGTGACTGACGACATGAACCTGATGGCAAAGGCTGAACATAAGGACGAAGAGGTGTCGCCAGCAAAGCAGAGAGTGCAGCAGTCGGCGGCGGCATGCAACGAACTGAGCCAGACGCTCGGCAGTTTCTACCAGCCGTCGGGCGACGCTGCCAACGAGGAACTGAAGAACCGCATAGCGGAACTGGAGCAGAAACTGACGTCACAGACTGCATCGAGCGGGAGCAATGTAGATGATCAGTTGGCCTTGATGGAAAAGTCCTATCAACTCGCTGCCAAGTATATGCCAGCGGCACAGGGTGGAAACGGTCAGGTCGCCTACGCAGGAGCAGGTGAACAGGGAACTTCGGACCAGCAGGGAAAGAAGCGCAAGGTATCGCCCGTGCAGCAGGTGGCAAAGACGGTGGTCTCGGCTCTGAGCAATCAGGTGTATGACAGTGGGGATGACGATGGAGGTTTTGCCTTCAATTCGTTCAATACTGCGGTAGGTGCCAATGGCGGTGTCTGTCGCAAGAACACGATTTCGGCATCGGTCTATGGCTACCAGACCGTGACAGATGGGCAGACGGTGAGACTACGGCTGTTGGAGCCGATGGCGGTGGACGAGCGCATTATCCCGAAGAACTCTATTGTGGTCGGCGCGACGAAGATCCAGGGCGAACGGCTCTGCATCACCATTACCTCGATAGAGAACGGCAGGATGATCATTCCAGTGGAGTTGTCGGTCTATGACACTGACGGACAGGAGGGCATTTTCATTCCGAACTCGATGGAGGTGAGTGCCGCCAAGGAGGTTGCCGCCAATATGGGCGGGTCGATGGGCAGCAGCATCAATATCTCGTCGGATGCCAAGGCGCAACTGGTCTCTGATGTCGGCAAGGGACTGATACAGGGAACGAGCCAGTATGTGGCAAAGAAGATGCGAACCGTAAAGGTGCATCTGAAGGCCGGGTATCAGGTGCTGCTGTACCAGAAGGAGAACTAAGTGTATAACTAATTAACAAACAGACAAACGACAATGAGAATGAAGAAAGTATTGATGATGGCTTGCGCCCTGCTGGTGGGCGCAAGCGCAGTGAGTGCACAGGAAACGACATTGCCCAAGGACGGCGACTTGTTTCAGGGACTAACGCGCAGTATTACCTACGACCGCATGATTCCGCCTCACGGATTGCAGGTGACCTTCGACAAGACTGTGCATATCATCTTCCCTGCCTCCGTGACCTACGTTGACTTGGGTTCTGCAAACATCATGGCGGGTAAGGCTGACGGGGCAGAGAACGTGATACGTGTAAAAGCCACCAAGCGATGGTTCAAGGGAGAGACGAACATGAGCGTCATCACGGAGGACGGCAGTTTCTATGCTTTCAACGTGAAGTACGCCAAGGAGCCGGATAAACTGAACATCGAGATGAAGGACTTCATCCATGACGGTTCGACAGTGAACAGGC
>CALDLA010000034.1 GCA_937898415.1 uncultured Prevotellaceae bacterium | reverse complement strand
TGTTGTTGAACTTGCCCATAACGTGTTTGGCAATATCCACTGCGCTATACTGCTGCGTTCCGCTTCCGATAAGGATGGCTAATAACTCTGCGTCCGTAAGGCTGTCAGTGCCTAAACGCTGTAGTTTCTCGGTGGGTCTGTCTTCAATGCCCCATCTGCTAATGGGGAGTCTCATTGTTGCTGCTGTACTCATAATTCAGTTGTATTGATAATTTGATGTTCTACGATATGTCTTTGTCTTGGCGAGAAAGAGGGTCATTCTCACGTCTGCACCTGCTGCCTGCATCTGCTCGATAAAGGCATTGGCAGTGGCACAAGTGGTGCAAATGTCATCAATCAGCAACACACGCTTGCCGTTGAAATAGTCGGTGTCTATCTGCACATTGCTCTTTTGTCCGTGCTTCTTGCTGATATGCACTTTCTCACGCTTGCCGATAACTTGGATATGCTCAAAGCCGTTGATTGCATTGCACATGGCGCACACGTCTGCGGAAAATCTCTTGTATCTGCGCTTATTGGTCTGCTCACAACTGGCAGGGATGCAGACTATGACGGTGTTTGTCAAGTTCATTGCGGAAAGGGTCTTGCCAACTATCTGCGCTGCCCACTTGGTTGCATACCTCCTACCTGCTTTGAAGTCGAGCAAGTGGCGCATAGTGTCCTGCGTCTCGAAGTCTGCACGGCGCATATAACGCTGCGGAGTGTACTGCATAATGGCGTATTTGAACATATCTGAAAGGGATTAGAGGATGATACGTGCAAGGAATAACACCGTCCAGAAAGCGGCTGCAATGAGCCATAGGACGAGATTTGCGACTGCCCTGAAGCAATGCCACAGGATGCGGACTGCCCAAAGGATGAAGCGGAAGAGGAAGTAACCCATAACCGCTACTGTTGTTGTACTGTTGTATGCCATAATCTTTATTTTTTTATGTGGATCCAGGAGCTGTGAAGTGAAGTTCCTAATGAACCAATCCGTTTCCTCGAATCCACCGTTTTTTTTCTGCGTCTCCTATCGCCGTTTGTTTGTTCCTGCGGCCCGATCAAAGGTAGCAGAATTGGATTCGCAAAGTTTTTTCGGCGAAATACTACCCCCTTGCGGGTGTGGAGATTTCCCCGAAACCCTTCAGGGCTTGAAACTTTGCCATTCCAATTTGCGTTTTACCTTTGCCACAGGAACAATCAAACATCAGGCGAGAGGAGACAAAAGCGGTGCGTTCGGAAAACGGATTCGCTCATTCGGGCTACTCCCGTTCCCCCCTCTTCGCCAAGGCGAACTGATAATTAGGCTGATTGGGATTAGTGCTCGTAAAAGTAGCCAGAACATAGCGGATGAGAAAAAGAAATCGGCTGTCACCACCTGCAATACTGAATGCCCTTGCGGTTTCCAGTTTGCAAGTGAGGACAGCCGTTTTCTCTCGTCCGCTGACAGTCGGGTGTGTCTTATAGCCTTATCAGTGTCTTGTACACCGACAAGGCTGTAAGACTTGCCCGACGACATTAACGCTTTTACGACGGTCGGATGTGCTTTTCAGTATCAGATAACGGTGTCAGTGGCCGACGATTGACAATAAAATGAATAGGCTTACGGTTACTTGATGCTTCCTTTGGCTTGACGTTGCAGATTGCGAAAGCCTACCTACAGAAAAAGGGGACAACCACAATTCAGTGTGCGCGTCGGCTGAAGCGAACGTGTTCGATCAGGCGGTGGCACTCTGAATTGCGGTTATTCCCCAGACAGCCCGAAGATGTCATCTGCTCGTCTGATGTCTGCTTCGGGCGGCAACACCCGCTTTCGCAACCAAACATTGGGCAAACAAGCGGATCTAAATACTGTTATACGTGACTATAAGTTTCTTATAAAAGTTTTCTAAAGGAGGCAATAGTTAAGAATATATAATTAATATGTGGTTTTAATGCGTTATTACAAATAATTAAATACTAATCGGTATCTTTGCAAAATAAATTGAGTCGCTAAATCTACTGATATTAAATCGGCTTTGAAAATATGATATATCATGTATGAAGAAAAAAGTATTCATGCTACGAAAACATTGGAGATTAGTTCTCAAACTTGCTTGGGGAAAACAACACTATAAAGCATGGCGTGAATATCCTTGGGCAGGTTGGGGACTGGTTTTATGGATTGCTTTCCCGTTCATTTGGTATTATCTCATTTTTCCTTGGCTATATTATTGGTTCTTTGACTTCTTTTGGGAATATCATAGTACGACAAAGAGGGAGATGTATTCGTGGATGTTGCCTTCGGTAACAGCCATAATTGGATTTTTCTCTACCTTTATATGGCTTGATTTGAAACAGACGGCACATCGTGACGATATTTATCGCCGCAGACGTATCAGGTGGCATCTCCGTTTCGAGAGAGAGCGTAAAAAGGGTGAAGAGGAATATCAAGAGTGGCTGAAAGAGTTTGAGCAAAAACAGAGAGAGTCCGAAGAACGTCACCGCGTTTTCATGGAAGAGAGGGATAAGATTCGTCGCGAACATGAGAGATGGATGCAACAGCAAGAAGAACTGGCACGGCAAAGAAAGGAGAAAAACAAAAAGCAGCGGGAAGAGAGACGTAAGAAAAGGGAAGAGGAGGAGCGGATTCGTGAAGAAAACAGAAGGAAGCGTTATCAGCATTTCTGTAATTTGCGACATGTTGCCATCCAACGAATAGAGAAGTGTATTTCAGAGCGACCCAACGGGGAGTTTTTTGGACATGCATATATTTTCACCAGTGATGAAAGTGATACAATCTTCGAGGACTTTTCGATTATCTTCGGAAATCAGGTATTTGCAGTCCAACTGACGTATCCTGAATCCTATCTTAGAATCGGAGAAAACCTATTACGAAACCAATATGCCGATAAACCCTGGAAATGGGATTTGGAAAGAAGAATGTTCATTGATGATTGTATAAGAAGTCGGCTCGTGCCATGTCTGTTTGAGTATGATCCATGTACATACCAGCCAATAGATGTCACAGGGTGGAACTTATGCCATGCCGTAACTGAAGAAAACATAGTTCCTGCCCGATACATTCAGCCAAGCCTTATAGAAATGTCTCCATGGGAGGTTGAGACTCAGATGATCCAGTTCGTAAGGGAATATATTGCGTTTGAGGAAGATGGTTTGAAGTTTGAACGTGGCACCCTTACCAACCGTACGGATATTCTCTGGAAGATTGATTCTCAAGGGAATCGCTCATGGATACAAGTTCGTAAAGTCCAGAAACTCAGTCCCATCACCCCAGCACAATTTGAATGGTTCCTCCGAAATGAATATCTGCTTAGTAAATATCCTGGTTATATAGCACAAATCATTTATGCACGTAAAGGGATAGAAAAACTACATCCTGTAAAAAGCCCTTTACGTAATATCGCCTACGAGATGCTATTTGAACAGTTACAAAAAGCCATCACGAAATCAGACCACCAAGATATCTGATGTTGCAGGAAATTTGTTGCAAATAGCGTATCGCTCCAACCTTTAACCTTCTGATAATCAGCAACAATATGCCGGAATCGTGCAACAACACGACTCCGAAGATTTGTTTTATTAATATATTCCTTATAACTTTGCAGACAAATTTGTTCAAACGATTAAAATATGTCTCAAACATTAAGATAACAGCAAAGTGGAAACTCTGAAAAAAATACTTCTTATAGGATTAGGAGTGACATTCATTCTATCTGCGATTCTGAAAACAATCAGTGTCTATTCATTCTCACAGACCGTCAATTCATTTTGCGGTCTGTTGGGAATGGATGTCCTATATGGTTATGGCTTCCCTTTGGCAATTGTCATCATTGCTTTCGAACTGCTAATTGGTGTGTGTGCTTTTATTAGACGTTTCCAGAGAATTATAATATGGATATATACGATAGTTTTGGGATTCTTCACTTATATTACTTATATTAATTATACCGATCTTTATGGTGGCATTGAATCTTGTGGCTGCTTTGGCGAATTGATACATTTTACTCCAGCCAGTTCCTTTTATAAGAATATTGCCCTGTTTATTCTGTCGTTAATTCTACTTGGTATTCATATCATACATACTTATAGGAGGCAAGAACTACAATATGGACTAAGCCTGTTGTTAGTTTTGCTTCTGAGTTCATGTCATAACCAACTTGACAATGCCTTGGAACTGGCTGGTGATAACCGTGAAGAACTAGAGAAAGTTTTGAATCACTTTAAGGAGGATCCTGATACATTAAAATATAGTGCTGCAAAATTCCTGATTGAGAATATGCCCTATCATTACACCCTGAAAGGGAAGAGCGTGGATTATGTTGACTCTGCATATCTTGCCATGTCAGAATATCCGATAGAGCAGAGGGAAATAGTATTTAAGGAATTGTTAAAAGCGAAAGATCTTCCTAATTACAGACCGGAAATAGACATTAGAACCATTAAGGCCGACTATCTCATCAAGGCAATCAATGAAGCCTGTGATTTGTGGCATGAGGTAGCATGGAGTAAAGAATACGACACTTCGCTGTTTTTTGACTATGTGCTTCCATACCGTCTGCTTGACGAGCCACAAAGCGATTGGAGAAAGACCATAAGGCAGGTATTTCCTTTGTTACATCAAAACAAGATACTCAGCACAAGAGGCTGGAGACTAGAGGCAGAAACTCTTATGCTGAATAACTGCTCCGCGTCTGATAAAGCAGGAGCGTCTCACGATAAGTATGTACTGCTTGACCGAAAGGGGGCAATAGTGTCCTTTGATGTGTGTGCGGCTTCCGACTGCTGCAAGTACCTGACTTTCAGATATTCTGCGACTAAAAGAAATGCCTGTCTCGATGTCATGGTCAATGGCATACATATTGATACTCTCCGTCTTGCTCCCACGAACGACACAAACAGCTTTCGCATGAGCAAAAACGGTTACATACTTCAGTTGAACAAAGGTATAAATAGCGTAAGTCTTGTTTGTGTTGGCGACACCATTGGACTTGACTATGTGCAGGTTGGTGCCATTGAGGATTGTGAAGAAAGAAAAGTTGAAGACTATTCCCAGTCATACTGCATGATTAAAAACGTTCTAAATGGGGGCTACATCACATTTGATACCCTAAGGGCATCAATTCTAAATCAGCTTGAAGTAAAGCCACTGCAAAAGAATGATAGCACACAGATGGTCAGAATGGATTACCATGGACGTGCTTGCTGGCGGATATCCGCATTCAAGACTGACACCATCGACCTGTGTATGGAGGTACAGTATGCAAGCACTGACACGGGAACTGCAATAAGTCAGTACAAGTATATTGGTGGCAACAACCAGAAATGGGCAGTATTGCCCGTCGGTAACGGCCTGTCACGTATTATGAGTAAGGATACAGGACTGTTCCTCGATATCAAGAAAGACGAAAAAACAGGTAAGACGGTGCTTGTGCAAAATCCATATACTGATGAAAAGTCACAGCAATGGAAGATAGAGAGGAAAGGGCGTAATAATAAAGCTGACTCCAAATGTACGATAGGATCAATGTATTCAGAAGCACTTCGTGTGCATGAGGTGATGGGGCAGTTTGAGTGGGTTTACTTTAGCATAGGCTTTGCCCCTAAGGTTTCCTCAATGCTGGAAGCCCGCACAGGAAACTGCCGGGACGAAGCAAGTTACACGGTGTTCCTCAGTCGCAGCCTTGGAATACCAGCCACGATAGACTTCACACCTCATTGGGGTAACAGAAGTTGGGGGCATCACTGGAGCGTACTCATGCGGCCCGATGGAAAAGCAATCCCTTTCTATATGGGAAGTGTGCCTGGAGATACTGCACAGTTCTTCCACCCCTACGTGAAGGCGAAAGTGTTCCGTCGTCGGTTCCAACTGAACAGACAGATAGTGGTTGACTTGAAGGAGGAAAAAAGTATTCCCCATCTTTTTCAAGTACCAGACTGGACTGACGTGACTGATGAATACTGTCCAACCACTGATGTTACACGCAATGTTCCAGAAAAATACAAAGACAAGAGGATAGCCTATATCTGCATATTTGACAACAATGATTGGTTGCCCGTATATTACGGAGTGGTACGCGACGGCACGGTGACATTCCCCAATATGGGACGCAGGGTGATGTATATAAGTGCTTTCTATGAGAACGGGCACATAGTCCCGTTCGGGACACCATTCAGTATTGGTAGCGACGGTAAGATAAGTGACGTGAAGGTGGATACAAAGAGAAAGTGTACGCTCAACCTTTTGCGCAAATATCCATATTTCAGCGCAGAGGATCCGATAAACACCAGAATGAAGCAAGGGCGCTTTCAAGGGGCAAATACCGCAGATTTCTCAAAGGCGACAGATCTATACTGCTTCAATGAGGTCACTAACGGAGGATGGTACGAACTTCCTGTGACGGACACAGGAAAATACCGCTATCTCAGATACAGAAGTCCTGATGGCTCATACGGCAACATCAACGAATTGTGGTTCTTCGATGAGAAGGGTGACACTATCAAGGGGGATATAATTGGGACAGATGGAACTGCCCCCGATAGTAGAGAGAAAGTATTTGACAACAATATACTCACTGGTTTCAACGGCAAGTCGCCAGACGGCAACTGGATAGGATTAAGGCTCAAGGCTCCAAAACGTGTCGCTAAGCTTCGGTTCATCCCACGCAATGACGGTAACTGTATTGAGATAGGAGACAAGTACGAACTTAGACTGTGGACAAACACGAAGTGGAAAGTCATTGCAACAGTAAAAGCCAAAGCAGACATTCTGAGTCTGAAGAATGTGCCACAGAACGGTCTTTATGTCCTCAAGGATCTCACCAAGGGGAATGAGCAACGTATATTCACTTATGAGGATAACAAGCAAGTATGGTGGTAAATATAATAAGGTGAAAAATGGCTGTGGTTGGCAAAATAGTAAAAAGGCTTATGTATGCAGCAGTAACTATCCTGCTTGTATATATGTTGTGGCTGTTGTGCAGGGTGTTTCTGCTCGACCAGTTTGTTATACCCACAGAATCTATGAACCCGACACTGTTACCAGGTGACAGAGTCGTAGTCGACAAGAGGATTATGGGAGCACGTATCTATTCTGATTTTGACTTCAATCCAGAGGGGGGAGAGTTACATAGCTGGCGCGCCCGTGGATTGCGCAGTCTTAAGCATAATGACATCGTGGTATTCAATTTCCCGCATCATGACTGGCGCATCAGCTTTGTTATTAACAATGTGTATTGCAAACGCGTTTTAGCCTTACCTGGTGACAGTCTGAGTATCGTAAATGGACATTACCGAAACAATAATTATGATGGGGGTTTAGGGTTAGAAACCATGCAAGAACGGTTGGAACATACACCAGACTCCCTGCTCTGGCCTTGGTCTTTACCAGCAATTCCCCATCATGAGCGTTTCGGATGGACGATACGGAACTTTGGCCCGATGTATATGCCAAGAAAAGGGGATATTGTGAATGTGACCCCTTATGAGGCTACATTATATAATATTTTCTTGGCGTGGGAGACTGGAAAACCTATAAGATGTAACTGGGATACAGGAGAAGTGTGGACGGGAGAGATGCCGCTGAAACAGCATCGTTGGCAGCATAATTATTACTTCATGGCCGGTGACAATGTGCTCGACTCTAATGATTCCCGCTATTGGGGATTAGTACCTGAAGAGTATATTGTTGGAGTTGTTACTCATATCACCTATTCCTTAAATCCTTACACGGGCAAACGAAGAAAGGAGCGAACATTAAAATATGTATAGCATGAAGCAGATTATAGGTTGCATCAAGACGCTGTCAACCACCGACAATGTTATTTTGTTGGTGGTAATGGCTTGTGTTGCTGCCATGCTATGTTTCGCTGCACAACCAGTTGAACGTGTCTGGTGTCATACGGATGTTGCGCTCACTTATGCTATACCCGTGCTCACTTTAATAGGTGTGGTACTTAGCTTAATTAAGAATAAGAGGTTTATACTTTCGTGGCTTGATATAGTTCTTATCACATGGTTCCTCTATGTGATGGGACGCGCATACTTTGATTCGTCCTACCCATGTGCTTCATTTTGCTTGCGCATCATACAAATGATGATGCTCTATGTTACTTTTCGCATTTTGATGTCAGCTTCGCCAATCCAAGAGAAAATGATTGTTCTTCTTATTCTCTGTCTGGCACTTTATGAGGCGTGCATAGGAATCCATCAGATAGTGGGTGGACATAGTCGTCATTACTTATATCTTCTGACTGGCTCGTTCCTGAACCCTGGTCCTTATTCTGCTTTATTGGCAATGGGGTTGGTGATGGCTTTGATGTGTAGAAAGGAGAAAGTGACTCATCTTCTCTACCTTCCCATTGCTGTCCTTGCCATTCTTTTGCCTGCGACATGGAGCCGTGCGGCATTACTCGCCACCGCCATCTGTGTGGGCATTATCTATAGACATGAATGGAAGCGTAGGTTCTGGTTGTTCGCAGGATTGGGAATTGCAGTAGGCATTATCCTATATTACATCAAGGCTGGTTCGGCAGATGGGCGCGCCATCATTTATCTTATCTCCATTCTTAACATAACGCGCCATCCTATACTGGGCAGTGGCATTGGCAGTTTCTTCCACCAATATTCAGAGGAAATGGCACGATTCAGCCTGGGGTATCCCGACTTTATATTTCAAAGTGCTGACGTGTTGGACTACGCGTTCAATGACTTATTACGAATTGGGGTTGAGCAAGGATTAGTTGGAATAGGCTTCGCCATCGCAGTGATTGTTCTTGTATTCCGTCTTTTGCGGAACAAGGGACGAATCCTTAGAATGGGTTTATTAGCACTTCTCATATTTTCCTTGTTCTCCTATCCTTTTGAGTTGCTGCCCTATCAGATTGTCACGGTTCTCATCCTTGCGTATGCTGGAACTTCTGAGCCAGCCAACATTCCTGTTGAATGGAAGAAAAAACTACTCTATAGGTATGCCATCCCATTCTGTTATTTGCTCTTGATGGTTCCTGTGTCCGTTTTTGTAAGCCAACATATAGAGAATCGTGCTCAGGCAGAAGCGGACTATCGGATGATGGCAGGGATTCATGATGCCGCTTTCATAGATGACTATTATGAGTTGCGGTCTCTTCTCACAGAGAATCCACGTTTCCTATTTGATTTTGGTAAAATGTTGGCTCAGCAAGGGCGATACAATGACAGCAATGACATGCTGAGACAAGGCGCATTAGTAAGCAATGACCCAATGTTCTATGTTATACAGGGGAATAATTATCGGGATATGGGAGCATACCATGAAGCAGAAACAGCATATCTGAAGGCCTACCATGTCCTACCGAATCGTCTCTATCCTCTCTACCAGCTTATGTGTCTTTATGAACAGACTGGTGATGTGGATAAGATGCGACAAATGACCCAGCAGGTCATAGGCTTCAATGTCAAAGTGGAGTCTCCTGCAACAAAGGAAATGAAAGATAAAGCCAGAACATTTGCGAAGGCTTCGGAACAAGAAAAGTCATACAACTGACCTAACAGTATAAAAGGAGCTTATTCCCTGAGAGCTTAGTGAGAGGGGTTTAAAATTATTATAGATATGCGTAACATGCGTAATTTACAGGTCGCAATGATGACCACAGCTTTTGCCTTCATAGGCTTTGGCGCAAGAGTGGCGTATGATGGATTAAATACGTCACATGAGAATGATCTATTAATGGAGAATGTTGAGGCTCTGGCACAATTAGAGGCAGTCGTTGGCAGAACACCGACTCCCGGTTCAACTCCATGTACAGTTTATCAGGGCGATTCACTAATTCAGGGTAAAAAGTCTGTGTGTGAACAAGCTGCGCCACTTAACAAATCATGTGTTCCAGATATCTGTATGATACCAAGACGTTGATTGTCGAAACGAGTAACAAAATTGTCCGTCTATTGAGGGTCTCTCAGTAGACGGGCTAAAAAAGAAAAACAAACAATGAAGAAAGGAATCATATATTTAGTAATATTCGTATTGTTTTCTGCATGTGCAGATAGCAGTCAAGTTATAGACAGCAAATATAATGTCACCTTTGATGACAGCCATTTTGTTGAAGCAAAAGACTTGATAACGAATGTGGAAGTTATAGAATTAGACACTGTTAAAGAAGCCTTTATACCTGTTATCAATAAGATATCTGTACACGGTGATAAAATCTTCTGTTTTTCATGCGAACAAAATGGATTTATAAAAGTGTTCAATTTGGATGGGAAATATCTGTATCAGATATCACATCGGGGGAGTGCAAACGATGAATGGATAAGATTAAAATCAATGTACATTGATGAAAAGGAAGAAATAATCATTCTGACAGATGGAGAGTCCAAAAAGGTGCTTATATATACGATGGATGGTAGATTTGTAAAAAGTCAGAAACTCGGAGACTTTGATTACCATCAAATAACTTATAAGGACGGGCACTTTTATTCACAGACCCACACATTTATGACAGGATATAAGCCGACTAAGGATACTGAGTATAAACTTAATATATATGATCATTATGGGCATTTGGAAACACGGGCTGTACCGCTGAAACTAAATGATGCCAAGATGATGGAGTTGAATAATCATCATTTTTACATGGGGCAAGAACGATGTCTGTATAGTCCTACTTTGGATAATACAGTTTATGTATTAGAAGATGGTATTTGCAGTCCTTATATCACATATAATTATGATGGTAAAAGTCCCATGTACACAGAAGAAGACATTCAAGAGGCCATAAAAAATGATGAATGGATGGCAGGTATTGACAAATTATTTTGGGGAGGTATGGTTGTCGAGTCTCCAAGTATAATTATTAGGAGAATGGGAGATGAGCAAGCAAAAGATGTAATACTATATAAGGAAAACGGTAATGTCATTACAACAGCTTTTGATTATCCTGTGCTCATGCGTCATCATCTTTCTGAAAACTTCCTTTTCCCTTATCCTCATTGCTATTCGAATGGATATTACTATGGTATACTTCAATATGAACTATTGTCCTATCCACCTAAATATACTGATGGCTATATTCCAGATAACATAAAAGAACTTGCGGAACGTGTATTAACAGGTACGGTTAACAATGTGATTATAAGATATAAGCTTAAAAAATTGTAATATAACATATTTCTTGCCAATAATTACACATTGTGTTATAGAATTCCATGTGTGCTAAAAATACTGGAGATAAGAATATGACAAGAGGGGAAAAAATACCCACTATAATTGGAATGGCTTTATTGTTGCCCTTACTTACTCATGCTCAACAATTACCGCTTATCGATGCAATTCATATTGCGCAGCAGCAGTCCTACGAGGCGATGGTATCGAGGTTGAGTTTTATGAGTCAGTACTGGAGCCATCGGTCGTTTCGGGCGGAGCTGTTACCTGCGGTGAATCTGACGGGCGGGCTACTTCAGTATAACCGTTCTATGGTGGAGGCACGCAATTTTGATGATGGGCGTATCTCGTATGTGGAGAACAACTCTATGAGCAACAGCTTGGCATTGTCCATTGACCAAAACATCGTTCCTTTAGGCGGCAAACTGTCCTTGCAGTCGTACCTCTATAGGTTGGATCAGTTCAGTTACAACACTCGCACCTATAATTCGCAACCTTTACGCCTGACCTATACGCAGCCTCTACGTGCTTACAACAGCCTGAAATGGCAGAAGAAAACGGAACCTCTGAAGTACGAGCGGGCCAAACGCGCTTATTTAGAGGCGATGGAGGGCGTGGCCATCACGGTGGTACAACTGTTCTTCAATGTGCTATCGACACAATCCACCTATCATCAAAGTGTGAGTAACCTAAATGACAGAAAGTACTTATTTGACATTGCCAAGAAACGTTTTGACTTAGGAACCGTCACCAAGAGCGAGATTTTGCAACTAGAACTGTCGCTACTCAATGCACAGGTAGAGGTTAGCAACAATCTGTTGGAATTGAAAAATCAGCGCTTCAAGTTATTCTCCTATCTTCGCATCCCCGACTATGAGGATGTAGAATTATTGCCACCATACGCCATACCCGACATTACCATCAACACGGATGAGGTTTTGAGTAAGGCACTTGCCAACTCCACACACTCGCTATCGCAACAAGTGACTTTGTTAGAATCACAAAAGGTAGTGGCACAGGCCAAGGCCAACAGGGGCATACAGGTACAACTCAATGGGGAAGTGGCATTGAACCGCACCGCTGATACATTCCGCGATGCCTATAAAAGGTTGCGCGACAACGAAATTGTGGGACTGACACTCTCACTGCCTATCTTCGACTGGGGCGTGAATAAAGGGAGGGTACGTATGGCACAGGCAGATTTGGAGGTTACCAAGACACAGTTGGAGCAGACAAATGAAGCCTACCTTCAAGACTTGCGAATGAATGTGATGCAGTTCAATACCCAAGCCGGTCAATGCAAGAATGCCTTGCGGGCACAAGATATTGCCGATGAACGCTACGACATCACCAAGCGACGTTTCGAGGCTGGCTCCGTGACGGTGACAGACCTTAACACAGCTCAAATGGAGTCGGAGAGTGCACGGGCACAATACATACGCTTGCTGCAAACCTACTGGACAGATTACTACACACTGCGCAAAGCCACGCTTTATGACTGGATTCACGGGCATGACCTTGACGTGGATTTTGACGAACTAATAAACAAGAATTAGGACGATAAGAGAATATGGAAATAAAAAAATGAAAGTTTGGAGCTTACAGATACTACTATTGGGCTGTCTCGGTTTCAGCCTAGCGATGCAGTCTTGTCGCCAGAAAGTGGAGGACAAGAAAGAGGATTTGGAGAAACATGAGCAGACGATGAGCGAGACGTATGTTGATACGATAATGCTACATGTGACTTCGTTCGACAAACAGATTGTCTGCAATGGCAGGTTGAGGGCCAAGGCCAAAAGCGAATTGAACTTTGTAACACAGGGTGTAACAACGAGTATCTTTGTGAAAGATGGTATGCGTGTGGCTAAAGGTGATCTAATTGCCTCTCTTGACAAAAGAGAAAGAGTGCGTGAGGTTGAGAAAGCTGAAAAGGAATTGGAACGGACCAAAGTGGAACTCGTCGACAAACTGATAAGTCTTGGTTACGATGCCACGATGAATGGGGTGCCAGAGGAAATGATGAAACGGGCTGAAGTGACATCCGGCTATTTCACAGCCAAGTTCCAATTGCAGTCTGCCAGGAAAGCACTGGATGAATGTAACCTATATGCACCTTTCTGTGGCAGAATTGCCAATTTGGAAGCCAGACAATATCAGCGTAATGATAAGATATGTACTCTAATAGATGATTCTCAGTTTGAAGTGGAATTTAGGATCTTAGAGGCTGAACTGTCCAGTGTAAAAAAAGGACAGAAAATAAAGGTCTCTCCATTTGTGTCTGACAGTTTGTCTTTCGAGGGTGTTATTACAGAGATTAATCCGCTCGTTGATGATAAGGGACTGATAAAAGTAATGGCACGACTTAACAATAAGGATAATGTCCTGATAGACGGCATGAATGTCCGTATCATCATCGAGGAACAGGTGCAGAATATGTTTGTAGTACCAAAGGATGCTGTTGTAGAGCGCGATGGCTATCATGTTGTATTCATATATAAGGAAGGACAGGCAGTATGGACATATGTGGATATATTACACTCCAACATTAATTCCTTTGCTATTACGGGATGTCAACGAAAAGAGACCTCTATCCATGAGGGGGAAATAGTCATCACATCTGGCAATCTTAATCTTGCCGATGGTACAGCAGTAAAAATAAACAATAAAGAATAAACGGGCATAGCCCATAGTATTAACATTTTAAAATTAACAAAATTATGAAGAAAAAAGCATTTATAATGCTGCCATGCATTGCTGCTGTTGCCATTGCGACGTTTGTTGGCAAAAAGACTCTTGCACCAAATGTACTTGTAAGAAACAATCTACTTTATGAAAATGTGGAAGCACTAGCAGAGCCAGAAAGTGGATATTCTTGTTCAGCAACAGCAAAGTGTTTTTCCATGGGGAAAGAGATCGGAAGTGTATCGTGTACAGGTAAAACTTCATGTTCAATGGGATTCGAATGGGTAAAATGCGACGGAAAAAAAACCGTATGCTAAATAATTGTATACTTTTTAAAGTTCAATTCTCAGAGACTCAGAGTTCCCTCTGAGCCTCTGATGACAACAATCAAGTAGGTATTGATAAATACTTATTAAACCATAATAATTATGAAAAAAAATATATCTATTACGGGAATTGTAATCATTGCATTGACATTTATAATGGTATGTTGCTCCAGAAATGAACGTATTATAAGTTATAAATTAACCCCTGATAGTGTTATTACTAAGTTGTCGGATTCCATTTATCTGTCAGATCAGGTTTTGTGTCTTGATTATGCCCAAAATCATTTGTATGTTTCTGATTATAATAATGGCATATATTCAATCGATTGTAATGGCAATAACGTAAATCATTTGGTTAAAAAGGGGAGGGGGCATGGTGAAGTTGGCGCTTGTGGCCATTTCTATGCGAAGGTAGATGGTGAGATTTGTTTATATGACGAGAGTGAAAAGTCTTTTAATTTTTATCGCAATGACAAATTGCTAAAAATGATAAAAGTCGATCAGGGTTTCGTTCTTTCTGACGCTACAAGATTTTTTTCGATAGGAGATAGTGTCTTCCACTCGATAACGCATAATGAAAATACAATGATTATTATTGGTCCAGAACAGTCTTCAAAACTCGGAAGATTTGTTGACGGATTGGATGACATTAGGAAACCTGTTATTTCAGAAAGGCATGTTTTGAAGACCGAGAATAGTATATTGTTGGTGGGGTTGGGCCTTCCCATTGTTGAAGAATATGATTATAACGGCAAAAAAATCTGTTCTTTAAATTTAATGGACATTCCTAGGCTTAAGGCCACCTATGAAAAAACTCAATCAAATGATCCGAAGTCATATTTTGTCGTAGTAGAAGATGCATATTATAATCATCAAAAACTCTATTTGTTAACTTCCTCTAATGAAAACGATACATACAATTGCAACACTCTATATGTTATTGCGAAAAAGAACGGAAAATTTGAAATAGAATGTTCATATAAGTTATCAGGGAAGGTTTACTCCGCTATTTGTATTACGAAAGACAACAAATGCTTTGCATTTAATAGTATTGACACTTCGTTAGAATTTTATACTTTACCAACAAAACAATGAAAAAGATTTTAGTATTATTATCTTTATTATATATGTCTTTTGTCTGTTGTTCCAATTCAAGAGAGAGAATCCACAAAGATATAGAATCTGTTTTAAATAAAAGAATAATGATTCCTTATGGACAATTGGTAAGATGCGGTCAACATGTTGTATTACCAGAAGATAGTATTCCTCATCGCACGATGTTGATATATGAAGATAGTACAAGATGCTCTTCATGTGAACTTAAAAATATATTTTATTGGAAATCATTGCAGGACTCAATAAAAGAATATGACAACAACTTTCAGATTGTATTAATTTTCTCACCCCGAAAGCATGAATACCAGAAAGTAATTAGTTCCCTGAATAACTCAGATTTATCTATCCCTGTTTATGTTGATACATGTTCGTTCTTCCTTTTATGTAATACGCACATTCCAGATTCGCCAATAATGCATGCATTTGTTTTAAATGAAGAGAATAGAATAGCTCTGGTTGGGAATCCTCTTAGGAACAAGAATATCGAAGCATTACTATTTAAATATGTAAAAGAACACAGATATTAATAAAAATGTACATTTATAATTAACGCCATTATCAATTGGAAATATGTTGCAAAATCTGATCAGACGCCCTATAGCAATAACAATGTGCCTCATTGTTATTGTGATAATGGAGTGTTTAGTACTGCGTTATATTCCCGTTTCATTGATGCCCGACATTGATGTGCCAAAGATTACGGTGCAGGCTAATATATCTGGCTGTTCTGCCATCGAGATAGACAAGGGTGTGGTTTCCAAACTCCGAGGCCAACAGATGCAGGTGGCAGGGGTAAAGGACATTCGTAGCGAGTCCAGAATGGATGTGCTGTTTTCAATACCATCAGTTCAGATTTAATATTATACAAGTAGAAAAGAATCACTGCTAGACAGCCCAACAAATGCTGTAATTCCATCAGTTTCAACAGAAGATAATCCACTTGTTGTATTAGGTAATAATGTCAGTTAAATAGACTGCAAAATAATTTTGAGAGTTCTGAAGTCAAAAAACAAATAACAAAACGGGCTTTGCCCATAGTATTAACATTTAAAAAATAACAAAATTATGAAGAAAAAAGTATTTTTGATGCTGCCGTGCATTGCAGCTATTGCCATTGCGACATTTATTAGTAAGAAGTCTTTTGAGTCAAAATCAATGGGATATGAAGCTTTATTAGCTCAAAATGTGGAGGCTTTAAGTAAAGATGAGGGAGGCGGAAGCGGCGTTTCAACCTGCTCTGGTTCAAGTACATGGGGAATAACTTCCATTGAAGAAGGTGACTTTTCAAAATGGGAGCATGATTATTCGAGAGACTATGAGTCAGAATCAGGCTATGATGACGAATATACAGTGACAGTTGAAATATGCTTAGCAGAGGGAAACGGGCGCAATACAGGAAGCAATTCTCAGTATTATATCACTAAAGAGGAAAAATGTGGAAGCGAAGAGTGTGTTGAAAATTGCAGGTATGATTGGAAACGTCATATAGAAGAATATGCACGAAAGATACAAAGTCAGAACCATTAATAAATGAACAAGCTATGATCCGGTTATTAACCCTTATTTCTCTTTGCTTTATACTAAGTGGATGTGCTACATATAACAATAGCACTATGCAAAAAGTGAATTATACAGATTCACGTATTCCATTATCAGAAGTTGCGGAAGACTACAAAATAATTCAATTTGACGGAAGTTCTCCTGAGGCAGTTGTTGGTTCTATGGAAAGAGTAATGTTTCTAAAGGATCGAATATACGTATTTGACAGAACAAACAATATTGTTTCGTCTTTTTCATCAGATGGGAAATTTATTAAATCGACAAAACAGTATGTTGGCAGGGCACGAGGCGAGTATATTTCCATCAGTGATGTTTCTGCAGATTTGGAATCCTCGAGAATTTATATTTTTTGTGATCGTCCCAATAAAATCATTATAATGGATTATGAACTAAATTTTTTATATGAAGAGGAGTTGGACGTCTACCCTTTAGAGATATTGGTCGCAGGTAAGTATTTATATTGTTACTGCTATGATCATGAAAATATATCTAGACACTCCTTAGTCCGCTTTGATAAGAATCATTTAAAAGGGAAAGGTACTGTCTTATTGGACACAAAGGCAATCATTCCTGGCGTAGAAACATTTGGAGCATCACTAATTGCAAATAAGGGTGTAGACTTTTGTATGCCATTTTCACGTATAATAAACCATATAGAAGATGGTGAAATAACTAATTCATATGAAATTGATTTCGATGGAAGATGGTTTTCTTATAATGATTCAAAAGGAATGCAGCCCAGACCATTCTTAAATGAAAACAAAGACAAGGTGTGGTCCATAAAAAACATGCGTTACTCAGATAATCATATGATCTTTTCTACTAATCAAGCAACTTTTTTTACTTGCGATTTAAATAAAAATATATGCACAGCTTATCGAGGTATAGAGAATGACATGATTCCACTTCAAGGTCTTTTTATGGTTCCACTCCAAGGTATGTCTGGATATATCGGTTATGAAGTTCCTGTATCCACGATTCTTAATGTTAAAGAACACATAGAAAAGATTGTTCCTATGTTTAAAAGTAGATATGGCAAAGATGTTGATACATATCTGATTGAAAAGATAAAAGATTCTAATGAGGAATGCAATCCGTTTTTAGTCATGTATAAAATGAAATAGAGAAATGTCTAAAAGAACCATTTGTGGCTTATTAGCGTTATTTAGTATTATTTTCTCCTGTACAAACAGAAATAGAATAATAGAGCAAACGTTATCGAATATAGTTAACAGAGAATTGAAAATTGACTATAACAATATGGATTTAATCAATCCAAAAACGAATGGTATTGATTTGTCAAAATCTCAATTAATTTGGGTCGTTTTTTTTCACCGTGACTATTGCAAATCTTGTTTCTTAAAAGATTTGAAGAAATGGGGTGCCTTTAGAGATGATTATCATCATATGTCAATTGTTGGTATAATTTCTGGCGAGGTACATGATCCGCAAAGAGTAAAAGACGAAATTTGCGAAATGAATTTAGATATCCCTGTATATTTGGACAAGAACGATATCTTCATAAAGGAGAATAAGCAGATTCCAGAAGACAAAATGTATCACACTTTACTATTGGATGAATCAAATATGGTGAAGATGGTTGGAAATCCTGTATTAAGTCAGGAAATAAAAAAAATGTTTGATAATTTTTATAAAAAACATATAAATAATTGAATGATATGAAAAAGAAGAAACAATCAATGATACTGTTAAGGTGTGCAGTATTTGCCATCGTATTATTATGCGTTGGCACAAAGACCATTAGATTACACACTCACAAATACGATAGTCTGTTAATCCAGAATGTTGAGGCGTTAAGTGACTCTGAAAAGAAACCCAAGACAAAAGGAACTATGACATGTTCAGGTTTAGCCCAATATGGCTATACCGCAATCCGGACCATAAACATGAATGAATATACCCACGACAGAGATGTGAAGAATTCTGATGGGGGAACTGTCGGCATTGATAAGAGATATATTGTCGTATACGATGCTTGTGTAGCAAGAGGAATTGGTGATTATCCAGGTGATGAGATTCATTATGAAAAAACCAGCAAAACAGAAGCGGACGAAGAACTATGCATATTCAATTGTAAGAGAAATTTTGAAAAAGAATTAACGGATCAATTAGCGAAAATTCGCTCAGCTACAAATAATTAAAAAAAATGATTTATAAATTACTCCACCGTCCCGTAGCAGTGACCATGTGCTTCATCGCCATTGTGGTGATGGGGTGCTTGGCACTGCGTTATATTCCCGTTTCGTTAATGCCCGACATTGATGTGCCACAGATTACGGTACAGGCCAGCATGCCTGGCTATTCTGCCCGTGAGATTGACCGAGACGTGATTGCTCCCCTTCGCGGTCGACTGATGCAGGTGGCTGGGGTAAAGGACATCCGTAGCGAGTCAAGAATGGATGCGGGCTATGTAATGATGACCTTTGAGCCGGGCAGTAACATCGACCTGCTGTTTATCGAGGTCAATGAAAAGATTGACCGCACCATGAGCACCATGCCAAAGGATATGGAGCGTCCAAAAGTGATAAAAGCCAGTGCTTTGGATATTCCAGCCTTCTATCTGGACATCTGGCTCGAAAACGAATCTAATGATTTGGCCTTTGCTCAACTTGGGCGGTTTGCCAAAGGTGTGGTGAGTAAACGTATAGAGCAACTGCCACAGACAGCGATGGTGGATATTAGCGGGACGGTGGGTACTGAGATTACTTGCCTGCCGTACTATGATAAGTTGCAGACACTGGGACTGACCACCCATGATATTGAGACAGCGATACAGAGGAATAACATTACGCTGGAGGCACTAAGCGTGGTGGATGGGCTGTATCGCTATAATATCCATTTTGATTCACAACTGCTCACCAAGGATGATGTGGCCAATATCTATATCAATCATGACGGACGTTTGCTTCAACTGAAAGACCTATGCTGCATTGAGGAACATGCGGCACAGCGTAACGGTATCGTCCGGCATGATAAGCAAAACGCTGTGACGATGGCCATCATCAAACAAAACGATGCTCAGATGGCTGACCTTCAGCAAAGCATGGACAAGTTGCTGGAGGATATGAGAAAGGAGTATCCTGACATTCAGTTTAAACTGACCAGAGACCAGACTTACCTGTTAACTTATACTATCAGCAACCTGAAGCAGAATCTATATGTGGGTGTGCTGTTGGCTTGTCTGATACTCTTCCTATTTATGCGCCAATGGCGATTGTCGCTACTTATCGTAATGACAATCCCCCTTTCACTGATATTGACATTGCTCTGCTTCTATATGCTGGGAATCTCGATGAATATCATCTCGTTGTCAGGACTAATCTTGGGCGTAGGTATGATTGTGGACAACTCTATCATTGTGATAGACAATGTGATGCGTAGATGGCGCGAGAAGGAAAAACTGCAGACAGCCATTGTCAAGGGAACTAAAGAGGTGTTTGCACCAATGCTGAGTTCGGTGCTGACCACCTGTTCGGTCTTTATTCCGCTGATATTCTTAAGTGGTGTAGCAGGAACGTTGTTCTATGACCAGGCTATGGGTGTGACGATTGCATTGTTTGCTTCGTTGGCTGTGGCAACGCTGGTGATTCCAGTGTACTTTCATCTTCTTTTCAAGAAGCACCGTCAGGCTCCAGTGACTACAAGCAGGAAGGACGCGATGTATAAGCCATATGAGGCCATGATGGGATGGGTCTTTCGGCATTCCAGAATATGCCTGATGATACTGGTTTGTATGGTTCCACTAACTGGTATTATATTTTGGCAAATCGAGAAAGAGCGAATGCCTAGGGTGGAACAGGACGACATGCTGGTGACAATAGATTGGAACACAGGTATATCTGCCACAGAGAATGACAGGAGAATCATGGAACTGACAGAGGCTTTGGGCGATGAGGCAGAAACTTTCACCTCAATGGCGGGGACACAGGAGTTTTTGCTGTCGCACACCAAAGATATCACAGCATCAGAAGCCGTTGTCTATGTGAAAGCCAAGTCGGTAGAAAGATTACAACAGATAAAAAAGCAAATCATCGGGCAACTGCAGCAGAAATATCCTGCCGCATCGATAACTTTTGAAGAATCCGGCAATCTTTACAATATGATTTTCTCAACTGATGAAGCCGATCTGGAAATACATTTGCAAGATCAAGACGGCAGAAGGCCGGACATAGCGTCTGTTCGCAGTTTCACTGATACACTTCACGCCAACTTTCCAGATATCTCTGTGATGCCTGTTGTTACAGAGACTAATATCCGTTATGTGGCGAATATGGAGCAGATGGCAGTCTATAAGGTCAGTTATGACGGGCTATACACAAGACTGAAAGAACTGATTAGCCGCAACCGTATCTTTGACATTAATGACGGTGCACAGAGTGTACCCGTTATTGTGGGAACAGACGATAAGGAGAATGACCGTATCTTGAATAGCACAGTTAAGAACAACGAAGGGACGGATATCCCTATTTCCTATCTGGTTAAAGAAACAAAAGGCGAAGACTATAAACGCTTGCAGGCCGGAAACGGAGGGGAGTACTATAGTATTGACCTGAATGCAAATGATAGAGATGTAGAAAACGTAATGGACTTTGTAAACGAATATACACATCGCCCGAAAAGTGAAATATCTGCCTCGTATGCAGGCGGTTATTTCAGCAGCCGCCAGATGATAGCTGAACTGGCACTGGTGCTAAGTGTGGCTTTGGCATTACTCTATTTCATACTGGCTGCGCAGTTTGAAAGTTTCATTCAGCCATTGATTATCCTTCTGGAAATGGTGATTGACGTATTCTTTGTGGTAGGTGTACTATGGCTATTTGGAGAGTCTGTAAACGTGATGTCGATGATCGGTATCGTGGTAATGAGCGGAATCATTATTAATGACTCCATACTAAAAATTGATACCATCAACAGACTGAGACATGGAGGTATGCCGCTGTTGCAGGCTATTATGACGGCAGGACACCAAAGGCTGAAACCGATAGTAATGACATCGCTGACCACTATCCTTGCCATTCTGCCATTCCTGCAAAGGGGGGATATGGGTTCGGCCCTGCAATATCCGCTGTCGCTGACACTTATTATAGGCATGAGTATCGGAACGATAGTCAGTCTGTTTATGATTCCTTTGTTCTATTACCTTATATATAATAAGAAGCGAAAATGAAGGTCTCTAACTTCACACTATTATTGACACTGGCTATATTGATGGTGATTGGGGCTGCATTGATACCTAAAATTGATGTGGCTGACAATCCCCGTCCCCGGCAGGGAAAGACATTGACTGTGACATTTGCCTGGTCAAGAGCATCTGCGAAGGTCATTGAGCAGAACGTGACTTCGAGGATTGAGGGATTGGTGTCTTCTGTCAAGGGTGTAGAAAACGTATCGTCGGAATCTTACTTCGGTTCTGGGAAAGTGGTTGTTGAACTGAAGAAAGGGGCTGATGTCTCATCGGTGAAATTCGAAATATCATCACTGTTAAAACAAATATACAAGCGACTGCCCAAAGGGGTGACTTATCCTGTGCTGACAGGTGGGGAGGTGGTGAACGAAAGGGGAAGGAGCGAGACGCCCCAACTACTACTGACTTACCAGGTTAACTCTAACCTGAGCGACGAGCAACTGAAGGAATATATAGAGCGGAAGGTGGAGCCGGAGTTGAAACGATTGGAGGATGTGAAGCGCGTAGAGGTGACAGGAGGCGTCAGGAAATACATAGAGATTACCTATAATCCCTTTATCCTTGCCAACTATGGACTGACGGCTTATGACATTGAGAAAGGCATCCGCAGTTTTATCGGACGGGAGGACATCGTGGGGGAAGTGGTACACGAGGGGAAGCGAATTGACCTGTTCCTGACAACAGATAGGTTTAGTAAGTCGTTGGAGCAGATGCCCATCGGTGTGGTGGATGGAAAAACGGTCTATCTGAACGATTTGGCTTCCTACGAATACAAGAACAGGGAGCCAAACAGTTATTTCCGTGTGAACGGACTGAACACCATCTACCTGAACATCCATGTGGATGCCGAGGCTAACAAGATTGCGTTGTCCGATAAACTGCAAAGGCAGATGTTGGATTTGGAACGACAATTCAAGAAAGGTGTTTATCTGACGCTGACATACGACGGAGCCAAGGAGAGGGAGAGCGAATTGCACAAATTGGTGTGGCGTTCGCTGATGGCATTGGGTATTTTGCTGATCTTCGTATGGCTGGCAAAAAGGGAATGGAAATACATGACCATTATGGTGGTGACGCTGGCTGCTATCATCCTGACGGCTGTCATCGCTTACTGGCTGCTTGACATACGGCTTCACATTTATTCGTTGGCAGGTATCACGGTTTCGCTGGGACTGGTCATTGATGCCTCTGTCGTAATGACCGATCATTACAGTTATTATCACAACCGAAAGGCTTTCTTGGCAATCATGGCGGCACTGCTAACGACCATCGGATCGCTGGTGGTGGTGTTCTGGTTGCCTGAGTTTATTCAGAAGGACTTGTATGACTTCGCATGGATTATCATTGTCAATCTTTCGGTGGCCCTCCTTGTGGCGTACGCTTTTACTCCGGTTATGATAGATCAGATGAATTACGGGAGTTATCAGCAGGGACATATCCGACGGAAAGCGTTGGCTGCCGGATGGACGCATTTCTACACACGCTATATCGCCTTTACGCAGAAACGAAAGTGGGTATATATCATCTTGGTTGTGATGGCCTTCGGTATTCCTTTTCATGCTTTGCCGTCGAAATGGGAAGGACACGACATCTATAATGCGACGTTGGGTAGTGACTTCTTCCAACTGAAATGCAAGGAGACATTGTCTGAGGTGTTTGGCGGCACCATGCGGTTGTTTGCTGAATCATTGTCGGACAACACTTACAGCCATGAAAAGGACAATGAGATGAAACTGACCGTAAGGGCACAGATGCCATTGGGCGGGAGTGTGACGGAACTGAATCAAAAGGTGGTGATGCTTGAGAATTTCCTGTCGGGCTTTCGGGAGATAAAACGCTTTGAGACAAGGGTAGAGCAGTGGGGAGCCTCAACAGTTGTAGAGTTTAAGGATGAATATCAGCATACGTCATTTCCCTATCTGCTGGAGAATAAGGTTATCGGCGAGGTCATATCCATCGGCGGGGCCGACTGGAGTACAAGCGGAGTAAGTGAACGTGGATTTAGCAACTCATTGAACCTTCAGTACCGTTCAAATCGTATAGAGATTGCCGGATACAACTATGATCGTCTGTATAGGATTGCAGAAGACATGTGCGAGACGATGAAACAGAACAATCGTGTGGTTGACCTGACCATCGAGACACCTGGGCATGAGAATCAGGAGGACGAGTTTTATATGAGGTATGACAAAGAGCGGATGGCACTTTATGGCTTTGACCTCAATTCTACGCATCAGGCATTGAAAGAGATTCTTTCTGGCTATGATATTGAAAAGTATAAGGATAAGAATATGTCTGCCGACATGTATCTGAAATCATCTGCAAAGGACAAGTTCGACCTCTGGCACTTACAAAACGCCTATCTGAAGGTAAATGGTACGGACACGAAATTATCTGATTTCATGCAGATAGAGCGGCGCGAAGCCAAGAACTGTATCCCCAAGAAAAACCAGGAATATGTGCTGAGGGTGGCATTTAATGTGCTGGGGTCTTATACCTATACCAGTAAATATATCGAGAAGATTACCAAAGAGTTTAATGCCAAGATGCCTGTGGGCTACAAGTGTCTGAATACGTCGTACGGTTGGTATGAGGATGACGGTACGCAGTATTGGCTTATCCTGCTTATAGTGATTATCATCTATTTCATCTGTGCTATTCTTTTTGAGTCACTTCGTTTGCCTTTGGTTATTATTTCGCTGATCCCTGTATCGTTTATAGGAACGTTCCTGACCTATTATTTCTCTGGCGTGGAATTTGGTACGGGTGGTTTTGCCTCGTTGGTATTGCTGAGTGGGCTGACAGTTAATGGTGGTATCTACATTATCAATGAATACAAGAATACATACATGCGATTTGGTGCAAAAAAGCGTAGTGACCTGATTCGTCTGTATGTAAGGGCCTATAATCATAAGATTATCGCTGTGATGCTTACTATTCTGTCAACAGTCTTAGGTTTAATACCTTTCTTCATTGACGGCGACGAAGAAACTTTCTGGTTCTCATTTGCGGTAGGCTCTGCTGGCGGACTTCTGTTCTCTGTCATAGCCATAGTTTTTATTATGCCGATATTTATGAAGTTCGGATCTGCAAATAGTTTAGAAAAGACAAGTCAGGAACAGACTCTAAACTTGTAATGTAATTCATTGTTCTATCATAGGCATTTTCATTCGTTTCATTATTGGTGGTTATACGTACAATTAATTGCCATAATAGCCATGACCGCCTCTTGGAGTTGGTCATTAAGAAGTTATCGGGCCTACAGTTACCACAGGAGCAAACACACCCCGTTTCAAAATATAATACAGGAAGTCAACCTGAGGAAATACCTCAAGGATGTCACTTCAATTTTGCCCCCTTATTCCAGGACTATTTGACAAATCTTTATATCATTCCATATACAACATTACGCTTATAAATTACTATCTTTATCCATACAGCCAACATAGTATTTGTTGAACCTACGCAACATAATCTCTGAATCCGATAGTGTATTTGCTTTGTGTATTAGGAAAAACAGGAATCTATTTCTGCGGTTGATCCAGAGTAAAACGGAAAAAAGGAAAGCCTTGCCTAATAAGGCAAAATAGAATAAAAGCATTTCTAAAATGTCAATATATGGGAATAATTTATTTTTCTTTTTTATAATACTTCTATATTTTTTACTTTTTTCGTCATCTTTCTTGTTCTTTGATAGTTGGCAAATTTCATTAGATGGCACAGAATAGCAAATATAACCATTCAAATTAAAACTATCGCAATTTGCCAAGTAGTTCACTCCCTGCGACATAATTGTATCAGGTTTAGAATCAGGTGTCTTTTGTATGCTAATATAATAAAGTGTGTCTTTTTTATTTGCATATTTAGATTTTGTCATATAGCATGAATCGTTATCCCTCTGGGCATTCTTTAAAGCAATAATATCGCTCTGTTTGTCTGGGCGAAAATAATAGGGATCATATGTTATTGGATAGGCAACTTGTATTGCCGCATACAGATAGAGGCTTAACATCATCCATTGAGGGATGTTTAAGAAATTGGTATTGAGTCTTCCTAAAACGGCCATGAATGAAATAGCAGCTATAATTCCTATAACAAGTCTCAGATAACATTGTATTTGTTGATATGCTTCTCCAGATATAGATTGTGACAAACTAAACATGTCAATAAAAAAACAGCCAGCGCCAATAAAAACAAGTATTGCAATACTAGAATGCATAATACGATGGCTTCCTGGGGCAAGACGTCCTACCCTAACTGTTGAAACCGTGATGACAAGGTAGATGAAAAGAAGGATAAAGCTATTAACTAAATTTAGGAAGTTCTCTAAAAGAGACTCCATCCTAAATAAGGACATATCAGAAAGATCTATTATTAGATCCCCTTTGCTTCTTGCTATTAAATATTTGTAAACAGAAAATACAAAAATTAAGATGTAGAGAATTAGCCACACACCCCATACTGCCATCCAAGAGTAGTAAAACTGCTTTACGCCTTCCCGAAGACGCTCATATAAATTATGAGGTGTGTTTTGTGCTAACGTACTACTTTCTCCAAATTGCATTTTTACATATTCATGAAGTGAGCCTTCTTTCTCATCATCAGAATTCATTAGAAAGCTCCTTCTCGTGAGCATAACAAAAAACCATAATAAGATACCAATATTTACAATGTGCTGAAGATTGTAATAAAGCACATCCCATATAAGATTGTCATAAAATGTTATATTAGGCAAAATCTGTTTGACTATACCTAAAATATTGGGTAAAAGAGCAAAAATAAACCCAGAAAGAATGGTATATTTATCTTTTCTGAGCCAAGCAGAAAAGTCATCGGTATAATTAGTTCTATTCATAATTCCTTTGTTTAATTGTTACCAATAATTTCTCATAGAATAATTCCCTCTACTGAAAATATGACGTTCGTTGATACAGAATTGTCTTTTAGAATTCACTATATCACAATAAAATAGTTCTTTCATACAGTCAACTTCACATTTCCATATACGACTTGGAGAACTGTATCCAGCATAACGCTCTATATAAATATTAAGTGTTTCGTCACTTACTCTTTCTGTACAAATCACATTATCAGATTGTGCCCTTAAAGCTCCAACAAGTTGTGAACTCTTGTCACAAAGCATAAATAAGTCTATTTCGTAATCTTTACAGATTGAAATGAGCGTTGTAAGAAAGAGTGAATCATTACGAAGTACAGGAAAGCAATATTCCAACTTCTGAAGATCATCAACCACTATTCGAGAGATTTTGTTTTCAGATGCTCTCGAAATTTCAATCTGTTTTATCAAATAGTAGAAGAACTCGTCGGATGATATACATCCCATTCTTATGTTGCTTGAATGAATAAACTTGTAGCATTCTACACAATCTTTAATAAGATTAAGAGAACTTTTACCAGTTTTCTTGCATATATATGCCGGACAAAGCATCATTCTACCCATGATCTGGTCATCTTTATCAAGAAGAATATTTAAAGTATGTCTATTTTCGCAGCAAGCATTAAAAGTGCTACTATGAGTCAAAAAACGTTTGTAAGTATTTGGGAGCCCTATTAAAGCGGTTGACTCTCCCTTTTGTTGATTAGAAGATGAAGGAATAAGAATGGCTTTTAAAATATCCACAGCACATTCTTTTTGTCGAGAAGCGTCAAACTCTTTTAGTTTTTCCGATAACTTATTTTGCAAATAATTTGGATCCGATTGTTGCCTTTCAAAACAAATTAAATTTTGAGAGCTATCGTTATTTTCATTCTCATCAATAAATCGTTGAAAAGTATCAATTAATATGCTTTTTTGAGACAAAAGCAAATCCTTAGGCATATGCCTTCTTTTTTGTAGAATGACATGTGAACTGGGATATATCTCAATTCCATAGTCTCGTTTCTTGTAGATATGCCATCCAATGGCAGTATCCTGCATAATACTTTTTTTAATAGATAATTTAGTAAATAGATAATGAGTTTTTTCATCTTCTTCTTTACTCAATTCTATCAGAAGATCAAATGATTTATTGATTCTTTTTATATCTCCATCAATTAAATATATGGTTACGAATGAATTTTCCTTATAGTGATTTGTTATATCATAAATAATTTCATTTGGATTATTGCCTTTATCATTATTTGCCTTCAACTCATCAATCACAACACAAGGAATCTTAAATGCCTTGCTTTCTTCATCTCTATTATATCCAGAATCTCGTAAAACATTATAAGATGAAAAAAGAATGTCCTCATCTTTACTATCGTTTGAGGAATTGGTTGAAATAATCCTTATGTCAAAAAAGTTTTGAGCCATATTCCCGTATTCTTCTCCACTCCAATTTCCCTCGCTTTCCAATCTTTCTGCATATTCTTTTATGTCATTATGTCGTCTTTTAAATAGCGGCATATTTTCAGAAGCCTTACGATGCCTCTGATTTAGGGGACGGGCTATATGCAATGCATTAGTATGGGTGTCATAAACTAAGATTTCCTCACCTAAATACTTATCCAGTTCCTCAAGTTTAATAGGAACTCCAGTAGATAAATTGTCTGTATTAAATGCAAAATTTGAGAATTTGCTGCCCTTCCAATCTTGCTTACCTTTTGCATTATTTTCTACTATATCAGTTATGCATTTTGATAACAACATATCCAATAACATATCTGAAACATTCTGTGCATATTTTTCCTCTGTATAGTAAAGAGGTGGTAGAAATTCAACCTTCCTTTTTCCTCCTTCTCTGTGCTTTGAATCCCCAACGAAAAAATCGTATTTCTTTAAAGACTTCGTGATTCCATGTAATAACTGCATGGCTAATAGGGCTTTACTGGTTCCTTTATCACCATATATTGCAATAGTTAAAGGACGATTCACTTCGGTTGGATTAGGACTTTGCAAACAAAGCCCTCCAAATAGCAATTTATCTAAACCAGTAATACCAGTTTTAATTTTTTCTCCGTTATATTTCATAATAAAATTGTTTAGGGGGTAAATATTAAACTAAAAAATAGTTGTTTATTAGATTTGAAATAGACTCAAATCAATCATTAAGAACGATTAACGAATAATCAGAGACAGAATGACTGATGGAATCTACTTTATGACATGAATAATTCATATAACACACATTTTCTATTAAAAAGGATAAGCACATACCGATTAGTATTTTTGTGCAAATATAACATATTTACAAATAACAGCCTACAAAAGAATGTTAAACTATCAAAAAAGCCTATATTTTATTAGATTTTACAGTCATAATATGCCCCTCATATGTCAAAAAAATAAGAAAGTGTCAAAAAAACCAACTATTGAGACAATAAAGTTATTGTGGTATTTCCTATAAACTTAAGTACCGTATAGATGACGAAAATACCCTATATTCTGGAACTTATCTTTAATTTATTATACTGTTTCATTGCTGTCCACTAAAAATCGCTAAGCGTTCTTTGAAATGATCAAAATATAGTTAGTTACAGAGATTTTTCGGGTGCACGGATTTGATTTTGTATCTTTGCAGTCAAAATGGATGACTGAATGAACAAATTAAAATACATCTTCTCTCAATTGGCTGAGTTTCTGGACTATGACCAGTTCCGTCACATCGTAAATAAGTATAAAGGTAACCACTATGTGAAGCACTTCACATGTTGGAACCAACTCCTTACGCTGATGTTTGGCCAGTTAAGCAATCGCGAGACTCTGCGGGATCTGATTATCGCCATTGAGGCACACTATCAGAAGTGCTATCATCTTGGCTTAGGCAAGCATGTTACCAGAATTAATCTGGCAAAGGCCAATACCAATCGCGACTATCGCATCTTCGAGGAATTGCCTATTAGGCGCAGTGGGGATTTTCCGTGGATAGTCCCCACTGCGCCTATATATGCACATTTCGGAAATAGACACCCACACCGTTGTAAGAATCCTCTTTTTCGTGTAGATGGGGAATGTCTCTTGTTTTTCTGAAAAAAATGCTTTTATATTTGCATAAATTCCGAGAAATAATTACCTTTGTACAATCAAAATTTAAAATTGAATTTGCCTATGAAATGGTTGAAAACAATTATTAAAGCCGATGGTGGAACTGTGGCCCAATTGGTAATGTCTATTGGTGTAACCATCGCAACTTTTTTTGTATCTTGGATGGTACTCGAAAAAGTACCTTTTGGAAAATCTATTATTTCTCTAATAATTGTATTTGTTTTTTTAAGTATTAGTTTTTCCATTTGTCTTTATATATTATCATTTCAGCTTCCAGAAAAAGAATTGGATGATGATAATATTTTGAAAAAGCAATGGGAATTGTATGAACAACTTTACGAATGTCAAAAAAACCATCAAAAATTCTATTTTGTTTTTGCATTCATAAGCATAGTCTTTTTGTGTACTGTGTTAATAGTAGTTATTTCCCATAAAACAAATCAGCTTTCTATTATAATAACACAATACGGGATATATATAATGTCTTATGTACTTTTTTATAGTTTAATGGTGTTATATAGTGTATGGAATTTATACAATTTTAAAATTGATTATTTTTCTAATGACGTTATCCAATTACTATGGGATAAAATAAAAGAATTGGAAAAGCGCCTTAAGAAAGAGGATGCAAGTCATATAACAGAAGAGCAAGAAAAAAGAATGCTTGAATATTATTTAGACGAGGAAGGGAGAAGAAAACTCCAAAATATGATTCGAGAATATGGGCTTGGATATCAGCCAAAGGATTTTGCAGAAAAAAAAAGAATAATAACTGAAACAATTATAAATAATGAGATTGACATTATAAAACAATTAGAAGAGCGATTGAGAAAAACCAAACACAACAAAAAAGGCATATTAAAACTAATAAATGAGATTAAAATAAAAATACAAAATATATGTGATTGCTTATCTTCTTAATAATACATTAAAAAAGAACAAACATGAAAAGAGATATAAAAATAGATTTGAAAAAGCTAATTCTTGGGGTGTTTTTCATACTTCTGTGGCTTATTGGAATTGTGTACGTAGGTAAATTTTACCCTATAAAACCAGAGCCACTTGTCATCTTTGCAGGTAGCGGGTCTGTAAAGAATTATCTTAATAGGGATAAGAAAATTAATCTTGAGAATCCGGATTCAGATAGTTTAAATATCCCCCAATCGGTATACATCAATATGCCGAGTGAGTATACTTGGACTTTGTTGCAAGAAGAAGTTGAAAGATTTAGAGGGAAAAAAGATCCAGACGTTCATTCGTTTCTTTATATCTGCTTATCCGCTGAAAAAATTTGCGAGAAAGATGGCGAAATATGGAAAAAAATCGATCCGAATGATGCAAAAGTATACGGAGTTTATATTGGTGAAGACCCTTTATGTGTTTATATGAAGGATATTTTGGAAGATAAAAATACAATAACTATTCAGAAGTTAAGTGACACTATTAAATCAGTGAAAAAAGGTAAAAGTGACGTTGTTTATACCACATCCCGGAGAAGCGGTACTTATGCTACTTATAGAGAAAGGATGGGGAAAGAGAAAGATGCAATTCTTGAATCATGTCGTTTGTTCTATGAATCAACTGTGTTAAAGGGTAATGTCATGGTTTTAAGTAGCAAATATTATCCACCTAACAATAAAGATGATTTTAAAGAACTAACAGTGTTAGATAGTATTGGTAAAGATACTATCACAAAGTCACTGTATATCTATTTTGTAGCATACAAAGATGGTAATCAATATATACTGAACAAACATATAGGAACTTTCCTTAAAAAGCTAATAAAGGAGAATAGTAACATAATTGATATCAGTAAAGACAATATAGAGAAGTGGGAAAAATATGGATTACGATCTGATGATGGCGATACTATAATCTACTTAAATAAAGAGCCTAAATCCATAAAATGACAGATGTTAAGATTTGGCGAAAATCGGATCAAGGCGTTCAAGTGGAACTCATGATCACTTTTTATGATGTGGAAAAAGAAGATAATCAAGAATAAAAACAAAACTTATGTTCAAATTATTAGCTATTAGACCATTGCCAGGCTGTGCATCATATATTCAGAAATGTCTGAAGCCAGAATTAATGTACTATTTCTGCAACGATTATATTATTGAGCCCAATTCTCATATTAGAAGAAGGAGCAAGAACTTAAAACCTTTGAAAGAGAATTTTTTTACGGTGGATTCCCAATCCGATTATTTTAGGATTAATAGTTCTGAGACAATAGTTTGTCCAAAAGTGAATGTCTCAGCAGTAGTTGGAATGAATGGGGATGGGAAAAGCACACTGGTAGAATTGATGATTCGTCTTATCAATAATTGTGCTATTTCATATAACTTATGCTCTTCGCAAGATAATCTTAGAAGAGTAAAGGGTGTTAAAGCAGAGTTGTACTACATGGTGGGTAATGTGGTGTATCGAATAGCTGAAGAGAAGAAAAAAAAAGAGCCCAAGATATGGAAAGTGGCAACGTTGGAAGATACTGATGATAATGGTGATGCAACAGTGTCATGGAAAGTAGAACAGACGGCAATAAACCTTGAAGATATTCCTAATTGTTTCTATTTCACTATTGTATCAAACTATTCCCATTATGCATATAATATATATGATTATGAAAAGGAATGGGAAGTGCGGGGTGGTGAGAAAGATGATGATGAGAAATGTTGGTTGCATTATATTTTTCATAAAAATGACGGGTATCTGACACCTATCACATTACATCCATTACGATACAAAGGTAATATTGACATCAATAATGAAAAGTGGCTATCTAAACAAAGATTATTGTCATTGTTCTTGAATGCTGACAATCCATCAAAGAATCCAATTTCGTTCAGACGCGTGAATGGAAAAGATGCAAATCTATTGAAATTGATGGAGGAATCCTCGTCAAAACTTCAGCAGAAAGTACTACTTGACTATTTTGAGGCTACAAATGAAGAGAATAAGTTCAGAGACCTTATTGAAAAAGTAAACCTTGGAAATGATGAACTTTTTCAAATGGTAATGTTTATGGATCTTGATGAGAATGATAGCAAGAGCTATGACTCGATTGATGTTGCATTGTCATCTCATTTTATTAAACCGATCAATCAGATTATTGAACAAGACAATGGCCGTTTCAGTATTTTTGCAAACGGTGTGGCAGATTGGATGATCCATAATGATAAATATCGAAAGAGACAATACAATGGAGATATAATAACTTTAATAAGACATTACGAAAATCTGTTTAGGAGAAACGAAACATTTATCCAGATTGACCAATGCAATCAGAATGCAATGAAAAATGCATTGGAAGGCAATTATCATAACACCTTACAACAGTATAATAAGGCGAAGGATATATGTGAAGAGAAATTCGGGAAAGATCATATTTTTATATCCTTAATATACAATGATATTGCTGTAGCTTATGAATACCTAAACATGTTTGACGAAGCATTGACCAACTATGAAATGGCCCTCAGTATTAAAGAATCTGTATTAGGTAAAGACCATCAATCTACTGCCATTACATATAATAATATGGTTGGCGTATTTAAAGCTAAGGGAGACTATAATATGGCATTGGAATATGCTTCCAAGGCTATGAATATCTTTAGTAAGGATCCTCTTTTGATGGCTAAGACATACAATAACACAGCTATTGTTTATGAAAGCAAAGGAGATTACGGTGAGGCAATAGATTTCTACCATAAGGCTATTAGTATTATAGAGGCCAATGAAAATTCTCATCCAGATATAGCTACAACATACAATAATGTTGCAGGGGCGTATGAGAAAAATAACGATCATCTTAAAGCATTAGATTATTATGAAAAGGCATTGAATTTTCGAAAGGAAGAATTTGGAGAGGATCACTTGAATGTCGCCAAGATATATAATGATATGGCTATTGTATATACGAAAATGGATGAAAATGAGAAAGCATTGGATTATTTTAATACGGCTTTATTGATAAGAAGTAAGATACAAGGTGCTGAACATCTTGATATGGCATCCTTATATTATAACATCGCATGGGTATACATAGCTAAGGAAGATTATAAAAAAGCTTATGTATTTCTCGACAAGTCCTTGTACATAAGAAAAAAATACTCTGATGCTGGGAATGACATAGCCAATTCCTATTGTAATCTGGCTTGGGTTTGTTCTATAAATAAAGAATACGAAAAATCATTACGTTATTATAAGGAAGCTTTGGGAGTTATGGAGAAAGGTTCCCTTGATTTTACTGCCACAGCCTATGATGACATGGCTGGTGTATATGTGGGTATGGGTAAATATTCAATAGCTTTGAGGGAGTACGAGGAAGCTAAGGAGATAAGGTTATTTTTAGAAAATAACATTGATCTTGCAACAACATATAATAATATGGCTGTGGTATATATGTTGCAGGGTGATTATAATGATTATAACAAAGCTATAGAGTTATTATCTTCTGCATTGTCAATTAGAATTAGTGAAAGTAATAGTAATCAATTAGAAATTGCTACGACACATGATAACATGGCCATGACATATAAGGCTCAAGGGAATCACATCAAAGCATTGCAACACTATCGTGAAGCTTTAAAGATAAAAAAAGCTCAGGGACTAAAACGAATGGAAATAGACCTTTGTATGTCTTACAGAAAAATTGGCTGGGAGTACTATAATAACTCTGATTACAACAATGCACTAAATTCTTTCAAAAATGCCTTGAGAACAATTGAAAAATTTGAGAGTATAGATAAACAAGAAGTTATTCAGTGTTACAAGATTATTGCTGGAGTATATCTATCGATGGGGAATAGCGAAAGCGCTCGGAACTATTATGTGAAGGCTATGAATATGATTGATTCAAGGAAAAGGAAAAAAAATAAAGACATTGTCATAGAATATGACAAAATATCTATTGTGCAGTCTGACAGATTGTTGGAGCGTTACGAAAAGGACGAATTAATCAAGCAAGTGGTCCCTAAAAAGAAACAAAGTGGAGTGCATTTAGAAGATGGCGAAATGGAGAAGATATGGGAGAATCATGATAGGATAAAAAAAATGATGCTAAATATGAAGAAGCAAGACTTGATAGATACAACCAAGCACAAGTTTTTGAATTCCATTAATGCAACACAATTAGGTAGATTGGATACAATATATCGTATTATGAAATCTAATAAGATTGACTGGAGAATTGTAACTAAGAATTACTCTGATTTAACTCTTGAAGAAAAATGTTATCATTATAAGGTATATAAAATTTGGTCAATCCTATCTACTTACCCACAATACAAAAAAGCATTAGATATGGGCGAATCCCTCAAAGAATTCAGCCCTGAAATGGAAAAATATGTTAATGATATTATTAATGATCGCAAATCGCATATTTCCAGAAAGCTAAGGCAGGTAGAGAGTTTTATTAATGAGGGGCTCCAAAATGGTGGACTATATGAAAGATTGAAAACTACAAGAGGAAAATTCGGAGAACTTTTAATCGAATTAGACAAACTGAAAGAACATTATAGCGGAAAAACTTTTTCACTTGACAACTTGCCTCCTCCTATCTACAAATGGGATGTAATTTTCAACAAGAAAGATGATTATAATAATCTTATTGAATTGGACTCATTTAGCTCTGGAGAAAAACAGATGCTGAATTCAATAGGTTCAATAATATATCATCTACAAAACTTATCCAATACGGCTTCCAATATTAGTTATCCTAATGTTAACCTAATTATGGAAGAAATAGAACTGTATTATCATCCGGAATACCAACGGCTGTTCTTTAGTCGATTGCTGGACATGATTAAGCGCGCAAGATTGCAGAATATAAAAAATATAAACATAGTTTTTGTAACGCATTCTCCTTTCATCTTGTCGGATATACCTAAATGCAATGTTTTGTTTTTGAAAGATGGCATGCCGAAGGATGACATGCAAGAGAATACATTTGGTGCAAACATTCACAGTTTGTTGAAAAATGGTTTCTTTATGCCGAATTTACCAATAGGTGAGTTTGCATACGAAAAAATCAATAAGCTATTTGGAAAAATGAATTCTGGTGATATTGATTCCATTGACACGAATTATAATAATGAATTGGAGGATATTTATCAGGAAATCTTGCTTGTTGGGGAACCCTTTTTGAGGAACCGATTGCTATTGTTGTATAATGCTTATAAAGGAAACAGACAAATTTCTCAATATTAAAAGAATTCAAAGGATGTATTTATGATTTACTTAGGAAATAGTTGTGCCAATATTCAAGTTGTCGCGGATCGATGGGAATTAAAGCTTCGAAATTTCTTGTTTGGAGAACGAAAAAATAAACTGAGGATTAACGGCGTTGGAACTTATGATACTTATTTCAAAAAGATGTATGGTGAATTGGATAAAAGTGGTATAGAAGCTGATGAGAAAGAATTGGTTCGTGAAAAACTCAATTGGTTTAAGAGTAATTTCAGAGAAATAATTTTAGCTGATGAAAACAAATTAGAGTCATTTTCCCAAGAAGTAGTTCCTAAGTTAATGTATGATTTAATGAAAAAGCTCTATGAGGAATTTACCCAACATAAAGAAAATGACATTAGTTATGCACATTACTTTTTCCGTGAATTAAATATTAGGACTTGTCCGTATTGCAATCGCCATTATACTTTTACTCTTGATGAGAACATTAAAGTCGCCCCTGAGTTTGATCATTTTTATGATAAAGCAAATCATCCTCTATTGGCCGTATCGTTCTATAACCTTGTTCCTTCTTGCCATACATGTAACCATGTAAAAGGTACAAAAAAAGCGAATATTAACCCCTATTTTGCTGGTTTTAAAAGAAAATTCGAATTGCAAAATGAGAAAGGCAACAGAATGTCTCTTGATGAGATAATTAATCAAAAAAAAACAAGTAGAATAGGTTTTGGAAAACTGGGTGATTCAGAAGAAGATATAAAACGAGCAGAGGACGAACAAATGAATATTGAAACATTTGGTTTGGAAAAACTTTATGGAATGCACGATGACTATATCAATGAAATAATTGAAAAGACCATTGCTTATAATCCAACTGTGCAGCAAACCCTTGTGGATGCATTTCAAGATCAAGCCTATTCCCCACAGCAGGTCAATGATTTTGTGTGGGGAAAATATTTAGATGATATAAATTATCAAAAAAGACCTTTGTCAAAACTAACAAAAGACATTTTAGAACAACTGGGTATTTCTCCTGAAGGCTAGAACAAGTAAGTTGTGAACGGATTCAGAGAGAGTATTCCGACGATAGCCGTTCACCAATTCCGATGATGTCCGTTCACTCTTTTTGTCATCTTCAGCATTGGAAGCTAGCAAAGAATATGCTTTCCAACACACTTTTAAGGACATAAAAATCTTTTAATAGATCAGAGTATCCGGAATTACATAAAATAATTGTTAGGGATCCTAATGGAAACGAATTATCTGATGAAGAAATTGCACAAACTCTGAACAATTCAGATAGAAGTTTGTTAAGGAAATATATACAGAAAAACAACAAAAGGGCAACGGGACTATTTGTCTACGATGTAGCCATCGACCTACGCACGTTATTCTGTGTTTCCACCAACCAATATGAGCCAGAACTCTCAAAAGAGATGATAAAGAACTTGGAAGAAAAAGGTTGGGTTAGGAGCAAGAATGCTTTCGGCGAATGTCTGGTCCTGCCCAAAGCAGAACGTGACAAGGTTATTCCCGCATTGGCCAAGGCTCTCATTAATTGGCGCATCACATCAAATCAGGCACGGACTTTTAGCTTAATGGAAACGCTTGCCGTGACCATCAGTGATAATGCCAACACACTGCCTGGTGCTATTCGTGCAAAACTGATAGACGACGGAGAACGGCCAACTGCAAAGCCTATTATTGACGAGACTGCAGGTGCCGACGTTTTTGTCACACTGCCATGCGCCAACTATATTGTTACAGAAAACGAAAGTGCCGACGCCCTAAACGAAGCCGAAAAGAAACTTGTTCAAATGATGAACGGCTTCGATTACGAGAATCAATAGTTATGCCCGACTGCCTCTCAAATATCATCATCTACGACACCGCCGACGGAAAGGCGTTGGTGGTGTCGTATGCCGTCATATATATATAATAAGGTATAAGGAAACGTTACTAAAATATGAGCAAGATTAAAGCGAGAGAAGTTCTTGGCTATACAAACAAACAAAGACTGGGAAAGCCAAAGTTGGGAGAAAACTCCTGACGGTAGGGAGAAAATGGGAAAAAGTTAATGATAATATAGATGAAGAATATTTCAAAAAACTCAATGGTAAAATTTCTGCAAAATGTTTGGTCGATTCAACTTATATTTGTACCTTTGTACCCGCAATTGAAGTTGATAAAGAGTTATTGATGTTTACGCAAATCGCGGAGAATTTCAAACTTCTGCATGTAACTAATTCGTAACCTCTCCCAAAAATTGGCTCAAATCATTACTGAAAATCAATGAGTTATCAAAAATCGACTGCTTTACCTATCTATATGGGTCAGTTAATATGACTAACCGTATGGATGCCAACAATGCAAAAAATGCATTGTCTTTTGTCCTAATTGTCACAAACGGTTACGCTTGAAAGACTTTTTCTACCGTTTTTCTTGGAACTTTCCAAATAAATGCTTATCTTTGTCCCGTCATAATACACCTTATGAGTACGGAAACAACGACCATCAGCAGGCAGATAGCCGAGTACTTCAAGACGCAACCCGTCGTGAAGGCCTGGCTCTTTGGCTCCTTTGCCCGCGGCGAGCAACGGGAGGACAGCGACGTTGATATACTGATACTCCCTGACAAGTCCCAGCATTTCAGTCTTTTCACTTTGAGTGGAATGTATGAGGACCTAAAGGAATTGTTGGGTTGCGAAGTTGATTTGATTACCGATGGTGGTCTGATGCCGTTTGCCCGTGAAAGTGCCGACCGTGATAAGATCCTGATATATGAGAGAGCAGCGTAATGACCCAAAGCGCCTGCGAGACATTCTACAGGCAATCGACACGATATTCCAGTATGTGGACGGTCGTGATATGGAGGCTTTTGTTGCTGACAAAAAGTCTTACCACGCTGTTATCTATAACATCATGATTATCGGTGAGGCCGCCAATATGCTTACCTTCGAGTTTCGCGAGTCACATGCTGAATTGCAGTGGCGACAGATTACCAATATGCGCAACTTCCTGATTCACGGCTATCATAATGTGGAAGAAGATCTCGTTTGGGAAGCCATTTCAGTAGACCTTTACCAAATACGTGAGAAGATTGTAAAATATCTCGAAGAGATAGAAACGAAATAAGTGTTGAACCAATAAAACTGCACCGCCTATGGTAACATAGCAATGACTGATTAACATATACGTTGAAGCGTCCGCTTTGATTCTTGTTTCCGAAATTCTCCCAAAGTTTCAAGAAACAACCAAGAGTAAAGCTGATGGTTCACGCCTGATGGCGTGGGCTTTTACTCGTTTAAGGTTGTTAGGTGTTTGGGAGATACCTCGGAAACGTAAGCGAAGGAATTGCTCACGTTTTCTTTTTGTATCATTTTGAACGGAATTATTTACTTAAACTATAGCGATTATGAAACAACAAAAAATTAAAGTTCTGCTTACCATGCTCATGAGCATGATGGGTGTTGTGGGGTTCGCACATGATATCGCGGTGGCGAACGCAGATGGCAAGACCATCTATTACACCTATGTAAACAATAGTACCGAGTTGGCGGTCAGTTATCGGGGAAGTTATTATTATGACTATTCAAATGAATATTCAGGTAATTTAATTATTCCTGAAACTGTAACTTACGATGGCAAAACTTACTCCGTGACTAGCATCGGTAGTTCTGCGTTCTATGAATGTAGCGGTCTGGAGAGTATCACAATCCCCAACTCCGTGACAAGCATCGGCAGTTCTGCGTTCTATGGTTGTAGCGGTCTGACTGGAGTTCATATTTTTGATTTAGCTGCATGGTGTAATATAGAGTTTAATTCAAATCCTCTTTCCTATGCACATCACTTATATTTGGATGGAAAAGAAATTAAAGACTTAGTTATCCCCAACTCTGTGACCAGCATCGGAAACTCTGCCTTCTCTGGATATAGCGCTCTGACTAGCATCACTATTCCCAACTCTGTAACCAGTATAGGGCATGAAGCATTCTCTGGTTGTACAGGTCTGACGGACATAACCATTCCTAACTCTGTAACCAACATTGGCGGTTCTGCGTTCTCTTGGTGTATTAACCTGACTAGCATCACCATCCCCAACTCCGTGACCAGCGTCGGTAGATATGCGTATTATGAGACAGCGTGGTATGATAATCAGCCAGACGGAGTTGTATATGTAGGCAAGGTAGCTTATAATTATAAGGGTAAAATTACATATCATACCAATATTGTTTTAGAAGAAGGTACATTGGGAATCGCTGATGGTGCGTTCTCTGGTTGTAGCGGTCTGAAGAGTATCATCATTCCCTACTCCGTGACCAGCATCGGTGAAAATTCATTCAGCGGTTGTAGCGACCTTATGAGCATCAACATTCCCTACTCCGTTACCAGAATCGGAAACTCTGCATTCTCTGGCTGTAGCGGCCTGACAAGCATCACCATTCCCTACTCCGTTACCAGAATCGGAAACTCTGCATTCTCTGGCTGTAGCGGCCTGACAAGCATCACCATCCCTAACACCGTGGTTAGCATTGGAGGTTCTGCATTCCAAGACTGTAGCAGCCTGACGAGCATCACCATCCCCAACTCCGTGGCAAGCATCGGCAGTTCTGCGTTCTTGGGTTGCAGCGGTCTGACGCAAATCACCATCGGCAATTCCGTGACCACCATCGGGGGTAGTTCGTTCGGGAATTGTCCAAAATTGACTGATGTTTATTGCCTTGCAACAAACGTTCCATCAACAGGTGACAACGTTTTTCAGAATTCCAACATCAATAATGCGAAACTGCATGTGCCAAAATCTGCTATTGAAAGTTATCATGAAACGGCTCCATGGAACGGATTTAAAAAGATTGTAAGTAGTGACGAGGTTGAGATTAATGGAATAGACGTTACCAATTATTTACAGAATCCCGGATTTGATGAAGACCTGACATGGAAAGTTGACGGCTCTACTAAGGACATCATTGACAAGAGCGTTTCTCTGTCAAATAGAAGCTTTGCCTGGCGGGCAACTGACAACTCCGTATATGCTTCTGCCAAAACTGCGGATAGCGACAACTGGAAACGTACTGATGTCGACTATTCATGGAATGGTTTCATTGGACACATCCAAGGCTGGAGCGTGGAGTCGAACAAGATGGTCCAACCACCTTATAACACAACCGGCAAGACTCCTGAGTGGGTGTACTTTGGAAGCGTTCCTTATGGTCTCAATCCTTCGACCATTCCTATAGCGGATGACAATAACGGTTCGTTCCTAAATGTTCCTGACAAACCTGCTGCCGACTTGGGTGACAACAATAAAGGTGTGCTCTTTCTGCGTGCTGGATGGGGAGCCCGTGCTGTCTACAAACAGGTGGTGAGTCTGCCCTGCGCCGTCTATCGCATCGACTTCTGGGTCTATAACAACAACTATGAGAATAGTAAGTACAACTCAAGCCTAAAAAACCTTTGTAAGGTGTGCTGCCGATTGGACGAATTTACTGATGACAAAGGGTTTAATGCTCAAGATTGGACTCTACATAGCATTGAGTTTACCCCTACCAGTTCTTTTACTATTGAATTAGGTTATGAGTCGGCAGGTAACTCGGTCAACAATCCCTTCCTGTTCATCGATGGTGTCAAACTCTACAAGATTGGAGAGGCCGACCCCATCAAGCTATTGAAGTCTGACTTCGTTAAAGCTGCAGCTATATGTGACGAACTCATAGGCGATGCTTTAGCGATAGACTATGAAGGTCTGGCTAACGAAATAAGTGAATATAAGTCTAAGATTGAGGAGATGGGCGAAGGAGATAATCAGACTGAGTTGGATGCCCATCTAACTGATGTGAATATTCGTATTAAAGCTTTTCGTCAGGCTATTATCGAAGTTGACAATGTCAATAACATGCTCAAGAAGATGGACAACTTGCTGAAAAATACTGACTATACTGGCAAGGTTGCCCTACAGACCGTCTACGACAAGGTAAAAGCTTATCAAAAAAATACTGCTGGTACGGAGAATCTCTATATACAGATAATAGAGGCCACCGCTGAGTGTGATGCTGCTATCAAAGCTTACATACTCAGCCAGGAGGCAAGCGAGGAGCATCCTGCAGACTTCACGTATTACATCCAGCACCCATGGTTTATCGATTATCAGGCAGAACCGATTCTGAAAGACGGAGAATGGGTATTCCCCCTTCGCATTGACGAAAACGGCAACGACCGTTATATTAAAGGTAGCAAGAATAGCCCAGACTTGAACAGCACGGGGTGGCACATTGCTGGTGCAAGTGGTGGAGAACAACGTGTGAATTGGCAGTGTATACGCAGCTGCTGGAATGCATGGAAATCGAACTACACCACTACAATAGCCGTTGCTCAGGATATTGAAGGCTTGCCAAACGGCTATTACACTGTTTCTGCCGATATGATTACCGGAAGCGGAAGTGCCAATGGTACACAGCGGGTCTTTGCGCAAAGCAGTGTCGAGAAGAAGACATCAACAAAAGCTTTGGAATCTGAAGGCTATGACTATACAGAATGGGAGACCGTCGCCATGACGGCTGACGACAAGGTGCTTGTCGTTGATGGTAAACTGACCGTTGGTGCTGAAGGTAAAGGTGATGGTAATGCGTCGGCTGGATGGTTCATGGTCACCAACTTCCACCTCTATTATTTAGGTCCCAATCCCTCCGAATCTAAAAAAATAACCATTGGTTCGTCGAGGGTGGCCACGTTCTGTACAGCAGGCGATGTAGACTTCTCAACGCTAAACCTGAAAGCATACACGGGTGGTGGCTTTAACCGCCAGACGGGAGTGCTGACGATGATGCGCGTCTATGATGTACCCGCAGGAACGGGACTGTTGCTGAAGGGCGAGCCGGGAACGTACTTTGTACCCTATAGCCAGTCGTACAGCGTTTATGTTAATTTGCTGAAGGGTGTGACAGAGGCAACCAACGTCAACGCAACTGAAGGCAGTTATGTGAACTACGTACTGAACAACGGCAGTCAAGGTGTGGGATTCTATAAGGTAGGAGCGGCTGGTGCCAGCTTGGAGGCTGGACATGCTTACCTGCAGATTCCTGCTGAAGCGGCATCGAGTCGTAGTGCACTCAAGTTACGCTTTGACGATGAGGACGAGGCAACGGGAATTGACGATTCGCTAATGAATAGTGAAATAGTGAATAGTGCTGTGTACGACCTGCAAGGCCGCCGTGTGGAGCAGCCGCAGCCCGGCCTCTACATTCGTAATGGTAAGAAGGTCATCATCAAGTAATGGAGGGCTGGCATTATGAAGAAGAAAGAATATCAGCAGCCCGTCATCGAGGTGGTGGCAGCTGCCCCTACCGAAATGATTGCCGCCTCATTGCTGAACGAGGCTGAAACGGATACGACGGGCGTTTTTGAGGATGATGGTACTGACCCCATCATCGGCTTGAGCCGCCCCTTCGATACATTGATTCCATAAGTATGTATTTCATTAAAGAGACGGCAGGAGCAGACTTCGGTTTTTGCTCCTGCTTTTCTTTATGAATGGGGGAACTGATTCTGTGATTGACAGGAAACGACGTACTGAGAATCGGTAACCTCACTCCCTCTTGATAATCCGATGATGGAAAAGGCCCACTGGGAGGATTGGGGGAATCTTCATACTAAATTCAGTGAATTTACAAACTAAATTCAGTGAATTTACATTGCAATTTCAGTGAATTTACATTGCAATTTCAGTGAATT
>CALDLA010000033.1 GCA_937898415.1 uncultured Prevotellaceae bacterium | reverse complement strand
TTTGTTGCTCAGGAACTTATAAATAAAGTTAAACTAAAGTACTGCGGAATTTAGGGATAATAAAAACTTCAGAAATATTTGCTAATATGTTTCTTTTTTCGTAACCAGTGAAATCAGAAAAAGTCATTATTCATGACAAAATTGACGATTCGATAGCAGTTAGATGATTACTAATCATATCTGAAATATTGACAAAATCTTCAACCGTGATTTTCTGATTACCAATCATCAATATTTGCGTATGCTTCAACTTCATTCTCGATGTCATCTTGTAATGCAGGGAAGAAATCAATGCCAGTAATTCTTTCCACTTCATCCACCGTATTTATATACTGATCTCGTTTTTTCTTTCCTGCGTTATTCCTCACGATAAAGCCGATTGCTTTGGGCTTATCCTTCAGACAAAGAATTACTTTGAAGAATGCCTCGGGTACGACAATCCTATTCTCGCCAATTGTCCCATGTTCACTATTTAAAAAGATTGGTCCGCATACGATGTACAAATCTCCATGTTTTTTGGTCCATCTTCTACAATCCTGCTCGATTTTATTCCATAGACCACTATTTAAACTTCTATCTTGTGGACAAATGTTAGTAAACAGGTTCGATTCTCTCATAGCTTCTGCATCCCACTTATTATCTCCAGCGGGACACATGTGTCCTCTTGACCAACCGCTACCACGATAGTCTTCATTAGTTGCTCTCGGTTGTGGAACCTCTTCATCCTCATAATATGTATGATCTCTTGCAATGTTCCCATCGATGTGTTCTGCTGTTAGATGCCAAGCAACCCAATTGGGGCAGCGCATTGCTGTATTATAAGAAACCTTATATGCCTTTCTATGTAAGATAACTCCTATAGAGTCTGTTAATCCTAATTCATTGTCAAGTTCTTTGGAGGTAGTCTTTTCGCGGATTGTATTGATAGGTTCTTTTATTATATTACTGCTCTCGCCATCAATGATAAAAGCAATAGGATGATTTTTCTGCTGAAATCCATAGCACATTGCTAACAGAAGTAGCAAAACGAGAACAACAAAAGAAATAATGATATTTCTCATAAGCGGATATTCCCAATGACAGGTACTATATGTATGAGAAAGCGTTGGTTGTTAGCTTCACGATTCTCATCGCGTGGAACACCTCCTTCACCACTTCCGCTTATTACAAGTTCACACTTATCCATTGAAGAGAAATCAATTCCAGCCTTGTCACGCCAGAAATGATGCAAGGCTAAGGCTCGCTGATAGCTTAGAACATTATTGTTGTGCCAATCATCAAGGTTATACCCATCCTTTGATGCCTGCCCTTCAATGACGACCAAATACTTGATATCCTGCTTGATGGAGTCGTTCTGCTGAAGGTGGATGATTGTGGAACGAATCTCTTCACCAGCTTCTATGATTTGCGCACGAAGTGAATCTGCCTTCCTTTTGTCGCCGTTAGGACTATCTTCTTCCAGCTTGAATAAGTCAAACTGTCCTAACTGGTAGGTTACCTGTATTCGAAATATGTGTTTTACATAGGTAGAGTTAAATTCAAAGTATTCTGGATTGATATTCTCCACAGCAGCATATATGGACTTAATCTCTGTGTATTTGTCTTTGAACACACGTAAGCTGTCATTAATTTCTTCCAATTTACGCTCGCGACCGCGGAACCTACCATAGGATATGGCGAACAATACGAGCATAATGGCAAACAATGTTGTCATAATATCCACATAGCTGGGCCAAAAAGCTCCGTCTCGGTTATTCCTGTTTTTCATGCACGATTAGTTTTACTCCTTTTCAAAGCTTCAATTATGTTTGCCAAGGATTTAGCACGTTGCGGGAAGGTAGTTGTTTGAATGATTGCAGATTTCAAATCTTCATTTTCTGACGAACTGATTGTTTTTAAATCTGCAAATCCTTTCTTTGTTACTTTGTTCAGTTTTTCAATGCTCGTAGATATCTCCGTTTGTGCCGTTTGGTTGAGATGTCCCAGGTTGTGCAACAAGTCTGAGAGTACATCACAACTTTCCTTAACGCCATCGATTTGTGTGGTTGAACTTTCTTCTATGGCAACTTTTATATTACCAAGTTGTGAACTGATACAATTATTTGTTGTGGAATAAAGTTCACTTGTATAATCGAGTATACGATTGATGTGCGATGTCAGCTGTGCATCTCTTATGATGCAGCTTTCTATATCGTCAAGTTTACTTTCTATTTCAGGCAATGCTTTGAGATGAGAGAACATGGCATTAACATTCCCGACATCAAAGGCTTTTTCTAAGTGAGTGAGTAAATCGTTCTTCTTTTTGGTAATAATCTGCATGGTCTCTCTGACAAATGCGCTGAGTTCTTCTCGCTCGTTTTCTATCTGTTGCTGATAATTGTCGAATAATGCTTTGACCAATTTACCTTGCTCACGGAACATCAGTTCCAATTCCTCATTACTGGTGTCGAGGAAACGGTCGGCCAATTGTTTCTTCTCCTCAAAACTTTCCAAATGTTTCTGTATGAGCAGTAGTTCTTGATTGCCCAGCATCTTGGTTTGTGCAACGTTTTCTCCAAGTACATTAATGTTTTGCTCAAACGTCGTGATTCGATCAAGGATGCGGTTCAGTTGCAAAACTATGCTCTGTGGAACATGTAAGGAATTAGCATAATCTGTTTGTAGTTTAATAACACTTCGTGTTGAATCAAGAAGACTGCGCAGCATCTCATTGTACTCGTCAATAGTATTCGCTGTACCTTGGAATGTGTTTGCAGCCTCTACGAAGCGCTCCAATGTGTAGAACATGTTTTCTGAGCGTAATTCTTCCAACAACTTCCGCTGATTCTCTACGTTCTCCGTGATGTGTCCAATGCTATTGTTGAGTGTTGACACCGTTTGAGAGATAAGACTAGAATTCTGTCGGAACTCAGTTCCGAAGTTCTTGGTACACTCGTCAAACGTATCCTTAAAACGCCCTATTACTCCATTGAAAGTTTTCTCGAAATTACTGATTACTTCGTCGAACTTCGGTACGAAACCTTCCAATGTTTGCTGTAACGTTGTTACCGTGGTCTGTAGCTTCGGTATTAGTTCTAACTGGATGAAGTCGAGGAAGATGTTTTTTTGCTCATCAAGCTCTTTTTTGGTAATAGCTGCAAGATGATTTGACCACGTTGTCAGAATAAGGCCGAATAGACTTGTCAGCATAGAGACCAACACACCTATAATTAGGTTCGTTACTTTCCCCTCGTCAGAAAGGTCGTTTCCGCTGACGAGGAATCCTACAAGCCCTAAGAAAGTGCCTGTAAACGTACCCATTAGACCGATATAGGTGGGAAACGAGAGTTCAGCAGTAGCGTGTTCGTACAAAGACTCTATTTTACGTTCGGTCTTATTCTGTATAATGTTAAAATCGGCAGTGCCGACGCTCTTCTGCACATAGAGGTTGATTTCCTCTATAAGTGAATTGAGCTGTTCCTTGTCCTTGACTGTCTTTATTTGGCATACATCATCAACAAAATAGGTTTTGTAAGCGTGAATCTGGTCTTCTTCCAGAAATATATGTTTTAAAAGGTCAATCAATTTCCTATTAGAAGAGAATAGTTTCCATTGTAAAAATCCAAACGCGCAAGTGACGCTTGCACTGACCGCAAAAGCAATGCAGTGCTCTGTAATCAGTTGAAGAATACTCATTTTGTCAGTTCTTTTCGTTCAGATGTGTCAACTTCTCAATCTTTGCCGTGACAGGCAGGAACAGCAGCGAGTCACTGTAAAGCGTCTGGTTATATACTTCATTTCGCATAAGAGTATCAAGTGATATAGGACTATTGACCAACTGGGCTATATGCGCTTTGTCAATATCTTCAAGTTGTTCTTGGCTTACAAGTATATCTAATGCTTTCAGGTATAGGCTGTCTATCTGCTTTATCCACCTTTCTATTCCCTTTTTTAGTTGTCCATCTTCGTAATCTTGTTTGATGGTTTCCACATTATCGTATTGAGTGTCGTCTATGCCGATGAAGGAGTATGCTGTAGGGGATACCGTCTCGTCTGTTTTGTAGAGCCCTCCGTAGCAAGTACTTTCTTTGCGTTCTGCGGGCATAACCAGCTGAATGTCATCAGGAACATTTTCCATTATATCGTTCAACACGGTAAGTGTTATTGTCTTCAATGCTGGTTCTGAGGCAAGATAGCCATCGATGTAACGGCTACCATTACCGCTGAAGGTGATGGCCGTAGGACACTCCAAGTTCTTCGATTTTAGCATTTGAGCAATATAGAATACCAGAGACACATAGTGATAGAGGAAAAGAGGACGGAATGCAGATCGGAATAGCTGAGTGATACCGGTATCCTGGCTATTGCTTATCCAGAAGTTGATAATGTCGTTGGTGGCATATCGGCTTCCTGTCTGACACATTTTGTCGTTGATGAGTTTCAGCTCATTGTCCTTGAACTGCAATTTTCCCACACAATAACTGAACACGCCGTTTGCCTGATGGTCATTAGTCATACGATTGAAACCAGCCGACCAAAGCACATCGCACCCAAAATGAACACTGTTGGCCACTGTTAGCTTGTTGCCAGAAAAATGTACAATGTCCGTAGAGCCGCCACCAATGTCAACAACAACGACTGATCGATTTTCTTCGAATGTCCGTTTTTCATGGTAGTAGTAATAAGGTGCTTCCGACTCAGTATAGCATTTCACTTGACTCTCAGGAATTCCGAGTATCTGAAAACACTCTTCCTTCCAAAAACGTTCATAGTTTTCCTTTTTGCTCTGCTTGAAACTAAGCGGACGGAACCATACGACGTTTGTGCGTCCCATATTGCCGCCATTCAGTAATATGTCTGCACGGATAACGAGTAGCAATTCGCGTATGAACAGCTGGTCATCTTCATCCTTTTCATCCCATTTTATGTTGGTTCGAATATGGTTGTCGCCATTGGTGACGGCTTTCTCATACATAAAAGCAATGTTGATGTTTCCAAACAGATTTAACGACTCTGCTGCCTGTATCTGTTGACTCATGGCTGTGCGTATAGGGAAGCGGTGCTCTTTACCATCAATAAACGCTGGCAAGAATTCCGACTGAAATGCTTGGCCTCCCTCAACAAAAGGCATCGTCTCCCATTTGTTGACGAGCGACAACTGGGGAGAGTCAGTCTTTCTGTGCAAATAGCTTGTCATGGCATCTGTCATGGTAAGCTGCTCTGGAACTGTAGAATCACCAGCCTGACGACGTGAAATATAGGTGTTAGTAGTACCAAAATCGATGGCATATGTGAAATATTTGTCTGTAGACTTGGCTGTCTTGAATTTCGGCAGTAGGACACCTGAGAATATCTGTTCGTCAAACGATAGGCTAAGCATGATGGCTTGGAATGTGGTGTTAAACAGTTCATAATACTTAGTACTATAATCGCATTTTTCACTTTGGCGTGAACGTATGACAGATGGCACGACTCCATACTCCGACTTATTGTCGGCTTCGTAAATCTGCTCCATACCGTCTTCAATAGTTTTGAAGAACGTACATTTGCTTTTATCGATATCAAAAGTCTGTCGTTTATTGTTTTCGCTTGCCACTAAAGCAACCTTGAAATAAGTATTGTTTTCATCTTCAGTAGACAAGATGTTGGGGAAAAGAGCCAAGTCGATGTTGAGTTTGGTCAACGACATGTCAAACAGAAAGCCTTCGTCGTTACGTGGGTCAGTAGAGTATGACTTCTTGTATGTATCCCCGTTATACTGCAACGCAATGGTAACTCGGTCACCACGCAAGTTCTCCTGAATAGAGAGGTGAATCTGAGCTGGGTTCAACGTCTCCAAGGCTTCTTTTGTCAGTGGGAGTAAATAGTCGTGATCTTTCCCCAATGTGCCGTCTTCTTCTCTTTCGAAAGTGACATAATTCTCTTCGGAGATTCCGAATGGAATTTTGATGATGCTTTCAGAAAAGAAATTAGTGGCATCCAATCCGTCATTACAGGTGATGGGCAACCCATATAATTGTAGCTTCTCACCGTTATCGAGCATGATAGATTTTTTTGGTAGTTGATAGGAATTTTTGATGTCATCGTCACCATCAAATCCATGCAGGTAGCTTCGCAGAGTCCCAAAGAACTTGGTGTCAGCCTGATCTATCAACTTTATCATATAGTTCTTAAAGCCAGCAGAGCGTTCCTCAAAAGTGCAGCAGTCGCGGAAATAGAATCCCTTTTTTGTACTGCCCCGTCTGATTTGTGGAAACAGTACCGAATTGTATCTCTCACCAACGAATGCGGTCTTCAGCATTCCTTCTGTCACGCCGCTCTTATCAAGGTCTGGCGGTGTAACCCATCCTGTCTTTGGTGAACTGCATGCCAGCAGGAACTCCTTGTCTTTATTAGTGAGCACAAGGAAGATGAGTCTACGCTCCTTAGAAATGTCATCGCTGAAATAGTTGTCCAATGGGTTGCCCAGTAGTCCAACCTTATCCTTCAAACGTTTCATGTCCTCTTCACCCCAGACTCTGAATGCGAGTTTGTAACTTTCGCCCTTGCGGTGGTTCTCATGATACTGCCAGTTGTAAAGCAGTTCAAACACGTCGAGACAGTCAGACAACATTCGCCTGTACGACAGGCCGGCTTCTACTCCATCTTTTCTTGCTGCCGTAACAATACGGAAAGCATCTTCCACGAGGAAGAAACGTGCAAAGGGAGTGGGAAGTGCATTTTGCGCACTGGTGTTGTCGGTGCGCTGGTCCTTTACTTTGTCGAGATTTTCCTTGGTGATTACACCAAGTCTTGCCGTCCATTGCGTGTCTCCTAGTCCGCGCTGGCATATATTCAGGTCTATACTTTCTTTGCTCATGATTCTTCGATATGATGTGTATAATGGTCAATAGCTTGATACGTAAAATTCAGGAAATGGCGTAGCCGGTTGTCGTGGCTCTCGTCTTTTGTTGCTTTATTGCTTTTTATAATCATCTGCAGCAGATAATACGAATCATCCTTGGCATCGAGCGTGTTGCCCTTTATCCAATTGGTAAGTGGCTTATCATGACTGGAAATGTTGAATGGTGAGAATGCACGTTTATTGTTGGCCAACTCATCATACCAGGCAGAAAAGTACGTTACAAACTGCTTAAGCCGACCGTATGAGGCGCTGTCATAAAAGTCAGATTTCAGTCGTCTGCTTATCTCTAGTGGGAAATGCTTCTCATCTGGCAATACATCCATAAGCATATTCAGTAGGGTGAAGTCAGCAATATGCTTTGTCATCGTGGCATATCCGCTACCCATGCTGCTCAATTCCAATACAGCATCATTGCTGGCAATAGCACGTGAGAAGAATGTGGGTGGTTCTGTTCGTTCCTTGTCTGGTCGCTGCAAAAAGTCAAACAGAGCGGTGGCAGCTACTAACTCTACGAAGTGTGCCTTATCATCCTGTATCTGCTCGTCATTATCATACTCACAGGCCATCTCCTTGTCGCCGATATAGTAAAAATAGTTTGAGCGCACATTATGTTGATAATAGGACAGTGCAGCCTTAGTCTTTGTTATAAAACTGTTAGAGTCGATGTCGCTGCCTGTCGTCTCTGGATTCTTCAGAGAAAAATATGGCTGAACAGAAACTGCTCCCATTGTGGCATCCCTTACAACCGGTGAGGCCTCCATTTCGCGGATAGTCTTTTCTACCAAAGGATATCCAGAAGCACCCGTTCCGCCGAAAATGCTGCTGATGATAAAAATTCTATCGCCTTCCCGAAACACGGAACTATCGGTTATGCCAGTCATGTCATTCAGGCCCTTCATGATATTCGACAGCACGACGGTACCTACATTCGGATTGCCTTTGAATCCCACGGATAGGCGGTTGTCAAGGCTCTTTCTTGTAAACAGCGTGTCGATGAGATGGTTGTTGATGTCGCCTTGGGGGATGTTCTGTAGTCCCAAATATTCATTGAAAGGACGTTGCTCTGAAAACGACACATGCTTATCGTTCTGACGGCCATGAAGTTGGTCTATAGGAGTCATACAGGTTGAAAAGAATCCGTCAAGATCTTTCAACTTGCCATCGCTAGTTACATCTTTATAAATATGGTCGTACATATCCAATAGACTATCAAGTTGTTTTTTCTCACCAAAATCCAAATGCGGATCAATGACAATGGGCACTACTTGATAACCACCAGTCTTCATACCTGCTGCCAAAAGCATAGTGACTGATTTCATGACACGTATGCCTGTGCCACCTATGCAGAAAACAAAAACTCTTTTCATCACTTTGATATTTTAAGATAACGATAGGCATTTGTAGGTAGCGAGAAGTTGCACCAAGAAAAAGATACAACGAAAAAGGGTATAAGCGAATAAAGGGCACTTATAATGGCTACTTTCATTTCCACCGCGAAAGCACCGTCTAATTTTGGACTAGCCATAATCAACTCAAGGATTAAACTGGCAACCAAAACAGTAAGAGAGGATAACAACATAAAAAGCCACCAAAATTTAGGCTTGTAATGACGACCGGTTGTGTTGTTGAATACTGTATAGTAGTAGAAGGCAAAGCCAATGCCAGCCATTAGTGTGATTCCTAGTGCCCCCCAGGCTGCGCTATCAAGCTGACTCCAGAAGTCGCGAGCCTGTTTGTATAGAACTTCATTGTCCCTAAATGGTTTGGCAAAGTCGGAAAAGGAGCAATTGTAAAGGTCAAGTGCTTTCATATCGTTTAGTTGTTTTTTGTTATGAGTATATAGTTTGGTTTCACATCTTGATTGACGATTCCTCCATAGAACATACCATTGATGAAATCTTTTACCGAGAAAGACTTACATACATCATTTTCACTGTCTGCACCATCAAGGAATTCGTCAAAGAGAAGTGTTGCCGTGTCAGGAAGGTCGATAGCCCATTCAATGACATCAGCATCCTGCGGCATGTTGAAAACTTTCAGTTTGACGGTGGCAATGGCAGTTCTTGCAAGTTGCTTGTTTGTGATATTTTGCACCATAATGGTATCTATCTCTATCTTCAACGCTGAACCATATAGTGCTTGCGCTTTGATACATTGGTTAAGAACCTCCTTCTTGTCTATTAGCCATCGGTAGTTGGCTAACTCTATTTTCAGGCTCACAGTGCATGTGTCTATGTCATCAGGTTCTTCGTAATTATAGAATACTGGTTCGCCAGGCATTTCTTCGCATTTTATGGGTATACCTAAGCTATATTTCGGATGACCATAGTCAAAACCACTCTCTATGTTGTCTATTAGATGATGATTGTTGTTGAGAAGGGCAGAAATACCGTTGCGCAGCATAGCAACTTGTTGCGCATTGCCAAGAATCAGGTAATAATAGGGTGAACGTGCGCAGATAGTGTTCCCGTTTTTATCAACATAGTCAGACGTTGCGCCTATCAGACAGGCAGCCTTTCCGTAAGTGCCCAATATGTCACTGATGGTTGTACTATATTGTGTTAGCAAAACTTCTGGAGCTGCATCGCCAACTGGACTGTATTTCATGTCAGAGATTAATACGGCCACTTCACCAGCTTCTGTATTCAGATTCTTGATGATTGACTGCAACATCAATGGTAATTTGGTTGAGGCAGTAGACACGAAGCGACCAGTATTCATTTGCGTCTGGAATTCGTTGCGTGTATACGACGCTCCCGCACTGCCATCGTTAGTGAGAATGGTAACCTTTTGACTTTGAGTCGAATAATATGTGAGTATGTTCCATACGTCGGCCTTGAACTGCGTAGGCTTATTGGCGCGGAAGAATCCATTCATACTACCAGACACCTCTACGTAAAACTTAATGTTTGTAGGCATACAAGGCTCGAATACAAACGAGTCTTTGTATTCCGGCTGTAACAGTCCTTCACTATCAAAATGCTTGTCACTTACTGGATTCAGATTGCTGTGACAAGAACTCGTCAACCAGCACATCACCACAATCATTATTGTCAATATGGCATAATGGTTCTTCATACTCTTTCTTTATTGCCTATTGACCTCCCAAGTTTCGGCTCTTTGTTTTAGGTTAAATGTAAAGACGTGGGAGTCACCACTTCGCGCTTATCCCAAGTCTCAGGCTCTCGCATTGCCCCCATCTCAAAGATAAGCAACTCGAGTTAGCCCACGCCATGATATATTGTAATAGGATACAATACACCCAACGTGGACGTTTCGGTTGCGTTTCTCCAGAGATGGATTCAAATTTGCGAGATTTGAGACTCCAAAGATAACGTTCGTAAACGTCCTATTTCCAGTAAAGTATGACCCTCATACCCTTATAGGCTACTCAAGTCAGGGGCAAAGATAAGAAATATTTTTGAAAGTTCCAAGAGAAAGCAACAGAAAATGAAGATTTCTGCCGAAATGTTTGGAAGTATGAAGAAAAGTTCGTATACTTGCAGCGTCAATCATGATTGACTACGCCGCAGAGTGCGGGGAGTAGGCCATCACCGCCCCTGCTCCTTTAAACCAATTATCTGATAGAGGCTTGGCTCCATCTCGACAAATATGTCAACGTCGCTTGTCTCGTGTTGCTCATTGCGTGCAACTGAACCAAACAAACGAAGCGAACGAACACCGTAGTCCTCAACTATCACAGATGACAATAAGAACTTTATCCGAATTATTTACAAGTGTTGGCAACAACTTATTCCCAAACTGCATCAAATCTGAAGCACTTTACGTACACGAATTGCTTTGTTTTTTAATGAACATATGTTCGTTGGCCTCTGAACATATGTTCGTTGGCCTTTTCACATAGGTTCATAAGGGTGAGAACCTATGTTGTGTCTTTTCCTGATTTCGCTGGTTCTTCTGAAATTTAGTTGAAATATCGTCAGAAATCTTGACAATATCACACCAAGTATATTTCCATCAATTAATTCGTTCGAAGAGTTGAGTCGACTCATTCAATCCAACGAGTCGACTCATTTGATCGAATGAGTCGACTCAACAATTTGAGGGAATCTTCAGATGAAAATACGAACTATATCCGAATTATTTACAAATGTTCAACCAAAATGCAGAAGAATCCCAGATTTGGCTTTGCAACGAATAGCAGAATGAGTTGCAAAAGGAGGGCATAATATTCCTGAGCCGGGTAAAGAAGCGCTACCCGGCAGGTAGCGGAGCTGTAGTTGCCGGGTAGCAGTTATTTTATTTCTTGTAATACTTCAAGGCCTCTGGCATCCAGCCTTGTATCTGCTTGATACGGGTTGCGTCCGACGGGTGGTCGCTCAGGAACTCTGCCGTCTGACTGGATGAGGAGGCGGACATGCGCTGCCAGAAGGTGGTAGCCACCTGTGGGTCGTAGCCAGCCATTGCAGCAAAAATCAGGCCCATGTGGTCGGCCTCGCTCTCATGGTCGCGCGAATAGCTCAGGTTCTCGAAGCTAAATCCCTGGGAGACAACGGCCTGCACAATGGCCTGAGTGTTGGTGCCCATACCCAGCATGCCTGCTACAGCCGAGCCAATCTGCAATCCCTGCTGCTGCTTCATCTTGGTGCTCAGCTGTTCGGCGGAGTGCTTGGCTACGGCATGGGCTATCTCGTGACCCAAGACAATGGCCAGCGAAGCCTCATCCTGCGTCACAGGCAGCAAGCCTTCATAGACCACGATCTTACCACCAGGCATACACCAGGCATTGACCTGCTTGTCCTGCACCAGATTGAACTCCCAGTTGAAGTTTTTCACCTCGGCCGACAAACCGTTGTTGTTCAGATAGCTATTGACGGCAGTAGCGAGTTTCTGGCCCACCCTTTTCACCATCGCAGTATTGGTGGAATTGGTGGACAGCTTGGCTGTCTTCATAAATTCCTGATACTGCTGGTTAGCCAATGAGAGAACTTCGCCGTCGCTGACCATGAGCGTCTGCTGGCGACCGGTAATAGGCACATTCGATGTGGTTCCGCAACTGACCATCAACGTGGCCAACATTGCTACGAGAATAACGTTTAGCTTTTTCATTGTTTTTTATGTTTATTTGTTAATCTGGGTGCAAATATAGCGGATTTTTTTGAAAGTGCAAAGAAAAAGCCGCAGATTCTGCACGAACCCGCGGCTTGCCAGCTAAAATACAAATAATACTAACCAATTTCTTACTTACTTACGTTCAGACCACGATTGTTGAGCGTAGTGTTGAGCAGCGTCAGATACATACGGTACTGCTTCTCGTCGAGTACGTAGTGCATCCACTTGATGTCGCGCTCTACAGCCTTCTTCACCAGTTCCTGACGGTCGGCGTCGTCGGCCTGAGCTGCAAGATGCATCTCTGCATTAAACGTGGTGTGGATATTCTCGACGGCCTCCATCTGGTCGGTGGTCAGTCCGAGGGTTACGCTCAGTTTGCGCATGTTGACGCTCATGTCGTAGGCCTCCACGTTGTTCACGCTCTTCGTGTTCTCGTTCTCTGCAAATGTCATAGTCATGCTAAGCATTGCAATCATCACAAAAAACAATCTTTTCATTTTCATTTTCCTTTCTTTCTTTACTCGGGGCCTTTACGGGTGTTTGTGTTTTGTTATCCTTTTTTAATCTTTTACCTTTTTTACCTGATACCTTTCAGGCCCCTACGTTGACTAATTTGTTTTTTATTGTTATCCTTTGTCGCAACCCTTTGTTTGGTTTTGACGGTGCAAAGTTACGGCGATTTTCGATACTGGCCAAACCTTTTTGAGGAATTGTGTGCGCGAACAGCACTTTCTTTGATATGTGTCAAAGAATCGGCGTTTATTCGAAATTTATATGTTTTTACGTAAAAAATGCCGTAGTTTCGTTGCTTTTTCGTACCTTTGTAGCCAGAAATCATATTAAATATAATAAGGTATAGAGATTATGGAACACAAGTATTTGGCCGTCCACTACCAACTGTACTCAGTCAACGACGGCGAGCGTGAACTCATTGAGCAGACCATTAAGGAACAGCCCTTCCAGTTTATCAGCGGCTTCGGGGTATCACTCGAGGCTTTGGAAAAGCGCGTACTGCCTCTGGAAAAGGGAACGGAGTTTGACTTCACGCTGACACCCGCCGAGGCTTTTGGTGATTACGATCCCGAGGGCGTACACAAATTGATGCGCGATGTCTTCATGGTCAATGGCAAGTTTGACGGACAGAATATATTCCCAGGAGCCATCATTACCCTGACTGACGCCGAGGAGAATCGCTTCCCAGCCAGAGTGATCAAAGTGGAAGCTGACGGCGTGACGGTTGACACCAACCACCCGCTTGCAGGAAAGATGCTGAACTTCACGGGCGAGATGATAGAGAACCGCCCGGCTACTGACGGCGAGATCAACGCCCTCATCAAGCAGATGGCTGGCGGTTGCGGAGGCTGCGGCGGCCATTGCCATGAAGAGAACTGTGGCGAAGGAGGATGCGGCGAAGGAGGATGCGGACATTGTCAGTAGCGCTTCGCTAGTGAAGAGTGAAAAGTGAAGAGAGAAAAGTGATGAATACATTTGGTAAGAACTTTACGCTGACAACGTTCGGTGAAAGCCACGGGGCAGCCATTGGCGGAGTGGTTGACGGCATGCCTGCGGGCATTGACATCGACCTGGACTTCATACAGGACGAGCTCAACCGCCGACGCCCGGGCCAGAGTAAGATAACGACCTCCAGGCAGGAGGCCGACAAAGTGGAACTGCTGAGCGGCGTCTTTGAGGGAAAGTCAACAGGCTGCCCCATCGGGTTCATCGTGCGTAATGAGAACCAGCACTCGCAGGACTATGAGAACCTGCGCACCGTGTTTAGGCCCTCGCACGCTGACTTCACCTATTATTCCAAGTACGGCATCCGAGACCATCGGGGAGGTGGACGTTCGTCGGCCCGTATCACCATCAGCCGCGTCGTTGCCGGCGCATTGGCCAAACTGGCCCTTCGCCAGCTGGGCATCAGCATACAGGCCTATACGTCGCAGGTGGGCGACATCTGCCTTGACCGCGACTACACAAAGTATGACCTCAACCTGACGGAGAGTAATGCCGTGAGATGTCCCGATGCTGAGAAAGCTGCGGCTATGGAACAGCTCATCACAAAAGTGAAAACCGAGGGCGACACCATCGGCGGCGTCATCACCTGCATCGTCAAAGGATGCCCCGTAGGTTTAGGAGAACCTGAATTCGGGAAACTTCACGCGGAATTAGGTGCTGCTATGCTGAGCATCAATGCCGTCAAAGGTTTTGAATATGGCGACGGCTTCGAGGGAGTAACCTGTCGCGGCTCTGAGGTAAACGACCGATTCGTCGGCGGCCCAACCATCACGACGCTGACCAACCACAGCGGAGGCATACAAGGCGGCATCTCTAACGGACAGGATATTTACTTCCGCGTGGCCTTCAAACCTGTTGCTACGCTGCTGCAGCCACAGGAGACGGTGGATATGGAGGGGAATCCGACGACGCTGACAGCCCGTGGAAGACATGACCCATGCGTGTTGCCACGTGCCGTTCCCGTAGTCGAAGCAATGGCCGCAATCGTCATTTTAGACCAATATTTATCGACGAAAGAATGTTTTTAAGTTTTTTTTACACTATTTTCTCAAAATAGTGAGAAAAAGTTTGGAAGTTTTAAGAATTAATACTATCTTTGCAAACGCTAATCGGGGCTTGTGAAAGTCCTTATAGCTTTAGTTAAGTCTAGTTTAGTTTTTGTGTTGGTTGAGGGCTGGCGATTGCCAGCCCTCTAATTATATTACAGATTCACTTTCTGAGTGTACACCTGACCGTCTGTCGTCGTGGTTCGCATGATGTACACACCACCTTTAGCGGGAGTGTCCACGCGTTCGCCTGACAACTGGAAATAGTCTATCTGAACATGCTGTTCACCCATCCCGACGGTATTCACAGCCGTACTGACCACTACGCGAAGGATACCCTTGGAGTAGAGTTCAGAAGTATCCCACTCCAATCCCTCGCCAGGCGTAGCGGGAATAATCTCGGCAAACGTGCCAGTGGCAGTACCTTTAAACGCCTGTATCGTGGCACCCGGTTCACGGCTGACACCTGCCATTGCCTCGTTCAGCTGGAGTACAGCACCCTGACTGAGTTTCAGGGTGGCCTTGAAGGTGAGGCCTCGGTCAGTAGCCAACGTGTCACCTACCTGCAGGATGCCTCCAGCGTTGATAGTAACAGCACCGGTGACGGTTCCCTTGCCGGCAAGTGTGGCACCACTAGCCACTGTGACGGCTCCAACTCCGCTATGGGTACCATTGATGATGAGCCGACCTTGCTGCACCTGTGTAGCACCGCTATAGGTATTGGCACCTGTTAGTCGCCAGTCGCCTGAACCTTGCTTAGTGATGCTGGTCTTGCCAGGGTGTGAGCCCGCCTGATCGTTGTCGTCGATAACACCTCGAAAGGTCTCGTGGGTGTTGGCTGTACCTACTATCCACGTACCCTCACCCTTGGCTTTCACATTGAAGCCCGAAAGCTTAGAGCCGACTTCGCCCGAAAGACCGCCCAGATAATAGGTAGAGGCGTTCTTTCCGCCGTTGATTGCCGTCCCTGACTTCATAAAGATGGAGGCATTCTTAATTCCTGCACCATTGCGGACGGCAAACTGGCGATTATCGCCATAGCTACCTGTTTTAGTAATGACAAGCTGGCCAGTGAAGTTGTCCCAGTTGCCTTCGATATATTCGCGCAAATAGCAGACGCCCCATTGCAGAGTTCCTGTACCGCTGACGCTGCATTTGTTGACGTTCCAGCGGTCAAATTCTACGGTTGACGTAGTGCCAGCCTGTGCAACGATGGGGAAGTTGTAGGTGACAGAAGCCTCGTTCTTGCCAATGGTGGTGAACTTGCCACCAGCCATCACCAGACGCGAAGCTTGCCCGATACCTTTGTCCGAAACATCTTTATTCTTCAGTTTCACCTCTCCGCCCTTGACGACGAGGTCACCATCGTACTTGAAGAAGTTCGTCGAACCGACCAAAAGCTGACCCTGGCCGCCGACGACAAGGTTTCCGGAACCCTCCATACTGCCGTTCATCGTGACAATGGCCGACTTGCCGACTATTTCGAACTCCGTATCATTGTAGAGTTTAGCTGAGCGGTTGGTAGCGGTCGTCCCACCTGTATAGCGGTAGGTACCACCGTCCATTATCCAGTTCTGGGCAAACTCCTGACTCTTGCCGAGACCGCTGGCTTCACCGCCGTTCTTCAGCGAAGAGAACTCATAGATGCCGTCGTGTTGTACGGTGGCACCCTCATATTGCTGGTCGGTCTTGACGGTCAGCGTACCCTGTCCTGCCTTATTGAGCGATGCCTGACCACCAATGCTCCCCTGACCGTCGAGCGTCACATTGGCATCCGAACGCATGACAACAGCCTTATAGTCTTTGACTTCGTCGAGCGTGATGGTTGTGTCCTCCGTCGGGTTGATGAGCCATTCGCCGTCGCCCGTACCCGTAAAGGTCTCACAATCAATAATGTCTACCTGTTCAGGGCGGGTCTTGACCGTCAGCACAGGCGTGTAGTCCGACTTCTCATTGCTAGCATAAGCACAAATACGCACCTCATAGGCAGTGGCGGGTTTCAGCCAGTCGGCTTCAATCGTGAAAGGAGACATCTGGGGACGTCCCACCTCAACAAACGTACCATCGCACTTCACCTCAACGATAAAACCCTCCTCGCCCTCGGTATAGTCAGCCCACTCCAGCGTCAGATTGTTGGTCGTGGCTGCCTTCAATCCCATCAACATAGGCTGGCGCAGGTAGAACTGGCGGTCATCGTGGGTTATACTGTTGATGTAATTCTCAATGTTCGTATAGCCGTTCTGTGCAATCGTCATCGCATCGTCTTTCTGCGGGTCTGTGCCATTGGCAGTCTCCCACACATCAGGCATACCGTCCTTATCAGTATCTTTGGCCTTCGTTCCTGCAAAAACAGACCACGAAGTGGGCACGCCGATGGGCAGTTCATTTTCGTTGGTAATAAGTTTACCCTTCTGACCAAAGCTGAGCACCTCGTCAACCATATAACAGTCGGCCAGGTCACGATAAGGCAGCGAAGCACCCACCTCGGGTGGCAACTTTTCTATCAGGTCTTGAGCAGCCCACTTCTCCAGTTCAGGGTAGCTGTAGGGTTTCGTCTGACGGTCACCACCGCCGTTTCCTGTGAATTCCTTGGGATTGTAGACACCGTCGCGATTAGCATCCTGCCAGTTGTCGGCCCCATAGAAATGGAAGTTGCTGTTGCCGCCCGTCAAGGCGTCTCCACCAACGGCAGGCCCATTGATAAAGAGGTTTGACTCGATGTTGGCAAAACTCTCTCCAGCAGAGTCGCCACCCATGTTATAGGCCGCATTCTTCCAGTTATAGACCAGGCAGTTCACGTACTGGTTCACACCCTTCACCTTGAAGTTGCGGGTAGAGTTGTCGACCAACAGGATGCGATACAGGGAGATGTTGTCAGCCTGCATCAATCCGCCCGCCGAGTGCGTCATCAGACCCTGTCCGACGATAGAGTTCATCAGGGTGATATTCTTCGGGGCTGTGCCCTTGTTGTCCCAGTTAATGGAGAAGTTCTCGTCCTGTCCCCACGCAAACGAGCAATGGTCGAAGATCATGTTCTGACCGTTTGCTACACCAGCGCAGTCCTTGTCCTTCGTGCCCACAGCACCCATCCGAAAGCGCATGTAGCGCACGATGATATTATCGGCACCCGAGAAACTGACACCGTCGCCATAGACCGTCACACCCTCGCCGGGAGCTGTCTGTCCGGCTACATACAAGTTCTTGGCAAAGACGATACGCGAGTTGATACGGATAATACCCGCCACGTCGAACACGACAATACGGTTAGGCTGGCTCACGGCATCACGAAACGATCCGCTGCCTGAATCATTCAGATTCGTTACATGATACACACTGCCGTTTCTTCCACCAACGGCAAAGCGGCCCCATCCCTGGGCACCTGGAAACGCCAGTAAATCGGCAGCATCAACGTTCAAACTGCCCAACAAGAAAGTCAGGCCAAACATTAGTCTCAAAGTAGTAGTTTTCATTAGTTTGTCTATTGTGATTTAATCTATCGTTCCGATGATTTCCTGCACCGACTTGCATCCGTGACAGTCGAGCCAGTCGTTGATGCCGTCACGCACCTTAATGGTCACTGTCGGGTCAATGAAGTTAGCCGTGCCAATCTCGATAGCCGTAGCACCACACATCAGGAATTCTATAGCATCCTCAGCCGTCATAATGCCGCCAAGTCCGATGACAGGAATTTTCACGGCACGGGCCACCTGATAGACCATACGCAGCGCTACCGGTTTCACAGCAGGACCACTGAGCCCGCCCGTACCGATAGACAGTACACGACGGCGCTTTTCGATATCGACCGCCATTCCCATCAGTGTATTGATAAGTGATACGGAGTCGGCTCCCTCAGCCTCTACGGCGCGGGCAATCTCACAGATGTCTGTCACATTAGGTGACAGTTTAACGATGAGGGTTTTGTTGTAACGTTCACGGACGGCACGCACTACAGAGGCAGCACCTTTGGTCGTCACGCCAAAGGCCATTCCGCCGTCCTTCACGTTGGGACACGAGATGTTCAGTTCGATGGCGGGAATCTGCTCAAGTGCGTCAACCTTTGCAGCACACTCCGCATAGTCCTCGGGCGAAGAGCCGCTGACATTCACGATGTAGGTACCGCCCGTTGGCAGCAGTTGGGGGTAGATATGCTCACAGAAGTAGTCCACACCCTTGTTCTGCAAGCCGACACAGTTTAGCATACCCGATGCCGTCTCGGCCATACGGGGATAGTTGTTACCCTCGCGAGGCCGCAGCGTTGTGCCCTTGACAATGATACCGCCAATGCCGTCGAGTGGTACGAAGTCCTGAAACTCCAGTCCGTAGCCGAATGTTCCCGAGGCCGTCATCACAGGATTCTTCAGCCTCAGGTCTCCTATTTTTACATTTAAAGTTGCCATAATAGTCGCTTGATATTGAACACTGGGCCTTCCTTGCACACGCATAGGTTACCCTCCGTCGTTTTCTCCACACAGCATAGACAGGCACCTAGCCCGCAGGCCATCATATTCTCGAGTGACACCTCGCAGTCGGTACCCTGCTGATAGGCATAACGTGCCACAGCTCGCATCATCGGCGTAGGGCCGCAAGTCTGAATCAAGTCGAATCGCTGTTTCTGCAGTATCGTGTGCTGGGTCACAAAGCCCTTTTCTCCTTCTGAGCCGTCCTCAGTCGTGATATTCACATCGCCGTACTTCCTGAACTCGTCCAGCATCAGCAAATCCTTCGCTGTACGGGCGCCAAGAAGGAACACTGGCCTTACACCCACGGATTTCAGACAGGCTCCCTGATAGAGCAGCGGGGCCACACCGACGCCGCCACCAACGAGAAGCACTTCGTGCAAAGCGGTTTCCCCACTTTGACAAGTAAACCCGTGTCCTAACGGTCCCACGACGTTCAGCACGTCACCTTCCTTCAAGCAGGCCAACTGGCGCGTCCCTTCGCCGACCATCGCCACCAGTAGCCACAGTTCGTTACGCTGACGGTCAACGAAATTAATAGAGATAGGCCGCCTGAGGAAAGTTCCCGGCGCCCTATCTACACGTACTTCGACAAATTGTCCCGGCATCATTGGCGGCAACTGTTCCTTCTGCGTCAGACGCAAGAGGACATACCGCTCATGTAACCGCTCAACTCCAGCCACGCTGAGGTCAAGTACATACTTCTTCAGTTTTTCCATAAATGATTACTTCCTCGAGATGATACCGAGTTTCGTAGCACGGAGGAACTCGACGATGTGGCGTATCTCAGGTCCGTCAGGCACCTGCTCAACAATCTGGTTGACCGCATCGAAGAGCGACGTACCACCGTTGAACACCAAACGGTAGGCATTGGCAATATGTTTCAATGTTTTCTCCTCGACACCGTGCTGACGACCCACGGCGAAGTTCACGCCGCCGTAGGTGTTCTTCTTTGTAGCCACAATGTAGGGCGGTATGTCCTTTGAGAAGGTAGTACCGGCCTGCACCATCGAGCCTTTGCCGACACGAGTACGGGCATTCTCGATGACCGAGCTGGAGAAGATGACGCTGTCCTCAATCTCGCAGTCGCCGGCAATCTTCGTACCATAGCCGAAGACGCAGCGGTCGCCGACCTTCGTGTCATGCGAGATATGGGCACCCTCCATCAGCACGTTCTCATTGCCGATAACGGTCTGGCCACCCGTATGGGTGGCTCGGTTGATGACCACGTTCTCGCGGATGATGTTGCCGTCGCCGATGATGCACTCCGACTTTTCGCCGCGGAACTCAAAGTCCTGAGGCAGGGCACCGATGACACTTCCCTGATGCACCTTGTTACGTTTTCCCATGCGCGTACCACTACATATACTGACAAAGGGGAAGATGATGCAGCCATCACCAATCACCACGTCGTCCTCGATATACGCAAAGGGGAATATCTTACAGTTGTCGCCTATTTTCGCCTTGGGGCTGATTTCGGCCTTGGGGGATATTTCGCTTGCCATAATCATTCACTTTTCACTATTCACTTTTCACTTCTATTTGGCTCCGCCGCCTAAGGCTTGGTATAAGTTCACGACGGCCTGCATCTTATTGAACTGGTCGGTGACCTCAGAGATTTCGGCATTCAGCAGGTTGCTCTGGGCAGAGATAACCTCTAAGTAGGTGGTGTTCGAACTGGACTCCATCAGTTTTCTGGTATCCTCCACGTTCTGCTTTAGCACGGCGACGCGCTTGGAGTCAAGGTCGCCCTTCTCGGCCGAAGCGTTATAGCTCACCAGTGCATTCGACACCTCGTTGCCGGCTTTCAGTACGGTGTTCTGCCATGTATTGTATTTCTGCTCATACTGCATCTTGGCCACCTTCAGGCCAGCCACAATCTGTCCGTGCTGGAAGATAGGCTGGACAAGGCTTCCCACTGCCGATAGTAACAACTTGCCAGGGTTGACAAGGCCGTTGTTATTGGTGAAGGCACCTGTCCCCGAAATGGTGATGCTGGGATAGAAGCGCGAACGGGCCTGCTGCACGTCGTAGAAACACTGTGCCAGCGACATCTCGGCAGAGTGAACATCGGCGCGGTTGTTCAACAAGGCGATGCTGACACCTGTCGAGAACTGTGAAGGCAACGACTGGTCGGCCAGCTTGCCACGTTTGATAGCCTGAGCGGGCTGGGCAATGAGCAGTGATAATGAGTTCTCCACCTCACGCGTCTGACGCTGCAAGTCCACCTTCTGGGCCTGCACGGAATAGTAGGACGCCTCGGCACTCTGAACGGCGGTCGAGCGATATCCCACGCGATTTTCGTGCATGAACTTCATCTTGTCCCAGGTTTCCTTCGTCAGCTGTTCCATGTCGCTGACAATCTCCATCTGACGGTCGAGCATCAGCAGCGTATAGTACAGGTTGGCAATGCCCGAGACGATGTTGCACTTCACCACCGTCTGGTAGTCCTTAGTAGCGATGAGCTGCATCTGCGTCGAGCGCTTGGCGTTCAGCAGGTTGCCGAACAGGTCGACATTCCAGGAAGCCGACAGGGGCACCTGATACGACTTTGTGGTCACTGCGGGGTCTGTACGCAGCGAAGCGATAGTTCCCTGCGCACTGAGCGAGAGCGACGGCAGGAAAGACAGGCGAGCCACCTTCAGCGCCTCGTTCACTATCTTCACGTTCAGCGCAGCATTCAGCAGGTCGGGATTCTTCTCCAATCCCTGCTCGATGAGCACCTGTAACTGGGGGTCGGTAAACAACTGTCGCCAGGGCAGGTTACCGAACGATGTGGTATCAGCCTCATGCAAGGCACCATTCGGAGCCACGGGGTCGCGGACTATACCGTCGGCCACCACTTCCGGACGGTCGTATTTGTTGTAGAGACCGCAGCTCGCCAAGAGCAGCGAGCATGCGGCTATAGACAATATCTTTTTCATACGCATCAATTACTTCTGAAGTTCATAATCCACGGGACGATGTGCATACTGTGCAATCTCGGTAGCCACGTCCTCGTTCTCCTCCTCATTGTCGAACTTCATAGGAGTAAACTTCTCCTGAAGCGACTGGAACAGGACGAACAGCGTAGGCACCACGAAAATCTGACACAGCGTACCGATTAACATACCACCGACGGCGGCAGCACCGAGCGTCTGGTTGCCGTTCTTGCCTACGCCGGAGGCGAACATCAGCGGCAGCAGACCGATGACCATTGCCAACGACGTCATCAGGATAGGACGCAGACGGGCAGCGGCACCCAGCACGGCCGACCACGAAATGGCCATACCCAGACGGCGGCGTTCCAATGCGAACTGCACAATCAGGATGGCATTCTTGGCCAACAGACCAATCAGCATGATGAGCGAGATCTGCATGTAGATGTCGTTGGCGTGACCAAAGAGCATCGTGAACAGGAAGCAGCCCGCCAGACCGAAGGGTACGGAGAGCACCACGGACAGCGGCAAGATGTAACTCTCGTACTGTGCCGACAGAATCAGGTAGATGAAGATGAAGCAGAGCACGAAGATCAGTGCCGTAGAGTTCGAGGCCTTGGCCTCCTCACGCGTCAGACCCTGATAGTCGTAGCTATAGCCTGTGGGCAGCACCTGGGCAGCCACCTCCTGGGCAGCCTTGATCGCCTCACCCGTTGAGTAGCCGCTGGCTACGGTACCCGTCACGTTGATACTGGTAAACAGGTTGAAGCGGGTGATGTTGGTAGGACCGTACACACGCTCCAAGTTACAGAACTCCTTGACGGGCGACATACCCTTCGGGGTTCGTATATAGACGCTGTTCAGCGACTCTTCCGTCATACGGGTCTCAGGCGAGCCCTGTATCATCACACGGTAGAGCTTACCGTAGGCGTTGAAGTTCGAGGCGTAGAGTCCGCCGTAGTAGCCCTGCAGGGTAGAGAGCACCGTCGCAGGCGAGACACCCGACTGCTTACACTTGGCCACGTCGACGTGTATCATGTACTGCGGATAGTTGGGGTTATACGATGTCTGGGCCATCTGGAACTCCGGACGCTTGTTCAGCTCGGCAATAAACTCCTTGGTCACTTCGAAGAACTTGTTGAGCGAGCCGCCCGTACGGTCCTGCATGACGATGGACACACCCGAGTTGGCCGAGAAGCCAGGAATCATGGGCGGCGCAAAGGCCAGGATGGAGGCATCCTTGATGTGGGCCGTCTTGATGAAGATCTGGGCCACGACACCCGTTGACTCCAGCGGATTCAGGAAGAAGCGGTAGATGCCGTCGCCCTGCCACAGTCCGCTGAGTTTCCACCAGAAGCCTTTCTGACGCTCCTTGAAGGGCTTCAGCTTCAGGATGAACGTGGCCTGGTCGGAACCGGAACCGGCAATGAAGTTGTAACCCTGTATCTGCTCACGGCTCTGAATGGCGGGGTCGGCAGCGAGGATGCTGTCCACCTCATTAATAATCTGGCGCGTGCGCGCAACGGAGGTTGCCGGGGGCATACTGATGGTACAGAAGAGCGTACCCGTGTCCTCGTCGGGCACCAGACCGGTCTTCGTGGTTGACAGCGTCGTCACCAGCACGGCAATACCCACGAGGACGGCAATACCGATGGCCAGCGGACGGCGCACCAGCTTCTCGACCACATTCTTATATTTTCCTAATACGGAGTCATAGGCCGTGTTGAACGAGGCGTGGAAACGGTCGATGGCCGACATCTTCTTCTCGTGGCCCTCCGCGTCGTGCGGCTTCAGGAAGATGGCACACAGGGCGGGCGACAGCGTCAGGGCGTTCAGGGCCGAGATGAAGATGGAGACGGCCATCGTCACACCGAACTCACGATAGAACGTACCCGTAGTGCCGCCGATGAACGACACGGGGATGAACACCGAGGCCATCACCAAAGTGATAGAAATGATAGCTCCCGAAATCTCGTTCATGGCGTCGATCGAGGCCACCAGCGTTGACTTGTAGCCCTGGTCGAGCTTGGCGTGGACGGCCTCTACCACCACGATGGCATCATCGACCACGATGGCAATAGCCAGCAGCAGGGCCGACAGCGTCAGCAGGTTGATGGAGAAGCCGAAGACACTCAGGAAGAAGAACGTACCGACGAGCGACACGGGCACGGCGATGAGCGGGATGAGCGTTGAGCGCCAGTCCTGCAGGAACACGTAGATGACGATGAACACGAGCACCAGCGTGAACAGCAGGGTGAACACCACCTCCTCGATGGAGGCATAGAGGAACTCGGTGACGTCGTAGTTAATCTTGTAGAACATTCCCGGCGGGAAGAGCTTGGCCTGCTCCTCAAGCTCGGCCTTCACCTGCTTGGCAATCTCGTTGGCGTTGGAGCCGGCAATCTGCTGCACCATACCCATGACCGACGGGGTGTTGTTGTTTCTCATCGACACGGAGTACTGCTGACCGCCCAGCTCAATCTTGGCCACGTCCTTCAGCTTCAGCGTCTGTCCTTTGGCATCGCTCGAGATGATGATGTTGCCAAACTCCTCAGCCGTCTTCAGACGACCGGTGTAGCGCATGGCGTACTCGTAGGCCACGTCTGACTCCTCGCCGAACTTACCCGGCGCAGCCTCGATGTTCTGCTCGGCCAGCACGGCGCTGATGTCGGAGGGCATGAGGTTGTACTGCTTCATCACGTCGGGCTTCAGCCAGATACGCATGGAGTAGGTCTTTAAGCCAGGCGACTGTACGTCGCCCACGCCCTGGATACGCTTGATGGCGGGAATGATGTTGATATTGCTGTAGTTGGTCAGGAACTCGTCGTCGTAGCGGCCGTCGGAGGTCAGGGTGAACATCATCACCTGCGACGTCTGGCGCTTCTGCACGGTGACGCCGATGCGGGTGACCTCGGCGGGCAGCAGGGCCTGAGCCTGCTGTACGCGGTTCTGGACGTTGACGGCACACATATCGGCGTTCATGCCCTGACGGAACAGGATGGACAACTGGGCCGAGCCTGTAGAGGCGGTAGAGGTGATGTAGTCCATACCCTCTACACCGTTGATACTCTCTTCGAGGGGCACGATGACGGAGTTCTTTACCGTCTCGGCGTCAGCACCGGGGTAACTGGTCCACACCGAAACGGTTGGCGGCGCGATGTCCGGGTACTGCTCAATAGGCAGCGACACCAGACCAATGAAACCCAGCAGGACGATGAGGATAGAGATCACCGTCGACAGTACCGGGCGCTTGATAAAGTTTGTAAAAGTCATAGCTTACTTCTTCATTGCGTTAACGATGTCGCCGGCCGTCATGGACTTGGCCTGCTCCTGAATCTTCTGCTGGTAGCGCTCGGGCGTGATGGGCACGATCTCCATCTGGTCAGAGAGCTTCGTGATGCCGTTGGTCACGTACTTGTCGCCCACCTTCAGGCCGTCCGTGACGACGTAGTTCTTGCCGTCGTCCTGCGGAGCCACCTTAATCTCCGTGTACACCACCTTGTTGTCCTTACCCAGCGTATAGACGAACTTCTTGTTCTGCACCTCCATCACGCATGACTGCGGAATGACGATGGCCGACGAGTTCTCGTTGGGAATGACGATGGCACCCGAACCGCCGCTCTTCAGCAGCTTCTCGGGATTGGGGAATGCGGCAATCATCTGCACCGAACCCGTAGCCGGGTCAATCACGCCACTCATCTTCGTCACCTTACCTTCATGACCGTAGATGGTGCCGTCGGCCAGCTGCAGCTTCACGGCGGGCAGCGCCTGCAGGCCGTCGCCGCTCTTCGACATCTCGAGGGCGTCCTTCTCCGTCATCGAGAAATAAACCTCCATCTGCGAGATGTTCGACACGGTGGTCAGCACCGAAGCGGCACTCACCAGCGCACCCACCTTCAGCGGCAGCGTACCCACCACACCTGAGGCCGGGCTCTTCACGTAGCAGAAGCTCAGCGTCTCCTTAGCCGATGCCAGAGCGGCCTGAGCCTGGGCCAGCTGGGCCTTCGCACTCTCGTAGGCATTGGTAGCCGACTGTAGCTCGAAGTCGCCGATGACCTTGTTCTCATACAACTTCTGCGAGTTCTCGTACGACAGCTTCGACGTGTTGCAGGCTGCCTGCGCCGTATTCACCGTAGCCTGCATCTGGCGCACCTGGGCCTGATACGTAGCATTGTCAATCACGAACAGCACCTGTCCGGCACTCACCGACTGACCTTCCTTCACGTTAATCTGGGTGATGAAACCACCCACCTTCGGCGAGATCTGCACGTCCTGCACACCCTTGATAGAGGCAGGATAGGTAGCCTGCGACGAAGCGCTGCTGGTTCCGACCTCCTGGACGGGGTACTCGTTGTCACCAAAAGACGGACGTCCGCCACCGCCGCCGCCACACGAGGCAAGCAGCAGCGCAGAGGCCGCTAACATTAAAATCTTCTTACTCTTCATAATGTCTTTTATTTAGCTAAATATTTGTTACAGACTGCAAAGGTACAAAAAAAATAGGCGTCAGCGCTAACCGCCACCTATCTTTTAACATAGTTTTTTACAAAAGCGCCTAACAAGGCTATGTAGCATATACTTCGTATTTTTCCACATTTATTCTATGTAATTATTTGGAAGTTACGAATAAAACATCTAACTTTGCCGTCCAATAGCAGACGTATAAAACAGTATGCACTATGAAGTCAATGAGTTATAGAGGTTTCAAGGTCGTTGTCAGCATCATCCTGGCGTGTGCAGTTTGCGTTGGCTGCAATCATTATAAAACGACAGTTAATGGAAAGTTACCCAACTACTGGGAGCAGAATGTCTATGGAGACTCGCTGTCGGTTTTTCCCAGTCATGGCGATTACGACGTTTATCCGTTTGGGATGGAGTATCAACCATTGGACGAGTTGACGTTCCTATCGCACACCATCATGGACAACTACTGGAAGTCGAAACACATTTTGTCGTTCAGAGACAGCGGCAACCATCTGGTCTTTGAGGAGTTTTGCGTTGATAGCGATAGGTACAGATTTCCTCTTATTTACGCCAATATCACAGATAGCAGAATCCGTCTGGAGAAAGGCATACAAACTGGATTACGCAGGGACGACGTGTTGCATCGGCTGGAGCTGGACAGCATCGCCGACAACATCCAAAAGGTCTGTTTGACCGCCAATTACGACGCCTCCACTACCTTTTATTTTGCAGACGGACTGCTGACGAGAGTCGTCATCAGGACAGACCGCGAACTGTTACGCAACCCCGACCCGGTCTTTGTGCGTCGTCATGCCGGGCAGGTCGTTAGCTACACGGGGAAGCGGCTCTATGCCGTTCGACAGGAACCTGACGAATGGCTTTCACCGATTTGTTTTGTCAATGAGCAAGGGGACACAATTGTTCCTTACGGACGTTACACTTATTGTGTGAGCGACAGCATAGCACCCATAGGTTTTGCATGGGAATCAGGAGCGAAAGGCATTGCCTGTATCAATACGGAGGGACAAGTCTTGTGCCGGGCTTTGGATGTCGACAATCTCACGCCCGACTATTTGTATGAGGGTCATTTCCGTATAGTCAACGACGACGGTCTGATGGGGTTTGCCGATTCCCTGGGCCACGTTGTTGTTACTCCCCAGTTCAAGTATGCCTATCCTTTTGAAGGAGGAAAAGCCAAAGTGACTTATACAGGCCAAAAGAATGACCCCAACGAAGAGCACTGGGAATGGGTGAGCGACGACTGGTTCTATGTTGACTATCAAGGGCGAAGGCTATAAGCCGTATTTCTTCCTGGCCGGTTCAATCACGTCCTCGGCAGCTTTGAGTTCATCATATAGGGCATTCATGAGGGAATCCTCTTGCAAATCAGAGGTCGCGGTGACGCGCTGCTGGCTGAACGCCTCCATCTCCTGTTCGCTGACGTCCATCATCTTCATGCACTTGTCGCGTTTCTCCTTCATCATGATCAGGTATAGCTTATTGTCCAGCACGTATTCAGGGAAATCAACCTCGAACAGATCCTTTTCCGATTGATAAATGGCCATTTCCTTCAGCTCATTCGCCAGTTTCTCAACCACTTGCTCCTTATAGACCTGACGCTGAATATAGAACTCGGACACCTCGTTGATGAAATTGACATTGCTGATGGTGTTGAAAGTCTCGATGTTTGAAGAGAAGATATTCTCCGTAGTCTCAGAAAACTTGGTCTGGGCAACGGTGGCACCCGCGAAGAAATAGGAGCGCAGGCTGTCGAAGCTTTCCGGACGGAGGGCTATCTCCTGCTGATAACGGCTGCATGCCAGCAATGAGGTGTCGGCTTTTTCCACCATGGCAATGGTCTGGTTGAAGTCGTAGAGGACGGCCATGACCATCTCGCGCTTGTTGGCCTCTTTCTTGTTATAGTCGATAACGGCGGCCGTGCCGAATGTCAGCACGATGGAGATAGTAGTGGCCACGAGCGACAGCAGGAACTGCTTAAGCGTCGCTATACCGCTACCTGCCTTCAGACTCTTGGGGGTGTGCAATTTTACGTTCATAATGATGTATTTTTTTATTGTTTCATTGTGACTGTGAGCCCCATTTGGCGGGCTTTCTCCATAAGCAGCTGCATGAGGGGTTCGCGCTCGTTTTCTACCTTATTATCCAGTACGGCGTCCTTGAGGAACTGCTTCAGCGTGCCCACCTCACGGCTGGGCTTGAGGCTGAACAGCTGCATAATCTCGTTGCCGTCGATGACGGGCTGAAGCAGGCGCTTGTAGTCCTTTTCCTTCAGATCCGTCAGTTTCTCGCGTACCATGCGGAAGTTCTCGAGGAACATCTTTTTCCTGACTTCGTTCTTCGACGTGATGTCGGCCTCGCAGAGCGTCATGAGGTCATCGATGTCGTCGCCGGCATCATTTAGTAGGCGGCGCACGGCGGAGTCGGTCACCTCGCTGTCGGCAATGACCTGGGGACGCATGTGCAGGTCGACGAGTTTCTGCACGTACTTCATCTCGGCGCCCATCGGCAGCTTCAGGCGGCGGAAGATGTCGGGCACCATCTTGGCCCCGATGTAATTATGGTTGTGGAAGGTCCATCCGATGGCTGGTTCCCAGCGTTTGGACTTCGTCTTTCCGATGTCGTGCAACAGGGCGGCCCAGCGGAGCCAGAGGGAAGAGGGGGCTTTTACTACATTCTCCAACACCTCCAACGTATGATAGAAGTTATTCTTGTGCGCCCGTCCGTTCTTCTGTTCAACGATGTCGAGGGCGGCCAGCTCGGGCAGGATGATGTTCAGCAGGCCGGAACGCTGCAGGTCGACGAAACCCTTGCTGGGATGGGGCGACATGATGATCTTGTTGAGTTCCACCTCAATGCGCTCTCCGCTGACTATTTTTATACGGTCAGCCATACGTTCGAGGGCCTCAAAAGTCTCGTCCTCTATCTGGAAGTTCAGCTGGGTGGCAAAGCGGATACAGCGCATCATGCGCAGAGGGTCGTCGCTGAAAGTGATGGCGGGGTCGAGCGGGGTGGCGATGATGCCGTCCTCGAGGTCGGCCAGTCCGTTGAAGGGGTCGACGAGTTCGCCGAAGCGGTCGTGGTTCAGGCATATGGCCATCGCATTGATGGTGAAGTCACGCCTATTTTGGTCGTCCTCTAAGGAGCCGTCCTCGACAATGGGCTTGCGCGAGTCGTGGCTGTAGCTCTCGCGACGGGCACCTACGAACTCCACTTCTCTCTCCTCTCTCCCCTCTATAAATTTGACCTGTGCCGTTCCGAAGTTCTTGAACACGCTGAGATGAGCCTTACGGCCTAACACACGCTTCAGCTCACGGGCCACCTCAATGCCGCTGCCCACGACGACAACGTCGATATCGTTAGAGGGACGTTCGAGGAAGATGTCACGCACGTAGCCGCCAACGACATAACACTCAACGCCGAGTCGGTCGGCGGCTTCGCTTATCTGGTGGAATATCTTCTGGTCTAATATCTCTGCAAGTTCTTCGTCCGAATATAGCTTCATCTTCTAACTTTTTTCTTTTGCGGGTGCAAAGTTACGAAAATTATTTGTAATTTTGCAGCCGGATATGAAAAAGATTCTTTTGATACTGCTTGTAGCCGTCCTGACGGGCTGCACAAGCAACACGACGCGCAAGGAGATTGAGACCCGCCGCGAGGCCCTGAAGCAGAAACAGGAGACGGAACTCAAGAAGTCGCAGGAGGAGCTGGCCATCGTCGACAGCACCCTGGAGGCAGTCAAGCGCGAGTATGAGGCGATGAAGGTGGAGGTGGAAAAGCACAAGCAGCAGTTATGCGCCACCGCCGACGAACTGACGTTGCTGACCAAGACGAGGGTGCGGCGCGACTCGCTGCAAACACGCTTCGACGTGCTCTGTGCGAAAATCCGTTACATTCATAAAAAGCAGAAAGAGCTGTAAACTTTTGGTTATTTCAATAGAATTGCGTAACTTTGCACCCTGATATGGATAAGTTCGAGAAAACCAACGCGGAGTTTGAGCAGGCGATAGCCGAGTGCCGGGCACTCTTCGAGAAGAAGTTGCACGACTATCGAGCATCGTGGCGCATCCTGCGACCCACGGCCCTGACCGACCAGCTGTTCATCAAAGCCAAGCGCATACGCTCGCTCGAAGTGAAAGGTGAGAGCTTGGTGGGCGAAGGTATCAGGCCTGAGTTCATCGCGCTCATCAACTACGGCATCGTGGGAATGATACAGCTGGAGCAAGGCTATGCCGACACCGTTGACATGAGCAATGACGAGGCGATGCTGCTCTACGACCGCTATGCCCATGAAGCACTTGAGCTGATGAAACGCAAGAACCACGACTACGACGAGGCGTGGCGCAGCATGAGGGTCAGCTCGTACACCGACCTCATCCTGACCAAGATAGAGCGTATCAAGGAGATGGAGGACCTGAATGGACAGACGCTCGTGTCGGAAGGCATCGATGCCAATTATATGGACATCGTTAATTACGCCGTCTTTGGGATGATAAAGTTGGGTAGCAAGGCGTGAGAAAGATATTAGTGAATATAGCCCGCATGGTGCTGGCTGCGACGTTCATCCTGTCAGGATTCGTCAAGGCCGTTGACCCGCTGGGCACACAATACAAGATAAGCGACTACCTCGAGGCCGCGAACATGGGCGGCCTGCTGCCCGACAGGGCAACGCTCGGGGTGTCGGTTCTTCTGTCAGCAGCGGAGTTCTGCCTCGGCATCTTCCTGCTGTTTGCGGTTCAGCGGCGGCTGACATCGAGACTGATATTACTGATAATGGCGGTGATGACACCCTTGACACTGTGGCTGGCGCTGGCCAATCCCATCAGCGACTGCGGGTGCTTTGGCGATGCTGTGGTGCTGACCAACTGGCAGACGTTCTGGAAGAACATCCTACTGTTAGGCTGCGCTGTCGTCGTGGCCCGGTGGCCCAAGGATATGTTCCGTTTCGTCTCAGAGTCGAACCAGTGGATAGTCATCAACTACTCGGCACTGTTCATCCTGGGCATTGCCGCGTGGAGCCTCTACTACCTGCCCACCTTCGACTTCCGTCCATACCACATAGGCACCGACCTGCGCGGACAGTGGCAGCGGACGATGGAGGGCGAGGACCTGCCCTACGCTGACCTGTTCATCGAACGGACAGACGACGGCGAGGACATCACTGAGGAGGTGCTGGCTGATACGGGCTACGTGTTCCTCCTGGTGTCACCTTATCTGGAACAGGCCGACGACTCGCGGCTCGACCTCATCAACGAGCTCTACGAATACGCCCGTGAGCACAGCTACAAATTCTACTGCCTGACGGCCAGCACGGAGAAAGACATCAACCGCTGGCGCGAGATGACTGGGGCTGAGTACCCCTTCTGTCTGACCGACGGCATCGTGCTGAAGACCGTCATCCGCTCGAATCCCGGACTGGTGCTCCTGAAGGATGGCACCGTCATCCGCAAGTGGAGTCACAACGACCTGCCCGAAATCGAGGAGGAGAGTGCCATGAAGCCCTTAGAAGAACTGGACGAGGGCAGGATGCCCACCACGGGTGTTCCGCAGAAGATACTCACGCTGCTCCTGTGGTTCGTACTGCCGCTCACCTTGTTGGTGCTGGCCGACCGCACGTGGATGTGGACGCACTGGCTGTGCCGCAGGCAAAAGCCCGCCCCAAAATCCCCAGAAGTCCCAGAATCCCCATTGGCCCCAGACACCCCAGAAAACTTACAATAACCCCAAAATAAAAAAGGAAAAAGTAAAAATGAGAAAGAAAATTGTTGCAGGAAACTGGAAGATGAACATGAATCTCCAGGATGGTATCGCTCTCGCAAAGGAGCTGAACGAGACACTGAAGGCTGACAAGCCCAACTGCGGTGTAGTCATCTGCACCCCGTTTATTCACCTCGCAAGCATTGCACAGTTCCTCGACCAGGACATCATTGGTCTGGGTGCTGAGAACTGCGCCGACAAGGAGAAGGGTGCCTTCACTGGTGAGGTGAGCGCTGAGATGGTGAAGTCTACTGGTGCCCAGTATGTTATCCTGGGTCACTCAGAGCGTCGTGAGTACTACAAGGAGACACCTGAGATCCTGAAGGAGAAGGTGTTGCTGGCTCAGAAGAACGACCTGAAGGTCATCTTCTGCATCGGTGAGTCGCTCGAGGAACGCGAGGCCGGCAAGCAGAATGAGGTGGTGAAGGCCGAGCTCGAGGGCTCAGTATTCAACCTCAGCGAAGAGGACTTCCGCAAGATCGTCATCGCCTACGAGCCCATCTGGGCCATCGGTACCGGCAAGACCGCTACCGCTGAGCAGGCTGAGGAGATCCACGCCTACATCCGCAGCATCATCGCCGAGAAGTACGGTCAGGCTGTTGCCGACGACACCACCATCCTCTACGGCGGTTCGTGCAAGGCTTCGAACGCTCCTGAGCTGTTCGCAAAGCCCGACATCGACGGTGGTCTCATCGGCGGTGCCTCACTGAAGGCTGCCGACTTCAAGGGCATCATCGACGCTTGGAAAAAGTAAGAAGCGAGATGAGACGATTAGTCACCATAGTCATCCTGTGCATTGGCTGTCTGATGACGGCCAGTGCACAGACTTTTACCCAACGCGTCCAGCAGAAGAACAAGGCAGGGGAAGGAACGGTGACCATCACACAGGACAAGGCCATCGATGACCTCGTCAACGGACCTGCTACCCAACTCCCCGAAAAGAATGCAGATGAGACTGCTACCCAGAAAGCCGAGCAGCAGAAAGCCCGTGAACTGACCCTGAAACGCCGCGAATCCTACCGGGACACAACCAACGTGGATCCCTCCAGCATTGACACCCGCAAGAAGGTGATGCGCGGAGGTATGAAGGTGAACGGCTACCGCGTACAGGCCTTCGCCGGCGGCAATCAGCGCAAGGACCGACAGAAGGCAGAGCAGATAGGCAGCACCATCAAGGCCAGCTACCCCTACGAACCCATCTATGTTCACTTCTACTCACCAAGGTGGATATGCCGGGTGGGCAACTACCGAACCTACGAAGAGGCCAACGAGATGTTACAGAACATACGCAAGCTGGGCATCAGCGGAGCCTCCATCGTCAAAGGAAAAATAACCGTACAGTATTAATATGTATCCAGAAAACGAAGTATTCCGCGAGGGACTCGACGAGCTCGCTGCACACTACAAGGAAATCATCACCCTGCTGGGCGAAGACACAGAACGCGAGGGACTGCTCAAGACCCCGATGCGGGTGGCCAAGGCCATGCAGGTGCTGACACGCGGCTACCAGATGGACGCCCACAAGGTGCTGACTGACGCCCTGTTCAAGGAAGACTACTCGCAGATGGTCATCGTCAAGGACATTGACTTCTTCTCACTCTGTGAGCACCACATGCTGCCCATGTACGGAAAAGTACACGTGGCCTACATCCCCAACGGATACATCACCGGACTGTCGAAGATAGCCCGTGTAGTAGACATTTACAGCCACCGACTGCAGGTGCAGGAGCGGCTGACACTGCAAATCAAGGAGTGCATCGAGCAGACACTCCACCCATTAGGCGTCATGGTCGTTGTCGAAGCCAAGCACATGTGCATGCAGATGCGTGGCGTGGAGAAGCAGAACAGCATCACCACCACCAGCGACTTCAGCGGAGCCTTCAACCAGGCCAAAACGCGTCAGGAGTTCATGAACCTGATTTCACATTAACCTTAAAAACATTAGCTTATGCAACAGACAGCCAGAGGTAACTTCAGGACCCAGGAATCATTGTCACATCAGTTCTTGCACAGCTGCTTAGGCAAGCTGGTCATTCTGGTAGGCATTTGCGGCGTACTGCTCGTCGTTGCCCGATTCACCATCCCCGACGAGGAGACCATGATGACCGAGATGACCGATAACATCCGCCAGTGCATTGAGGCCAACGACAGCATTAAGCAAGACTGGATTGACGATGCCATCAACAACGTCGGCTACATCTTCACACACGCTGACTCAATCCCCAATGAGGAGATTCTTGCTAACTTCTATAAATATAATAAGGTAGAGTACCACCGCCACTCGTTCTACGCCACTACCCTGCTGCACAACAACTTCAAGCCCGACGGCGTCAGGGTGGGCATCGGTGTATTCGGCGTGGTCGTTCCCACCGTCAACTTCAACGACTTCCTGTTCAAGATCGGCCCCATGCACAAGGGTTACGACCAGAAGATTATCAAGAAGACCATCATAACGGGAGAGCCAAGCTTCGGCTCCGACCCGGAACTGGGACTCTGAACATAAGGAAGAAACTACAACTACAATTCTACTAATAATGATGAAGAAAATGATGTTGTGCCTGACAATGGTGCTCTGCACCTTGTCGGTCAAAGCTGCTGTTGTTGTCATCAACGGACAGGATGGCTGGTTTGAGAGTGGTTATGTTACCTGGCAGAAGACCGCCGGCTTGAAGTATAATGTCTACGTCAGTGCTGCTTCAGCCGACTCATGGACCAAGCTCGACGACGAGTTGGTGCGTGAATACCCCGATTACGGCCGTGCCGATGCCCTCGGACTCCCTGCTGGCAGTTATCAGTTCAAGGTGGTGCCAGTCAGCAATGGCGGCGAGGTGACGGCCGATGCCGCCGTCTCGGACCCCGTCGAGGTACGAGCCTACGACCGCTCGGGATTTGCCCATGTGGATATGCCGGACGGCATCGGAGCCTACAAGAACGACGGCACGCTGAAGCAGAATGCCCGTATTCTCTACGTTTGGGCCGGCAACGCCAAGACCATCACCCTCGACGTAAAGACCAATAGCAAGGGGGCAACAACCGTTGGTACTGGGTTGCAGGACATTATCACGCTCTACCAGAAAGGCTATGAGGACCGGCCCGTGGCCATCCGCATCATCGGCACCATCAAGGCCGACGACATGGACCGCTTTGACTCGTCTGAAGAGGGACTGCAGGTGAAGGGTAAAAGCGGCTACAGCAACATGCCCGTCACCATCGAGGGCGTAGGCTGCGACGCTGCCATCTGGGGCTTCGGCATTCTCTGTCGCAACTGCAAAGGCACGGAGCTGCGCAACTTTGCCATCATGCTCTGCAAGGACGACGCCCTGTCGATAGACACCAACAACTCAAACGTCTGGGTTCACAACATGGACTTCTTTTACGGTCAGCCCGGTAAGGATGCTGACCAGAAGAAAGGCGACGGGACGGTCGACATCAAGAGTAAATCGAAGAACGTCACCGTCAGCTACAACCACTTCTTCGACAACGGCAAGAGCAGTCTCGGAGGCATGAAGAGCGAAGATACCTCATGCTGGATGACCTATCACCACAACTGGTTCGACCACAGCGACTCACGTCATCCGCGCATACGTACCGCTTTCTATCATATCTACAACAACTACTTCGACGGCATCTCCAAGTACGGTGTGGGTGTCACCATGGGCGGTTCAGCCTTTGTCGAGAACAACTGCTTCCGTAATGCGAAGTACCCCATGCTCATCTCCAAGCAGGGCACCGACGCCGAGGGCAACGGCACCTTCTCAGGTGAAGACGGCGGAGTCATCAAGGTCTACAACAATACCGTAACCGGCGCACGCAAACTGCAGTATTATCAGGAAGGACAGACGGACGGCAAGTGGGATGCCGTACTCGTCGCCAGCCGCGATGCTGAGGTCAAGGCCACAGCACTGGCCGGCGGCTCCAGCTATAACAATCAGGCTGACGAAGCTGCCCGCACCACTTATATAGAGAACCGGATAGACGCTCCCGACCAGGTGAAGGACATCGTCACGGGCCACTACGGTGCCGGACGCATGCAGCACGGCGACTTTCACTGGACGTTCGACAACGCCACACAGGACAGTAACGACGGCGTCATCAACGAACTGAAGTCGGCACTCCAGAACTACACTTCCACCCTCATGGGCTTCTTCGACGGCGGGACTCCCACAGCCATCACTGTTCCTCACCCGGCCACTCCATCCACTACGGTCTACGACCTGCAAGGCCGGCAGGTGAAGACGAAGCAAAGAGGTATACGCGTAATCAAAGGAAAGAAAGTCATGGTGAACCTATAACCGCCGCATGAGTATCATGCTGAAATCATGAGCAATAAGGGATGGCAAGAGCAGAAAAGGAAGAGCTGATGAAACGATTATCCATGATCATACTCAGTATAGTGCTGAACATCAGCATCCATGCTCAGGATGCTGCACACTGGGGCGAATGGCAGTCGTGGGGCGAGCAGACGGACGGCACGTATCGGAATCCCGTGATTCCTGCTGACTATAGCGACCTCGACTGCATCCGCGTGGGAGATGACAACTATGCCATCTCCTCGACTATGCAATTCTCGCCTGGTATGACCATCTTGCACTCGCGCGACCTGGTGAACTGGGAGATTGCCGGTAATGCCGTCAGCGACCTGACGCAGATCTCGCCTGCACTCGGATGGCAGCAGATGGATCGCTACGGACGGGGCATCTGGGCGGGAACGCTGCGCCATCACAAGGGACGTTTCTACCTGTTCTTCGGCACACTAGACGAGGGATTCTTCATGACAACGGCGAAACGGGCTAACGGGCCTTGGGCACCGCTAACCCAGCTCTTGCAGGAGCCGGGATGGGATGACTGCTCAGCCATCTGGGATCAGGAGGGACAGGCGTGGTTTGTGGGTACGCATTTTGCCGACGGCTACAAGACATACCTCTTCCGCATGTCGAAAGATGGGCGCAGCATTGACCGCAGTAGCGCACGGCTCGTCAACGAGGGCAACGGGCGAGAGGCCAGCAAACTCATCTGGCACGACGGCTACTATTACCTCGTCTTCAGCGAGCACCGTAATGGGGTAGGGCGTTATGTGATGGCCAAGCGCGACAGGAAGATGACGGGCAGTTTCAGCGAAGAACGACAGCTGTTGCTCCCTTGCCGCGAAGCCAACGAACCCAATCAAGGCGGCATCATCGAGGGACCTGACGGCAAGTGTTTTTTTCTCACCCACCACGGTACGGGCGACTGGAGCGGACGCATCGGCATCTACTGCTTTAACGAACGAGGCGAACAGGGATATATCGATGTTGACTACTTCCATTACAACATGTCTCAGCATGCTAATTACTATTAAAACTATAAATAAAAAAGTAGAATATGAAGAAGATTTTGATGACAATGATGCTGGTCATCGCAGGGATAACGGCATCGGCACAGCAAACAACAAAGCAGCTGTTTGACTTCGGCTGGCAGTTTATGCATAACGGTAAGACACAGACCGTTGACCTGCCGCACGACTGGGACATATTCGAAGGTCCCAATTCTGGAAAAGGTGCTACGGGCACTGGCGGTGGATGGTACGAAGCCGGCAAGGCCGAGTACCGCAAGACATTCAAGACGCCCAGCGGCGAGGTGGTCAAGCTCCACTTCGAGGGTGTGTATCAGAAGGCCGAAGTTTATGTGAACGGACAACGGGCAGGACAGCATCACTATGGCTACACACCGTTTACCGTTGATGTGACACCTTATATTTTTAAGGACAAACGACTTAACGAGGTTGTCGTGAAGGTCGATAACTCCGAGCAACCCAACTGTCGCTGGTACAGCGGTTCCGGCGTCTATCGCCACGTATGGCTTGAAACAATGCCCGCGCTGCACATTGCCGAGAATGGTGTTTTCGTCACAACGCCGGAGGTGAGTGCCGACAAAGCAACGGTAAGGGTTGAGGTAACGGTGCAGAATGAGGGCACAACTGACCGAAAAGGCACCCTTGAGGTAGAAGGTCAACAGAAAGCGGTATCACTGAAAGCTGGTGAGAGTAAGGCAGTCACCTTTACCTACACCGTCAACAATCCCAAACTCTGGTCACCCGATTCGCCTAATCTCTACACCACAAGCGTGAAACTCTTTGGCGAGAAACTCTCAACTTTCAACTCTCAACTTTCAACTAAATATGGCATCCGCTCGTTCTCGTTCGATGCCGAAAATGGCTTCGTGCTTAACGGCCAAAAGGTGCTCATCAGCGGTGCCTGTGTACACCACGATGACGGTGTGCTGGGTGCAATGGCCTTCGACGATGCCGAAATCCGTAAGGTGCGTCAGATGAAGGAGGCTGGCTTCAACCTCATTCGCACATCGCATAACCCCACGACGCGAGCCTTCCTCAATGCCTGCGACTCATTAGGTATGCTGGTTATCGACGAGGCCTTCGACGGCTGGCGCACCCAGAAGAATCCCTACGACTATTCGACTGTCATCGACTCCTGCTATCGTGAGGACATCCATGCGATGGTGCTGCGCGACCGCAACCACCCAAGCGTCATCTCGTGGAGCATCGGCAACGAAGTCATCGAGCGCAAGGACATCCGCGTGGTCTATACCGCCCGGCAGATGAAGAAGGCCATCCACGAATATGATACGACGCGCCCCGTCACCGAGGCTCTCTGTGCCTGGGACCGCGACTGGGAAATCTACGACCCACATGCCGAGGTGCTCGACGTGGTGGGTTACAACTACATGATCTTCAAGCACGCCTCTGACCATGAGCGCGACCCCAGGCGCATCATCTGGCAGACGGAGAGCTATCCACGTGACGCCTTCAAGAACTGGGCCGTGGCAAACGATTTCCCCTATGTCGTGGGCGACATCGTGTGGACGGGTCTCGACTATCTGGGCGAGAGCGGCATAGGCCGTAACTACTATAAAGGTGAGCGCGAGGGAGAGTCGTGGATAGAGGGTGGACAGCCCGAATGGCACGGCGCACCCTGTGGCGATGTTGATATCACTGGCTGGAGGAAACCCATCAGTCACTACCGCGAAACACTCTGGAAGAAAGAAGTGCCACTCTATATGGCTGTGAAAGAACCAAACGGATACCACGGCGAGATTCACACTACGATGTGGAGCGTCTGGCCCACATGGGAGTCGTGGAACTGGGCAGGTTGGGAGGGAAAACCTGTCGAGGTTGAGGTCTATACCCGTCAGCCTGAGGTGAAGCTGTATCTCGATGACCAGCTCATCGGCACGAAGCAGGTAAGCCGCGAGACTGAGTTCAAGGCCGTATTCTCTGTGCCCTATAAGGCTGGTACCCTCCGTGCTGAAGCCAGTGGCGAGAGCGTGACACTGAAGACCGCTGGCGAACCAGCCCGTCTGCGCCTTACCCCCGACCGTACCGCAATGACTGCCGATGGCCAGTCGCTCACCTTCGTCACCGTCGAAGTCCTTGACAAGGAGGGCACACCCGTACCCGAAGCCGCCATCGACTGCGAGGCTACGGTTAAAGGAGCAGGCCAGCTCTTAGCCTTCGCCTCTGCCGACCTGAAGGATACAGAGCCTTACACCTCTCCTCGTGTAAAAACGTGGAAGGGCCGTGCGCTGTTGGTTGTGCGCAGCACACAGAAGAAAGGTAAGGTTCAGATCTCTGTGAAGCCTGCGAAATCCCTGCCTACAGCTACACTCACCCTTCAATGTCGCTAATTTTATTTATGACAACGACAATAATCATAGGACTGCTGATTCCGCTGCTGGGCACGATGCTCGGCTCAGCCTTCGTGTTCTTCATGAAGGATGAAATGTCCGTGCGGCTACAAAAGTCATTATTGGGTTTTGCATCAGGCGTGATGGTAGCCGCATCCGTATGGTCGCTGCTGATTCCTGCGATGGAGATGGGAGCCGATAGCGGTAAATGGGCTGTGATGCCTGCCGCTGTAGGATTCCTGTTGGGTATGGTTTTCCTGTTGCTCATCGACGAACTGACACCTCACCTGCATATCGGCACGGATAAGCCTGAGGGTATGCGCTCCCATCTGTCAAAGACCGCGATGCTGGCCCTTGCCGTTACCATCCACAACCTGCCTGAAGGTATGGCTGTCGGCGTGGTGTTCGCAGGAGCTGACAGCGGTGCAACGAACATTTCCCTTGCCAGTGCCGTTGCCGTATCATTGGGTATTGCTATCCAAAACGTTCCTGAGGGAGCAATCATCTCTATGCCGATGCGAGCCGCTGGCAATAGTCGTTGGCGCTCATTCCTCATTGGCTCGCTAAGCGGAGCCGTGGAACCCGTCGGAGCTGTTGCGGTCTTGTTGCTGGCCTCGCTGCTGATGCCCGTCCTCCCCTACATGCTTGCCTTTGCCGCGGGCGCTATGTTCTATGTCGTAGTCGAGGAACTCATCCCTGAAGCCTCCAGTGGTCAGCACTCCAACCTCAGCACCATCGGCTTTGCCGTTGGCTTCGTCTTGATGATGGTACTCGACGTGGTGATGGACTAATCAAATCTATCTTTGTGTACTCAGGATAGTACACGTGTCGATTCTTACGTCTGTATCAGACGGACTTTTCGTCTGTTGCCTGATGGCCTGACGGCGAAGTGGAGCCAGTAGCCGCCGCGAGGCGAACGCTCCAGCAGGAGTTCGTCGAAGTCCTCCTGACTTTCATCGCTGATGTCGAGCAGGATGGTGGCGTAGCGCACCAGTTGCTCGATGCCTGCTACGCGGATGTCGGCAGCGCAGCCCGTCAGATGGTTCGAGCCTTTCACACCGCCTACGGCCTTGTTCACTGCCTCAGAGCGATAGCCAGAGTTGATGACTATGGGGTCATCACCCTCGCCATAGCGCTTGTTCCACTCACTGCGAAGCATCTCCAGCCAGCCGCAGAGGCGCTTCAAGTTCTCAATATGTACGTGCGAAGGGATGTTCTTTGCGAGCAAAGCGTCCCCTTGGGCCGAGCGGCCATCCTGCGTTTTCGCACTTGTTTTGCAGAGCTCCCCCAGCGTGAAATGCTGGGAGAGTCGTGCCTGCTTGTTAATACTTACTTCTGTCATAATCTCAAATCTAAAATCCATAAATGTTACGGTGATACGGTGATACGGCGATACGGCGTCAGCGCATGACCTTGCCAGTTTTCTTGAAAACGGCCTTGGTGGTGCCGTTCTCCACGAAGTCACCAGCCTTCTCTACGAAGTGATCCTTCATCAGGCGGCTGATTTTCACACGTGCCACAGTATCGTTCGTCAGCGAGAAGCATCGCTTGGCATCGTCAACGGTAAACTCTTCAGGCAGACGCTCGAAGGCATCGATGGTCTTCTGCTGACGATGGGCGTTTACTGACACATCGCGCAACTGGTCATCGAAATACTTCTCAGCCATTGCCAGAAAGTAATGGCGCTGACAGGCGTACTGGATAGTCACCAACAACTCTGCCAGTCGCCAGTCCATATCGTCAGTCTCAAACTCACCGTACCAATACTGGCCGTCCTGATGGATGTTGGCCCAATGGCGCATCACAATGAACGGAGCCGCGAAGTTCAGCCCATGATAGGCACAACGCTTGCAAAGCATTTCCTCGGCCTTCGACTCATTCTCCTTGGCGTCAGCCATACGGCGTGCCGTCCATTCGTACAGTTCATCAACGATATGCTGAACAGTCAGTTCACCCTTCACACGATCCAACTTGAAAGCCCACTCTTTCAGTCTGCCGTCGCTCTCGAAGTCAACGTTCTGTTCGCGACTCATCATCTCAAAGTTCGTTGAGGGCAGTGGAATCACCGTCAGACGTGTAGCCAGGCCTGAGCCGAAATTGCGCTCATTCACCTTGTTACGAAGTGCCAAGGGCGTGCCCGTATAGATATAGTTCCATGTGACGATAAAGTTCTGAACTACGCTATCCAAGTTAGAGTATGCCTGGCCATCCTCTTCATTGTGGAAGGCTTTTAACTCCATCGACTGCTTATCAATCCATGAGCCGCCCTTCTGAACGGTCAGCGTATTGTCAAGCTCAGTGTCAAAGGTCAGCATGTGCAGTTGCATCTCAGTACCATCTACCACCTCTACGGCGTTCACCATGTCCTGAATGAACTGCGCGTTACTGGTACGAGCCGGATGCACCCTGAACAGCGCCTTGGGCTTCTGCGGCTTCTCCTTGTTCGCGCCCTTGGTCTTCATCTCCTCCTTGTAGCGGTTGATGGCTGCAATGCCAGCCTTATCCGCTGCCA
>CALDLA010000032.1 GCA_937898415.1 uncultured Prevotellaceae bacterium | reverse complement strand
CAGTAATTTAACAGAAAATGGCTGATTGATAGTACAAAAGGACTCTAAATTAGAAGTTTAGCAGAAATCATGGGGAGGTTTTTTATTCTATCATGACTTCTTTAGCTTATAGACAACAGAATAGGGAAGGCCACTAACACGCGATAATTGGCGAGGGCCGGCATCCAGCTCCAGCATCACACTACGGACAACGTTCTTCTGTCTCTCCTGTCATTTATTGCAGACAGAATCAAAAAACCTCCCGGTGATTCTTCGGACTCATCGTTGTTCTTTTCTAAATGGCCTTATCCTATCGGATGATTTTTCGACCATCCCTGATATACACCCCACGGCGGGACGGACTGTCGACACGGCGGCCCTGCAGGTCGTAGTAAGAAGCTGAGGCAGCATTATCGGTCATAACACCCTTAATCGAAGTGCCATCCTGTCCTCTCTTCACAAGTCTTACAAGCACCTTTGGTTCCTCTGTCTTGATCTCCTCGGGATTCAAGGCGCACTCCTTGACATTTTCAATCAAAGAGAATGTGGTGCCGTCCTGAAGGCAATAAGGATACAGACAATAACAGTAAGCCCCTCTTGCAGAGACGGTAAAGACATACAGAGTGAGCTTGTTGCCATTGATGCGTGAGGTAAACACCGCAGCTCTTAGGTAATCAAAATTATAACCCATCTGTTTCCAATAGAAATCAGAAGCTTTCGCTTCCAATTTCACGTCACAATTGTCTATCAGCTCCCTGAACTCTGCCTCCGTAGGATATTCCCAGCCGCTCCCAACGTAAGGAGCCACGTCCATCTGCTCACCAAAACCCTTGCTCATCCTGAAGGGAGCATCCGCGCCGATGTTCATGTCAGCCCACAGCGTACCAGAAGGCAGGCCGAGGTCAACTGTTTCTATCATCGGAAATGTCAGGTTGTCCAGCTGATAGGTTTCATTGGCGACATTCACGCTGCAGAAGGCTGACAGATTAGAACCGTCATTCGTAGTGGCCTTGACCGTTGTCACTCCTGGAGATACGCCCTGCAAGGTCTCACCATCAACTTCCACGACCGACGGGTCATAACTATACAGCGTCACCGACTGGTCGTCGGCGTCAGCAGGAAGAACGGACTTTGCTATCGTCACCTTGTCGCCCGTCTTGACGGTAATCCGCCAATTGGGATAGGCTATTTCCAGCTCCTCACAAAGCTGTTTGGGGGGCGTGGTCGTATAGGTTTTGAAGTCGTTCTTTCCGATGGTCAGTGTAGTCTCCGTGAGCACGTAGATATTGACATAGTCATACATGGTGCCGTCGCTTTTGAAGAAGAGGATTCTGTCGTTCTTTCTGTCATGGACGTATGTGTATGATTTCTTATAAGTGTTAGTCCCGTCTTCGAAAAACTCTATATAATCATGCTTGGTGTAATACCATTTCTTGCCAGTCAGTGATACTTCGTTAGTATCATCGTCCATCGTTGCCGCCTGCATGTTTACGCCAAGCGTAAGCATGACCATCACCAGGAGAATGGATTTGAGAAATGTTGTCTGTTTCATCATCTTCTATTTTTATCGTTAATCTATCGTATTTACTAATACTGGGGCAAAGATACGAAATAATTTTGTAAATCATGAGGAAAGATTGAAGAAATCAATTTATTTTCCTCATGAATCTTGGACGATTTGTAATACATACCCCCCGTAAAGGTCTTCAAACGACAGGGTGTGGTCGCCAACTGTAGCCGTTCATGCCGCGCTCACCGTCATAGATATACGTCTTCGAGGTAATGAACGAAAGATTGCCACCAAACCTCAGCAAGTAATCACCCGACTTTACCGCATCTTGCGCACGAATATTTCTTGCCACAAAAGCAAGCACAATCGTCAGGGCCATTGTTATACATTTACTTCTCATCAAAGTTCAATATCTTTAGTTCGTTACTGTCTTTTACAATCGTAATATTAAAGTCCATCACTTTTAGCTTGTCAAGGGAAATACGCCATTTCTTGTCGTAGACATCATTCTCCTTTATGTATTCCTCAGGATAGCTGTGGTATGTAGAATCTGTCAAGGCCACAATTTGCCAGCCATCACCGTTTTCTATCATATAATTATTACAATTTTCCACCGTTAAAGATTCTCCTGGTTTTAGCCAATGAAAACCCACGAAAGCCGTATTGGTAGACTGAGGATATGGGTACGGTCCAAAAAAAATGAAAAGAGGAGTCTGTGTGCCGTTTGTATGGCGTATTTCCGGATACCATGCATCAAGCGGATATGTGCAGGAGATAAGGCCAAATAAGTACAGAACAGATATTATAGCCATAATGGTTACTTTTCTGGTGTTTTTAATCATTTCACGAATCATGGGGACAGGTTTTTGATTCTATCATGACTTCTTTAGCTTATAGACGATTGAGTAGGGAAGGCCACTAACGCGCGATAATTGGCGAGGACCGGCGTCCAACTCCAGCATCACACTCCGGACAACGTTCTTCTGTCTCTCCTTTGAATGTAATCGGAAATCCGTCAGGTTCCTTGCCCCACTCTTCTCAAGAATTATTTGACGTATAGTCTCGTCGGCCACAATTCTTCTATTCTCTATGTCTATGCAGTCAAGGTCCCCAGACAAAGGCATCTCTACCCAAGCAGAAAGTTCATCCATGCCATATCTGTTGATGGCTGACTGTTTGTAACAAACTTGCTGGTCAGACTGGCCAAGATAATCGTTACCCCAGCTGCTATACTTATAAGCTCGCGCCGTGTCTACCAATCCTGCTTTCACAGGATTCTGATGGATATAGCGGAATAAGGTTATAAAATAAGCTGCATCGTTACAGGGCTCACTTCTAAAACGGTCTTGAAAAAGATGGCCGACACGACCATACTTCTTGTTATAGTAGAAAGCATAACTTGAGGCAATAGACTTCACTATCTCACCAACTTTCCAGGCCTTCTCACAAAGAAGGAGATGAACGTGGTTAGGCATCAGGCAGTAGGCGTAGATGTGACATGTGCATATCGGAGAGGACGAACTGACAGAAGTCCTCTGCTGTAAGGCAGACAACACCCTAATGAAAGTCCAATAGTCATCGGGCTCTTCAAAAAGATCCTGGCGGTTTATGCCTCTCAACATGACATGATAGATGCCTGTCCCGCTCTGCAATCTTCCGATTCTTGGCATAATAGAATATATAGTTCGCGCTCTCATATTATTAACGATAGATATTGTCATTTATTGCAGACAGAATCAAAAACCTGTCCCCTTGATTCTCCTTGATTCTGCTACTGATCTTTCAAGCCGTAGTGTATAAAAATGATCACTTCTTGATTCTTCACCTCATTTAACTATAACCTTACGTCCGTTTTCAATATACATGCCCTTTCCTGGCTTGCCTTGTAAGCGGCGGCCATGGAGGTCAAACGTGTGAGAATCTGGCTGTGCATTGTAGGGAATCATTATTACTCCCGTCTCGTTTGAGGGTATCGTGCCGTATATACAGTTGCCGTCCTTGTCGGCACTGCCTGAGAACATCTGCCAATAGTAATCAGATGTATGATGGCCATTTTGATACAACGTCCCCATGTCACTCCACAAGGCAGGCTGGTCAATGCCACATTCGCTGCCAACGCCTTCAGTCCAAGTGGTCAGGTTCGTCTCCACATTGTTGACATACTGCTGAAGGACAAGACGGCGCCGAGCTATTCCCGCTGACAGAAGGGTGTCGACGGCAATCACCTCCAGACACTTATCACGGCCGTCGCCTGGAACATATCGGTCGCCAATCCCTAATGTGAAGTCCAACAACAGGCGCTCATGCCCATCCCTCTGCAGTTCATAGACACGTCCGCCCTCCTCGCGCAGGGCCTTGGCATAGACTGGTACACTTCCGGGAGTCTCGATGTAGTATAGCTTCTTCCAGACTTTTCCCACTATGACCGTATCGCCCTTCAACACCATCCGGGAATCTACTCCATTTACGGAAATATAGGGATTGCTGTTCCTATACCACCACTGTCTGCCCTCGCTGACCAGTTGGTCTTGCTCAGGAGTGACTTTCGTGGTCGGCATATCAGCGAGACAGGCACTTGTAAAGATACAGCGGTCGTCTTCATAGCATACCCTAAAACTGATGTCTGCATTCATAAACGTCCTGCTGCTGCCAATGCCTTCTACCCAGTATTCTTTCCATTCCATAGCTTCGGAAGTATCCTTCCAACTTATGGTCAGACACTTTCGGGTAGTACCGAGAACATAGATATAGCTAATGTCTGACACTCTCCATTTGTAATACTCCGTCACCTTGCCTTCGTCACCTACTTCCAGATTGAAGTCACAAAGCAAGTCCGTTGAGTTCTTGCCTTTGGCATAGTGATAAACACGTCCGGCTTCCTCACGCATCGCACCTACATATTGTTCCCCAATGAGCTCGGTTCCTGTCCACTGATCAACCGTGCGTTGATAAACCTTATACCATTTGTTATCATTAAAAACGGTGTCACCCTTAAGCGTATAATAGGTATTACACTCGTAGTGATTGTTGGTGTAATAATACATCCACCGCTTACCGTCCTTCAGCATGGGCAGATAATCCCGGGCACTGGCGGAAACGCCTGCCAGCAGACATACGACAAAAACAAACATTTTACGTTTCATTGCATTTTCCGATTAACACATAATGCTACAAAGATATAAAAAAACGACAAGCTATTCCCAAATTTCGGGTCTTTTAACATATGGGCCGCATATTTCACCATCAATCACGTTGACAATACACCCAACGGGAGCATAGAAATCATGGTTCTTCCTCGTATAAATCTTACCTCCATTCTTGATTGTTATATTGGATGAAGAAGTAAGATGTATAGAGGCAGGAATCATGGGGACAGGTTTTTGATTCTATCATGACTTCTTTAGCTTATAGACAACAGAATAGGGAAGGCCACTAACGCGCGATAATTGGCGAGGGCCGGCATCCAGCTCCAGCATCACACTACGGACAATGTCCTTCTGTCTCTCCTGTCATTTATTGCAGATAGAATCAAAAACCTGTCCCGGTGATTCTTTTCTTTCCATCCTGAATAACAACACCTTTATAGGAATTGTTCACCTTCTGACCATCAAGGTTGAAGATTGGCGTGTCAGAATCGATGCTGTGGCGATGGACTGCTTCAGGAGTATCTTTGATGGCAGTGACAATACCGTTGAAGTCCTCGATATTAAAGATGCACTCTTCACCATCATAGCATGAAAGCAACAGGGGATAATTGCCTATCACTTCCCACCAGAAGGGATTGTGCAGATAACCCGTGCAGCCTATACCTTCTATCCAGTAGTCTGCAAAAAAGCCATTATACCTTTCTCCTTTTTCATCTACGTCATAATGATGCATCTCCAGACATCGGCGGGATAGTCCGTTTATGTTCACCTGTCTTACGCGTTTTACTTGTACCATAATGTTCTCATCATCATTCTTGAAAACGTCACCAGGTTGTGCATTGAAATCGTAAACCAGTGCCTCAGAATCAGGATTCCACCCCCAACCATGTCCATACACACGACCCTCTTCTTCACGCAGGCCACAGACGAATTTCCGGTCAGACAAAAGCCTCTTATAGGAAACTCCATCTATGATGGTATCACCCTCAAGGACATAGGATATACGGTTCCACACTTTTCCCCTGCGCCCCAGAATGTCGTAATAGCCGTTATTTGTCTCTGACGGATCAGCCGGATTAATAGTCATAACGTTCCACGTCCGGCCTTCAACAATCATAGGTAATGTCGTGGTTTGGGCAACAGCAGCCATCTTTATGGCAATGACAAACAATAATAGTAAAAGTCTTTTCAAAATCATAATTTATAAAATTAAACATAATGATTTGCGAATATATAGGAATAATATTACATATCAAAATTATCCACGTAAAAATTTGTTAAGGTACTAATATTTCCAGTTCTGCACCGGCCTTGACCTCAAAGTCGTTCTGGATGGTTATGCTTCCTGTACTTTTATTGGTGACTTTCCCTTTTTGAATAGAAACAGGCCCCTGTGGCATGGAACTATTGACGTTACTTCCTGCATAAGTATTAGTGGAAAAGACAGACAAGTTCCTGACAATATCCTCATTCTGAAGATAAACCGAATTGCCAACGCGGGCAATGTATGGTATGTATCCTTGTTTGGATATGCACAAATAGCAGTCAGCATTAACACCACTGAGACTAACACCATTTGTGTTGTTATATACTATTTACCCCAATCCTTGTATATACAAAAGGGGCCGTGGCAGAATCAGCTTCGTTATAAAAATAGGCTCCATACATTCCATTTGTCTTGCAATAAAGACCATTTTTCGTCAGGCTCTTACAATAAACAGTATAATCCGAGTCGCCGGCATCGTTGATGGAGATGGGGGACAGCGGGTTCGTCGTTGTCAAAAACGAGGTGTATCCATTACTATTGACTTTCAATTGCGCTGCAACAGTCAATGGCAGCATTAAGAACAATGAGTATAGAAATCTAAGTTTCATAAGTTAATCGGTTTTGAGTTTATTGATTAAATTTAAGAGGGAGTGCCCGAAGACAGGCACTCCCGATGAGAGAGGCTGTCTTACAGGTCGATATAACCGTAATAATAGTAAGTATCTGCAACAAGACGGAACTCATAAGAGCCAGAAAGCGTAGAGGGAAGGTCTACGGAAGTCATTCCAGGAATAACCGTGGTCGTATAAACCACAACACCATCTTGGACGATTTGTAATACATACCCCCCGTAAAGGTCTTCAAACGACAGGGTGTGGTCGTCAATGTAGACGGTAGGCAAAAGGGAAGGCGTACGATGAACTGGATAGTCACCTAATGGGTTATCAATATAAATAACCACTTCTTCTTTTTCTGCTTGGCAAACGGTTGACACACCGCACATGGCGGCAGACAACATTACAATTGTAAAAAATCTTTTCATTGTTTGTAACTTTTATGGATAAATAAAAACGCCGCAAAGCTACAAACAATTATTTGTCAGAGCAAATGGAATGTATTACATATTTTACATTCCTTCAACTCCAATCTACACATATTCAATGAGTTGTATATCAAAACATTCAATTTGTACATATAATACACATTTATCCCATTTTCTGGATTTCTGCCTCAAAATCGCCTGCTCCGCCCTTCTTTCCTGTTAGTTTTTCGTAGAGGAAGGCACAACGGTTGGTAACCGACTGGTAGGATATATTAAAGATAACAGCCCGCTCAGAATTGATGAAACGCAACTTAGTGAAAATGCAAAACAGTAGATTCACATGATTGATGGTAGGGTACAACTCCTGAATCCGAGGTATAAACATAGGAAGCATAGAATTCGTTAATTCTATTATCTCGTCGAGTTGTCTGTCACTGGGTTGTCTGCCCTTGGCAATGCTTGCATGAAGACGAGATAGAAGTGGCAGATTAAACAAGCCATCTTCCATATCCCACTGGTCAGGACGCTTCTTGTCTTTTTGGAATTCTGCTATAGCTGAAGCCTGTTTCCTTAGTTCTTCCTCATTCTTTTTGATTTTGGCTTTGTTTCGTTCTACCTTTTGAGTAAGTTTAGAGATGGTTTCTGCATCAACAGCTTTCTCTTGCCGTAATTGACTAATTAGTAATTCGTCAGATTCTTTAGCTTCTTTGAGCAGTTCTGTTTCATTCTTACTGGCAGTATATTGGTTCAAGCTTTCAACATATCTTGTATTCAATTCCTGGTATTCTCTACCCATTTTTTCCTTCTTTCTCTTCACATAGAATAAGAACGATGCAACAAGAGTAATGAATACAAATGCGACAACCGTAAATTTGTATCGCAGATTCGATAGTTGATGTTGCATATGCTCTGCCTTACGTTGGTTTCGTTCATAGTTATAGAGCGCCTGCATCTTTGCGAAATTTTCCCTGACAGAAGTACGGTAAATGCTGTCATCAGTTGAAACATACAAATCTGTGTACTTCAAAGCAGAGTCTGCTTCTCCTATACCTATATAATAATGAGAAAAGCCCCTTAACACATTCAGCCGCTCTTCTGGTGTGACAGCTAAAGAGTTAGCTAACTGATTATAATGATAGGCAGAATCATACTGATGACATTTCAAGTAAAACTGTGCCTTGATTAAATTGAAATTCTTTTTAGAATAGGCCACAATGTTATTCGGCTTATCTGTCAATAAACGCTCATAAGCATCCATTGCTGTTCTTGCAGGTTCTAACATCTCTTTTTTTATATAGCCGATAGTGACTGACTTAAGAGCAATTAATGAATACAAAGTATCCCCATATTGCAAGTACCTTTTACTGACGAACTCACTTATGGAAATAACACTATCTAGGTTCCCAATCAAAAAATATGCATACGCTTTTTGCATTTTGCCATCTAACATCATCAGGCTGTCTCCTGCCCGTACACCCGTTTTTTCTGCATTATGCGCTTCATCTAACGTTTCATAGGGCAATTGAATACGTATCAGAAGTGAAGCCATCTGTGCATGCACTCTACTAAGTAGAGCATAGTCACAGTCAGCAGCAGTGGTATCGGCACACTCCACAGCATCGTGATAGGCAGTAAGAGCCTTGGGGGCTTCACCAAGGTCGCGGTAGACGCAACCGAGGAGGTAGTGGGCTTCTATCTGCTCATTGGCCGTTCCGTTACGGTCGTAGTAGTCGGCAACGACGGTCATCACGGAGTCAGAGGTAAAGGGGACGTAGGCCTTGTTGCGGGCCTTGGCCTGAAGCAGGCGGTAACGCATCTGCTGGGACTCAGGCCATAGAGTCGTCTCGGCCTCACAACTGTCGAGCAACAGCAGCGCGGAGTCGGGCCTGCTGGCCATGAGACTGTCGGCACGGGACAACAGAACCGTGGCGCGGGGATTGTCGCCGCAACCACCGAGCAGGCAGGCCACACACAGCACTGCCACCGAAAGGAAATGCACAAAAGGCTTCATCGGGTGCAAAGGTAGACAAAAAAAGCCAAACATCCAAATAAAACGGTAGGAGATCGGGGACTCTTATCATTTGTTTCTACAATCGCGTATCGGCCGTAAAAACGGAGATTCATTTTCCACCAAAACTTAGAGGATTGGGGGAATCTACAAACCAAATTCAGTGAATTTACAAACCAAATTCAGTGAATTTACATTGTAATTTCAGTGAATTTGCATTGTAATTTCAGTGAATTTAACTAGTTAATACAGTGAATTTACCATATTACATAGGAACAATTTAATCAAGATGATTGTTCCTATGCACAACTTTTAGAGACAGAAATTACACAAAGTGTCGTCTTATGGTAAGCAAATTTCTGCAAAGGACACAAAATAGACAAGATAAGGCCTCAGAAACGAAGTTTTTTCTGCAGATAGGCCTTAATGTCGGAGAAAATGGTCGTATCTTTGAGCTTCGCTCGAACCTCTTGGACAAGCCAAGCGAGCAAGCTCGAGTCCTCACGCTCGAAAATTCTCAAATTTATTTGGAATTTTCCTCGCTTATTCGTATCTTTGCAACCGTGAAACACTAAACGACGAGAATTATGGCAACAAGAACGACCCAACAACCCGCCGCAGGCCAGCTATTGGTAAGCATCAGCGACCTGTCGATGATGAACGACATCAAGAAGGCTATCAGCATGCTGAAAGGCGTGACGACGGTGAAGAAGCAGAAGACCAGGCCACGCCTCTACGACCCCGAGACGGGTGAGTACCTCAACGACGAGACGATGAAGGTCATCGAGGATGCGCACAAGGGCATCGGCGTGACGCACTACGCATCGTTAGAGGACTTTTATAAAGAAATGGATTACTGATGCAATGGACTTGCTTGAAGCCACTGGCTCGCTGCCCGCAAAGTATCGCCCGCACAAATTGTCGGGCAATATGGATGGCATTTGGGAGTGCCATATCGAGCCTGACTGGCTGATGACATGGGAGCAAAGTGACACCGAGTTGACACTACTGTTCCTCCGAACTGGTACGCACTCAGACCTGTTCTGACATTCCCCTATCTCCAAGAAATATCCGCCGAGACATCCGCTGGGATGTAAGAAATCGACGATGCTGTTAGGATTAGAATTTGATGCCTGGATTACTCTTGTGACTGCCATTGCGATGATGGCTGCGCTACTATTTACGCGACTCAGGTCGGATGTAATCTTTCTTGGGGCTGTCTGCATTTTATTTGTGACGGGTGTGCTGGACTCCTCCGAAGCTTTTTCCGGCTTCGTCAACTCTTCGGTAATCATTGTTGGTATCATGTTCGTCATCGTCACAGGACTCTCATATACTGGGTGTCTTGGCTCTTTGTGGTAGCCATCCCATCATCGTGATGATTGCCCTATGTCTGATGGCAGCGTTTGTTACTGAGTTTGTATCCAATTCAGCAGCTATCGCGTTGATGTTCCCCATCGTCTATGATGCCGCTATGGGCATCGGGTGCAATCCTCTTCCATTTGCCATCGCTCTTTTGCTCGCGGTGAATGCAGCCTTCCTAACCCCGATTAGCACCCCCCTCAATCTGTTGGTGTACGGTCCGGGGGGTTACCGCGCAACGGATTATCTGCGCATCGGACTTCTAGTAAAACTGGCTTATCTGATTAGACTGCAAAAGGGACTGAATATTGTGGTACTAGATTTTACTTCAGCAACTCAGCCATCTTGTTCAGAAGGTCGACGCCACGAAGGTCCTTGGCGATAATGCGCCCCTGCTGGTCGATGAGGACGTTGGCGGGGATGGAACGGACGTTGTACAATGCGGCACCTTCACACTCCCACCCTTTCAGGTCGCTCATCTGGGGCCAAGGCATCTTGAGCTCACTGATGGCCTTGAGCCAGGCGTCCTTGTCGTTGTCAAGGGAGACGCCGACCACCTCGAGGCCCTTGGCGTGATAGTCGGTATAGGCCTTGACGACGGTGGGCATCTCTGCACGGCAGGGACCACACCAGGAGGCCCAGAAGTCGACGAGGGTGTACTTGTTCTTGGCAACGAAGTCGCTCACCTTGATGGTCTTGCCGTCGGGAGCGGGCATCTCGAAGTCCGTGTATTGAGTGCCGACAGCTGTAGCCTCAGCCACCTTGCGCTCGGCCATGATGGTCTTGTAGAAGGGGAATTCGGGCTGTTTCTCGCCAAAGAGCTTCAGGATTTCTTCCTGCTCAGCCTCCGTAAACTCATTGAAGGACAAGCTGAAGAGAAGGTCGCTGAGGGCGGAGGGCACATGGTCGATGATGAACTTCTTGGTGTACTGCCGATGCTCCAGCTGCAACGAGTCAACGGTCTGCTGGGCCGTCTTCTTGGCAGCCTCGTCAGCAGTAGAGTCGCCCAGGATGTTGTAGGGAGCCTCCATCAGCCTTGACAGTTTCTCGCTGCCTTCAGCATACTGTTTGTAGAGTTCGCCGTTGGGACCGCCCACAAACTCGCCGGGAGCGTCGCCAAAGCCCAACTTGGCGGTGATGGGGGCGTTCTCGAGGATGAAGTACTGGGTGGTAGTGGGCAGTCCGTCGTGGACGGGTACCAGCAGTCGCATGACGGCTCCCTCAATATCGCCAGTGAACTCGAACTTGCCGTTCTTGACGATGGTGGAGTCAACGGGGACAATGGCGAAAAGTCCCTGCACGTCGCAGAGGTAAACGGTATCGCCGTCCTGGGTGCCTTCAGCCGTACCGGTGATGGTATAGCCGTTAGCTGAAGCCTGTTTGTTGCAGGCGGTGAAGGCTGCAGCAAGGCCGCAGCACAACAGACATACGGATAAGAGGTGTTTTGTCTTCATTGTTGATGGTTGTTTTTTAATGTTGGTCTTGAGCAATGAGCTGGAGCAGCCGGTCGACTGCCTCGGACTCAGGGATATTCTTCTCTATACATTCCTTGCGACGGTAAAGCGATATTTTACCACGACCGGCACCAACATAGCCGTAGTCGGCATCAGCCATCTCGCCAGGACCGTTGACGATGCAGCCCATGATGCCTATCTTCAGTCCTACCAGGTGACTGGTGGCCGCCTTGATGCGGGCAATGGTCTCCTGCAGATTGTACAGGGTGCGCCCACAGCCTGGACAGCTAATATACTCCGTCTTGGTGAATTTGACGCGGGCGGCCTGGAGGATGGCGTCGGCAAGGGCGGTGAGGGGACCCGTCGGAGATGCGACGGGCGAGGTCTTTATCACGAGCTTTGTGGCCTTGCGGTCGATGAGCAGGGCACCCACAGCCATTGAGGCCTTGAGCTGAAGGGTCTCCCAGTCAGGGGCATCGACATGGAGGGTAATGGTATCATCCTTGATACTGGTCTCAGCCTCGGCACGCAGTTGGGTACATTCGGGAATAAGATCAACCAATTTGCGGGCAACGGGTATCTCACATTCGGGTTCCTCTGAGAGGCTGACACGGATGGTGTCGCCTATGCCTTCGGTGAGCAGGGCTCCGATGCCGACGGCGCTTTTGATACGGCCATCCTCGCCTTCGCCTGCTTCGGTCACGCCAAGATGCAGGGGGTAGTGCATGTCTTCGGCATCCATCGTCTTGACCAACAGGCGGACAGTCTGAACCATCACCACCGTATTTGAGGCCTTGATGCTAATCACCACGTCGGTGAACGCTTCGCGACGGAAGATGCGCAGGAACTCCATGCAGCTCTCTACGATACCCTCGGGGGTGTCGCCGTAACGTGACATGATGCGGTCGGAGAGCGAGCCGTGGTTCACACCGATGCGGACTGCCGTGTGGTACTCTTTACATATACGGATAAAAGGTATGAGCTTCTCTTCTATCTTTTTCAGCTCAGCGGCATACTCCTCGTCGGTGTACTCCAGGTGCTTGAAAGTGCGACCTGGGTCAACGTAGTTTCCGGGATTGATGCGCACCTTCTCACAATACTGGGCTGCCACGTCGGCGGTATGAGCCGTGAAATGGACGTCGGCCACTAAGGGTTGCACATAGCCGTCGGCCTTCAGACGGGCCGAGATGTTCTTCATGTTCTCAGCCTCACGGGTGCCCTGAGTGGTGAAGCGTACCAGTTCGCCTCCTGCGTCGATGATACGCTTGGCCTGTGCTACACTGGCTTCAGTGTCGTTGGTATCGGTGGTGGCCATCGACTGGATACGGATGGGATTGTCCCCGCCAATGGCAATCGGCCCTACGTGACAGACACTGCTAATTCGTCTTATACTCATACTTGATTTCGGCTAAGTCCTTGTTGGCCTTTTCTATCTTAACTTTCAGACTGCCCTTATAGACAGCAAGGCGCTGAGCAATGGCTCCGTCGCTGAGCGCCAGCATCTGGACTGCGAGGATGGCGGCATTCTGCGCTCCGTTGACACCGACGGTCGCCACGGGAATACCCGGGGGCATCTGAATGATGCTCAGCATGGCATCCAGTCCGTCGAGCATACCCTTGATGGGGACGCCGATGACGGGCAGAGTGGTAGAAGCGGCGATGACACCCGGCAGTGCGGCTGCCATACCGGCACCGGCTATGATGACCTTCAGACCACGTTCACTGGCAGTACGGGCAAACTCCTCGACGGCCTCGGGCGTACGGTGAGCTGAGAGAGCATTGACTTCAAACGGAATCTGCAGTTCGTCCAACAACTTACAGGCTTTTTCCATGACGGGCAGGTCGGAGGTGCTGCCCATGATAATACTTACTAACGGTTTCATATACTTGTTTTGATTTATAATTTCAGAATGGAAAAGATGGCACTGGCAAAGCCAACAAAGAATCCGACGACCACCTGCAGCAACGTGTGCTGGCGAAGTATCATACGGCTGGTGCCCAGTATCCCGGCAATGATGAGCGTCAGACTAAACCACCAGATGGGGTTGAAGCGGAACACCTCAGAGAAGATGAACAGCGCGCCGGCAACACCGCCAATGGCAGCGGTATGAGTGGAAATCTTCCACCACACGTTGATGAGGGCACACACAATCTGGATAATCAGGGCGGCTGTCACAATGCTGCGCATGAAATAGGGAATGTGCCGCTGCTCCATCAGATAGAGACACGTGAAATAGCAGAGGATGGAAATAATGTAGGGCACGACACGACGCTCCTTATGACCCAGTTCAATAAGCGACCATCCTTGATAGCGGCGGTAGAGGTGGATAAGGAGCGTAGGCAGCAGAATGGTAAAAAAGTAGACCACTGCCAGCACATAGAACTTGAAGTCGAGCGGATACTGGCTCATGTAGCTCAGGAAGAACAGGACTATCAGGCCCAGGATAGGCAGATAGAACGGGGTGAACACCATACTCACCACCCTTGCTGTCATGATGATTTGTTTCTCTCGCGTCATACGCTTATTTTCTTAATCTTGCTACAGGTATGCCCATTTGCTCACGATATTTGGCGACCGTACGACGAGCTATCGGAAAACCGTGCTCTGCCATCAGCTTGGTCAGCAGCTCGTCGCTCAGCGGTTTCCGCTTGTCTTCGCCGTCGATGATGTCGCGCAAGGCGGCCTTAATCTTGCGGGTCGACAGCTCCTCGCCCTGCTCCGTGACGTAGCCATCGCTGAAGAAGTGGCGCAGCGGGAAGGTGCCCCAGCGTGTCTGAGCGTACTTAGAGTTGCTGACTCGTGAGATGGTCGACAGGTCCAGCCCCGTCCGCTCGGCCACGTCCTTGAGTATCATAGGGCGCAGCGATGACTCGTCACCGTCGATGAAGAACTGTCGCTGTAGTTGAATGATGGCACGCATGGTGACGGTCAGCGTGTGACGTCGCATGCGGATGGCCTCAATAAATCCCTGGGCGGCGTCCACCTTCTTCTTGATATAGAGCAGCGCCTCCTTGTTCTGGCGGCTCATGCCTTCCTTGTTCTGCTGGTACTCCTTCATAGAGTCCACAAACGACTGCGACACCTTCAACTCAGGCAGCTCGCCTTGGTTCAGTGTAAAGGTGACCGTACCGTCGTCCTGTGTTTCGACGATGAAGTCGGGGGTTATCTGCTGCATGCTCCGTCCGATAGCCTCGCCCAGCGATGCCCCGGGCTTGGGATTCAGCTTGCGCAGTTCGCCGAAGAGCGCCTGTGCCTGTAGGTCGTTCAGCTTCAGTGCCGACTGTATCCTATCCCAGTGCTTCTTGGTGAATGCCTCAAAGTAGTTCGTAATCACCTGTTGCATCAGCGACTTCACCTTCGAGTCGCTTCGGCGCTCTATCTGCAGCAGCAGGCATTCCTGCAGCGAGCGGGCTCCGATGCCGGCAGGGTCAAACTGCTGCAGCTTTGCCAGTACGCGGTTGATGTTGGCAGTCGTGACGTCGATGTTATGATAGACAGCCAATTCGTCGCTGATGGCTTCAGGCTGCTTTCTGAGCAGACCGTCATCGTCGAGCGAACCTATCAGGTATTCCATGATGTCGCGCTCTTTTTCCGTCAGGTCGGCCAGGGCCATCTGTTCCTTCAGCTGGTCGTAGAAGGATGCCGTCTCGCCGTAAATCATTTCCTCACGCTCCTCGCCAATGCTATTACCGCCGTGGTAGACGGGCAGTTCCTCGTCGTCGCGCCCGATGTTCTCCAAGGCTGCGTCAAGGGCCGACTGCCGATCTTCGAGGTCCCGCTGACTATCGTAGTCTTCGGGCGCATCCGGTCCGTCGGTTCCTTCGGAATATGTCGTAGGCTCTATGTAGTCCGGACTCTCGGTACTGGTCTCCAAGGCCGGATTGTCGTCCATCTCGGTGTTGACGCGCTCTATGAGCTGGGCAATAGGCAGTTCTACCAGCTGCGCCAGAAGTAACTGCTGTTGCGAGATGTTCTGGGCAAGACGTTGCTCCTGCCTGAACTCTTGTAGCTGTCCGTGCCCTTGTTTCTCACTCATGGCTCCTCAATCTCTGCATCGTCAATCCTTAAAATAGGCTGTCAGCTGGCTGGCCAGGACGGCCAGGGCCTCGGTGTCGCCATTGCCATACCGCTGCCAGATGTTCTGGCACGGCAGCAGCAGCGGACTGAACGTCACGTCGCGGCGGTTCAGGTAGGGGTCGCAATGCTGGAACACCTCCAGTAGTTCCACTACCTCGCTGCTACTAAGTTTGAGGGTACGGGCCAGTTCCTGCACTTCCGGCGTTTCCTTGACCATCGTGGCCGGTGTCAGTCGGAAGTAGAGGTCGAGCACCAGGACGAGCATGACTGGTGTCAGCTGCGGATACTCCGGCAACGGTCCCCAGTCCTTCTCCCACGTCTCGTTCACCTCGACACCCTCATAGAACTCGTCGGCTCGTCCAAAACCTTTCATCTCACGAAGCAGCCGGGCAGCACGGGCCAGTTTGCGGGGATTGCCGCTATAGGTCTGCCTGATACGCTCAATGCGAGGGGTGTCCAGCGTGGCTATCTCCTGCATCTTCGAAACCAGTATTTGCGGAGGAATGTGCAGTTCCAAGGCCAGCGTTACCATTTCACGGCTATATACGGGCTTCATCCCTACGGGTTTCCGCAGATAGATTTGCATTAGTAACAGCCAATAGTCATCGTGCCATTTCGTCTTTTTTGCCATAAACAACCTAATTTGTGTGCAAAGTTAGAAAAAAGTTATGAATTATGGTGATGAATTGTGATTTATTTGTACCTTTGTCTCCGAAAACCTATAAAGTAATGAGAAAACTTACCGTATTATTGCTTTTTGTCCTGATACTGACGGGTGTCAACGCCCAGACGGCGAAGGAGGAAATCAAGAACAACCTGCGGCTGTCGGCCAGCAACTTCCTGGCCTACATGGGGCCGCAGAAGAAGCTGACGCCTGCTCCGGAGGGGATGAAGCCCTTCTACATCAGCCACTATGGACGTCACGGTTCGCGATTCCTGGCCAATGCCAATGAATACGACTACCCATACAACACACTGCGGAATGCTGACGAATTGGGTAAACTGACACCGATGGGCAAGAGCGTGCTGGAACGGCTCAAGACCATCAGGCAGGAGGCCATCGGCAGGCTCGGCGACCTGACACCCCTCGGAGCCGAACAGCAGAAGCAGATAGCCCGCCGGATGTACGAGCGGTTCCCGGAGGTGTTCAGTGGCGATGCCCACGTTGACGCCAAGAGCACGACCGTCATACGCTGCATCCTGTCAATGGAGAATGCCCTGCAGCAGTTGTTGCAGATGAATCCCAAGCTGAAGGTCACCCACGATGCCAGCTTCCACGACATGTACTATATGAACCAGACCGACCCCGTGATGTGGGCCCGTAAGTCGGAGATGGACTCTGCCCAGCCTTTCCTGGAATACTGCAAGCGTCACGACCGTTCGGCTACGCTGATGAAACGACTCATCAATGATACGGCCTATATCAACAATGAGCTGAATCCGTCGCGCTTCTATTACACCTTTTTCAAGGTGGCCTCTAACATCCAGAACACCGAACTGCGGAAGAAACTGACACTCTACGATGCCTTCACCGACGATGAAATCTACAACAGCTGGCTCCGCGAGAATGCCCGTTTCTATATTGGCTTTGCCGCCTCGCCGCTCAGCGGCGGCCAACAGCCCTACTCCCAGCGCAACCTGCTGCGGAAAATCATTCTCGAGGCCGACAGTTGTATCCGGCTGCAGAAACCCATGGCGACACTTCGTTTCGGACATGAGACGATGGTGCTGCCCTTGGTATGCCTACTCGATCTCAACAAGTACGGGCAGCAGATTTCAGACCTGGAACAGCTGGAACGCAAGGAGTGGCGTAGCTATAGGATCTTCCCCATGGCGGCCAACGTGCAGTTTGTCTTCTACCGTCGCGAAACGAACGATTCCGACATCATATTCAAGGTGCTGCTCAACGAAGACGAAGCCACGCTGCCCCTGAAGACAGACATGGCCCCCTATTACCACTGGAATGATTTCAGGAAATATTACTTGGCCCTGCTCGACAGTTTCGGCGAGCCGTGGAAGTAAAACGCTACGCCAAGGTGTGCTCCTCCAGGAAGCGTGACACCTCTTCCTTATAATTCTCTGATATGGGGATAACCTCTTCCCCAAATGTAATGCGTTGTTTGTCAACGATATTGACGCTGGGCATACGAACGATGTACGACCGATGGGTACGCATGAACTCAGGATGCGGGAGCAACTCCTCCAGCCGTTTCATGTTGATAAGCGACATGATGTGGTCGCCGTTGGCCAGCCGGATGCGTACATAGTCCTTCACTCCCTCGATATAGAGGATGTCGTCGAGCTGAACACGTACCAGCCGGTAGTCGGTCTTGACAAAGATGTATCGGTCGGTACGGACCATCTGTTGCTGCGACTCTCTGTAGTGTTGACCCAATGCCTTGTCAGTAACCTTTATGAAATCGTCAAAGCTGATGGGCTTGAGCAGATAGTCGAAAGCCGATACCTTGTAGCCGTCAATGGCATACTGCTTGAAGGCGGTGGTGAAGACGATGCGTGTGTCACTGGGAATCAGCCGCGCAAACTCCATACCCGACAGTTCAGGCATTTGGATATCAAGAAACAGTATGTTAACAGGCGACTCACGCAGGCCGGCCATAGCCGTCAGCGCACTGTTGTAACTGCCCTTCAACTGTAAATAGGGAATCTCCTTGATATAGCTCTCCAGCAACTGGGCTGCCAAGGGTTCATCATCGATAATTGCGCAAGTTAGTGTCATCATTTTTGTGTCAGTTTTTTAGTTGGATAATTATTTGTGAGGAGTAGGTCTCCTTGTCTTCCGACGGACCGTACTTCCATGTATGGCGACCAGGATAGGCTAGCTGCAGGCGGCGTTGCACCTGCGTCAGTCCGATGCCGTGCCCGCTCTGGTCGTTGGAGGTCTTGGGATGGTTAGAGTTTTCGATGCAGAAATCTATGCGTTGAGTGTCGGCCTTCAGGCGAATGTTGATGATGCTCTTCTGCGTCGGACTAACACCGTGCTTGAAGGCGTTCTCTACCAGCGGTATCATGATAAGCGGGGCAATCTTGACCTGTGGGGTCACCTGTTGGGTGTCAAGATGCACTTCCACCGTCTCGGGCTGTCTGATTTTCATCAGGCTGATGTAATTCTGCAGGAACTTCACCTCGTCCTCCAACTGTACTTCCTGCTCCATGTTGTCGTAGAGCATGTGGCGCAACATCCCCGACAACTGTTGTATGGCCTCCTGTGCCCGCTTGGTGTCGAAGGCCGTCAGCGCATAGATGTTGTTGAGCGTGTTCAGCAGGAAGTGGGGGTTCGTCTGGTAGCGCAGGTTTCTCAGTTCTGCATCGGCCTGGGCCGCCTCGGCGGCAAGCCTGATTTCCTCTGACTGCTGCCACAGGGAGCCTAACTTCGTGCTGACGGCAATGATAACGGCGATACCCAGGTTGAAGATGTATCCCCTGCCCACGCCCAGCCACTGGTGCATGACCCAGGCCGTGCCTATCAGCAAAACAAGATTGATGATCCAGCAGAGGCTTTTTTGCCCTTGCATGTAGAAATGGGGCGTCAGCCAAAAGTAGTTAAGGTAGAACATGACTATCACTGCCGCCGTGGGAACGAGCGACTGCGGGAACTCCAACGACCGGAACGACATCGGCAGCAGAAACAGCACTAACCAAGTGGCCAGATGCGACAGTGCAATGTGGAGAGGGTTGTTTTGTTTCATAGGCGCGTGTTGGTGTTGGAGTTTCAGGGGGAGTGCTGGTTAGCGGGCCAACCATCGTGCCGGGTTCTGGGCGTTTTTACCATTACGTAGCTGGAAGTGTAGAATTCCTTCGCTACTGACAGTGCCTAAGGCCTGACGGGTACTGACGCGCTGGCCACGCCTGACGCTGACGGACGAGAGGTTAGAGTAGACGGAGATGTAACTGCCATGCCGAACCATCACGCCCATGAGGCCGCTGATATTGAAGACGGCACAGACCTCACCGTCGAAGACGCTGCGGGCCTGGGCACCAGGCTGTCCCTTGATGTTGATGCCCTTGCTATCAACCTGCACCCCTTTGAGCCCGTCGACATTATGCTGGCCAAAACCACTGACGATGCGGTAGCCGCCGGTGATGGGCATGGGCAGCCGACCGCGATTGCTCACGAAGTTACCACTGAGGCGGCGGTCTTCGGTCGAGACGGTGAACTTCTCGCGCTCCTTCTTCTCCTTTTTGCGCACCTCGGCCATCTCGCGCTCATGGGCCTTGGCCTCTTCGGCAGCCTTGCGTTCAGCCTTCTTGCGGGCTTCCTCAGCCTCACGGGCGGCTCGTTCAGCGGCTGCTTTCTCATCAGCACTCTTCTTAGCTGCCGCCAACGCCTCCTGCTTGGCTTTCTCCTCGCGGGCCTTGGCCTCGGCTATACGGCGGGCATTCTCACGGGCAGCAGCCTCGGCAGCGGCCTTCTTGCGAGCCAGTTCCTCGGCCCGCTTCTTGGCAGCAGCCTCGGCAGCCTTGCGCTTGGCCTCAGCCTCGGCACGAGCCTTCGCCCTTGCTACCTCTTCAGCTATCAGTTTGTCTATCTGGGCGTTAAGCGCCGCTTCCTTCTTGCGTTGGTCGGCAATCAGTCCCTGAATGGTCTTCTGCTCCTTCTGCAGGGTATTGACCACCTCCTGCTGTTCGGCCTGCTTGCCTTCCAAGTCCTTGCGTTCCTGCTCGCCACGGTCCAGCAGGGTGTTCTTCTGCTGCTTGGTGACGGTCAGTTCCTTGCGCGCCTGTTCCACCTGCAGCTGCATCGTCATGACGGCCTCGCCCTGAACCCGCTGGTAATCAGCATATTCACGGGTGAAGCGCAGACGACGGTACATCTGGGTAAAGTTCTGGGCACTGAAGACAAACATCAGCTGGTTCTGCAGGGAACGGTTGCGGTGCATATAGCGCATCGACTTCATGTAGTTCTGCTTGCGGTCGTCCAACTTCTTCTCTAGAATCCTCAATTGGGTGTCAAGCGAGGAGATATTGTCGTCCAGCACATACAGGTCGTGACGGATGGTGTCGATGGTGCGCCGCTTGTCGGCTATCTCCGTGTTGAGAATCTGCAGGTTCTCCAAGCGCTGCTTCACGTTCTTGCGGTTAGCCTGAAGCTTTTGTTCCTGCTCTTTGATCTGCTTCTGTAGTTGCTGACGTTGGTTCTGCAGTCCCTTGACTGTGGGTTGGGGCTTCTGGGACTTCTGGGACCTCTGGGTCTTCTGAGTCTTCTGAGTCTTCCGGGTGGTTTGTGTTTTCTTGGCAGTGGCCGTTTTGGCGGGCTGCGCCTTTTGGCGCTGCACAGTCTTCTTGTTCTGTGCAACGGCAAAGAGCGTCAGGCTCAGTGTCAGAAGGAATATCGTCAGCCTTTTCAAAGTTCTACGCTTAAAAGATTACAGCGCCATGAAACGCTGCAGGATGTCGTCGATGTTCACCTCACGGTACTTGTTTGAAATCTCCGTACGGGTCTCCCATTCCGTCTCGTGGTCGATATAGTTCAGCTTGATGCCTAACTTCACCTCCTTCTTCGGAGTCGTCAGGATGACGTTCATGTCGTTGGGGAACTGCTTGTTGGTGTTCTCCATCAACTTGAAGTTCGTGTAGTCCCAGTTCAGCTGTGTGTTGCCATTCAGGCGGTCCTTATACAAGATGTTGGCCATCTTGATGGTACCCTTGCCCTGTTCGGCCAGCCAGCTATAGTCTATCTTACCGTCCTCATAGCTGATGAGCACGTCCTCGCTGTCGGTATTCATAGCAAACTTGGCCTTGTCCTCGGCGTTCAGCGTGGTGCGGTTGGGCTGGAACAGCTCGTTCCAGAACAGGGCCTGCAGGGTATAGAAGTTCAGGCCGCTGTTGCGCAGGAAATCAATGTGCTGATAGGGAGCCTTCAGGTACTGCTTGTTGATGCGGTCCATGATGAGGACATAGTCCTTGGTGAACTCCAGGCGGGCGGCTTCGACAAACCCGAAGGCCATGAGCTGCAGGCGAATGACGTCGTCACGCTTCATTTTCAGGTTGCCGGTCAGAGAAATGTCCTGTGAGCCAACCTCCACGCTAAACTTCACCTTCGAGGTGATGAACTTCGTTGTCTGGGCGTTGGCACTGACCTTGTCGATGAAGGTCGAGTTCTCAGTGTTGACAACTACAGGGGTCTGTGTCTCAATTACTTTCTTCTTCGAGCCGCACGATGCAAGCATCAGTGTCAGTGGCAATGCCACGACGGCCATCTTCAGTAAACTGGATGTTTTCATTTCTTTAAGTATTTTCTTTGTTTTATCTTACGGATCAGCACTTTGTTGCCCGGGTCATTCGTCAAGGCTTGCTTCCACAGCTCTACGGCACGCTCTGGCTCCTTGTTCTGGATATAGATGTCGCCGGCATGCTCTATGATGACGGCATTGCTATCGGAGTCATTCTGCAGAGCCTGCTCGATATAGACCTTGGCCTCGGCGTAGCGTTGCTGCATGAACAGTATCCAGGCGTAGGTGTCGAGGTAGGTCGCGTTCTTGGGCTCGGCCTTGATGGTCTTGTAGCTCATCTGCTCAGCCTTGTCCAGCTGCTGGCCAAGCTCACTCAGGTAGTAGGCGTAGTTGTTCAGACACATGATGTTGTCCTCTTTCCACTGCAGGCATGAGTCATAGGCCTCGAAAGCCTCGCGTGCCCTACCCTTCTGATGCAACAGGTCGCCCATGACGGCATAGAAGTCGCTGACGATGGACGGGTTGCTGGTTTCGTTGATGACGCCGATGCCATTCTGAAAGGCCTCCAAGGCGCCGTCGTGCTCATTCTTCTGGTAGTGGGCCATGCCCTGGTAATAGTAGAATGCCATCTCCTCAGGGTTGTACTGGCGGGCTTCGCGGCACAGGCTGATAATCTCGTCATGATCCTTGCGGTCCCAGGCAAAACTGACCAGCTGCAGTCGGGCGGCGGCGTTGTCGGGGGCTATGCTGAGCACTTTCATCAGCATGGTCCGCACACTGTCGCGTGGCATCTTCTTCAAGTCCATGTAGGCCGCACAGAGCATGGCGATGTCGTCGCTCTGCTGAGGCTGGGCCAACATCTTGTGGAACAACGAGAGCACCTTGGTGCTGTCGCCGCCGTCGCGCTCGCTGTCGCTGACCACCTGGCGCATCAGGTAGATACGCTGCTCAGTGGTCGTGTTCTTATTCAACAGTATCAGCTCCGTGATGGAGTCCACTTTCTCTGTCTCGCCCTGCACCCTGTAGTAGCTGCGCAGCGACACCTGGGCCCGGCTGTTGTCGGGTTCCTGAGCCAGTATCTCGTTATAGATGTCCAACGCCTGCTGCTCTTCGTCGTTACGCAGCAGGAAGTCAGCAAACAGGCTTTTATAGTTCAGGTCGTTCGGATATCGCTGTGCCAGTGCCGCCATCTCGGCAATGGCCGCCTCCTTGTCGCCTTGTTTTGTGTAAATCTCACTTTTGGCAAACGACAGTCGCTCACTCTTGCCTTCGGTAGCCTCCAGGCGGTTCAGCGTCTCAATGGCTTTCTCTGTGTTGTCGGTCTGCTGATACAGTTCAAAGAGCATCTCCAACAGGTCTTCGCGACTCTTGTCCTGCTGGTAGAGCTTCTCGACCACGGTGATGGCCTTCTCGAATTCCTGCCGACTGATGTACGACTGCGCCACTGTCTCAAGGAACGTAGGGTTGTCAGGTTCCAGTTCGGCGGCCTTCAGGTAGCTCAGCTGAGCCAGGCTGTCCTGCTTCATCAGTTGGTAGTACTGTGCCACATAGTAGTGGGCTTCGGCAGCCTTGGGGTTCAGCTTGATGCAGTGCTGCAGCAGGTCAAAGGTTGCGTCGTTGTTCCCTTTCTGGCGCTGGACCATTGCCTCAAGAAAGAACGCGTCGTAACTCAGGCTGACCGAGTCGCCGGCCAGCGAGCAGATGCTGACAAGCAGCAACGCAATGAGCAACCTTACTCTTCTCATATTTTCCTATTTCACTCCCGTATGTCCGTAGCCGCCCTCGCCGCGCTCGGTCTCATCGAGCACCTCCACCTGAATCAGTTCGCCCTGTTCGTGGCGGGCAATGACCATCTGGGCAATGCGTTCACCGTCGTTGACGACGAAGGGCTCCTGTGAGAGGTTGATCAGCACCACGCCTATCTCGCCGCGATAGTCGGCATCGATGGTGCCAGGTGTGTTCAGCACCGTGATGCCACGTTTTAAGGCCAGTCCGCTGCGGGGCCTGACCTGGGCCTCGTAGCCCGCAGGCAGGGCGATGTGCAGTCCTGTCGGAATCAGCCTGCGCTCAAAGGGGTTCAGCGTGACTGGCTCCTCCAGGTTGGCGCGCAGATCCATGCCTGCACTCTGCGCCGTTGCGTACTGGGGCAAGGGCTGATGCCCCTTATTCACCACCTTGATTTCCATACCTTATTATATAAAGGTTATCTGACAATCAGCAGGTAATAATTCTTCTTTCCCTTCTGGGCCAGCAGGTACTTGCCGTCAATCAAGTCGTCTTCGGTCACAGGACGCTGCGCGTCGGTCAGTTTCTCCTTGTTCAGCGAGACACCGCCACCCTGTACCATCTTGCGCATCTCACCCTTCGAGGGGAATACAGGGGCGGCAGCCGTGAACAACTCGATGGCAGGCTGACCCAACTGCGAACGGTCGATGGTGTGGTGCTCAACGCCCTCGAAGACGTCGAGGAACGTCTGCTCGTCCAACTTCTCCAAGGCCTCCTTCGTTGACTTGCCGAATAGGATGTTCGAAGCCTCGATGGCCGTGTCCAAGTCTTCCTGCGAGTGAACCAGTACGGTCACCTCCTCAGCCAGACGGCGCTGCAGCACGCGGCGACCAGGATCGGCACGGTGCTCCTCGATGAGGGCGTCAATGACTTCCTTCTCCAGCGAGGTGAAGATCTTGATGTAGCGCTCGGCGTCCTCGTCGCTGACGTTCAGCCAGAACTGGTAGAACTTATAAGGTGTGGTGCGCTTCGGGTCGAGCCAGATGTTGCCTGATTCCGTCTTACCGAACTTCTTACCGTCGGACTTCGTAATCAGCGGACAGGTCAGCGCGAAGGTCTCCACCTCGTTGCCTAACGTGCGGCGAATCAACTCCGTACCCGTGGTCATGTTGCCCCACTGGTCGTTACCGCCCAACTGCAGTTTCACACCCTTGTGCTGATACAGGTACAGGAAGTCGTAGCCCTGCAGCAACTGGTAAGTAAACTCCGTGAAGCTGAGGCCATCGCGGGCCGTACCGTTCAGGCGCTGCTGCACGCTCTCCTTGGCCATCATGTAGTTCACCGTGATGTGCTTACCCACCTCGCGGGCGAAGTCCAGGAACGTGAAGTCCTTCATCCAGTCATAGTTGTTCACCATCTCAGCGGCATTCTCGTCCTTCGACTCAAAGTCCAGGAACTTGGCCACCTGCGCCTTGATGCACTCCTGGTTGTGGCGCAGCGTCTCGTCGTTCAGCAGGTTACGCTCCTGCGACTTACCGCTGGGGTCGCCAATCATGCCCGTGGCACCGCCGACGAGGATGAAGGGCTTGTGCCCGCAGCGCTGCAGGTGGCGCAGCATCATGATACCGCAGAGGTGGCCAATGTGCAGCGAGTCGGCCGTCGGGTCCGTACCAAGGTAGGCCGACACCATCTCCTTCTGCAACAATTCTTCCGTACCAGGCATCATCTGTGCCAACATTCCGCGCCAGCGGAGTTCTTCAACAAAATTCTTTCTCATTGTTATCGTCTTCTTTGTTTCTTTTCACTTTGAAAGTGCAAAGGTAGTGCAATTCGAGCGAAACACAAAATAAATTATGATTTATTTTTATTTTCCACGTCGCCGCACACCGTCAAAGGGGCCGACTACGAGTGGGTCAACCGGCTAAGGTCGAGTTTCTTGCCTAAGCGACTCTTGGTGGAACGCAGGGCCTGCTCTGTACAGCAGAAGCATTGCGACTTTTGTTGTTCGGTCTTGCCGTAGTACTGCATGATGCAGTAAAAAGTTTCCTTAGGCGTCAGTTCAACGGAACTGATGATGTCGGCCAGCGTGGGGTCAACGATGTGCAACGTCTCGGCAACGGCCGTCTGTTCGCGCTTGCCCATCTGTGAGATGTTCTCGTCGTGGAGGATAGCATAGAGTACATCGACACCCTGCTTCGTACGGACGATGTCGGCACGTTGAACGTTGGAGACAGGACGCTGGTCGTTGAGAGTTGAAGCCATCAACTCGTCCACCTTGCGCTCGAACGCTGCCTTGCGCCGCCGGCTCCACCAGTAACCGGCTCCAAGGGCGGCTATCAGAAAGGCTACGAGGACGGCGAAGACGGAACGGTCGTGACTGCGGCCCTGTTCGTTGGCAGCCTGCTGCAGCCGCACGAACTCCATCGTCTGCCCTTCTGGCAATACCGCCATCACCATCTCAGCCTTCTCCTGCTTGTTCTCCAGAATGAAGACCAGCGAGAGCATGGTCAAGGCATCGGCCATCTCAGCCGAGTCGGCCGACAGGATGGCGGCACTATAGGCCCGCTGCTCAGCCGTCGGCAGGTCGTGGTTGCCCACGGCCTCCAACGCCTCGCCGATGAGCCGTTCGGTGTCCGATACCTGCGGCGTATGGTCCGCACAAGCCGCCAAAAGCAGGGCTATGCATAAAAAGGCTGTGTCAACCAGCCGTCTGAGAGATTTCATAACTCGTTGGTTTTCAATATGTCCGTTGTTGCAAAGCGTGTCAGTCGTCGCTACCCTATTGCAGAAACCGGCGAAAAGCACTATCTTTGCATCGACATACTTACCAATGTCAACTGCAAACCAACATTCGTGCGGCGGTCAGTCCCAAGCTGGCCGCCGCACCTCGTTTCTGTTGTTTATTGTTTCAAAAGGTTCAGTTTCACTTTCGGGGCGAGGGCGTTAGTGGTCTTCTCCGTGTACTGGCCGACCTTAGCGGTAGCGGTGCAACGGATGTCGCGGCTGGAGGCACCAATCTTGAAGGTGTACTGTCCGGCCTCCGTCAACCACTGCGAACCAGCCTCATCGAACGAAGCCAGCATGCGGATGGGAATCTGCATGGTCAGCACCTGCTGCTCGCCAGGCTGCAGTTCACGCGTCTTGGCAAAGGCTTTCAGCTCTTGTGCGGGTTTCTCGATGCTGCCCTGCGGGGCGGTAACATAGACCTGAGCCACTTCCTTACCAGCGACAGAGCCGGTGTTCTTAATGGTGACGGTAACGGCAACAACATCGCCGTTCACTTTGACTACGGGCTTGCTATAGGCAAACGTGGTGTAGCTAAGGCCAAAGCCGAAGGGATAAGCCACCTCCTTGTTAAAGGTGTCGAAGTAGCGATAGCCCACGTAGATGTCCTCCTCGTGCTTCGTGTAGGAGTGTCCAGGGATAGGCATCTTGTTGCCAACCATCATCTGGAAGGAGTAGTCATCAATACTGCCAGGGAAGTTCTTCGTGGAGTGATGGTCGGTGGCGGCGATGGGCCACGTCATCGTGAGCTTGCCGGAGGGATTGACCTTACCCGTCAGCAGGTCGGCGACGGAGTTGCCGCCTTCCATACCGGGCTGCCAGGCGCAAAGGATGGCATCAGGATAGCCGCTCCATGAAGCCGTCTCGATAACACTACCGGAGTTGATGATCACAACCACTGGCTTGCCGGCAGCATGGAAAGCATTGCAGACGTCGGTAATCAGCGCACGCTCCTCAGGGATGAGGTTGAACTCGGTGTCAATATCGCGGTCGATGCCCTCGCCGGCCTGACGGCCGATAGTGATGATGGCAGCATCGGCAGCCTCTACCTCTTTATTTATAGCAATGGGGGCGAGACCGATTTCCGGATATTTCTGCTGACCCATCATCTCCGTCTGGAACCACTTGGCTGGATGACGCTCGGCCTGGAACTTCACACGGGCATAGTCGATGTATTTGCGATAGATGTCGGTAAGCGTCTTAGACGACTTGATACCGGCGTTCTCAAGGCCCTGAAGCATGTCGACGACATAAGGAGGATGAACGCAGCCGGAACCCGTACCGCCGCTGAGGAAGTCGTAGGAGTTCTCACCAAAGAGGGCGACGGTCTTGATTTTTTGCGTGCTCCAGGGGAGACTACCGTTATTCTTCAGCAGCACGATACCCTCGGCGGCACTCTGACGCGTAATGGCTGCATGAGCCTTGAAGTCGGGGTTGTTGCTGGCAGGATACTGCTTGAAGCTAGGTGTCTTTACGATGTACTCCAGCATACGGCGCACATTGCGGTCAACGTCGGCAATGTCGAGCTTGCCACTCTTCACGCCCTCAACAATTTCCTTCACCTGTGCGGGCTGTCCGGGCTCCATCAGGTCGTTGCCGGCCTGTACCTCGGTGATGGTCTCCAGTCCTTGGCGGATACCAATCCAGTCGGTCATCACGATACCTTTGAACCCCCAGTCGTCACGCAGGATGCTGGTCAACAGGTCGCGGTTGCCCATAGAGTACTGACCGTTGATCTGATTATATGAGGCCATGATGGTCCAGGGGTCGCTCTCGCGGACGGCAATCTCGAAGCCGCGCAGGTAGATTTCGCGGGCGGCACGCTGGCTCACCTGCTCGTCGACCGCCGTACGGTCGGTCTCCTGCGAGTTCACGGCGAAGTGCTTGGCCGACACACCTGCACCCTGACTCTGTACGCCGTTGATGTAGGCGGCAGCAATCTTACCCGTCAGCAGCGGGTCTTCAGAATAGTACTCGAAGTTACGGCCACAGAGCGGATTGCGGTGCAGATTCATGCCCGGGCCGAGGATGACGTCGCAGCGGTACTCCTTGGTCTCGTTGCCGATGGCCTCGCCCACCTTGCCGACCAGTTCCGTATTCCATGTCGAAGCCAAGCAAGAGCCAATGGGGAAGGCCGTAGCATAGTAAGTCTTGTCAGTTCCTTTGCGGGTGGGGTCGATACGCACGCCGGCAGGGCCGTCGGTCAACACCGTGGCCGGGATGCCCAAGCGGGGAATGGCGGGCGACGTACCTGCCGCACCGGCAACAAGGTCGGCCTCGCCGCCGACAACGGCTTGGTCGCCGAAAAAGTTGTTAGCACCGCCAACCAATAGTTTGGCTTTCTCCTCCAAGGTCATAGCCTTGATTACCTCGTCAATGTTTGTTGCTGCCAATTTCGGCTGTGCATTCATTGTCATCATACAGGTTGTGGCCGCAAGGGCCGTTGTCAGAATTCGTTTTGTGTTCATAGGTCAGATGTTATTGATTCTTGTTAACATTGTTCTCCAAATTAACCAATTTCTCGAATATTTCTTCAATCGCATTTTCCACATTAGCCACTCTTGCATCCAGCGCTTGAATCCAGCCTTTCGTCTCTTCATAATTCTTTTCGATTTCAGATTGTAACATTGCTTTGCCATCCTCCATCTGCATTGCCACCTCCTGAGGAATGGTATGCTGCTTCAGCTGTTCTATGCTTTGCAGAAGATTTTCATTTAGTTTCTTCAAATCAGTTTGAGCGTTCTTTGATTCCACTTTTAACTGATCTATCGCAGCCTGGCTGGCCTTAACATTGGCACTCAGCGAGGCAGCAATTTCTCCCAAATCTTGAACCTTTCCATTTGTTGCATTAACCACACTTGCGACATCACTAATCATTACTTTGTTTTGTGCCGATTCATTTTTAAGGTTCACTAATGCAGCCTTCATATCTGCCTGGCTTGCCTTCAGCACAGTAATCTCTGCCTCCAAAGCCTTAATTCGTTCTTCGTTGGCAGCAGAACCGTCGCCAGAAGACTGCAAATTCTTAACGGCCTCCTGCAAATTCTTGATAGCTACCTCCGTTGCAGTTACCATCATCTGGACGTTAGTAATTTTATCGTTCGAAGCAGCCAGATCTGTCTTCATTGCCGTCTGACTTGTCTTCAGCGAAACCAATTCTTTCTCCAGTGTAGAAATAGCACTCTGCAAGGTCTTTATATCTTCAGTGTTGTCGGTGCCTCCCTCCGATTTCTCAAGTTGGGCCACCTTTACACTCAGATAGTCAATCATGGCCTGGAGATCGGATGCCTTCGCTTTCAGGGCGTCAATATTCTTGCTCTGCTCCTCCGTCATCACCTGTGTTGTTGCCTCACATTTTGCAATCGAGCTGCGCAACTCCTCAATGGTGTTGCCCTCAATCTTGATGACGCCGTCGACGAAAGTGATGTTCTTCAGGTCGTTGGGGCCGAGAGTGATTTTCGTTCCGTCCTTCAGTTCAATCTGCATGGAGTAGGTGTTGTTTGACTGGGCTAACAGGGCTGGTGTGGCCATCAGTGCAAAGGCACTGGCAAGTATAAACTTCTTCATAGTACTATGTTTTTTTGTTGATTACTTATTGGTTACTTTAATTGATGATTTCGGTGTGCGTACGATGTACACGCCGCTGGGAAGGGTCTGCATGCCGACGATGGCTTCACCATCACCCGATGCCTTCACCGTCAGACAGTTCTTACTGTCCATACTGACAACCGTCACCTGACTGCCAGGCTGCAGTCCGTTCAGCTTCAGTTGTCCGTTGACAAACTCAGTGTCGACCTTGACCGTCTTTACCCCCACCTCGGTATCCTGAGGCGCTACGTTCACTTTCTCCAAGTCGATGTTCTGCACCTCGGACACGGCTACGCTGATTTCGCTGACGGTGCTCTGCTCTTCCACCACTGCAGAGGGCTCTGTCACCTTCACCGTCAGCTTGTCACCCTCGAAAGTAATGACAGGCTTCTCGGCCAGGTTGAACACATAAGACTCTCCGTTGACAATCAGCGTAAACGAATAGTTCTCGGCGCGGGCCAGCAGCGAACACAAGCAGAGCACAGCAATGCCCAACAGCCGTTGATAACGTTTAATGTTCCTCATAATGTTGTAAATAAAATGGTCTATATGGGCACAAAGGTACAAAAAAAAACAGAAAGAGAAAGAGAAATGAGAAATATTTCGTAACTTTGCACCCCGAAAGCAAAAATTAATGTATTTCAATAGATAATTATGGCAAAGAAAGCACTTTTGATGATTCTCGACGGATGGGGAATCGGTAAGCATGGTAAGGGTGACGTCATCTTCAACACGCCGACACCTTATCTGGATTTGTTAGCTGCTACGTCAGCACACTCACAGCTACAGGCTTCAGGCGAGGACGTCGGACTACCCGACGGTCAAATGGGAAACTCCGAAGTGGGACACCTCAACATCGGCGCAGGCCGCATCGTCTATCAGGACTTAGTGAAGATCAACCGCGCCTGCAAGGACGGCTCCATCGTGGAGAACCCGCAGGTGAAGGCTGCCTACTCCTACGCCAAGGAGAACGGAAAAAAGCTGCACCTCATGGGCCTCTGCTCCGACGGCGGCGTACACTCCTCACTCGACCATCTGTTCAAGCTCATCGAGGTGGGCAAGCACTACGGACTGAAGAACCAGACCTTTGTTCATTGCTTCATGGACGGCCGCGATACCGACCCACACTCCGGTATCGGTTTCATCCAGCAGGTGAGCGATGTCTGTGCTGCTAATCATGCTGCGATTGCCTCAATTGTAGGCCGTTTCTATGCGATGGACCGCGATAAGCGCTGGGAGCGTGTAAAGGAGGGTTACGACCTGATTGTGAATGGTGTTGGTAAGCAGGCTACCGATATGGTGAAGGCTATGGAGGAGAGCTATGACGAGGGTGTAACGGATGAATTCATCAAGCCCATCCACAATGCCAAAGTCAACGGCACCATCGAGGAGGGCGATGTTGTCATCTTCATCAACTTCCGCAACGACCGCGCCAAGGAGTTGACCATCGTGCTGACCCAACAGGATATGCCGGAGCAGGGCATGAAGACCATTCCCGGACTGCAGTACTACTGCATGACGCCCTACGACGCATCGTTTACAGGCGTAAATATCCTCTTCCCTAAAGAGAACGTGGAGAACACCCTCGGCGAGTACCTGTCACAGCAGGGCAAGAAGCAGTTGCACACTGCCGAGACGGAGAAGTACGCACACGTGACGTTCTTCTTCAATGGTGGTCGCGAGGCTCCCTACGAGGGTGAGGACCGCATCCTGGTGCCCTCGCCGAAGGTGGCTACCTACGACTTGAAGCCCGAGATGAGTGCCTACGAAGTGAAGGACAAGCTGGTGGCAGCCATCAACGAGGCCAAGTACGACTTCATCGTCGTGAACTTCGCCAACGGCGACATGGTAGGTCACACAGGTGTCTACAACGCCATCGCCAAGGCTGTCTGGGCCGTCGACAACTGCGTGCGCGAGGTCATCGAGGCTGCCAAAGCCAACGACTACGAGGCTATCATCATTGCTGATCACGGTAATGCCGACAATGCCATTAACCCCGACGGTACACCCAACACGGCTCACTCGCTGAACCCCGTGCCCTTCATTTACGTCACCAACAACAACTCGGCAACGGTGAAGGACGGCCGTCTGGCCGATGTGGCTCCCTCTATCCTGCATATCATGGGACTGGAGCAGCCTGCCGACATGACTGGCGAGTGCCTGATTGAGGACAATGTGAAGTGAAAAGTGAGAAGTGAGAAGTGAAGAGGTGCCTACTTGGGCACATCCGCTTTTTCCACAAGGTCGAGCTCTACTATACGGAGTTCGACCTTTCCTTTTTCGCTCCTGATACGGTCCATCTCGTTGGCTGCGCCGCCTGCCAGTTCCTTCACCTGTCCAAACTTGGCACTGTCCTGCACAGGGGCTACCATGCGGATGGTGATGTCGTTGGCAGCGACGGGCTTGTCAATCGACAGGTGGACGTAGCCGAGCGTGGCGGGGGTGATGCCCTCCCACACTTTCTTCTTGCCGGCATACACCGACAACGGATAGCACTTCTGTCGCCAGCCCGTCAACTTGAGGGCGATCTCACTGATGGCTGCGCGGCGGCTGAGGGCGTATTTGACCCATGCGTTCTGGAGTTTGCCGTCACTCTTCCACTCGGTCAGTTCGTTGTCGTCGTAGCTGTTTTTCAGGTCGGCGGGGTTGGAGCCGGCGGTGGCCTTGACGACATCTACACTCACTAAACAATCCTTGTAGGAGGGTCCGTTAGGGGTCTCGCCGCGACCCAAGCGGGGCTTTAACGTGAGTTGGGGCACGTAGTCGGCGGTATGGACGGACTGCGTCTCCAACGATATGTAAGCAGGACGTACGCCCTCGGCGTATGCCGAAAGGTTAATGTCGCCAGCGTTCACGGTAGAACGAACCAGCACGCGGTTGACACCACACTCCACGGGGAGGTCGTAAGCGCCGACATAATTGTCGCTTCGGCCCGTGGCGATGCCACCAATCCACTTGCCCTCGCCCCATAGTTCGAAGTGAACCGTGCGGTTGTCTAACGGACAGCGTCGCCCCTGACGGTCAACGACTTCCACCTCGAAGAGCACCATATCGGCACCGTCGGCCTTCATGCCTTCAGGATTCTCGATAGCCGTAAGCTTCAGCTGATAAGGCTCACCTGCAGTCTCCAGTTTGTAGCGGCTACCGTCAGAGCCAACAGCTTCTAACGTGCCTGGTTCAAAGCCTACGTTGTCGAAGGTATAGAGGTAACGATAGCTCTGCTTTCCTTTGCCCAACGAGCGGCCATTGAGAAAGAGTTCGACGGAATCAGCTGTCGAAACCACATAGACTGGCTTACAGGTTTCTTTATCATAGTTCCAATGCCCGATAATGTATGTTTTCGCCTCTTCTGGCTCCACCCATCCGTTCCACATCACTTGATGCACGAAGTAGGCATCCTTGGGGATTCGCATGGCATCAACGACGCCGCTGGTGCGGTAGTTCGACTCACCACGATGGTGGGTGTTGGTATCGCTGAAGACAATCTTCACGCCACCCGACGACACACGGCTGCCTGTACCAGGACGCTCACGCCAGTAGTCGTACCAGCGGCGCACCATCTCAACGGCCAGCTGATCCATGTTGTGGTTGTACTCTAATGCTGGGTTCCCGCGATAGAGCGGACCGTCGCCCTCTTTGTGGTAGGGGTAGCTCTGCTCGTCCCAGTACTTACGCAGTCCCTCGTCGCGGCAGTATTCCATCGCCCACATCGGGTGCTTCTTCGACTTATTGATATAAAGCATCTCACCGCCGTACTCCGCTTCGTCAATATCGAGCATCTCACGACTGCCGATGGCACGTCCGCCACAGGGGTCGTACGCATCGCGGATGGCCTTCATCTCCAGCATGTGCTCACGCGAGATACTTTCGTTGCCGCTTTCGTAGAACAGTATCGAGGGGTTGTTGCGGTTGTAGATGATGGCGTCGCGCATCACCGCCTTTCGCTGTTCCCACCTTGGGCCGTCCACATCCTTCTCAGCATCGCCGGCGGGCATCGCCTGTGGCAGTCCTACACGGTCGCACGACTCTACATCCTGCTTCCACGGTGTGACGTGCATCCAGCGCACCATGTTGGCGCCTGACTGCACCATCAAGTCGTTCGAATAGTCACTCAGCCAGGAGGGCACCGAGATGCCCACGCCCGGCCACTCGTTCGACGTACGCTGGGCGTAGCCATGAACCATCATCATGCGGTCGTTCAGCCATATCTTTCCGTCCTTGAACTCCGTCTTGTGGAAGCCGGTACGAGTGGTGACCTTGTCGATGGGGAAACCATCGACCGCAATGACCGTCTCAACGGTATAGAGGTAACCGTAGCCCCACGACCAGAAGTGCAAACCGTCGACGGCCTGCTGCGCGCTGACCACGCGCGTCTCGCCGGGCTGCATGGTGACGGTCTCGCCTTGGAAGTGAGCCACCTCGCAGTTGTCGGCATCTAACATGCGAACGGTATAGGTAAACGTGTGCCCATCGTTGTCGTCATTCCTCACCTGACTCTCGGCGTGAATCACAGCCTTATGGTTAGCAATGTCAAAGTCGGTGGCATAAACATAGGTGCCCGTGGTGCCGAGGTTCGAATAGAGGGGCAGCGTCTGGTAGAGCCTGCCCGTCAGATGCAGCCAGACGTTCTTCGGCAGACCGCCGTAGTTGGCATTAAAGTTCTTATCGTTCCACTGGTAGCGGCTGTTCAGCGTGCGGTCGCGATACGTCCAACTGTTGTCGCAGCGCACAGCTATGACGTTCTCGCCCTGTTTGATATAAGGTGTCAGATCGAAACCGCATGCCATCACCCCGTTTTCGCTAAAACCTAAATGATGACCGTTCAGGTAGAAATCGGCACCCTGTCGTACACCCTCGAACTCAACGAATACTTTCCCCTTTACGTCTTTCTCTGAAAGCAAGAATGTTTTGCGATACCAGCAGACGGTGTCCGTCAAGTCCACGATGTCCTTTCGGAAAGCCTCGTCACCGTTGAAGGCGTATGGCAAGGTAACCTGCTGCCACAGGCGGTCGTCAAAATCCTCTTGAGTAGCTTCCGTGATGTCGCCAACTTTCAGCCGCCAATCGGCGTTGAAGTTCAGTTTCTGCCGCTCGGCGGCTTCAAGTCCCAAGGTCGCGCACAGCAGCACAATAGTTAGCGTGATTAGTTTGCAGTTCATCAGTTTTTAGTAGTTTATTGAGCCTACAAAAGTAGTGATTTTTCGGCTACTGCACCATCAATCCGCGATTTTCTTCCTGCAATTTTTGACACACCCTCCAGTTTTTGTTCTTTCAGGAAAGTTTCCTTTTTCCCGAAAGACCTAACATATTTCCTCTATGTTTTTGGAAAGAGTACTAAAAAGTCCACTCGTCGCGCCAGCGGAGGACAGGCTTGCCGTCCTCAAACTCGATGGGCAGCCAGATGTAGCGGGCATCGATGGGATGGTTGGGGCGCCAGATATCGGCCATGAAGATGTGACGTCCGTCGTCAAGCGTCAGTACGTATGTGCTCTGGCCGTTGAAGGTCTTCTCAGCCAAGGGACCGCGACAGGGGTTGGGGTGCTGCGTCCAAGGTCCCATGATAGTGGGTGCCGAGAACATACGGGCCTCGTTGGGTGCCCAGCCCGTACAGCCGGAGGTAATCATCCAATAGGTGCCGTCATGCTTGAAGATGGCAGGTGCCTCGTTCTGGCCACCTGGGGCCATGCGGGTGTAACGACCGGTATGGTGTAGATAGTCGCCGGTCAGTTCGGCAATATGCAGGGTGAAGTTCTCCTCCGACGAGAAGATGTGGTAGGCCTTCCCGTCGTCATCGACGTAGAGCGTCATGTCGCGTGCCATCTGCCCCGTGCCGTAGTCGCGCTTCAGGTACTCGTCGAAATTCATGGGCGAACCCTTTATAGGCCATGTGCCCGCATTGGCTCTCGACGAATAAAGGAACTTATAAGGCCCTTCAGGACGGTCGGCCACAGCCACGCCGTAGCGGGCGGCATTGTAGCCCTGCCCCTTCAGTTCGAGGTGGAACCACATGCAGAACTTCCCCGTTACCTTATTATATATGACCTTCGGACGCTCGAGGATGCAACCGCGCTCAATGTCGGAGCCTGTCGTCGCGCCGCGCCTCATGCGCTGGCCCGCCTGGCCCAATGCCGGTTCCGTCACGCTGAGTGCCACACCGCAGTTGCGCCAGCTGACCAAGTCCTTCGACGCATAGCACATCACGCCGACCATAGCATCGCTGGTACGTTCGTCCTTATGCTCACCAAACCAATAATAGGTATCATTATACTTCAAGATGCCGCCGCCGTGGGCGTTGATGTGGCGACCGTCAGTATCGTACCAGAGTTCGCCGCTGCGGATGGCCTTGCGCTTCTTCTGCTGTTCGCTCCAGTACTGCTCCAGTCGCTTGGCCTCGGCCTTGGTGATGTGGATGACCGAGCCATGCTTTGGCGAGACGAAATTTGTCATCTTCATCTTTCCCTCGCCGAAACGGCCAAGAGGGGTGAAGGTCTTGAAATCCGAAGTCTCGACGAAGCCGAAGTTGTTGGGACGAATACTGAAGACGTCGTACATAACAACCCACTTCTTCTGGCCGATGCGCTTCCACACGTTCGGAGCCTCGCAAGCGCCATTCTCCGTGTCAATCTGCTCAGCGTGATAGTCGTCAAAGTGGTTGATGCGGTCACTAATCATATACTTGATGCCACCAGGGTTTTCCTGATACACATAGCTCATGAAGTAACGGCCGTCAGGCATGGGGCAGATGTCAGCATCGAGCACCTGGACAGTCGTGTCCGGGCATTGGAACAGCAGCTGCGGCTCTGTCTCAAGTGTTGTGAAAGCCTCGTCGGCATAGCTATAGTACAACTTCGTGTTGCCGCCAGCCTGCTGACGGATGGTGAAATACACCATCGGCTTGCCCACCGCCGGGTCCCAGATGGTCTGTGGCGCCCAGGTGCAAGCCACTTGTCCGAAGTGCTCAGGGAACAGTTTGTCGATGCGGGCCACGTGGTGCGTCCAATGGATGAGGTCGTCAGAGGCCATTAGCACCAGTCCTCGGTTGTTACCCCATCCGAACTCGTCGGGGCGCTCCCACTGCGTCGTGCGGATGCCCTTCGTCTTGCCGAAAATGTGGAGGTCGGTCATGGCGATATAGAACTTACCGTTCGGCGCACGGTAGATGTGCGGGTCGCGGATGCCGTGCTGCTCGGCGATGCTGTCGCCTGAGATGATGGGCTCTGCATTGTTCACGGCCGTGAACGTGTAGCCATCGTAGCTGATGGCCATGTAGAGACCGTGCGTGGGGTCGCTGAAGAAGGTGAAGAGATAGGCACCCATGTCCTTTTCGGTGAGCACACGGTTTTGTTTGGCTGCCGTCGGCAGAAGGGCCACGACGGTCAGCAGCAGGGTTAAGAATAGCTTTCTTTTCATAGTTTCGTTGGTTTTTGCCTCAAAGGTACGAATAATCGGAAAAAGACGCCAATGTTTTTGAATAAAAAATGTTAAACTATTGAAGGTGTCCCGACTTTTGGGACGCCTTTATTGTATCTTTGCACCCGTATGCTAACAGAGAAGACGATGGAGAAGCTGCGAGTACTCGCAGAGTCGGCGAAGTACGACGTGTCGTGCTCGTCGAGCGGTACGGTACGCAAGGGCAAGGAGGGCATGGTGGGCTCGACGGTCGGCGGCGTGGGCATCTGCCACTCGTTTGCCGACGACGGGCGCTGCATCTCGCTGCTCAAGGTGATGCTGACCAACTACTGTATGTACGACTGTGCCTACTGCATCAACCGCCGCTCGAACGACATCAAGCGGGCAACACTCTCAGTCAGCGAACTAGAGGAGATTACGATGGAGTTCTACCGCCGCAATTACATTGAGGGGCTGTTCCTCAGTAGCGGCGTGGTGCGTAACCCCGACTACACGATGGAGCGGCTCGCCGCCATTGCCCGCGACCTGCGGACGGTTCACCGCTTCAACGGCTACATCCACCTGAAGAGCATCCCAGGCTGTTCGCAGGAACTGCTCAACGAGGCCGGGCGCTATGCCGACCGCATGAGTGTGAACATCGAGATTCCCAAGGAGGAGTCGCTGAAACTATTGGCACCAGAGAAAGACCACAAGAGCGTGTTCCAACCGATGAAGTTGATTCAGCAGGGCGTATTAGAGAATAAGGAAGACCGCAAGCGTTACCGCTATGCGCCACGATTCGTGCCGGCAGGTCAATCCACGCAAATGATAGTGGGTGCGACGAAGGAGACAGACAAAGACATCCTCACGATGTCGTCGATGCTCTACGGACAGCCTACCATGCGTCGCGTCTATTACTCCGGTTATGTCAGCGTCAATACCTATGACCCACGACTACCTGTGCTCAAGCAACCGCCCTTGGTGCGCGAGAACCGGCTCTATCAGGCCGACTGGCTCTTGCGGTTCTACCATTTTAAGGTAGACGAGATCGTTGACGACATGCACGCGAACCTCGACTTGGAGGTGGACCCCAAGCTTGCATGGGCCCTGCGCCATCCAGAGGCTTTTCCTGTGGACATCAATACCGCCGACTACGAGCAATTGCTGCGTGTTCCAGGTCTCGGCACCAAGTCTGCCTGGCTTATCGTCAATAGCCGTCGTTTCAACCGCCTCACGTCATTCGACCTGAAGAAGATGGGCGTGGTGATGAAGAAGGCGAAGTACTTCATTACCTGCAACGAACTCACCTCGCAATTCTCGCAGCCCATCGTGGGCATCAACGAACTCCGTCCTGAGCGCCTCCGTCCCCTGCTCATCAGCAAGGCCCAACAGAAGCGTGCTGCTGCCGAACAGCAACTCTCCTTCGATTTTAAGGACGATACAGAACAATAAGATTGGATAAACGAACATTTATTAATAAACGCGATTTTAGCCCAACATAGGTTCTCACCCTTATGAACATATGTGAAAAGGCCAACGAACATATGTTCATAAAAAAAAATGCAAAACATTAAAGTTTCAAAAACGCCAAGTTTGTAAATAATTCGGACAAAGTCCTTATTCTAATCTGAAGATACCCTCAAAAAGTTGAGTCGACTCATTCGATCAAATGAGTCGACTCAACTCTTCGAACGAGTTAATTGATAGAAATATACTTGGCGTGATATTGTCAAGATTTCCGACGAAATTTCAACTAAATAGCAGGAGAACCTATTTGTTAGACACCAATAATTGTATTTGATATGCTGTTTTCACAGAATCTCATGTATTCCACATATTTAGCAAATGAATCCGCATCTGAACAAACGTTCATACCATAGATAGACATTTCACCGCCCATACCTTTAAGTGTTTTGGTTGGGAATATCATGGAGTTCCAATCTATAGGCACGACAAAACCACCCTTTTTCAAATCCAGAACATGCATGTACGAAATGACTTGATATAAGTCTTTCGTCTGAACTTTGCTCCAATCGTCATACCATTTGTACTTTGCATCAAGTACCATCTGCGGACTTAGAAAATCTGGATAACACCAACCAGAGCCATCCTTAAACAAACTCTTATGGCCAACACCTTCTTTGTTTCTTGGATGCTCAAAGCCAATGTCTGCAAGGAATGTATTCAGATATTCCTCCCATAGCCATGCACCATCAAACAATACACCATACATTTCTTCATCATCGCGTCCGTATTTCATCTCCTCTTGGCGAAGTATCTGGAGGCACAGTTGTTGTAGTGGACGATACTCACCATAATAGGGGTGGCTTATAGGGCGAAGATTCTGATTCATCACTTTCTGCCGTTCATTGCGATTATACAATCCTGTGGCTTGGCAGATTGCTTTGACAGCATCTGACGTATCATCATCATTGTGAAGGATATTCCCTGAATATCTGTGATGCGATATGTATTCGATAGTATGACGGATTAACTGGGTAAGGTGGTTGTCTTGTGCATACTCGCGAGTTGTATAGGCTATACTACCGGCAAAGGGAATGTTCTGTCTGATATGGCGAGATACATCTATTCGTCCCTTAACATTTGCATCATTGTACTTTCGTGTCTGGTACTCCCTATAGATACCCTGTTGCATGGCACGTTTCAGAAAAGCAGGAAACAAATAAATAAGAAGGTCGAAGATGCTTTCTTCATCAGAATTAAACTGCAAGTCAAACAGATTGACGGCAAAGACTTTTCGCAGCATATAATGCAGGAAATAGTCTTCTTTATCTTGTGCGAAGCGTGAACTGATGCTAACCTTTGTATCACCACAGCCAATGAATCCCATAATGTTGCCAGTAGCAATCTTATCACCCTTGACCTCAAAGATATGAGCATCACCTATCTTATCCCCATAGACATCCAAGTCTTGTGGGAATATCAACAAATTGGGATGCTCTTCAAGACATAAATCTGAGATAGTTGGTTCTGCCAGTTTTTGCAATGTATCAAGATGGCAAAGTTCCTCATCTGTCAAATGCCGTTCATAGTTATCCCTTGTTTGTATGGGTATACTACTCATCTGTGCTTGTTTTGTTATATGCTTTGTGCAACTTCTCCAATAATTCTTTTGCCCTACGATTGCCACGCAGATACTCAAAGAGCAATCCCTTCAGGTGATTATCCCATAAGCAATCGAATGGATTCGCTTTGTCTTGATAATCGAGGTATTTCCTAAAGTAGGCAGCTCCAATCTGATATGCCTCGTCCAAACCTTCTGTCTCTGCGATAGCCTTGTTAAGATTGAACATCCTTGCCTTTATTTCATCTTTGACAAAAGCAAACTCAGAATCATTCTCTATCATATTCGCATAGCTTTCCTCCGCTGTTACTTCCTGCCAAGCAAAACGGCGACGCATAGCAAAATCCATACTCTCTACACTACGATCAATGTCATTCATCGTGCCAATAATATAGACGTTCTCAGGGACATAAAAGCCTTCCTTGAACACGTCACCATCTTCTATCATATTTTGGTATTGGGTGTTCACTTTGCCCTTCTCGCCTCTATAGCCTGGATCTATAGAGAAGAATAATTCGCCAAATATCTTCGAGATTTCACCACGGTTGATTTCGTCGATGATGAAGACATAATAGTGTGAATAATAATCTGCTTTTAATCTTCTACCGATTTCATTTAGAATTGCTGCTCCCCAAGATTTTGCAGTATCCTTCCAATCATCATCATTAAAATCTTGATAGGTTAGACTCTGGAGTTTATTACTATCCACATTCCACTTGCACGCTTTTTCAAACATCTGGCTACACTCAAAGGTTGTGTTTCCATGGACAATAAGTTCATGATCATGAATTGAGAATCCAGGATGATTGTTGATATTACCTTTTATTTCAAAGGAGTCTTTATTATCGTTTTCTTTTACAATATCATTATATGCACTAAAAAAATCTTCTTTGTTGTATTCCGTATTATTAAGTGCCTTAGCGCAGAATTCTTTAAATACTCCATCAGTTCTCTTGAATCCAACGTTTCCTTCTGTTCCAAATGGTCGCAATCCTTCCACAAAATCCGTATAGTCGTACGACGGATGGAACTGAACGAATCCCACCTTAGCGCCCATAGCTTCTGCAATAGCTTTTGCCATGTAGGTCTTACCTGTTCCTGGTGCACCAGTCAGTATCAGATTGCTATTAGCTTTTAATAACTCTACGAATCTATTTATTTCCATTTTATGCTGTTTGTTTTTGATGTTTTCTATCATGATGTTATACTTGTCAAAAAAAACACAAATGTTTTCATTGGGAACTTGACCATCGAACAACCCCAGTTCTTTTATTGTGAATGAAACACCTTGCGGAATTCGCACCCCCGAATCTGGTTCATAATATACCAAGAATAAGGTCCTAATGTGTGTGCTATTCCAATCTGCCATAATATTAGCCCCCGTTCCTTTCCAATTCAGATAAGTACCGCGGCTTTTGTAATTTGCCCCATAGACATTGATGCAGATTATTCCATTCTGGTATTTCTCCCATTCGCGAACTTGGGTTTGGATAGCTTGGCCATTATAGCCTTGACCGCTGGATTTAAATGCATTCCTATCTACTAAAGGTTTGATGTATTCCCCATAACCTATAGACGTGGAGTCGCTGTTGGCAAAATATTCCAAATGTGCAACGAAGTACTCTAATAGATGTTTGAAACGAGAATATTCTTCTTTTTTATTTTTCATAATGATTCTAATATTGGATTTCTATTATTTGTGCCACATGATCACTTGTCTCCTTATCCCACTCACAAAGCGCATAAGATTTAATAGGAACATTTGAGAAGGTGTAGTCAAGAAAGAAGGGTGCTTTTTCATTAAACCTATGATAATAAGTTGCAACACTTTCCTTGCCCAAAGTTTCATCAGTTTTATGATGATATATGCTGACATATCCCATACTTTCTAAAAAGTCAAAGATTGCAGCAATGTTGAATTGCTTAGTTTCTCCTGCCTGACCTTTGTAGCAATTCATATCTCCAGAAATAATGGTAGGATATTCCTTAAGGTATGGAGCATAATACAGCAAAGCCTCCATAGCAATTTGAGGATAGTCCTTAGGAGCGTTGTTGTCTGTCCTTGTTGGCCATGCTGCTATTATCAACTTTTCTTCAATCATCAAGGGAAGCAAATACTCGTGCCTTGGGTTGAACCACGAAGGAACTTCTGCTTTAAAAACAGATTTCCACACGATGCCAAGCCCCTTGAATTCATAATTGCCCATCCATTCCATTCTATATCCTTCTGGCAGTCGCAGTTGAGCTGGGCAAGCAATTTCTGGCAAGATATAGACATCAGCATTAAACTGTAATACCTTGTCTAATTTCTCTTGCGTAAAACTGTTGATGTTATAGGATAGTATTTTCATGCAGACAAAAGTTTCTGCAAAGGTAAGCAAAAAATCCTTAATCCCAAAATATTGAAATATATTTTTATTGTTTTCTCTGCCATACTAAGAAAGATGTTTTTTACACAAACTCGATTATTACCTGGTCTTTTCCGTACAATTCTCCTTCAATAAACGAAACCCGCAAATCTTTCCCCATTTCGATTGCCTTTCGTATATGGTCTGCTAATGCCTTTTTACTAAGGAACATCCAGCTACCTACCGCTGACCATTTTGTATCTATACCCAACTCACCTTTTTCAGCAAGTTCTATAAGGTCTTCATCTTTTATGGCAGAAAGAGAATCTACTCCAAAATGTGACAAAATGTCATTTTTCTTCATTATTGATTTCTTTTCATTGTATAAGTCTGGTAAATCATAATCCACAACTCTTTTGAAACCAAAGATCAAATATAGGACATACATCAAACATCCGCTGATGATGCAAGCAGAAATATCCACCCAGTCTAATTTCTTGGCCAAGAATCCATCAACGAGTTCCCATCCTATGAGAAGCAGCGCAACATACAAGATGTTCTTGGGAATTGACCAACTTTCTGAGCGATATGCTTGCGTGAAACAGACGCCAATAGGGATGCCGAAAAAACTTGTATAACTGTCAGCCAAATGGAAGTCGTTTAAATGATGGGAATAGGCGTAAGGACGATATACGAAACTCAGTACAAAACACAGGGCTATCAGCGAAAAGCCAACAACTTTGTAAATCATCTTTGCTTCCTTCTTTGTTATCATATCAATTATGGTTATAGTATTTTTTAGGCTCTGGATTATTATTCCTGGGTCACATTTATAAACTCCCAACACCACAGCAGGGGCGATGTTCAGTTGGCGGCTCAACTCCCTTCCTATTTTCAAAGAGGGCCCATCTCGTTTTTGGGTACAAATATAATACTATATATCGGATTTTCCAAATTTATTTCGGAAAATATGAAAAACAATAATAACACAGGATTTCTACAAATCACGGTTTATCAGGGACGACAAGAGGACTGACAGATTTTTATGGAGATTTTGTGGTTTTTCCCGTGATAATTTGTAACTTTGCAAACGAAATATGATTAAGGAAGATAAAGACTTATTGTTACGATTGCTCCAGCAACATAAAGAACTGGGCATATCAGAGCAGATATCGACCACTATATTGAATCTACATCGGAGAAAATGGTCGATAAACAGGCATTACGACAGAAAATGGTCGATAAATGGTCGATAAAGCCCTCTTTGGCAGAGAAAATGGTCGATATTCTGGAATTTGTGGCCGATAAGGACGAATTCACCACAGAACAAATTGTTAGTCACTTTGGCTTTAACGCCACAACAGTTAAGCGATATCTGCGCCAGCTTACTGAGTTCGGCTATCTGGAAGCACACGGAGGCAATAAGAACAGAACCTATACCAAAAAAGCGAGCTGCTGATGAACAGCAGCTCGCTTTGATTTTAAGGAATGGCAATGGTCTGTCATCCGAAATCCCAGTCTGTTTCGTAGTGGTCGAACTTGATGCCCTCGGTACTGCCGAATTTGGCCAGGATTTGCATGATGTCATCCTGCTGCTTGGGAGTAATCTTGTTTTCGCCATGATGGACACGGTAGTAAGGACCCATGCCTGCGCTAAAATATGAGCGCACGCTACAGCGGGCTTCCGCCTTACGGTATTGGGGCACATTGTCATATAGATGACTGAATCCCCAGGCTTTCCTTACCAGTCGTTTCTCGCAGTAGCAAGGGCATTCGTCCTGCTGCCAGGCTGTGGGATACACAGACATGCCTGTGAACCGATCCTGCTGGTTGGTCAACACATTGGCCAGATAGTGCATACAGGTGTCCTTGCGGTTGCAATCATCGTTGAAACAGCGGGCATAGCCCATAGGAATGTCTTTCGCTTTCAGTTCTTGTTCTTCCATATCTCTTAATACTTAACTCTTAACTTATCACTTTTCACTTCTCACTTTTTACTAGCGAAGCGTAAATCCCCTCATCTCTCCCGTCATCGCTGGAATTGCCTTTGTACAAAGGGGTTTGAGCATGTGAGGGATGAAAATAATCCCTCACATATCTCTCACTCATCTCTCACGTCACGTAAGCGTATCCGTTCCGACGTCTTGCGGGTTCTTCTAAAAACCTGTACCTTTG
>CALDLA010000031.1 GCA_937898415.1 uncultured Prevotellaceae bacterium | reverse complement strand
GATTGAAGAAGATGGCTTATGCTATTCAGAAGAAGTCTACAGGTTTCTACTGCCTGATAGAGTTCAAGGCTGAGCCAGAAGTGATTAAGACACTGGAGACCGCCTATCGTCGTGACGAGAAGGTCATCCGTTTCCAGACAGTTAAACTTGACAAGTATGCTGCAGAGTACGCCGAGAAGCGTCGCAACAAGCTTGGCACAAAGACAGAGGAGGCTTAAACCATGGCAGAACAGACTGAAATCCGTTATTTGAACGCTCCTTCTATCGACACGAAGAAGAAGAAGTATTGCCGTTTCAAGAAGAGCGGTATTAAGTACATTGACTATAAGGATCCCGAGTTCCTGAAGAAGTTCCTGAACGAGCAGGGTAAGATTCTGCCCCGCCGTATCACGGGTACCTCTCTGAAGTATCAGCGCCGCGTGGCTCAGGCCGTTAAGCGCGCCCGCCAGATTGCGCTGCTGCCTTACGTAACTGACATGATGAAGTAAACTGAAGGAGGACAACGCATTATGGAGATTATACTGAAAGAAGATATTATCGGCTTAGGTTTTAAGAACGATATCGTAAATGTAAAGTCGGGTTATGGTCGTAACTACCTCATCCCTCAGGGTAAGGGTGTTATCGCCAGTCCGTCAGCCAAGAAGATTCTCGCTGAGAACCTGAAGCAGCAGGCTCACAAGCTGGCTGCCCAGAAGGCTGCTGCTGAGGAGAAGGCTGCTGTGCTCAACGGTGTGGCTCTCGAGATTCCCGCTAAGGTCAGTGTTACTGGTCAGCTCTACGGTTCTGTAGGTGCAGCTCAGGTGGCTGAGGAACTTGCCAAGATGGGTAAGGAGGTTGATCGCAAGATCATCACCATGAAGGATGCCAAGAAGATTGGTGACTATGTGGCTCTGGTTCACTTCCACAAGGAGGTTACCGTTGAGATTCCCGTCAAGGTGGTTGCTGAGAATGCCGCTGAGCTGAAGGCTGCTGCCGATGCTGAGAAGGCACTGCGCGAGGCTCCCGTAGCTGAGGCTCAGGAGGAAGCTCCCGTTGAGGAGGAGGCTCCCGAGGTCGAGGAGGCTCCCGCTGCTGAGTAAGTAGAAATATTCAAACAAACAAATAATTATTAATTAACCCGCTGTAAGGCAGTTATTTTTTATTAGAACATTAAATCCCGGTGGCAACACTGGGATTTTTTATGTATATGATAAGGCTAGGAGGAGTAGACAAAAAAACCGCCGGACTCTCGTCCAGCGGTATTCCTTGCTTGTTGTGTAATACTGGATTACTCAGCAACAGCGGCAGAATCAGCAACTGCGCTGTCAGCAACAGCAGCACTGTCCTCGATTACGCTGTCAACAACCTCCTCGATAGAGTCAGTGTCAACGGGAGCAACCTGCTCAGTCTTGTTACCACATGCTGCGAATGAAACAGCAACAACAGCGGCGAATGCAAATACCAATTTCTTCATTTTTTTCTAAGCTTTTAAATCTGTAAAACAATCATTTGTTTATTAAAACGGTGCAAAGGTAGGCATTTTTTCGATACGACGTATCATTTTTTTTGTTTTTTTTTAGGCCTTTTTTGTAACATTTTAGCAAAACGCTGAAAATCAATGATTTGCGAAATGTTAAATAATGCAATCAAAATTGTCTTTCCTAATATTATTATAAAAAAAGGCTAAAATTGAGAAAAAAGCAGTACCTTTGTGCTCGAAAACAGTAACACCTTATATATATGATAGACTCATCAGCCTTTCAAGGCAAAAAAGCGGCATATTACACCTTGGGGTGCAAGCTGAACTTCTCAGAGACATCTACCTTTGCGAAGATGCTTCAGCAGATGGGTGTCACAACGGCGCAGAAGGGTGAGGTGGCAGACATCTGCCTCATCAATACCTGTTCGGTGACCGATGTTGCTGACCACAAGTGCCGTCAGGCCATCCACCGCATGGTGCGCCAGCATCCTGGAGCCTTTGTGGTGGTGACGGGCTGCTATGCCCAGTTGGACTCCGAGGCCGTCAGTCGTATTGACGGTGTTGACCTGGTGCTGGGCTCTGACGAGAAGGCATGTTTGGTGCAGTTCCTTTCTGAGGCTTTTGTGGATAGGACATCTGGGGCTGTCACCATTGTTCAGCCTAAGACGAAGGACATCCGGTCGTTTGCTCCCAGCTGTTCGCGAGGCAACCGTACACGCTATTTCCTGAAAGTCCAGGACGGTTGTGACTACTTCTGCACTTACTGCACCATTCCCTTTGCCCGCGGCTTCAGTCGCAACCCTTCAATAGCCTCGTTGGTCGAGCAGGCCCGGGGGGCGGCGGCAGAGGGTGGCAAGGAGATTGTGCTGACGGGTGTGAACATCGGTGATTTCGGGAAGACCACCGGTGAGCAGTTCCTTGACCTGGTGAAGGCTCTTGATGATGTGGAGGGTATCAGCCGTTACCGCATCAGTTCGTTGGAACCTGACCTGCTCAGTGACGAGCTCATCGAGTTCTGCAGCCACAGCCGTGCGTTCATGCCTCATTTCCACATTCCCCTGCAGAGTGGCAGCGACACGGTGCTGAAGCTCATGCATCGCCATTACGACCGTCAGCTCTTTGCTGATAAGATTTATCGGGTCAAGTCCCTGATGCCCGATGCCTTTATCGGTGTCGATGTGATGGTGGGCTGTCGGGGCGAGACGCCGGAGTGCTTTGAGGAGACTTATGACTTCCTGAATGAGCTTGACGTGACGCAGCTCCACGTGTTTCCTTACTCAGAGCGACCGGGGACTGCTGCCCTGAAGATTGACTATACGGTCAGCGATAAGGATAAGAAGTTGCGTAGCAAGCGCCTGCTGGAATTGTCGGACGCTAAGACGGAGGCCTTTTATGCCCGCCATATTGGTCATACGGCTGAGGTGCTCTTCGAGAAGGCGACGCGGGGTAGGGCGATGCACGGCTTCACCCGCAATTACATCCGTGTGGAGTTACCGCCTCAGGAAGCGCGTCCTGAACTGGACAATCAGTTGATAAATGTCAGGCTTTTGGAGCCCCCTAAGTTAGGGGGATGGGGGTCTGAACAAGCAAAAAGTGCTCAAAGGGCATTATATTGTCAATTATTAAACAAAGAAGAATGATGAATAATTGTTCAGACCCCCAACCCCCTAACTTAGGGGGCTTTAGAAAATTAGCAATTGTCATACTCAACTGGAATGGCGCCGAGATGCTGCGTCAGTATCTGCCGACCGTCATTCGCTATTCACGCGACGAGGCTGCTGTCTACGTGGCCGACAATGCCTCGACCGACGACTCGCTGCAGCTGCTGCGTCAGGAGTTCCCTGAGGTCAGGCTCATTCTGTTGGACAAGAACTGGGGCTTTGCCGAGGGCTACAACAAGGCCCTCAGGCAGATTGAGGCGGAGTATTATCTGTTGCTGAACAGCGACATTGAGGTGACTCATCACTGGTTGACGCCGTTGGTGGAGTTTATGGATGCGCACCAGGAGGTGGCAGCCTGCCAGCCGAAGCTGCTCAGCATCTTCGACCGCGACCGTTTTGAGTATGCCGGAGCCTGCGGCGGATTCCTCGACCGTTACGGCTATCCCTTCTGTCGCGGCCGGATATTCGAGACGGTCGAGCCTGACAATGGGCAGTATGACTATGCGTCGGAGGTGTTGTGGGCGACGGGAGCTGCGCTGATGATTCGCTCTGCCGACTACTGGGCGTGCGGTGGGCTTGACGGTCGCTTCTTTGCCCATAACGAGGAGATTGACCTTTGCTGGCGCCTGTGCATTCGTGGCCGCAAGGTCTACTGCCTGCCGGAGTCCTGGGTTTACCACGTCGGCGGAGGTACCCTGCCCAAGTCAAACCCCATGAAGACCTTCCTGAATTTCCGTAACAACCTGACGATGCTCTATAAGTGCCTGCCCGACGATGAGTTGCGTCATGTCATGCGCTGGCGTTGGCTGCTCGACTATGTGGCCGCCTGGGAGATGCTGTTGCTGAAGCGTAACCTTGGCGACTTCCTGGCCGTCTATCGGGCCCGTAGGGCTTTCCGTCGGTGGAGGCGGGATTTCGAGGCCGACCGTCAGGCCATTCAGGCATCCCGTGTCGCCAGCCAGGTGACGGCGCGTCATCCGTTCTCACTACTTTGGCAGTACTATGTCAAAGGCCGGAAAAAATATGCCGAACTTCCTTTGTCTCAAGTAGGGTAGGGGCTACACGTTTAGCAGAACCGGATGTCGGCAATCACCTGACTGCCGACGTATTCGTTCAGTTGACGTACAAACTCCTGTCTGCGCATGGTCAGGTCGGCACGCAGGGCGGGATTGCTCAGTCTGACGAAGAGCGTCTGGTTCTGTATGAACGTATTCAACGTGTAGCTGGCAATGGCGTCACCGGCTACCGTCGGCCATGCTTCCGTCAGCCGCTTCTGCTGGAGCGGCGTCTCCAGTCCTTGTTGGCGCAGGTTGCGCATCACCAGTTCCTTGATTTCCTTAACGTCACGTCTGAACATAGTATTACGATTGTTTACAGATGACTTCTCCGTCGCTGACTTCGTATATCCTGTAGTTGTGGGACGAGGCAGCCAGAATCTGGTCCAGGTGCTCCCGGTTGGTGTCCGTAATGAAGATCTGTCCGAATTCGTCGCCCGACACCAGCCGCACAATCTGTTCCACCCGCTGGGCATCCAACTTGTCGAAGATGTCATCCAACAGCAGGATGGGAGCTGTATGTGTCGCGTGTTTCAGCAGTCCGAACTGCGCCAGTTTCATGGCAATCACGAACGTCTTCTGCTGTCCTTGTGAGCCTTCGCGCTTCATCAGGTGACCGTCAAGCATGATTTCCAGGTCGTCGCGGTGTACACCGTGCAGCGAGTAGCCCACGGCGCGGTCTTTCCAGCGGTCGCGCTGTATCACCTCCAACAGCGGTCCCCGCTGGCAGTGGCTGACGTAGCTGAGCGACACCTGCTCGTGACCACCCGAAATCTGAGTGTAGTATTGCTGGAACAGCGGGGTCAGCTCTTCGGCAAACCGGGCCCGGCGCTGGTAGATGGCCTCGCCCGCTATGGCCATCTGCTCCTCCCAGATGCTGATGATCTCCGGGTCGGGGTCCTCGTCCTGCTTCAGCAGACTGTTGCGCTGCGCCAATGCCTTGTTGTAGCGGGTCAGGGCGTCAATATAGCTGCGGTCCGTCTGGGCAATGGTGACGTCCATCAGCCTCCGGCGCTCCTCGCTGCCCCCTTCTATTAAAAAGGTGTCAGCTGGCGACACCATCACGATGGGAATCAGCCCGATGTGCTCCGATAGCCGCTTGTATTCCTTCTTGTTGCGCTTGAAGTGCTTCTTCTGTCCCCGCTTCATGCCGCATGATATCTGTAGGGGCTCATCGCCTCTGTAGCTGCCCTCCAGCATCAGGAACTCCTGTTCGTGGCGGATGACCTGCGAGTCAGTCGGGTTCGAGGCCGAGTGGCAGAACGACAGGTAGTAGACAGCGTCGAGCACGTTGGTCTTGCCTGCCCCGTTATGACCGATGAAGCAGTTCGTCTTTGGCGACAGTTCCAGACTGGCCTCCGCAATGTTCTTGTAGTTGATGAGCAATAGTTTTTCGAGAATCACGCTGCAAAGGTACGAAAAAAACATAAAAAGAGAAAAATTTTTCAATCTTCACTCTTCACTTTTCACTTTTTTTCGTACCTTTGCAGCCGCAATTGTGTAGACTCAATAAAAAAAGTAAAAAATAATGGCAAAACAAAACAATCAGCAGGGCGCAGCTGCTCCTATGGAGGAAGCGCTCAACAAGCATGAGGCATTCTTCCTCAAGTATCAGAAACAAATCCTCGGTGCTGTCGCAGCACTGGTAGTCATCGTGGCAGGTTGTATCCTCTATCACACCTATGTGGCCGTGCCCGCTGCCCAGAAGGCAAGCACCTCACTGGCCAAGGGTCAGGAGTACTTCGCTAACGAGCAGTTCGACCAGGCTCTTAACGGCGACAGCACGGGCTTTGCAGGCTTCGCCAAGCTCGCTGGTGAACTCAGCGGCGACGCCGGCAACCTGGCCAACCTTTATGCCGGTCTCTGCTATGCTCAGCTCGACAAGTGGCAGGAGGCTGTCAACTACATCGAGAAGTTCGACGGAAAGGGTGACCAGATGATTTCACCCGCTGCCCTCGGCGCTTTAGGCAATGCCTACGCTCACCTCAACCAGCTCGACAAGGCCGTCAGCACGCTGAAGAAGGCTGCCGACCAGGCAGACAACATCTCGCTCTCTCCCACCTTCCTCGTTCAGGCCGGTGAAATCCTTGAGAGTCAGGGCAAAAAGGACGAAGCGCTCAAGCTTTACGAGACCGTGAAGAGCAAGTATGCCTACTCAATGGCCGCCCAGACCATTGACGCCTACATTGAACGTGCTTCCGCTAAGTAATTATGGCCACAAAGAATCTGTCGGAATATAACTCAGCCAAAGTACCCGATGCCTCGAACATGATCTTCGGCATCGTTGTAGCTGAGTGGAACCCCGAAATAACAGGCGCCTTGCTTCAAGGGTGTGTCTCAACACTCGAGAAGCACGGCGCCTTGCCTGAGAACATCCATGTGAAGACCGTCCCCGGCTCCTTTGAGCTCATCTACGGTGCGCGCCAGATGACCCTCAACGACGGCTACGATGCCGTCATTGTCCTCGGCTCCGTCATCCGTGGTGAGACGCCTCACTTCGACTACATCTGTCAGGGTGTCACTCAGGGCATCGCCCGTCTCAATGCCACCAACAACATACCCGTCATTTATGGACTGCTCACCACCAACGACTTGCAGCAGGCCAAGGACCGTGCCGGAGGACGACTCGGCAACAAGGGCGACGAGTGTGCCGTAGTGGCTATCAAGATGGCAAAGTTCTAAAAATCACCCCCTTACACAAGCTTATGAAACTAATTTCCTGGAACGTTAACGGCCTCAGGGCCTGTGAAGGAAAAGGATTCAGCGACATCTTCCGACAGATGGACGCTGATTTCTTTTGTCTGCAAGAGACCAAGATGCAGGCAGGACAGCTCGACCTGCACTTCGACGGTTACGAGAGCTACTGGAACTACGCCGACAAGAAAGGCTACTCCGGCACCGCCATCTTCACCCGTCATCAGCCCCTCAGCGTCAGCTACGGCATCGGTATTGACCAGCACGACCATGAAGGACGCGTCGTCACGCTCGAGATGGACGACTTCTACCTCGTCTGCTGCTACACCCCCAACTCACAGGACGGACTGCGCCGGCTGGACTACCGCATGACTTGGGAGTCCGACTTCCGCCAGTACCTGAAAGACCTTGATGCCAAGAAACCCGTTGTCCTCTGTGGCGACCTTAATGTAGCCCACGAGGAAATAGACCTCAAGAATCCGCAGACCAACCGCCGTAATGCCGGCTTCACCGATGAGGAGCGCAATGCCTTCAGCGACCTCCTGGCCAGCGGTTTCAAGGACACCTTCCGCACCCTCTACCCTGACCAGGTGCAGTATTCCTGGTGGTCCTACCGCTTCCAGGCCCGTCAGAAGAACGTAGGCTGGCGCATTGACTATTTCGTTGTCAGCGACCGTCTGATGCCCCGTGTCACCGATTCCCGTATCCTTTCCGACATCCTCGGCAGCGACCACTGTCCCGTCGAACTCAGCCTGTCCTTTGCCCCGGCAACATAGGCTCTTGCCGCAACGAAGCCCTATCATGATAATGTTCACGATTGCGGTTTAAGCGGGCGAAAGTGACAAGACACAGCACTTTCGCCCGCTTTCCGTAAATCTTTGTCACATTTTCCGTGCGGTTGCATATTCTTTCCAAATTATTTCGTATCTTTGCAGCGTTAAATCAAAGGCATTACGACTATGGCTGACAGGAAAAAAGAACCAGACGAGACGTTGAGCGAGATCCTCATGGAGCGCGAGCGCTACATCAACCCCTACACTGACTTCGGCTTCAAGAAACTCTTCGGTACGGAGATGAACAAGGACTTGCTCATCAGTTTCCTCAACGCCCTTTTCAATAGCGAGGAGAAGGAGATTGAGGACTTGCAGTATCTAAACAGCGAGCATTTGGGCGACGGCTATGGTGAAAGGCTACGGGTAGGCGAGCTATGCTCGGGAATTCGCCGCGCCGTGTTCGACGTCTATTGCAAGACCAAGGACGGAGGCCGCTTCATCGTCGAAATGCAGAAGGCCGAGCAGACTTACTTCAAGGACCGCAGTCTCTACTACACCACGTTTGCTATTCGCGAGCAGGCCCCGAAAGGCAAGGACTGGGACTACCACCTGGAGGATGTCTATACCGTCGGTGTTCTCAACTTCAAGTTCCCCGGCGACGAATATCCCGCCGACAGCTACCGCCACGAAATCAAACTGAAGGATGTCGAGGACAACCACGTTTTCTACGAGAAGCTGACTTTCGTCTATCTCGAAATGCCGAAGTTCAACAAGACCGAGGACGAACTCGTGACGATGTTCGACAAGTGGATGTTCGTTCTTCGCAACCTCTCCCGTCTGCTCGACCGTCCCAAGGCGCTGCAAGACCGCGTCTTCGACCGTCTTTTTGAGCAGGCCGAGATAGCCAAGTACTCACCAGAGGAACGCCGCGAGTATGAGGTGAGCGTGAAGAACTACTGGGACTATAACAGTACCATGAAGACAGCAGTGCTAAATGAAAAGAAAAAGATAGCCCAAAACTTGAAGGCCATGAACATGATGACTGCCGAACAGATTGCCGAGGCCACCGGCCTCACCGCCCAGGAAATTGAGGGGCTGTAATATATACTAAAGGCAATCATGAAACCATTAAAAACGACAACGAATATGAGACAACAAACAAACACATTGATTTCACGGGCGGCGATGATGCTGCTCATGATGCTGCTCACGACCACGACGGCGTGGGCCTTCAAGGCGGAGACAACGTCTTACTCGATTACTTTTGACAATAGCAGCGGTAAGTTCCAAATTAAAGCCGGTTCCACAGAAACTGCCTCATGGGCTGCGGAAATCTTGGAAGGTCGAATCTATTGGAAAGAAAAAGAAACCCAACAGCTCGCTAATGGCATGACCATCAAACCTGACGCTGAAGTGTACTATACAAGCAATAAAATGCATACCGAACTCAACAGCAGCACGACGTTCACCTTTACCGCCCCGAGCTATATTGCCATTACCAGCGTGGTGTTCAAGAATGGCAGCAACGTGGTGAGCGGCACCAATTCTGCGACGTTTCGACGTACACGGTCACCCTCGCCCAGGATACTCCTTTCGATGGCTTTGAGGTGACCTACGGCACCATCAGCGGCTCGTGCGGCACCGGCGCCACGTGGAGCCTCAGTCAGCAGAATGGCCATTACACCGTGCTGACCATCAGCGGCAACGGGGCGATGACGAGCGACTTCGGCCACGACAACGCCAGCGTTTGGCACACCAACGCCCCCTGGGGCTACGACCTCACCAGCGTCACCATCGGCAACGACATCACCTCCATCGGCCAATACGCCTTCTGCGGCTGTCAGCAACTGGCTACCGTCACCATCGGCACGAGCGTCACCACCCTCGGCCAATATGCTTTCAACCACTGCGACGCCCTCACCCAGATTACCCTGCCCGCCAGTGTTGCCAGCATCGGCGACCAGTGCTTTAGAAACAGTGCGGGCCTTCAGCGCGTCAACATCCAGCGCACCGACGGCGACCTCATCACCCTTGGCGACAAGGTTTTTAACGGCTGTAATAACCTCCAATATATCGTGGCTCCCACGCCGACGCTCGCCGTTCAGTATAAGACCGCATCGAACTGGAACGCCTCTGCCGGGAAGCTGCGCGTAGAATTCGGCGGCTACCTCTTCTCGGTCACCAACGAGGGAGGCACCGACGCCTACGCCATCACCAACGAGTCCGACCTGCGCAACCTCGCTTCTGCCATCAACGACAACAGCGAGGGCATCGCTAACAGCAAGACCTTCCGCCAGACGAAAACTATCACCCTTAGCAACACCAACTTTGATCCTATTGGTTACAATGACTATCATTATTTTTCTGGCACCTACGACGGTGGCGGCGATTATACCATCAGCGGCCTGAATGGCGCTCAATCAAATAGAAATAATTACGGTCTCTTCGGCTATGTCAAGAATGGCACCGTGAAGAACGTCCGCCTGCTCAGCCCTACAGTCAGCGCTAATGGTTCGGGAACAAATCTTGGCTCACTCATTGGCAGAACCAACAATGCCACTGTTCGCAACTGTGTGGTCTTTAGCCCCACGATTGGGGGAAGCGCAAGCTACAATGGTGCCATCATTGGCAGCAATAGCAGCAGCAGCCTCGAAAACCTCTACTTCTACGGTGGCTCCTATGGCAGTATTGGTCAGGGCTATTCCGGCACCAATGTAGGCTGCGCCCGCAAGGTGACCCTCGGCAGCGGCATCAGTAGCGTCACCCCCGCCGCCACCGACATGGACAACGGCTTCGTCTATATCAATGACCGCTACTACCGCGAAGGCCTTGAACTGACGCTCGCCAGCAATCTCAGCGCCACAGGTAAACACGTCATTTATAAGGCCACATATAATAACAGCGAAAATACCCTCGACGGCAACACCTACACCGTGAACAGTACCGACGGCGACGTGACCCTCACCGCCGAACTGGTATTCAACACCTACACCGTGCAGTTCGACGGCAACGGTGGCACCTGCGGCGATGGCCAGATGACTGACCAGACCTTCACCTACGCCACAGCGCAGAACCTCACCGCCAACGCCTTCACCCGCACGGGCTACACCTTCGCCGGCTGGAACACCAATGCCGACGGCAGCGGCACCTCCTATGACAACGGCAAGAGCGTCAACAACCTCACCACCACCAACGGCGGCACAGTGACCCTCTACGCCAAGTGGACACCCATCACCTACTACGTCGCCTTCAACGGCAACGGCAAAACGAGCGGCTCCATGAGCAGCCAGACCTTCACCTACGACGTAGCGCAGAACCTCACCGACAACGCCTTCAGGCGAGCCTTTACCGTGACCTATAACTACAACGGAGCCACGGGCGGCAACAGCCAGGCCAGCGCTACGGCCTACGCCACCTTCAACGGCTGGGCTAAGACTGAAAACGGAGCGAAGGTCTATAACAACCAGCAGAGCGTCAGCAACCTCGCCAACACGAACAACGCCACCGTCACCCTCTATGCCAATTGGACGGACGCCAGCGTTACCCTGCCCACTCCGACGCGTACTGGCTACACTTTTGGCGGTTGGTGCTCTGATTCAGGCTTGAACACCCTTGTTGGTGCTGCCGGTGCATCGAACAAACCGAGTACAAACGTCGACCTCTACGCCAAGTGGACGGTCAACACCTATGCCGTGACGTTCGACATGCAGGGCGGCGACGCCGGTTCTACATCAACCACCGCCACCTACGACGCAGCGATGCCCGCCATCACCGTGCCTGAACGGACGGGCTACACCTTCGGAGGCTACTTCACTGAGACCAACGGTGGCGGCACCCAATACTATAATGCCGACGGCTCCAGCGCACGCACATGGAATATCGCTTCCGCCACCAACCTCTATGCCAAGTGGACGGCCAATCAGTACGCCGTGAAGCTCGATGGTCAGAATGCCACCACCACCGGTACTACTGAGGTCACCGCCACCTACGACGCAACGATGCCCGCCATCACCGTGCCTGAACGGACGGGCTACACCTTCGGAGGCTACTTCACTGAGACCAACGGTGGCGGCACCCAATACTATAATGCCGACGGCTCCAGCGCACGCACATGGAACATCGCTTCCGCCACCAACCTCTATGCCAAGTGGACGGCCAATCAGTACACCGTGATGCTCGATGGTCAGAATGCCACCACTGCCGTTACTACTAAGGTCACCGCCACCTACGACGCAGCGATGCCCGCCATCACCGTGCCTGAACGAACAGGCTACACCTTCGGCGGCTACTACACAGCAACCGATGGCGGCGGCACCCAATACTACTATGCCGATGGCACGAGTGCAAACAACTGGAGCATTGCCGACGCCACTATGCTCTATGCCAAGTGGACCATTAACAAGTACACGATTTCGTTCGACACCAATGGCGGCACGGCCATCAACCCCATTACGCAGGACTACAAGACGGCCATAACCGCGCCTGCCGATCCCGAGCGCACGGGCTACACCTTCGCAGGCTGGAATCCGGCACTGCCCACGACGATGCCTGCCGACGACATGAACGTCACGGCACAATGGACGCCCATCGACTACACCATCAATTACATCCTCGACGGCGGCAGTGTAGACCCAGCTAACCCCACCTCTTTCACTATAGAGACCCCGACCTTTACGCTGACGAACCCCACTAAGCCCGGCTATACCTTTACCGGATGGACAGGCACGGGACTGACGGGAATCACAACAACCGTTGTTATTGAACAAGGCTCTACGACACACCGCACCTACACCGCCCATTACGAGTTCGCACAGATTACCGAGGGCGACCTCTCCTATGTCTGCACCAGCGGAACGGAGGCAAAGGTCACCGCCTGCAACCCGAGCGTAACGTCTGTAACCATCCCCGCAACTGTCAGCAACAATGACGGAACTTATACCGTCACCGCCATCGATGCCACGGCCTTCAGCAGCTGCACCAGCCTGAACACGCTCTACCTTCGTAATGCTGCCACACCGCCGACGCTGAGCAGCAACGCGTTCAGCGCTTGCACGACGCTCAATACCATCTATGTACCTTTGGGCGCAATAGATACATACAAGGATGCCGCTGGCTGGAAGGACTACGAAGGCAAGATACAAGGCTACGACGGCACTTGCGGTACTACTGTCTATTATTCGTACGACAGCACCACCAAGGCCCTTCACATTTTCGGCACAGGAGACATGACGGACTTTTATTGGGAAGATGATAAGCCCTGGTATAGCTATCGCAAGGATATCACGACTGTCGTCATCGCTAATGGTGTGACGAGCATCGGCGAACTTGCCTTCGAGGACTGTACAGGTTTGGCCAATATCACCATCCCCGCCAGTGTGACGAGCATCGAATATAATCCTTTCATGGGTTGTTCTGGTTTGGGAACTATCTCGGTGGCATCTGATAATCCAAAGTACGACAGTCGCAACAACTGTAATGCGATTATAGAGAAAGCTACCAAGACGCTGATTACGGGATGCAAGAATACCGTCATTCCCGACGGTTCTGACGGTGTGACGAGCATCGGAAACTGTGCCTTCCTGGGCTGCTCCAGTCTGGAAAGCATCACCATCCCTACCAGTGTAACAAGCATCGGCGAACTTGCCTTCGAGGACTGTACAGGTTTGGCCAATATCACCATCCCCGCCAGTGTGACGAGCATCGAATATAATCCTTTCATGGGTTGTTCTGGTTTGGGAACTATCTCGGTGGCATCTGATAATCCAAAGTACGACAGTCGCAACGACTGTAATGCGATTATAGAGAAAGCTACCAAGACGCTGATTACGGGATGTAAGAATACTGTTATTCCTGGCGATACTGACGGTGTAACAAGCATCGGCGGACTTGCCTTCTATAACTGCACCGGTCTGACCAGCATCGAAATCCCCAATAGCGTGACGATCATCAATGCTTTTGCCTTCTACGGCTGCACCAGTCTGGAAAGCATCGAAATCCCTGCCAGCGTGACGTCAATGGAGGTTGGAACCTTCGAGGGGTGTTCCAGTTTGAAATCTATTTCTGTGGCATCTGAAAATCCAAAGTACGACAGCCGCAACGATTGTAATGCCATTATCGATACTGAAAATAACATGCTGATTCAAGGATGTAAGAATACCTTCATTCCTGACGGCGTGACGATCATCGCCATGGCCTTCAGGAACTGCACCGGTCTGGAAAGCATCGAAATCCCCGCCAGCGTCACGTACATCGATTATCAGGCCTTCGCTGGCTGCACTGGCTTGACCAGCATAGAGATTCCCGCCAGCGTGACGTACATTGGCAATGGTGCCTTCGAAGATTGCACCAGCCTGGAAAGCATCGAAATCCTCGCCTGCGTGACGAGTATCGGCAATAGTGCCTTCAGCGGTTGCACCAGCCTGGCCTCCGTCACCATCTATGCACCCGAGCTGGGACAGGATGATGATTTCCTGACGTTTCAAGCGTTCTCTAATAATGCCAGCGGTCGCAAGATATACGTTTTTGAGAACTGCATGGATTACTACAAGGCGCATGCAGAGGACATGGAAGTCGACGCGAATGACATCGTGGCCATCGAAAGCATCAACCTGAAGGACAATGCCGACAACCGCAGCCTCATCACAGCGGCAAACGGCAATATCCTTAAGGTTACCCTGCAGGGCCGCACGCTGTGGAAGGACGGCGACTGGAACACGCTGTGCCTGCCGTTCGACGTGACCATGGGCAGCGGCGTGATGGCGGGCGCCACGGCCATGACATTCGACGGATATATGTCGGGCTTCAACAGCGCGACGGGCGAGCTGACGCTCTACTTCGACGAGCTGGACGAGGACGAGACCATCGCCGCCGGTACGCCGTTCATCGTGAAGTGGACGGGCGACAACATCGTGAACCCCGTGTTTAGCGGCGTCACCATCAGCAGCACCGCCCCCGCCACCGATGTCATCAGCGAGGACAAGCGTGTGCAGTTCATCGGCACCTACGACCCCACCGTCATCTATAGCGCCGCCCACGACAACCTGTTCCTCGGCGCCGACGACACGCTCTACTGGCCGAGCACCGAGGGCTTCGCGATGGGCGCCTTCCGTGCCTACTTCCACGTCGACGATGCCGCCGGTGTCCGCCAGTTCGTGCTCCACTTCGGCGAGGAGGAAACGACAGGGATTCGTGAGATTACCGACCCCACCCCCGACCCCTCCCCTGCATGGGAGGGGAGAAGCGCGGCGTGGTTTAGCCTTGACGGTCGCATGCTCTCCGACAAGCCCGTCCGCAAGGGGCTGTACATCTACAATGGAAAGAAGCGAGTGATAAAATAAAAAGAGGATTCTTGGGACAATAACCCTGCCTTATTGTCAAATAACCCTGCCTTATTGCGCAATAAGGCAGGGTTATATGTAAAGGTTTACGCGGTTTTTTGAAAGATTGATGTCAAAAGATTGCTATATCATCCAAAAAAGTCGTACCTTTGCAGGCGAAGCCTGCTAAGCCGCTTAAGTCCGGCCGTGATGCGAGCATCGGAAACGATAAAAAGATAATCAATAGAACAAACGATAAGGATAATGAAAACAAAAGCAATGCTGACGATTGTCCTCCTGTGTACCATCGTGCAAATGACATGGGCATGGGACGGCGATGGAACGTCAGCCAATCCCTACAGAATCCAGAGTAGTGCCGACTGGAAGCAGCTGGCCGACGACGTCAACGGCGGCAACAGCTACAGCGACACGTATTTTGCCATGACTGCCGACATTGATGCAGAGGGCATCAGCGTCGGTAGCGAGTCAAAACCCTTCAGCGGCTCGTTCAGCGGCGGCATGTACACGCTGACGTACAACGCCGGCACCATGAGCGTCTCAAGCGAGGGCAACAACGCGCCCTTCGTGCTGCTGAATGGTGCCACCATCAAGGACCTCAAGGTCGCCGGCTACATCTACAGCAAGTCGAAGTATGCCGCAGGACTGGCGTGCTACGTCGATGGTGCGAAGACGACCACCATCACCGGCTGCCACGTGTCGGTGGTGATGTACGGCGACCCCATGCTCGCTGAGGAGGCAAACTTCGGCGGCTTCGTGGCGTTGGTGAAATCGACGGTGAACGACCCGCTGGTGTTCAAGAACTGCTCGTTCCAGGGCAGCTACTTGGGTGGTTTCGCGGCGGGCAGCGCCTGCTTCGTGGGATTTACGAGGGTGCCGCTGAGCTTCGAGAAATGCGTGGTGGATCCAGGCGCTATCTATATAGACACGCCTAATACCGCCACCTTCGTCCGGACTGCCGACGGCGTGACCTGCAAGCTCACGGAGTGCTACTACACGCAGGCTTACGGCACGGCGCAGGGTCAGGGCGTCTTCACGTCCGTCAAGGTGCCTCAGGGCTGCACGGCCGAGATACTCGGCGAGCCTACATGGCGCTTCAATGGCGTAAGCTACTACGGCTCGGGCACCCGGGTCAAGCTGACCGTGCCTGAAGGTACGGCCTTCGACCACTGGGAGACAACGGGCAAGAACATGAGCTGCTACGTCAGCGACCCTTGGACGAGGGACGGCATCCACACCATCGCCGACATCTACACGCAGCCGCAGCTGAGCATCGCCACGTCGATGCCGAAGGCGAGAAAGGAGCGCGAGATGGACGGCACGAAGTACCGGTACTTAGGTGCCGAGGACTACCGCCTGTATATGTCGCACGAATACTGTGCGCAGAAGGGCTTCGAGTTTGACAAGGACGGCTGGCTGGTGAAGATGGTGGACGGCAAGACGGTGTATGTCACCGCCGTCACGGGCTGGATTCCCGGCAAGATCCCCGATAACGGTGCGCAGATACACAACGACCTGTCGGGCGACTCGAGAGACTATACGCTGACGGCGCTGATAGCCCCGCATGCCTTCCAGGGCTGCACGGAGCTGAAGACGCTCTACTTCAAGGACACCGACGCGACGCACTTCAACGCCCAGACCAAATTTGACTTCCAGATTGGCGACTATGCCTTTGCCAACTGCTCGAACCTGACGGAGATCAAGATGATGCAGTACACCACCGAGGGCGACAACCACTGGGAGGCGCTGACGCCCGACCAGGTGAGCGAGATAGGCGACAGCGTGTTCAACCACTCGCCGCAGGCCATGTTCAGCACCGACGCCTCGCAGTATCAGAACTACCTGAGCAGCACCGTGTGGAAGAACTATCAGCAGCGCATCATCATCTATAACCACACGTTCCGCAACATGGAGGTGAACGGTGCGGTGTATACAGAAATGTACACCACGGCTGGCGACCCCATCAAGAACGATGCCGCAGGCCACGATGCCATCATGCAGCAGCTGCAGTTCTGGAACGCCGACTACCAGCAGTTCAAGGCCAGCAGTCTGCTGAGCAACTCGAGCAAGAACATCTGGTACACGCAGGTTATTGGCGCCGACGACGGCTACCTGAAGGATAATGGCGGCGTGATGCGCGTCTACAACGACCCCGGTTCGCAATATAACTATAAGACCATCGCCATCAAGAGTCTCGGCGGCAGCAAGGAGGTGAAGCACATTGAGTTCTACCAGACCAACGGCCTGAGCGACAATAGCTACACGGACTTGAAGCTGGTCATCCAGAACAACGCCTTCGCCGGCTGCGACAGCCTGAAGGAGCTGCGCATGTTCTACCATGTCGAGGACGGCGAAGACCACTGGATGGCGCTCGGCCCGAAGGACGTCATCCCGGGCGACAACATCTTCGGACTGAAGCAATATACCGACGAGGAGATAGCCAGCGGCAACGTCAACTTTGACGACGGCCCCAAGGTGTCGAAGGACTTCAAGATACTGGTCGCCACCGAGCTCTGCTCACAGTTTATGAACGACCCCAACTGGAAACCCTACTTGGGCTACATAGAGCCGGTGGATTTCTTCAACAGTCAGAAGAAGGACTTCACGAGGGACGGACTGACCTACGGCTTCATGACGTCGGCGGCCGGCATGCTGCAGACCTCGCAGGTGGTCAGCCAGGACCTGTCGTTGTGGACCATACCGCGCATTGCCATCGAGGTGGTCCTGGTTGCCTACTCCATCTATTCGGCCCTCGCTACGCCGACGGAAGGGGCTGCAACGCAAATGGCTGGACGAGTGCATAATGCTACTGCCCTTCATGAAGAGGCTGAACAAGCTTTGTTGAAAGCGCAGGCGCAGAGGGAATTCATTGACCAAACCAGTGCCCAAGTAACAGCTGCCACCGAGCAGTACTTTGCCGAAAAGACTGCCGATACGAAAGCCAATCTGATAAAAGCCCTGTGCAAACTGAATACCCGGACAAAGAATGAGCTGTTTTTACAACATAGTGCTGAGGAATGTTTGACGCAATATGGTTTTCTGAATGATGGATTTTTAAATCTGACAGAGGCGAAGCTTGCTGCCCATGATAAATTTGGTCTAATTGCCAACGTGTTAAATAGCGCGATGAAGAACGCCGTCAAAAAGCAGGCGGCAATGGTGGCAACCAAAGAGGCGGCAGTCCAGACGTACCAAAATAGCTTGCTGGAAGTGGTAGCCCAATCGCTTGATCTCACGCAGGCAAGGACGATGAATCCCTGGTTGTCAAAGGTTACTGGCGTGGCAGCCGCTGCCACAGCGGTAGGCACGCTCATCGCCTCCGAGTGCTGGGGCAGCAGTGGCACCTACGATGCCGAAAGCCTGAAGAAGGGCATGCGCAACAACATCCTGTCGAACATCCACCAGGTGGGTTTCGTGGGCGGCGGCTACGTCATCACCACCCCGACGAAGAACATCGTCTATCATACCTATATCAAGAATGTGGAAGACCAGGAAAATGTCACCATCTATGCCGGCTTCGACGACGACAACAACAGTAGCACGTCGAACCGCACGATGACCTGCGCCAAGGATGCCTTCCGCAACAAGAAGAAGGTGAAGACCATCCGCTTCCACGCCATGAAGGACCAGACCAGCAATGCCGCCATGCCGATGCTGTTCACCATACCCGACTCGGCATTCGTGGGCTGCGACAACCTGACGGAGCTGAACCTGCTGCTGCAGGACAACGAGGGCGGCACACGTCCCCTCGGCCCCGAGAACTTCGTCCTGGCAGGCGACAGCATCTTTGTCGGAAAGGACCCGGCGAAGTTCCACATCGTCATCGACCCCTCGCGCAAGCAGGACTTCCTCGACAACGAGTCGTGGGCGCCGCTCGAGCGCTTCTTCACCTATCAGGAGGCCAGGCCCGTCGCCAAGTTCAATGAGTATGGCGGACGGTATGCCTACTCCTACGAGAACAACTCCATCAAGCGCGAGCACAAGGTGTCGGGACACCTCATCGAGCATACCATCGTGACCGGAGCCGACTATGAGTTCCTCAGAGAGCACGGCGGCGCGCTGAAGCTCTGCAACGACATCGGCGTGTACGACAACTACCAGCTCGACGCCGTCGCATCCAAAGCCTTCTACGGCAACGACCGCCTGCGCTGCGTCTATTTCACCGACCTGAAGGGTACGGGTGCCTTCGGCGACTGCTATACCGACCTTGACGTGACGCTGCAAGACTCGTGCTTCGCCAACTGTAAGAACCTGGCCGACCTCGACCTGCTCTACATGGTCACCGACGGCACCAACCACATAGACCTCATCAAGCCCGAACAGGTGAAGATAGGCAACGGCGTCTTCGACGGCACCGATGCCCGTATCAAGATGATGCCGCAGCAGGTGGAGTGGTTTGCCGCCGACTCGTCGTGGGTGAAGTATAAAGACCGCTTCATGCCCTGCGTCATCCAGCCGGGCGACGACGGCATCAAGGAAGCCCTGAAGGGCATGGAATACTACGACATGGCCCACACGGGCTACGACACCGAAACATGGGACGACTACTATGACCTGGCACGCATCGGCGGTACCGGCTTCTCATGGCTCGACACCAAGTTCCGCGAACAGAAGGACGACATCTACTCGTTTACCGAATTCAAGTATTTCGAGAGCGTCGGACTGGACTATGTGGGTAAGGAGTGGTTCCGTGGCTGCAGCAACCTGAGCAACATTGTGCTGCCTAACAGCATCAAGACCATCCAGCCGTTCGCCTTTGCCAGCTGCTACAAGCTGACCGAGATAGCACTGCCCGCCGCCGTCACCGAGATTGGCGACGAGGCCTTCAACGACTGCCCCGTGCTGACGACCATCCGCGTGCTCGGCACCACGCCCGCCAAACTGACCGGCAAGACGCAGTTCAGCCGCAATGACGGACTGAAGATCTATGTGCCTGCCGCCTCGGTGGAAGCCTATAAGACGGCATGGGTTGAATACAAGGACTACATCGTGAGCGATGCCGACTATAAAATAAATAAGGTGGTGAAGCTCGACAAGGCGGGTACGCTGGCCGACAAGTTAGGTCTCTACGTGGAGTGGAGCTACACGGGCATTACGCACGGCGACGAGCCTTACCTGCTCCACGGCCCGTATGCCAAATACGACTCGCTGACCGTCAGCGGACCGCTGAACGACCTCGACCTCTGGGTCATCTGTTATCTTGCCGGCGTCAACGGCTACTATGCCCTGCACAGGGCTACCGACGGACAGCTGCGCTACCTGAACCTCTACGATGCCAGCATCAAGAAGGATCCTGACTGCAAGGCGCACATTCTCAATGGCGGAAGCTGGGTGAACATCGGCAAAGACAATGAACTGCCGAGTTACGTCTTCGGCTACTGCATTGCCCTTGAGACGATTATCATGCCGAAGAGTCTCACCTCCTTCGCCACGTCCACCTTCATAGGCTGTAAGGCGCTGAAGCGTGTGGCCCTCACGGGAGCCTTGAAGGAGTACGACGGCTGGTACTTGACCGGCCACCAGTTAGACTATCCGTTAGAGGAACTGGTGATGCTGACCGACCAGCACGCCACAACCAGCGCGAAGGACGCGTGGGGTGCCACGTTGCAGCAGGTATATACCTATCAGTCGCAGATAGGAGACTACATGAACGACTTGAGCCTGATTACGCAGGCACAGGCCGTCAATGCACCGTTCAAGGACGACGCCGTGATGAAGCAGCTGGCCGCCAAGGGCGAGTTCTTCCCCTCGGAGTACCTGACCCGCGAGAGTGTGGAGGACATCTTCAATAATGGCGACGTGAAGGACTTCGACGACTTCAACAACTTTGTGAAGGTGAAGCAGCTCATGAGCACCTTCAACGGTGCAGCTAACATGAAGCGCATCACCCTGCCCGCCTCCATCGACTCGATTGCTGCCGAGGCCTTTGCCGGTTGTGCGAAGCTCGACACCATCCGTGTCGTCGGCGTCGAACCAGCAGGACTGGCTGAGAACGCCTTCCGCGACCTGCCCAAGGACTTCCGCATCCTCGTGCCGCGCCGCTTTGCCAAGCTCTACCGCACACGGTGGGCACAGTATGCCGACCACATCAATGCCGACGACACCTATATGGCCGACGGCAACATACTGACCGTCACCGTCACCGCGCCGAACACGCTGGCACAGGCACTGGGACTCAAAATCGATACATCAACTAAGATACTCGAAATCGGTGTAATATTGTCCAAGGTGCAGGGCGACTACAGCAATATCAGAAAGTTGAAGGTCATAGGCCCCATCGGTGCCCTTGACCTCGACCTGATGCGCTATCTGGCTGGCTACTGCCCATGGACCAGGTCGCGCAACTATACAGGCCACCTGGAGTACCTCGACCTCTATGACACCTCTCTCAGGAGCGACGGCTATAAGGGCGTACTCGGTGAATTTAGGGAAAAGAATGGTACGGTAGTTACTACAGTCAATCTGGTGCCTGACGACATCCTGCCGAAGCATGCGTTCCTGCGCGCCTATAACCTGAAGACGCTCATCTTGCCCAATTCATGCAAGAATGTACGTGACCGTGCCCTGCAGGAGTGCGAAGGTTTGGAGACGCTCGTCATAGGCACCTTCACGGAGAATTTCAACTGGAACGCACTCGACGACGACGCGTCGCTCACCCGCATGTACATACTGGCCAAAAAGAAGGTGTATATCAACGAAGAGTTCCCCGTATGGCGCTGGCTGTGCAACAACTATAACCCGACGTTCGACGCCTTCTACGTACTACCGAGTCTCTATAAGGACTATCTACAGGACGATGACTACACCGGCTCGTCGTGGCAGCGCACCAACAACATCTCGACAGGTGACTTCACCGACGACGCCTCGTTCCGTGCCTTTGCCGCACACGGCGCCGCCACGCATGACGAACTGATCAACATCACTTCGGTGAAGGGATGGTTCGAAAGCCATCCGGAAGTGCGCGACCTCTCGGCACTGGGCTACACCTGTGTCGATCGTCTCGACAAGGCTACCATCGCCCCGCTGAAGGAACTGGAGCAGATTGCCTTGCCCTTGACGCTCGGCGAGATGGAGGAGGGCCTGTTTGAGAACGCAAAGCACCTGCGCTATGCCGACTTCCTGCTGAGCGACTCTACCGACATCGTGGCTAATCTGCGCAACGGCGGCTTTGCCAAGTACGGCATCAACACCCAGCAGACTTTAGCCTTCGTTCCCTCTACCTACGGACAGACCGACGAGACGAATGTCATCGTAAGCAACAGCGGCACACTGCGCACGAAGACCTACCGCATGGTGGATTCGCTCAGCTATATCGTGCCTTACGCCTTCGAGACCGAGAAGATTGAGAACTCGAGGCCGATGCAGGCATCGGCAGTACCCTACACCGTGTGCGTGCCCTACAAGATGAAGGTTCCCGCCTACTCACGTGCCTACAAGTTGAGCGAGCGCGACGGCAATAGCCTCGTGTTCACCGAGGTCACAGGCGAACTGGAGGCCATGAAGCCCTACCTTGTGAAGGTGGTGGGCAACAAGCGTTACCGCAAGATGTCGACCACGCTGGACACCGAGATCGCCCAGACCATCCCCGCCAGCGACGTCAATACCTATGGCCGTCAGGACGACGCCTTAGGCTACTCGCTGCGCGGCACCTTCGACGCCATCGGCAATAAGGACGCTGCCGATCTGGGTGCCTACATCCTGCAGGACGACGGCAACTGGCATCCGGTGGTCAGCGATTTTCCCGCTGACAAGCCTGCCAGCATCCTGCCCTTCCGTGCCTACCTGCTGCCCAGCGCCCGCAATGCCGGTGCCCGTATCAGCATGACGCTGGAGGACGAAGACGCAACCGACATAGACTGTTTAGAGACCATCGACGAGGACGGTACCCGCCGCTACTACGACCTCAACGGTCGCGAGCTGCAGGGCAAGCCTGCCAAGGGAGTGTACATCTATAAAGGTAAAACATATATAAACAAATAAACAATGATGAAGAGTATAATCAAACTATTTAGCATCTGTCTGGTGAGCTGCGGCCTGTCCGCAGCCCTCACCAGCTGCTCAGATGATGACGACACCGTGCAGCCCGCCTCTCAGGAGCAGCTGCAAAACCTGCACGGCCACTGGTATGCCGAGGTGCCCATCAGCGGCGAGACCTCCAACTGGCGTACCGAGGAAGAGGACGACATGACGGACTACGACCACATCGGCATTCTCGTCTATCTCAATGGCACTTATACCGATGCCAGCTACTGGGGCTACATCTTCCTCCAAGACAACGAACTGGTAAACATCGACGGCATCTTCATGCGCGACAATGATGAAGCCAGTTTCGACTACACGATGGATAGCGAGGGCAACATCAAGCCAATGAGTCATCTGGCTGATGCACCACAGGTGACGAACATGCACTATGATGCCACAACGAACGTCATTAACGCCAATGTTGCCTACAAGGGTCACAACCTGGAACTTACGCTTGTCCGACCCACCGAGGAGGAGGGTACCGTTCTATACGACTACTGGCAGATGCTTGCTGAAGCGCACATCGTGGGCGGCTACGCTGACGAAGGGGACAAGATAAAGACCGATGTCACCGACGAGAATGCCGGCAAACCGTCGCGTGCCAGAACTATGACGACCACAGATTACACGGATTAAACGAATTATTGGAATATGAAAAAGAATACGATTATGTTGCTTGCCCTGCTAACCTTCACGGCAGGAGCGTGGGCAGATACTAAGCCGAGTTTCCCACGTCATGAAGAGACTGGGGAAAACAGTGAAAGTAACCCCTACATCATCAGTTCCATCGAAGACCTCGATGCACTTGCCGCCGACGTGAACAGCGGAATACCATACGCAGGCAAGTATTTCAAGTTGACCGCCGAAAACGGCCTCGACTATAGTGGCCAGAAGACTTTCACACCCATAGGTTATGGCGACAATACAGACGGAAAACCGTTTTCCGGCATCTTCGACGGCAACGGAAAGACCATCAGCGGCATCACGGTCAATACGCCTAAAGCATGGGGTGTGGGACTCTTCGGCTACATTTCCAAAGCCACCATCAAGAATGTAACGATTACAAACAGTTCGTTTACTGCTGAAGGATTTGTGGGCGCTATTGCCGGATGTAGTGATGAAGTTGATGATTCTAAGAAGCCTGCCATAGAGAACTGTCATGTGACTAACTCGGTTACGGTGACAGCTTCAAACTTTGGCACAGGCGGCATCATTGGTATCGACAATGATAATCTCACCATCAAAGATTGTACCTGTGCTGCAACAGTTACGAGTAGCGATACTGAGTCAAAACCTGGTGGTATCATCGGCGTAGCGTATGAGGATTCTTATATGGCCACTATTACTGATTCCTATTATTTGGGAAATCTGCCTGCCATCGGCGAGAACGGCGGCCAGAATGGCCATGTTATCATCAACATCACCCTGCTCAACGACGACAGCCAGGCTACGGTGAAGAACACCACGCGCATTGCGAACTACAACGGTGAGACAGCTAACGTCACCCTTGACAGCCGCACCCTCTACAAGGACGGGGCGTGGAACACACTCTGCCTGCCGTTCAGCATCACCAGCTTCACCGGCACACCCCTCGAAGGCGCAACCGTGAAAGCCCTGACATCGTCGGCATTTGATGACGAGGAGAGTAAGTTAACGCTGAACTTCACTGAAGACGCGAACAACCTGACCGAAACCGAAGCGGGCACACCTTACATCGTGAAGTGGGGCAGTGGAACAGACGTGGAGAACCCCGTGTTCAGTGGCGTCACCATCAATAATACGCAGAACACAAGCACATCGACCACAGATGTAGATTTCGTGGGCAGCTTCTCGCCCGTTGGTCTCGAGGCCAATAACACCACGCTATTCCTCAGCAAAGACAACAAGCTCTATTACCCCTCTGCCAACATGACTGTCGGCTCCTGCCGCGCCGTCTTCCAGCTGAAAGGCGACCTCGCCGCCGGTGACCCCACCGCCGGTGACCCCACCGTTGAAGCTCGCGCCTTCGTGCTTAACTTCGGCGAGGAAACGACGGGGATTGTAGAGATTACCGACCCCACCCCCGGCCCCTCCCCTGCATGGGAGGGGAGAAGCGCGGCGTGGTTTAGCCTCGACGGTCGCAAACTCTCCGGCAAGCCCACGCAGAAGGGCGTGTATGTGAATAATGGCAAAAAAATAGTGATTAAGTAACATTTCATCGATTGGCTCGAGTCAATATATGAAAAAAAGTTTGGTATTGGCAGCTGCCGCCATGATGGTTGCCACGAGCCTGCAGTCTCAGACGGAGCGCTCTGATGCCTTCAAGGCAAAATATGAACTGAAGGAGGTGGTGGTGATGAGCCGCCACAATATCCGCTCGCCGCTGACGTCGGGCGGTGCTGCCTATAGGCGGGTGACACCTTACGAATGGTTTCAGTGGACATCGTCCAGTAGCCAGCTGTCGCAGCGTGGCGGTGTGCTCGAGACGGAGATGGGACAGTTCTTCCGTAAATGGCTGGTCGGCGCAGGCCTGTTGCCCGACAACTACCGACCGATGGACAATGAGGTGCTGTTCTATGCCAACTCACGCCAGCGCACGTTTGCCACGGCGAAGTATTTCTCTGCCGGTTTCCTGCCTTTTGCCAACGTGGAGATTCAGCACAAGTACGACGAGGACAAGATGGACCCTGTGTTCGTGGCCCGGTTCACGAAGATGAACGATGAGTACCGCCAGCAGGTTCTGGCAGAAATGGCTACCTTGCATGGCGGTCCGGAAGCCTGGATGCAGCGCGTGCAGCCCACGCTGACGCTGATGGAGGAGGTGATAGACATGGCCCATTCGCCTGCTGCCGCCAACGATACCGTCCATTTCCGTTTCGACGATACGCAGTTCAAAATAGAGAAGGGCAGCGAACCGAAGATGACGGGCGGCTATACGCTGGCCAACAGCGTAGCCGACGCACTGGTGCTGCAGTGTTACGAGAGCGAGCGTATGACGGCCTTCGGTCATGAACTGACTGAGGAGCAATGGCGGGCCATCTGCCGAGTGAAGGAGGTGCATGACGGTCTGCTCTTCAGCGCCCACAGCGCCGCCGTCAACCTGGCCTATCCGCTGGTGAGCCGCATCCGTGAGGAACTTGCCCATGAGGGGCGCAAGTTCACCTTCCTCTGCGGTCACGATGTCAACCTGACTTCTATCAGCGCAGCCTTGCGTCTGAACCTTCCGGAGACCGAGCAGGCGCTGGAGGTGCGCACGCCCATCGGCTCGAAGCTCGTCTTCGAGAAATGGAGCGACGGCAGCGAAGACTATGTTGCCATCAATCTGGTCTATGCCAAATACAGCCAGATGCATGCCCGCACGCTGCTCTCGCTTGAAGAGCCGCCGATGGTGCAGACGGTCACGGTCGAGGGACTGACAGCCAACGGCGACGGCCTCTACCGCCTGGCCGACCTTGATGCCCGTATGGCTGAGGCGATGGCCGAATACGATGCCATCGAGGATTAGCTGGTGTTGTGATCAGAAACGATAAAAAGATAATCAATAAAACAAACTAACGATAAGGCTCATGAAAACAAGAGCATTTCTGATGATGGCCCTCCTGTGTACCATCGTGCAGGGGACATGGGCGTGGGACGGCAGCGGAACCAGTGCCGACCCGTATAAGATTAAGAGCAGTGCCGACTGGAAGCAGCTGGCCGACGATGTCAACGGCGGCAACAGCTATAGCGGCAAGTTCTTTGAGATGACGGCCGACATTGATGCACAGGGCATCAGCGTCGGCAGCGAGGTAAAGCCTTTCAGCGGCACCTTCAGCGGAGGTATGCACACGCTGACCTACGACCGTGGTGGGGCCATGCCCGACCGTTTCGAATACGTCGATGACTACTGCGCTCCGTTTGTCAGGCTTGAAGGTGCCACCATCCGCCACCTCAAGGTGAAGGGCAGCATCTTCAGCCGCCATAAGTTTGCCGCAGGCATTGCCTCGCTGATAGACGGTTCGCGGACGACCACCATCGACGACTGCCATGTCAGCAGCCGGCTGTTTGCCGACAGCAATCTTAAAGATGACGCCACCTTTGGTGGACTGGTCGGCGTGGTGGAGGGCACCTGCACGGCGAGCCCTGTCATCAAGAACTGTTCGTTTATGGGTGGTTTCTCGGGCTGGGCCACACGCAGTAGTGGTCTGGTGGGCTACACCAATCTGCCCATCGCCTTTGAGCACTGCATGATGGACCCGAAGGAGACCTCCTACTACGAGGGGTGCGCCACCTTTGCCCGTATGGTTGCTGGCGTGACGTGTACGTTCGAGGAGTGCTATTACACGCAGTTGATGGGTGAGGAGCAGGGCGTGGCCGTGTTCCGCGAGGTGCTGGTGTCCGACGGCTGCAAGGCCGAGATTGTCAGCGAGCCGACCATCAATTTCGACGGCGAGAAATACTGGCAGAACGGAGCCGTCGTCAAGCTGACAATCGCTGACGATGCCGACTTCAACCACTGGGAGACCAACGGCACGTGCTACATCAACGACCCGTGGCAGCGCAATGGTACTCATGTGATAGGCGACCTGAGCCGCAAGCCGATATTCAGTCCCCTCAACGAAATGGTGAAGCCCTCGGATGAGCGCGAGATGGACGGCATCAAGTACCGCTACCTGAGCCGCCGCGACTATCACCTCTACCTCAGCGACGAGGTGTGCCGGCAGAAGGGCTACCAGTTCGACAAAAATGACGACCTCTTCAAGTGGGATGCCAAAGGCAACAAGGCATGGGTGACAGCCATCGTAGGCTGGGTACCCGGCAACATTCCCACAGGCGGTGCCGTGATATACAGCGACCTGACGGGTGCAGGGCGCGACCATACGCTCCTGGGCTGTATAGCTCCCCATGCCTTCCAGGGCTGCACGGAGCTGAAGACGCTCTACTTCAAGGACACCGGTGCCAACACCAAGGATGCCTCGTTCCAGTTCGACTTCCAGATTGGCGACTACGCCTTTGCCTACTGCGGCAACCTGACGGAAATAAAGATGATGCAGTACACCACCGATGGCGACAACCACTGGGAGGCGCTGCGTCCCGATCAGGTGAGTGCCGTGGGCAGCAACGTCTTCTATAATTCTCCGAAGGCCATGTTCAGCACCGACGCCTCGCAGTATCAGAACTACCTGAGCAGCAAGACGTGGAAAGACTACCAGCGGCGCATCACCGTCTATAACCACACCGATGTGGATATGACCGTGAACGGTGCCCGCTACAGCGAGATGCGCAACACCGCAGGTGAGTCGCTGAAGAACGATGCCGACGGCCACGCCCAGCTGATGGAGACGCTGCGCCTGTGGAACGCCGACTACCAGCAGTTCTCTGCCAACAGCCTGCTAACCAACTCGAGCGAGAACATCTGGTACACCACCGTCGTGGGCTGCGATGACGACTACCTGAAGTCGAACGACGGCGTTCTGCGCATCTACAACGACCCCGGCTCGTACTACAACTACAAGACCATCGCCATCGGGCGCAACGCCTTCAAGGACAGCCAGGAACTGCGTGCCATCGAGTTCTGGCAGACCAACGGCCGTTCGGAGAACTCCTACAGCGACCTGAAAATGGTCATCCAGAACGGGGCTTTCTATGGCTGCACGAACCTGAAGGAGCTGCGCATGTACTATTATGTACAGGATGGCGACGACCACTGGGAGGTGCTGGGTCCGAAGGACGTCATCCCTGGCGACAACATCTTCGGACTGCCTTCAAAAGCGCAGATGGAGCAGATGACGCAAGAGGAATTCCTGGCATGGCCAAGGGTAAATAAAGATTTCCATATTGTGGTGTCGCCCGAAATGTACAACGACTTCATCAATGACCCCAACTGGGTTAAATACTATGAATACATTGTGGCTGCCGACTATGAGCCATCCAACTGGAACCCGGTAGAAACGGAGGGACTGAGTTACGCATACGCAGCGAAGACGGCTAACACGGCCAGTACGGACCAGGTGGTGACGCAGAACCTGTCGTGGTGGAACGTGCCGATAAAGATCTACGAAGCGATTACGATCTATAAAATGCTTGAGACCCTCGCCAGTGCTAACATACCAACGGTATGGAAGAAATTCGTCGAAACGATGAAGGAAGTAAGTGTCAATACAGCAAAGTCTAAAGAAGCGTTTGCCAGCGAAATGGTGGAAACCAATCTACTCGCCAGTCAGGACCCGGAAGTCTACACCCGCGCTATCGATTATCATTTGAAAAATGAAGCCAACAATCTCTTTGTCCAGGAGTCTGTCTATGGAAAAGAAGCATTCCAAAAGGGATTATTGTATTTAAACGATAACAGGTATTACTGGACTCCCAATGTCCGCGAAATGTTGCTGAATAGCCAGAATCTCAGGACCTTGTTGAAGAATGGGGCTACTGAATGTCATAAACATTTTATAAGCGGTCAATTTGGTACATTGATCAATTATTATATCAGCGAATTCCATCGGACGACAAATCGACAGCTCGCGAACATCTTTGCTATTATGAACCAAACAGGGTTCTATGGCGGAGCCTATTCTGCTCTCATGGCTATGGGAGACGATATGACGGAGGAGGAGTTCCAACGCGGACTGACGGAGAACATCAAGGCCAACATCCACAACGTGAGCTACGACAACATGCTGGTCTATACGCCCGACAAGAAGCTCATCTACCACGTCTGTGTCGATAAGCCCGCCAAGGATCAGAAGAAATACACCATCTATCAGGACATCGGCAATGTGTACAACTACCGCACGGTGGCCATCAGGAAGAACGCCTTCCAAGGCAACAAGACCCTGGAGGAAATTGACTTTGCCGAATCACCTTACACAGGGCGAACGAACTACGTGCCCATGCAGATGGCCATCCCCGACTCGGCCTTTGTCGGATGCAGCAACCTGAAGCGTTTCAGCCTTATCTACAGGACACAGTTGAGAAGTGAGGCACGCGACGAGAACGACTACCGCGCCCTCGGCCCGGAGAACTTCATCCTCGGCGGCGACCACATCTTCGACGGCTGCGACTCCACGAAGCTGCAGATTATCATCCCCGAAGACCGTAAGGAGGACTTCCTCCGCGACGAGAACTGGAGCAAGTTCCAGAAGTACTTCGTCTATCAGACGGTGCAGGAGTACGCCATGTACTCGGAGTACGGCGTGAACTACGCCATCCATTACGAGAATAACACCTCATGGAAACAGACGAGGGTCAACGGACACACCATCGACCACCTGACGGCCATCTCTGCCGACAATGAGTTCCTTGACGGCCATCAGGGCAGCATGGGCCTGTTCAACGACATCGGCTCATACAACAACTACAAGCTCGACATGGTGAAGCGCAAGGCATTTGCCGGCAACGACCACCTGAAGACCGTCTCCTTCTGGGACCTCAACGGCGGCGACAGCTACACGACGCTCGACATGACCTTGGGCGACTCGTGCTTCATCAACTGCCGCAACCTGAAGAACATCGACATGCTCTACTGCGTGACTGACGGCACCGACCACATCGAGCCGCTGAAGCCTTCGCAGGTACGTGCCGGCAAGGGCATGTTCGACGGCTCGCCCGACTGCATCATCAAGATGCTGCCGCAGCAGCAGGCCTGGTTCGAGGCCGACACGGCATGGGTGAAGTACAAGGACCGCTTCCGCGCCTGCATCATACAGCCGGGCGACGAGGGTGTGGTGAAGGCCCTGAAGGGCTACCGCTACTACACGCCCTGCTGCGACCCCTACTACTGGGACGGCTACATCGACCTGGCGCGTATCGGCGGAGCCAACTATGAAGGAATGAAAGAGGCACTGCAAGACCAGAAAGAGAACATCCGCTCGTTTGCCGAGTTTAAGCAGTTTGAGGTCATCGGCCTCGACTACGTGGGTCAGGAGTGGTTCCGCGGCTGCAAGAACCTGAGCAACATTTTGCTGCCCAGTACCATCAAGACCATCCAGCCCTTTGCCTTTGCCAACTGCTACAAGCTGGAGGAGATAGAACTGCCAGCCGCCGTCAGCGAGATTGGCGACGAGGCCTTCAACGACTGCCCCGTGCTGAAGATCATCCACGTACGCAGCACCACGCCCGCCAAGCTGACCGGCAAGACGCAGTTCAGCCGTAATGACGGGCTGAAGATTTATGTGCCTGACGCAGCGGTCGATGCCTACAGGACGGCTTGGCCCGAATACAAGGACTACATCGTGACTGATGGCGCCTATATGTTAAAAAAGGAAGTGACAGTCAGCAAGCCCAATCAACTGGCTGACAAACTGGGGCTCTATGTAGAGATAAGCTACTCAGGACTCTTCTTCGGCGACGAGCCGCGCTACGTACACGGCCCGTATGCCAAGTACGACTCGCTGACCATCAGCGGCCCGCTGGGTAATCTGGATCTCGCCGTCATCCGCTACTTAGCAGGCTGCGATGCCTATACATCTGGCGGCAAGGCTACCGACGGACAGCTGCGCTACCTGAATCTCTACAATGCCACCATCAAGAAGACTGACGATGGCTACAACTACTTCAACGACGACCTGACGGTTGACGGCACGCGCTACAGCATCGTCAGCGACAACGAACTGCCCGACTATCTGTTCTATAACTGCACGGCCCTTGAGACGGTCATCCTGCCCAAGAGCCTCAAGGAGATAGGCACCCGCATCTTTGCCGGATGCAGCAGTCTGAAGCAACTGGCCGTGACAGGCAGCATCGACGACTATGAGAGCTGGACCGGTAAAGCAGGACTGCTCGACTATCCGTTGGAAACACTCGTCTTCGCCACCGACAAACCCGCACAGAGCAGCCGCAAGGACCCGTGGGGAAAACCCATCGACAACGTCTATGCCAAGAAATCGCAACTGGGCGAGTACATGGGACAGAACTATCTGACGGTGCAGGCACGCAACATCACGGCCCCAATAGAAGACGATGCCGTCGTGGATGCACTGGCGGAGGAAGGCATGTTCTTCCCTGCCGAATATCTGAACATGAAGAAGTTGGGCAGGACCTTTGTCGGCAACGACAAGATCACCCGGTTCAAGGATTTCTCTCTGTTCCATAACATCAAGTCCCTGGACAACGACGACTTCCTGAATTGTTACAACATGCGGGTTATCTCGCTGCCCGACTCGGTGCAGTTCATCCGACGCGCTGCCTTCAACGTCTGCAACAGCCTCGACAGCATCTACATCTCAACAGACCAGGTGCCTGAACTGGATGACAATGCATTCATGTCCCTGCCGCACGACTTCCGCATCTTCGTGCCGAAGCAGCTCTGCAAGCTCTACCGCGAGAAGTGGGCGCAGTATGCCGACCATATCAACGTGGACGAGGACTTCTACCAGAAGAGCCCCATCAAGACCGTGACCGTCACCGCGCCGAACACGCTCGCCGTGGCACTGGGACTGCAGCCTGAAATCTCCAAGACAGGGACCATCTTAACCAAACACCTGCACGGAATGAAGGGCAACTACTCGGGCATCACACACCTGAAGGTCGTAGGCCCCATCTCGGCTACCGACTTCGACGTGCTGAAATATCTGGCAGGCTACTGTCCTTGGAAGCAATGCCGTAACTACGCGGGACACTTGGAGTACTTAGACCTCTACGACGCACAGATTGTGGAGTCTGACGGTTACTCATACCTCGCACAGCATACGGTGGTAGGCGGAGCGATAAGCCACGGGGTCGATGCGGACGTGCTGCCTACATACGCCCTCCAGAATGCCTACAGCCTGAAGACGCTCATCCTGCCGCGCACCTGCAAGAAGGTAAGGACACGCGCCATGATAGGCTGCGAGGACATGGAGTCGCTCGTCATAGGCGACGACATGGAGGACTTCAACTGGGATGCCCTCGACGACGGTGCCTCGCTCACACGTATGTACATCCTCGCCAAACAGAAGGTGTATATCAGCGAAGAGTTCCCCGTATGGCGCTGGTTGTGCAACAACTACAACCCGACGTTCGACGCCTTCTATGTGCGCCCCTCACTCTATAACGACTATATTGCCGACGATGACTACACCGGCTCATCCTGGCAGCGCACGAACAACATCTCGAGGGGTGCCTTCGACGACGACGAGTCGTTCTGCGCCTTCGCCGCCCATGCCGCCGCCACTAAGGACGACCTGGCAATGGTGACGTCTGTAGATGGATGGTTCGACAAGCATTCTGGTGTAAAGGACCTCTCCCTATTGGGCTATACCGCCATCGACTCGCTCAGCAAGGCCACACTGACTCCGCTCACCCAGCTGCAGCAGATTGTCATGCCCGTCACGCTGACAGGCATGGAGGAGGGACTCTTTGAGAATGCAAAGAACCTTCGCTCGGCTGACTTCCTGCTGTGCGACTCCACCGATGTGGTAGCTTCGTTGCGTAACGGCGGCCTTGCCAAGTTGGGCATCAACACCCAGCAGACCCTGGCCTACGTCCCCGCCACGTACGGCCCGACAACAGAGACCAACGTCATCACCGCCACAGCGCTCAGCGGTTCCCCCGCTGAGACCACCTCCCTCCACGCCGCCGCTTTCCGCATGATCGACACGCTGGACTACTGTGTCCCCTACGCCTTCGAGGCCGACAAGGTGGAGAACACGCGCCCGCTGGCTGCCTCGGCAGTACCCTATACGGTCTGCGTACCCTACAAGATGAAGGTTCCCGCCTACTCACGTGCCTACAAGCTGAGCGACCGCGATGCCAACAGCCTCGTGTTCACCGAGGTCACGGGCGAGCTGGAGGCCATGCATCCGTACCTCGTGAAGGTGGTGGGCAACAAGCGCTTCCGCAAGATGTCAACCACGCTGGACACCGACATCCGGCAGACCATCCCCGCCAGCGATGTCAATACCTACGGCCGTCAGGACGACGGCTCGGGCTACTCGGTGCGCGGCACCTTCGACGCCATCAGCAACAAGACGGCAGCCGACCTGGGTGCCTACATCCTGCAGGACGACGGCAACTGGCACCCTGTGGTCAGCGGCTTCCCTGCTGACAAGCCTGCCAGCATCCTGCCCTTCCGTGCCTACCTGCTGCCCAGCACCCGCATTGCCGGCGCCCGCATCAGCATGAGCCTCGTTGACGACGCCACCGGCATTGACAGCATCGAGACCATCGACGAGGACGGCACCCGCCGCTACTACGACCTCAACGGTCACGAACTGCAGGGCAAGCCTGTCAAGGGCGTGTATATCTATAAAGGTAAGAAGCGAGTGATTAAATAAGAAGTGAATTCTTGCGACAATAACCCTGCCTTATTGTCAAATAACCCTGCCTTATTGCGCAATAAGGCAGGGCTATTATTTGCGCCCCGACTGAAAACATGCGCTACGCTAACGAAGAGTGAATACCTAATTCAGTGTATTTACACGCTAAATTCAGTGAATTTACAAACCAAATTCAGTGAATTTACATTGTAATTTCAGTGAATTTACCGTGTAATTTCAGTGAATTTAGCTAGTTAATTCAGTGAATTCAGCTTGCAAATTCAGTGAATTCACCTTGCAAATTCGGTTAAACCGCCTGATATGGACGGTGGAGCGGCCTGCATCGAGTCGGCTTACATTCGTTTTGTTGTGTAAAAAAGAGCCCGAGGTTTGGGAGTGTGGTGGAAAAGTTGTAACTTTGCAGACTGTATGGAGAAACTATTGGAATTATATAAGCAATGGAGTGGGGGAGTACCCGCAACGACAGAGAAACTGACGGGGGCCGGTTCCAACCGTGAGTACTACCGGTTTGTAGGCGATGACGGGAGCAGCGTCATCGGATGCATCGGCACGAGTCGTGACGAGAATCATGCGTTCATAAGTCTGGCTCGTCACTTCACTCAGCGGAGACTGCCGGTGCCCGAGGTGCTGGCCGTCAGCGACGACGAGCTGCGCTATCTGCAGACCGACCTCGGACAGGTGTCGCTGTTTGATGCCATCCGGGGTGGACGTGAGGCTGGCGGACGCTATACGCTGGCTGAGCAGGAACTGCTGAAACAGACCATCCGCCAACTGGCGAACATCCAGATGCGAGGGGCTCGTGGGCTCGACTTCTCACAATGCTACCCGCAGCCGGAGTTCGACGCTGACTCCGTGCTCTTCGACCTGAACTACTTCAAGTACTGTTTCCTGAAGGCTACCGAGATTGACTTCCACGAACTGAAACTGGAGGCTGACTTCAGGCTGTTGGCCAAGGACCTGACGGCGGAGAAGCAGGAGGCTTTCCTCTACCGTGACTTCCAGGCGCGCAATGTCATGCTGAAGGACGGACAACCCTATTTCATCGACTTCCAGGGAGGACGCCGCGGACCTTGCTATTATGACCTCGCCTCATTCCTGTGGCAGGCATCGGCCCGTTATCCGCACAAGCTGCGCCGCGAACTGGTGTTCGAATACTACAATGCGCTGAAGCACTACACGGAGGTGCCCTCAAGTCATCATTTCGTGGCCCGGCTGTCGCTCTTTGTGCTGTTCCGCATCCTCCAGGTGCTGGGTGCCTACGGCTTCCGAGGCTACTTTGAGCGCAAGCAGCACTTCATCGACTCCATCCCCCCTGCCATCCAGAACCTGCGCGAACTGCTCGACACCGTCAGCTTCCCTTATCCGCATCTGACCGATGTCCTGCGCCGCCTTTGCCAACTGCCCCAGTTACAGCAGATAGAGGTGGCTGCCAACCGTGCCGACGGCTATAAGATTACCGACCGTAATCCGTACAAGGCGCACCCCAAGGACGGTCCCGCCACCTTCTCGAAGTATGACGCACAGGGACCGTTGGTGGTCAAGGTCTACAGTTTCAGCTATCGCAAGGGAATACCTGAGGACGAGAGTGGCAACGGTGGCGGCTATGTCTTTGACTGTCGCTCGACTCATAACCCTGGTCGCTATGAGCCCTATAAGCAGTTGACGGGACTCGACGAGCCGGTCATCCGCTTCCTGGAGGACGACGGCGAGATACTCACCTTCCTCGACTCGGTCTATAAACTGGCCGATGCCCACGTCCGCCGCTACATCCAGCGTGGTTTCACCTCCTTGATGTTCAGCTTCGGCTGTACCGGTGGTCAGCACCGCTCTGTCTATAGTGCCCAGCACTTGGCCGAGCACCTGCACCGCAAGTTTGGCATCGAAGTCCGCATCATTCATCGTGAGCAGGGAATCACGCAGACGTTAGTAAAACAATAACGGTAATATTCTGGCGAAAACTGCGTGTAAAACTGTGCGTAAAAATGAAAAAACCGCTGATTATCAGCGGTTTTTGTAGTCGATAGGGGAATCGAACCCCTATGCCAAGATTGAGAATCTTGTATCCTAACCATTAGATGAATCGACCATCCAAGCAACCATGGGGAACCCCTGCGGAAGGAGGGGGATTCGAACCCCCGGTACGGGAACCCGTACGGCAGTTTAGCAAACTGCTGGTTTCAGCCACTCACCCATCCTTCCGGATTCTTGTGCTGCAAACCGTTGGGGTTATCTCCTTGATTGCGGGTGCAAAGGTACGGAGAAAAATTGAATCCTCCAAATCTTTTTGCAACTTTTTTTGAGAAAAGTGTTTTTTTCTTCGAATTTTGCGGATTCCGTACCGTATAATAAGGTGTTTAGCATACTCTGAGTTCCCAGAAGGCGACGGCAGCGGCTGCTGCAACGTTCAATGAATCTACGTGGTGCGACATAGGGATGCGTACCACGTAGTTTGCTTTTTGTATGGTATCGTAGGGTAGTCCGTCACCCTCTGTGCCCATGATAATCGCCAAACGGGGAATGGTCTTCAGGATGGGGGCGTCCAAGGGGATGCTGTCATCGCTCAGGGCCATCGCTGCTGTCTGGAAACCCAGTGGGGCGAGGTCGGCAACGGGGTTGTCAATCCACGTCCAAGGAACCAGGAATACACTGCCCATGGAGACGCGGACAGCCCGGCGGTTCAACGGGTCGCATGACGAGCGTGTCAGTAGGACGGCGTCGATGCCAAGTGCGGCTGCTGAGCGGAAGATGGCACCGATGTTGGTGGTATCAACCACCCCGTCGATGACTACTACTCGGTGGGCGTCGCGACAGACGGTTTCGAGTGGAAGTGGAGCAGGACGGCGCATGGCGCAGAGTACGCCTCGTGTCAGCGTGTAGCCTGTCAGCTGTTCCAACAACCGTCTTTCTCCTGTATAGACGGGAATGTCGCCGCATCGCTCAATCAGGGTCTTGGCGTCGCCTTCAATGTGACGCTGTTCGCAAAGCAGGGCCGTAGGCTGATAACCTGCATCGAGAGCGACATGAATGACTTTTGGACTCTCAGCGATGAAAATCCCCTTTTCCGGCTCTATACGGTTACGAAGCTGGGCTTCTGTCAAGGTGCTGAATACCTCGACGCCCGGGGCTGACAAGGATGATATCTCAACAATCATCCTACATCTGCCGAAGGGCGGCAATGAGTTCGTTGTTTTCGGTCTTGGTGCCGATAGTGATGCGCAGGCAGTCCTTACAGAGTTGGACACGGGTGCGGTTGCGGACAATGATACCTTGGTCGACAAGGGTGTCATAGATGCCCTGTGCGTCGGTCATCTTGGCGAGGAAAAAGTTGGCCTCGGTGGGGTAGACGTGTTGGCAGATAGGTAATATCCGGAAGGCCTCGATCATGCGGTCGCGTTCCAGCTTCAGCATCCGTACCCACTTATCTACCTGGAAGGGGTCGGAGAGGGCTTCGAGGGCCTGGCGCTGGGTCAGGAGGTTGACGTTGTAGGGATATTTCACCTTGTTGAACAAAGCGATGATATCCTGCGAGGCAAAGGCCATACCGAGACGGATGGCGGCGCAACCCCACGCCTTCGACATGGTGTTGAGCACAATGAGATTGGGATATTTCAACAGGTCGTGACGCAGGGAGGGCTGGCTGGAGAAGTCGCTGTAGGCCTCGTCGACGATGACAATGCCCTGGAACTCCTCAATGACACGGACAATCTCCTCGCGTACAATATTATTACCTGTGGGGTTGTTGGGTGAACAGATCCAGACGAGTTTGGTCTTGTCGTCACAGGCACTAAGCAGTTGGTCGGCTTTTATCTGGTAATGCTCGTCAAGCAGCACGGGACGGTACTCTATGTCGTTGATATCGGCACACACCTTATACATACCGTAGGTGGGTTCGATGGCCACGACATTGTCAACACCCGGACGGCAGAAGCAGCGGTAGGGCAAGTCGATGGCCTCGTCACTGCCGTTGCCCAGGAAAATATTCTCCACTGGTACCCCCTTTACCTTTGAGATGGCGGCCTTTACTTCCAACTGCAACGGGTCAGGATAGCGGTTATAGGGTTTGTTATACGGATTCTCGTTGGCATCGAGAAACACGCGGGCTTCGCGTCCTGCATATTCATTGCGGGCCGAGCTGTAGGGTGCCAGTGACCATATATTTGGACGAACTAATTCTTGTAATGGTTTCATTTCAAACTATTTATTCTTACCGTCATCGCATTCTTGTGAGCATCCAATTGTTCTGCCTCAGCCATCATTTCCACGGCGCGGCCGATGTTGCGTACACCTTCTTCCGTCAGGTGTTGGAAGGTAACCTTACGGCAGTAGCTGTCAAGGTTGACGCCGTTATAGGTTGTGGCATAGCCGTGAGTCGGCAGGGTGTGGTTGGTGCCGCTGGCATAGTCGCCGGCACTTTCACAGGCATAGCGTCCAAGGAATACGCTGCCGGCATTGACTACTTGGTTTGCCATTTCTTCGTAATCCTCAGTCTGGATGACCAAGTGCTCTGGGGCGTAGGCATTTGACAGCTCCATGGCCTCCTTATTGTCACGCACCAGAAAGATGCGGCTGTTTTCCAATGCTCGCTGGGCAATCTCTTTACGTGGCAGTCGTTCAAGTTGGCGGTCAACCTCTTGCTGTACCTCGTCAATCAGTTTGTGGGAGGTGGTAATCAGGATGACTTGTGAGTCGATGCCATGCTCGGCTTGCGACAGCAGGTCGGCAGCCACAAACTCAGGACTGGCCATCTCGTCGGCAATGACGCATACCTCAGAAGGACCTGCAGGCATATCGATGGCGACATCACTGAGGCTTACCTGCTGTTTGGCAGCCATCACGTATTGGTTGCCCGGGCCGAATATCTTATAAACCTTGGGGACAGTCTCCGTTCCATAGGCCATCGCTCCAATAGCTTGTACGCCACCAATCTTGAAAATCTTGCTGACACCAGCCACTTGAGCAGCCACCAGAATGGCTGGGTTGACTCGGCCCTTACGGTCGGGTGGGGTGCAGAGTACAATCTCACGGCATCCTGCAATCTTGGCAGGGGTCGCCAGCATGAGTACGGTCGAGAACAGGGGGGCCGTGCCGCCGGGAATGTAAAGCCCCACCTTCTCGATGGCTACGCTTTTCTGCCAGCAGACGACACCCGGCTGCGTCTCCACCTTCTTTGAACGGAAACGCTGTGACTCATGGAATTTCTTGATATTCTCATGAGCCAGTTCTATGGCTTGGCGCAATTCCTTTGACACTTTGCCTTCAGCCTTTTTCATTTCATCTTTGGTGACGGCAAGGTCATCAAGGTCAATGTGGTCAAACTTCAGTTCATAGCCCTTTACAGCTTCATCGCCTCGAGCTTTGACGTCGGCCAGGACATTAGCCACTGTCTGATTCAGTTCGGTGACGTCCAGATGGGGGCGTTCTACAATACTTGCCCATTCTTCACGGGCGGGATATCTGATGATGTTCATAGAATCATTTTTTCAATTGGAGTCACCAGAATGCCCTGTGCCCCCATTTCCTTCAGTTTGCCGATGATTTCCCAGAAGCGCTTCTGGTCGAGCACGGTGTGGACAGAGCACCATTCCTCGTCTGCCAAGGGGATGATGGTAGGACTCTTCAGACCGGGCAGCACGTTGATAATCTCCTCCAGACGGGCTTTGGGCGCATTCATGCGTACATATTTCTTATCTTCGGCATCCTTCACGGCCTTGAAGCGGAACAGCATTTCTTCGAGCGTGGCACGCTTCTCGGCCCCCATGCCTTTGTGGCCTATAAGCAGGGCCTCGCTCTGCATGACCACCTCTACCTCGCGCAAGTTGTTAGACACCAGCGTAGAGCCAGAGCTGACAATGTCGAAGATGCCGTCGGCCAGTCCGATACCCGGGCTGATTTCCACGGAACCGGTAATGACGTGTATCTCAGCCTCAATGCCGTTCTTTTGCATGAACTGACGCAAGATATTGGGATATGAGGTGGCTATCTTCTTGCCGTTGAACCAGTTGACGCCACGGTAGTTCACCTCCTTGGGGATAGCTAATGACAGACGGCACTTCGAGAAGCCGAGACGCGAGATAATCTCTGCATCCTCGCCGCGTTCCACGAATTCGTTCTCGCCCACTACGCCGATGTCGGCCACTCCCGAAGCAACGCTCTGCGGGATGTCGTCATCGCGCAGGTAGAGCACCTCCAACGGGAAATTACTCGATTGAACTAACAGTGTGCGCTTTGTGGCACTCACCTTGATATCCGCCTCGCTGAGCAGATTCATTGTGTCGTCAAACAGACGGCCTTTTGATTGGACTGCAATTCTTAACATGTATAAAAGCCTAATTATCTTGAAAAAGTGCTGCAAAAGTACACAAAAAATTCCGATTGTGCAATTAATTGTGTAATTTTGCGCCCAAAACGTAGCAAAATTGAAGTTAAAAGTCATATATCTCGTATTTTTAACCTTTCTGTTGGGTGCTTGCCACCAGAAGAAACAGCAGGAGAAGGTCGTCGCTCCATGGGGCGAGGTGGTCGATTCTGTGGCCACTGACGGTGACTTTGACCTCATGGAGATACAGAGCAGCGGCGAAATGATATTGCTGACGATGTCGGGGCCTGAGTATTATTATGACTACCATGGGCGCCATCTGGGCACACAATATCTGCTGGCCGAGAAGTTTGCGGCACAGGTAGGGGTCAGACTCCGTGTAGAAGTTTGCCGCGATTCGTCTGAGATGATGACAAAGCTGGAAGCGGGCGAGGGTGACATCATGGCTACTACGGTGGTTGGCAAGCTGATGGCGAGCCCTGACAAACCCGACTTGGAAGGCGAGCTACAGAAATGGTACAAGCCCGAATACCTCAATGAGGTACGCAGTCAAGAGGCCTATCTGCTGAGCAACCGCAGTGTCAGGCGTAGGGTCTTCTCGCCCATGCTTGACCGCAAAGGCGGTGTGATCTCCCATTACGATGCGCTGTTTATGGAGTATTGTCGTCCTATCCGTTGGGACTGGAGGCTGATGGCGGCCCAGTGCTATCAGGAGTCGACGTTCGACCCGAAAGCCGTCTCATGGGCAGGAGCCAAGGGACTGATGCAAATCATGCCGGCGACGGCTGACCATTTAGGACTACCGCGTAATCAGGTGTTTGACCCGGAGAAGAGCATTGCCGCAGCGGCCAAGTTAATAGGCGAGCTGGAACAATCCTTCAGCGATATTCACGACCGCCGCGAACGTACGAACTTCGTGCTGGCGGCTTATAATGGTGGCGGTCACCATATACGCGACGCAATGGCCCTCTGCCGCCGTGACGGACGTAACGATCATCAATGGTCTGACGTCTCGGAGTATGTCCTGAAACTGGCGCAGCCAGAATACTACAATGACCCTATTGTGAAGTATGGGTATATGCGTGGCAGCGAGACGGCTGACTATGTCAGCAAGATACAGCAGCGATGGGAGTCTTACCGCAGTGTTAAAAGTCCACGTCAGGGTTTTACACAGCAACCGCAAAAGGCTAAGCGTCAGACCAATAAGTATAAACTGCCAGAATAGTATACAGATTCTCCTACATCAGAAACTGATACTGATGGGCAGTTCGGCCTCCTTCTTCCACTCCTTCAGAAAGTCAAACCATTCTTTGGCGGTATGGTAGCCAAATTCCTCGTTGGCTGATGTGTAGATGATTTTGTAGGACAGGTGTTTGCCATCGGCCTTCACTACGTAGGCGTAATTATCCTTGTTGGCCGGTTCCTCGCTTACGATATACTTCATCGGGATGTAGATGCCCAGTCCCACTGTCTCGCGGTTCCATTTCACAGTGTCTGTCGAAGGATAGTCAGTACCCCAGCAGGCCCGCAGTCCGCTTTTGTCGCTGAATTCTTCACTTCCCTTGACATTGATGATACCCGTTGAGAAGCGTCCCGCGCTGACCTCTTTATTAAAGAATACGTCCACATCTGTATCTCGGTGGCCGGCATACTGCGTATAGCGCAGCGTCATGTTGACAGGACTATTGACCGATGGCGCCTGCCAGCCGCGGTCAATCATCTTGACGATCGTCCTCAATGGACCATAGCTGATGATCCGCTGCGTTCGTGAACGTACAGGGTCAATCATCGTGGGCTCCTTGCCGTCCCATCCACGGAAGGCCCCAAGCCCGAAAGTGTTACCCACCCAAAGCACGTCGTCACCATAACCTTGTTTTTTCTGTTCGTCTGATGTATAGAACTGAGTCTCTTCAAGTTCCAGTCGTTTCTTAAACTTTCCATAGAGGTCTAATGTCTGACGCTTGTCGAAATAGATGCGGATGCCGTTCAGTTCGCTCTCGAAGTCCACGCCGTGATGGTGCTGCAGGTTGTAAGAGTTGGCACAGTCTCCGCGTGCCGTGATACTTTCAATAAAATTATTGTGGCGGTTCTTTTCTTTTACTTTGTCGTTACGCATCAGCATTTCTGCATAGACACGGGCTGGATATTGTCGAGGTGTCCCCTCATGGTAGAGTGTTACGCTGTATTTCTTCTTCTCCTTACCAGACAGGTCAACCAGGAAACATAGTTCATCGAATTGCTCGTCCTGGTCGAGATCGTCCAATTGGCACGGTATTTCCTTTCCATCCTGCATAACGAGAGCCGAACGGATGTCGCCATATTGCTTCAAGTCGATGATGACGGCTTGATCGGTGCGTGATTGGCGGGCCGGATTGCTCACGTTGACGGTAATCATATCTTGCGCCAGGGAAGTGGCACAAACGGTGGCTAACAAGCCCCAAAGAATAGTACGTTTCATGCTTTTGATTGTTTAGTAGGAGGCAAAAGTAATTATTTTCAAATATATTTTTATCTTTTTTAGGTTAAAATTTGGATTTTACAATATAATTTAGTAATTTTGCAGTCGAATTTAAATAAAATTCACTCAATGAGACTGGTTCATGCGTAAGATTTATGTACTATTGATATCTGTAATGCTTGTTTGCATTGGTTGCGAATGGCGTCTGAGTGGTTCCGGCAGCGAGTCGGAAACTATCGTCAATGTGGAACGTTACGACCGCATACAGAGTCTCTATCTGACCACGGGCGACTTTTCGGCTCTTCAGCAGATGAACACCAACTATCCGCAACAGACTAGAACTTTGATAGAGGACGTTCTTAAAATAGGTCAAGTCAATGATCCGGAAATCAACATCAAGTTCCTTAACTATTTTCAGGACACCATCCTTCAGACCTTGATAGCTTCTGCCGAGCAGCAATATGCCAATATGGATGACATTAACAAGGATTTGAGCGATGCTTTCAGTCGACTTCGTGACATGCTGCCCAACATAGAGGTGCCCCAAGTCTATGCGCAAATTGGTTCGCTCGACCAGAGTATCATTGTGGGTAACGGGTTGTTGGGCATTTCACTCGACAAGTATCTGGGCAGTAATTATCCGCTTTATTTACGCGAAGACTATGGCTATATGGATGAACAGCGGAATGCAATGACCCGCGACTTCATCGTTCCTGACTGCATCGGCTTCTACCTGTTGAGTCTATACCCCATGCCCAATGACCACGAATTGACACAGTTGGAGCGCGACATGTTTGTAGGTAAGGTGCAATGGGTTGTTAACCAATCAATGAATAGGCGGGTGTTTAACACACTTTATACCCGTAACGTCGGACATTTCATGAAGAGTCATCCCGACATTACAACAGAACAGTTACTTAGGAATAATTACTTTGCCAGAGCCTCGGATGTTAAAATGGAGTTCTGACCGCTTTATGCGCTCAAAAATAAAAACGCAAACGTTTTAGCAATATTTTGCAAACTCTGCTTTGCATTTCGGGATTTTATTCGTACCTTTGCACGCGTTTTAAAACATCTCATCATTTTTAGGTATTATTTCAGGCAATACTATTATACTTTTTATTTATAAACAAATGGCTAAAGAAAAGAAATTTATCACCTGTGATGGTAACGAGGCTGCGGCTCACGTGAGTTATATGTTCTCGGAGGTAGCTGCTATCTACCCCATCACCCCGTCTTCGCCTATGGCGGAGCATGTTGACGAGTGGGCCGCCCGTGGTCGTAAGAACCTTTGGGGACAGACCGTCAGTGTTCAGGAAATGCAGTCAGAGGCTGGTGCTGCCGGTGCCGTTCACGGTTCGCTGCAGGCTGGTGCCCTCACCACGACATTTACCGCTTCTCAGGGTCTGCTCCTGATGATTCCTAACATGTACAAGATCGCCGGTGAGCTGATTCCTTGCGTGTTCGACGTTTCTGCCCGTACGCTGGCTTCTCACTCTCTGTGTATCTTCGGTGACCACCAGGACGTGATGGCTTGCCGTCAGACTGGTTTCGCTATGCTCTGCGAGGGTTCTGTACAGGAGGTGATGGATATGACCGCCGCCGCTCACCTGGCTTCTCTCGAGACCTGCGTACCTTTCGTTAATTTCTTCGACGGTTTCCGCACCTCTCACGAGTATCACAAGATTGAGCTGCTCGACCAGGAGGATGTTCGTCCGCTCGTGAAGGAAGAGTACATCAAGCGTTTCCGCGACCGTGCTATGAGCCCTGAGCGTCCTATCACCCGTGGTACCGCTGAGAACCCCGAGACCTTCTTCACACACCGTGAGGCCTGCAACCCCTACTACGATGCAGTTCCCGAGGTAGTTGAGAAGTACTTAGGCGAGCTCTCTAAGATCACTGGTCGTGAGTATCACCTCTTCTCTTACTACGGAGCCGAGGATGCCGACCGCATGATCATCCTGATGGGTTCTGCTACCGATGCAGCCCGCGAGGCCATTGACTACCTGAACGGTCAGGGTCAGAAGGTGGGTATGATCTCTGTTCACCTCTATCGTCCGTTCAGCGTGAAGCATCTGCTCGCCGCTGTTCCCAAGAGCGTGAAGAAGATTGCCGT
>CALDLA010000030.1 GCA_937898415.1 uncultured Prevotellaceae bacterium | reverse complement strand
TGCTCCATGCAAACCGCTACTTCCGGAAGAGCAAAAGGGAACTTCCTCTCGCTCGAGCTTGCTTCGCCAGCGAAGAACTTCTCTGGTTCTTCTGCAATTAAGTTGAAATTTCGTCGGAAATCTTGACAATATCACACCAAGTATATTTCCATCAATTAATTCGTTCGAAGAGTTGAGTCGACTCATTCGATCCAACGAGTCGACTCATTGGATCGAATGAGTCGACTCAACAATTTGAGGGTATCTTCAGACAAAAATAAGAACTTTATCCGAATTATTTACAAATAAAACGATTCGATAGCAGCATGACTGGAGTCATTAAATTATTTGACTCGAGTCAATTCATCGGTTGACTCGAGTCATTTCATCGATTGACTCGAGTCAATTTTTTGAGGGTCTTGGCATGTTGATGACTAATCCTATCTGAAATATTGACAAAATCTTCAACTACAATGCAGAAGAACCAGTGAAATCATCAGGAAAAGACACATTAAGAGCCAATCGGGGAGTTGGCTCGAGCCAAAAGGGGTTTTGGCTCGAGCTAAATGGGGTTTTGGCTCGAGCCAAATTTTGGGGGTATTTTTGACTTCGCTGTCATTTATTAATAAATTGCATGCTACTTATTAATAATTTGCATGCTATTTATTAATAAACGCGATTTCAGCCCAAGACAACCCCGTTTTTTTGCTCATACTACTGCTATTTTTGCTTTTTATTTGTTCATATGCATTATTATCAGTAATTTTGCGCACGAAATCCGTTATCAGGGTTCCATAACTATAACTCATAACAAAAAGGAAGTCAAGAGAAATTTACTAACAATCAATAACAACAATGAAAAAAATTACTTATTTGAAGACGTTGCTCGTCGGGCTTTGCGCGATGGTGGCAACGAGTGCGTGGGCAGGAGATGAATGGTCAATTGACTTCGCTGCATTGGGGGCTAATTATGATGACAAAACAGGAGTTACTATCTCTTCAGAAGTCGCCACGATTAGCAACACTTCTATGGGAACATGTAGTGTTGGAGAGCAATTATTAAATGAGCATTTTATACTCCAAACAGGGACTACTTGGCTGATTCGTAAAGCAAACGGCTTATATCAAGGTAATGGTGGCGGTCGCGCAATGGGTATGCTCAATTGCACAAAAGGACAATTAATAACTATTGTTGGAACTGGAGACCCCAATCCATCTACAAACGCCACATTAAAATCTAATGATGGGAACATATATATATATTCAGTCAATGAAGATGGTAATGTGAAATTCACTCCTGCACGATATCTGTATTTCACATCAATAAGTGTAGCTAATCCTTCTGCATCTGCTGTCGATTATAAAGTTATATATATGTATGGTGACACAGAAATAAAGGATCCATCTACTTATAGTGGTAATAGCGGTGATCCTGCTACTATTACTTCGTCAGACAAGGCCCCCATTTATAAAGATGGCAAAAAATATATCTACACTTCTGACGATTCCGAAGGGAAGACCATTAATAGTGATGGTTCAACAATAGTAAAAGTGAACTTTCGTGAAGCTGAAGTTTGGAATTATACCGTGAATTTTGTTGCCGAAGGTGACATTAACCTTGGAAGCAAGGCAGGTACGGGGTTTGAGGGTGACCAAATGAGCGTTCCGTATCCGAAATATTTAGCAAAGGATGGTCAACTCTATATGAGAGATAAGGGTCTAAGTACAGTTAATGAGTTCAACTACAAATTCAATCTTGATGCAGACAATAAGGCAACTTCCATTACTTACGCTGCCGTTGTTGACAATCCTGAAACAGAAGAAGTAAATGAAGCAGTTACCAACGTCATTTTCTGTAGTGAAGGTGAAGATATCGAAGGTTTGACTCCTATTACCGCTGGAAATACAACCATCCGCAGTTCAAATTCTTCATCTGCCTATGCACCTCGTGCCACAAAGATCGTCACATTAGGTTCTGGTACATATAAGATACATGTAATAGCGTATGATGCTACAAAAAACTACGGTAACCATTTTGTTTTCTCTGCCAACAACCAGCAAGTAGCTGACTTTACTACTTCTGTTGTAAATATTCAAGAGTTCGATTCTGAAGAGTTTACATTAGAGAACTCTGCCGACCTTGTTATTGCAAAGGTAGGTGGTTCTGCTGCTGGATTGGATGCCATTTACATTACAAGTGACGACGGTGCTGTAACAGATGTTGTAACTGCAACTATAGGATCTAATGGATATACCACATTTGCAAGTACATCTCGCCTTGACTTAAGCGATTTACCTGAAGGTCTGACAGCTTATAAGGCATCTATTGGCGAAGGAAATAATACTGTTAATTTCACAGAAATCAGCACGGCAGTTCCTGCTTACACTGGATTATTGCTAAAAGGAGAAGCAAACAAACTTTATTCAATCAAAGTGGCTGAGAGCGCAGAGGCATTGACAGGTAATGCTTTTAAGGTAAATATTAACGGAACTTCATTTGATGCCGCCGAGAATACTACTTACTTCGCTATGGTGAAGGACAGCGATCCGCTGAAGTTCGGCACAGTTGATCCTTCATCCGTTGCCATTCCTGCCAACAAGGCTTATCTGGCCGTAGTTGGCAATAGCGAGGCTCGCCTGACCGTCACCTTCGACGGCGAAACAACTGCCATCAAGAGCATTGAGAACGCTGAGACCAGCAACGCCATCTACAACCTGAACGGTCAGCGCGTAGAGAAGGCTCAGAAGGGTCTGTACATCGTGAACGGCAAAAAGACTATTGTTAAATAATAAATAAGGAGGAAAGCAATTATGGAAAAGAAACAATATATCGCACCGGCAACGGAAATCGTAGAGGCGGAATTGGATGTGCTGATGGAAATCGGCTCTGCCATACTCGACTCTGAAACAACAATTGAGGACTCCGAGGGCATCGGTTCTCGCGAACTCGACCTCTGGGAAGACTAAATCATGTATAATTTAACATAAGCTTAACATTCAAAACGCTAGTGGCGGCCGTCCGTGAGGATAGCCGCCATTTCTCTTGAAGAAAGTTTGCGTATTATCAGAAAAATGCTTAACTTTGCACCCAGAAAAGGAAAAGGGAAGAATAAAGGCTCCTTGAGGGCTCCGTCCTAACCATTAAAAGAGTATTGCAAATGAAGAAGAAAAAAATGATGAAACTGATGACTGCACTCCTGCTGACACTTGTCGGCCAGTTGGGGGCTGTGGCTCAGACCAAGATTGCCGTCATTACTGATACGCATGTACTGGCTCCGGAACTGCTGATCAATGGCGGGGGTACGGCCTGGCAAAATGAAGTGAACAGCGACCGGAAGCTGATAGACTTCAGCCAGGAGATTTTCGACGAACTGGTGAAGAAGTTCAAGACTGACAAGCCCGACCTGCTGCTGATTTCCGGCGACCTGACGAAGGATGGCGAGAAAGCGAGTCATCAATATGTGGCGAAAGGGTTGAAAGAATTGAAGGCGGCGGGCGTGAAGGTGTATGTGATTCCCGGTAACCACGACATCGACAACAACAATGCGAAGTCATTCGAAGGTTCCAGCACTACAAAGGTGGAGAACATCAACAGCGCGACGTTTGCCAGCATATATGCCGACTATGGCTATACGGGTACTGAGCGCGACCCCAACTCGCTGAGCTACGCCTGTGAACCCATTACGGGACTGGTGGTGTTGGGTATCGACTCTCACGGCGGCTCCCTGTCAAATGCGACGCTCGACTGGGTGTGCCAGCAGGCTAACAAGGCCTGGAAGGAGGGCAAGCAGGTGATTGCCATGATGCACCACCTGCTGTTTCCCCATGTGTTGATGGGCGACCAATTAATCCCCACCTATAATATCGCCAACTACGAGGAGGTGCGCAACAGACTGGCCAACGCCGGCGTCCGTGTCATCCTGACCGGCCACATGCACATCTCGGACATTGCAATGGACTGGAACGAAGACTTTTCGAAAACGATCTATGACGTGAATACGGGGTCACCCATCTCCTACCCCTGCGACTACCGCATCATGACACTGAGCGAAGACATGCAGACGCTTGACATCATGACGGAAAGCATCACTTCATTGCCCAGTGACGAAGACTTTGGCAATACGGCCAAAACGAGACTTAAGAACAGCATTGAAAAACTCATCAATGATAAATTAGAGTCCACTGGATTTGCAGCGGTAAAGTCAATCTTTAGCGATGAGCTAAAAGCTGTCGTAAATGCCGTTGTCATTCACGCGGAAGGAAACGAGGACAATGTCAAAATCAACGGAAATCCAGCAACTGACTATTATATAGGTGTCGTAGATGGTATAAGGAAAAACTTCTTTTTTAAATTATTTTCTTCGGAGGTTGAAAAAGCGTTAAGTAAGGAAGGACTTACCTGGGATGACATATATAACATCATACACAGCTTGATGGACGACAAGAGCCACTACAGCACTAACCGTGAGAACAAGACTGACGACCGCTCGCTGATCATCAGCATGCCCGACCTGACGGAAGGACTGAAATTGGCTGGCGACGGATGGTCAACCTACTGCTCAGAGCGCCGACTGGATCTGACCAAGACGGAGGGCATCACGGGCTATATCGTAGAAACGGTGACGGCCAACACGGTACAATTAAAAGAGGTGAAGGTCGTTCCGGCAGAAACGGGCTTCATCGTCAACGGTGACCAGAGTGCCACCCTCAGACTGAAGGCGACGGACGGTGACGCCGACAACGTCAGCGGCAACCTGCTATCAGGTACGTTGACCACGAAGGCGGCTCCGGAAAATTCCTACGTGCTGTCCACCAAGAACGGACAGACGGGCTTCTACCCTGTGAAGGAAGGTTTGAACATTCCCGCCAACAAGGCCTATCTGACGACCACAACGGGCAGCAATGCCCGCCAGCTGGTCATGCCGTCGGGCGAGACGACGGGTATCAGCGAAGCCAAACATGCTGCTGACAACTCCCTCTATAACCTGCAGGGTGTTCAGGTCAGCAAGCCGTCGAAGGGCTTCTTTGTCAAGAACGGAAAACTCATCATCATCAAATGACCAACACCATGAAGAAGAACTATACAAAACCCGTCATCGAAGTACTGACGACAGAGACAGAACTACCGCTCGCCACCTCACAGACCAACACGCTGTTACTCCTCAACGTGACGGACGATAATCTGGTGACGGACGAAAACGATATTCACTGATTAAGGAGTAAACTTTAAGGAGTCAAAGGAGTTCATGGAGTTAAAGACATTACTTATTCCCCTTGCAGCCATCGGCCTGCTGACGGCGGCTTGCAGTTCGAAGGAGACAGGAAAGACGACTGACGCCAAGAGCGATGCCATCAGTACGGAACAGAACATGCCGGGCGACTCGACGGTGTATGGACTGGCCTGTGACGGCTGTAACGACACGATACTGGTGTTCCTGCCACGCTCAGGAGGCGACCCTGACACGTTCAACATCCTGAATGCCTCGAAACAGCAACAGGTCATGGGGCACCCGATGATTGGCGACAAGGTGGCTGTGGTGGTGAACAGGGAGAACCCGAAAGTGGCCGACCTGGTGATTGACCTGGAACAGCTGAAGGGGGAATGGTGCTACATGGTGGAACCTGAACTGCGACAGGTGGCCGGCATGAGCAACGCTGCCCGCCAGAGGCAGTTGAGGGAGGAGTCGGACTCCATGTTCCAGAAACTGATGCAGCCGCGAGAGTACGGCATAGAAATCAAGAGCGGCAACATCTGCCGCCCCATCGGCATGGTACGCAACATGACGTCCGACGAGGAGAGTCCCGTGGTCTATCCGCCCCTGAAGCGGTACCGCGAGTGGCGGCTCTTCAACGGAAAGCTCCTGCTGAGTGAATCGACACGCGACTCCACGGGCAACGCCACGGTGACGAACATCGACACGGCACAGTTTGTCCTGATGCGCCGCGACACTTTAGTACTACGGTTCAACGACAGCGAACATGGCTACTACAGGCGCAGCGCTGATAAAGAAGAGAACAACTAAACAATAGCATGGCTGAGCATACGTTGCTCGGCCATTTTTTCATATTTAGTACCGGGCATACCGTAGTTGGCATACGGATAGATGCTGATGCCGCCACGGGGAGTGAAGAGGCCGATGACCTCGATGTACTTGGGATCCATCAGCTTGATGAGATCCTTCATGATGATGTTCACGCAGTCCTCATGGAAGTCGCCGTTATTGCGGAAGGAGAAGAGGTAGAGCTTCAGGCTCTTCGACTCCACCATCCGCAACTTCGGAATATACATGATTTTTATCTCGGCGAAGTCGGGCTGCCCGGTAATGGGGCAGAGCGACGTGAACTCAGGGCAGTTGAACTGTACCCAGTAATCGTTGTCGGGATGTTTGTTCTCAAACGTCTCGAGTACTTCCGGCGTATAGGTGTTCAGGTAGCCGGTCTCGCGGCCCAGGGCCTTCAGGTTGTCTTTACTTCTATCCATAACCTGCGAAAGTTAATATTCAAAGTCGTAAGTTATCTCGGTGCCCTTGCGACTGTCCTTCACCACCATTCGCTTAACGCTGCGGTCGGCATTCAGCTCGGTGGTGACGTCGATGGCGGCACTGCCGCTTGTTGCCCGCTTCACGATGCTGGTGCTGCGGCAGAGGCGGAACATCGAAAGAAGCTGCAGCGGCTCGCAGTTCTCCATGCCTAAGAACAGCTGGTTAACGTCTACCGACTGGTAGCGGTTGTCTGTCTGGCTATACTCCAGCTTATAACGCTCAACGGTCTGTTCAGGCACGGTGGTAGAGCCTGCAGGCGGCACATTCCAACGGCAGAGATAGACCAGACTGTCAGCCGTGTGCAGGCTGTCGGGACTCAGGTCCTTGCCGCCGATGAGGTAGGCATAGGCCAGCTTCCGCTTATAGGAAGATGACACGTAGTTGAAGGCAGCGCTGACGGACATCTGCACACCGTTGGAATAGTACTGCGGTGTATAGCCGATGGTATCGCCTGAGCCGACAAGCCGTTCTGACTGGTAGCCGTTGTCCATCGTGCCGGTCACGGTGCCGTCGGGCGTCCTGATGCTCAGCAGCGACGAGGTCTCGCTATACTCCATGCGGTATTCTTCGCGACTCCCCTCCGGGCTTCTGACAACGAGCTGCATGGGGCGGCTCTTCGTATCGTAGCTGATGCCGACCTCCCACTGGTCGCTCGACTTGATGCTCTTGACCAGGGCAGCCGCACCCATGGAACCATCGCCACGGGTGGCATGCTGCAGGTACTGCCACGAGGCATAGGCATCATTAGGGTACTCCGTATCGCGGACGGTGAACTGAGCCAGGCGCGCCTTTCCCGTCGTGTTCGGTTCGAACTCCACTCCGAGGGCATAGATGGCGTTGCCTATGCCTTTCATCTGCTCTATGGTGACCCACTGGGCCTCAGGCGTATCGCTGCTAATCTGCCAAGGCCCGAGACTCAGCATAATCAACGAGTCAGAGGTGGTATTGGCATATATATAGGTACGCACATTAGTAGGTTTCACGAAGGTGAAGCCGGAATTGTGGGGATCGTCGTTGCCGAGACAGGCCGTCAGTTGTGCAGCAACGGCCAGTGCGGCCAGCATACTTAAAAAGGAATGTAGTTTTTTCATCTTTATCGCTGTTTTTCGTTACTCTTCGTCATCGAAGTCGAATTCGTCCCAGTCGCCAAAGCCCTCGAGCGACGGACCCACGAAAGCATCCATAGCGCGACGGTCTTTCTTGGTGGGTCGACCCGTTCCGCGCTGGCGGTTGACAAAGCCGCTGATGCGGTTCATCTCCAACAGCTCATACTGGTCGGGGGTGGTGATGTTCTCATAGATGTCGGGCAGCAGCTTGGCTCCGACGCGCTGTTCTATGGTCTTGAGAATACGGAAGGTGTAGGTGACAGGCGGCTTGCGCACACTGATCCTGTCGCCCACCTTGACCATACGCGACGGTTTGACCAGCACGTCGTTCACCATGATGCGACCGTTCTTACAGGCATCGGCGGCGATGGTGCGCGTCTTGAAGATGCGTGCCGCCCAAAGCCATTTGTCTATTCTTGCTTCGTCGGACATGGTTCTTAGGAGTTATGGGACTCATGGGACTTATGGGACTCATGGGACTTATGGGACTCATGGGACTCATGGGACTCATGGGACTCATGAGACTTATGGGGATTTTTCCCTAACTTATTATACTGGTTCATAGTGATGTCGATGCCGGCCAGCACGAAGCTGCGGACAATCTCGACAGCAGTGTCGATGGCGGGCTGCAACGCCTCCAGCTCCTCGGACGGGAAACGTCCGAGCACATGGTCTATCTGGCGGCCTACAGGGTAGTCGTTGCCGATGCCCATGCGCAGCCGGGCATAATTCTGACCGATGAGCTGCTGGATATGTCCCAGACCGTTGTGTCCGCCATTGGAGCCGTTAGCCTTCAGGCGGAACTGGCCTACAGGGATGGCCACGTCATCGCTGATGACAAGCAGGCGCTGCTGGTCGATGTTCTCCTTGTTCAGCCAGTAGCGCACGGCATTGCCGCTGAGGTTCATAAACGTGGTGGGCTTCAGCAACAGCACCTTGCGGCCCTTCAGGGACGTCTCGGCCACGAATCCGTAGCGTTTATCCTCAAAAACGATATTGGACGCTTTAGCAAAAGCGTCCAACACCATAAATCCTGTATTGTGGCGGGTCATGGCGTATTCGTCGCCAGGGTTACCCAACCCTACAATCAAGTATTTGTCCATGATTACTCAGTAGCAGCAGCGGCAGCAGCACGCGAAGCACGAGTAGCCTTCACTGAGCATACAACAACCTCAGGCGAAGTAGCAATCTTCAGGCCCTCGAACTGCAGAGCGCCCACCTTGATAGCCTTACCCAGCTGCAGGTCGGTAACGTCGATATCAAGCTTCTCAGGAATGTTCTTGTAGGGAGCGGTAACGTCAATCTTACGGATAGAGAGGTTCAGGCGACCACCATCCTTCACACCCTGGGCGTGACCAGTGAGGTTGACGGGGATACCGACGGTGATTTCCTTCGTCTCGTTGACCTCGAAGAAGTCTGCATGCAGCAGAGCGTCGGTCGTGGGATGGAACTGCAACTCCTTCATGATAGCCTTGTGCTCCTTGCCGTCGATGTTGAGGTTGACGACATAGACATGAGGCGTATAGATAGCCTTACGGAGCTCAGCGAACGAAGCCTGGAAAGCCAGTGCCTCGGGCAGACCGTTCTCACCCTTTTTCTCACCATACAGATTGCAGGGAACCATTCCCTCCTTGCGCAGAAGCTTGGAAGCCTTCTTGCCGGTTGCGGTACGCTTCTGACCGCTTACGTTGATTTCTTTCATAACCTTTAAATGTGTTACTCTAAATTAATACTTTGTTTGTTGTTAATTCACCATCACACGGTGTGCTTTTCTTCAAAAGCGGCTGCAAAGGTACAACAAAAAAGTGAAAAGTGAAGACTGAATAGTGAAAAATTTTAGTTTTTTACGCTTTTTTCTTGCACAATCAGCAGAAAATAAGTATTTTTGCAGTCGAATCAAAGTAAAACGACATGATTAATCGTGAAATTATACGCATCAAGATTGTTCAGTTAACCTATGCGTACTATCAGAACGGCAACAAGAACATAGACACGGCAGAGAAGGAATTACTGTTCAGCTTGTCGAAAGCTTACGACCTGTACAACTTCCTGTTGGCACTGATGGTTGCCGTAGCGAAAGAGGCTAAGCGTCGCCTCGAAATCAATGAAGCAAAAGCCCGCCGCGAAGGACTTCCCAAGCCCTCGACGCGCTTTGCCTACAATCGTTTCACCCTACAGCTGGAGGAGAACCACCAACTGAACGACTTCATCAGCAATCAGAAGCATACATGGGCTGACGAGCCGGAGTTCGTGGGCAAACTGTTTGAGCAGATTGAGCAAAGCCAAGTCTACAAAGACTACATGGATGCCCCTACAGACGACTATGAGGCTGACCGTGAGCTATGGCGCAAGCTGTATAAGATGCTCATTCAGGAGAATGACGACCTTGACGCGCTGTTAGAGGAACAGAGCCTCTACTGGAACGACGACAAGGAGATTGTAGATACCTTTGTGCTGAAGACCATCAAGCGGTTTAACGAGCAGAACGGGGCCAAACAGGAACTGCTGCCCGAATACGACAGCGAGGAAGAGAAGGACTACGCCCGCAAACTGTTCCGGGCCTCCATCCTCAATGCCGACGAGTATCAGCACTACATGAGCGAAGCCTCGCGCAACTGGGACTTCAGCCGTCTGGCCTACATGGACGTCATCATCATGCAGATAGCCATTGCTGAAATGATGACCTTCCCCTCGATTCCCGTCAGCGTCACCATCAATGAGTTCGTCGAACTGGCCAAGCTCTACTCTACCCCGAAGAGCAGCGGCTACATCAACGGCATGCTCGACACCATCGGGCGCCACCTCATCAGGACCGGACGGCTGATGAAGCGCATGGAAGATAAGACAACAAGCCCCCTAAGTTAGGGGGATGGGGGTCTGAACAGGCGCAGATTCCTCAATAGTATCAATTAATAGAATTCAGTCTGATAAACGCTTGTTCAGACCCCCAACCCCCTAACTTAGGGGGCATAGAATTATGACACAGATTATTTTGGCTGCACAGGCAGCACAGGGAAGCGGCAGCGGAATGTCGATGATTCTGATGATGGTAGCTATCTTCGCCATCATGTGGTTCTTCATGATCCGCCCGCAGCAGAAGAAACAGAAGGAAATCCAGAAATTCCAGAACTCACTGGCCGAAGGTGCCGATGTCATCATCGGCGGCGGTGTTCACGGCACCGTCAAGAGCATTGACCTGACCAAGGGTACCGTCGATGTGAAGATAGCTCGCGACGTGGTCATCACGGTCGAGAAGAGCTATGTGTTCCAGGACATGGCCAACCTCCCCATGCAGAAGTAAGCAATGACAGAATCGTACAGGGTACTTGAAACCGTCAGGAACTTCCTGTTCAGCCGAGCGAACAGGGAGTTTCTGATTTTCTTATTCTTTCTCACGCTCTCAGGCGTCTTCTGGCTACTGATGACGCTCAACGAGAACTATGAGAAGGAAATCGTCATCCCTGTACGCATCGCCAACATCCCGACCGACGTCATGCTGACCAGCGAGGAGGTGGACACCGTCAAGGTGACTATCCGCGACCGCGGCATTCAGCTGCTGGCCTTTATGTACGGCGAGGAAAAGAAGCGGATCAACGTCAGTTTCAAGAACTACGACCAAGGCAGTGGCACGGGCAGCATCCCCGCCAGCGAAGTGGCAAAGTTGATACAACAGCGGCTGTCGGCTTCAGGAAAGGTGGTCAACGTCAAGCCTGACCGGCTGAAGTTCTTCTACAACACAGGAGCCTGCAAGAGAGTCCCGGTGCGCTGGAGGGGAAGGGTCATTCCCGAGAACCTCTATTATCTGAGCAAGGTTACCTACTCGCCTGACAGCGTCACCATCTATGCCGCTGAGGAACGGTTAGACAGCATCAGCATGGTCTATACCGAACCACTGAACCATGTAGGATTCCGCGACACGCTGGCCGTTGACTGCAAACTGCGCAAGATGGAGGGCGTCAAGATGATACCTGACCGCGTGAAAACCGTCTTCTATACAGACGTGCTGACCGAGGAGAGCATGGACGGCATACCGGTTGTCGGCATCAACATGCCTGACAACAAGGTGCTGCGCACGTTCCCGGCCAAGGTTACGGTCAAGTTCGTGACGGGTGTCAACATCTACCGCACCCTGTCGGCGAGCGACTTCACCGTCGTAGTCGATTACAACGAACTGAAGAACACGAAGTCAGAGAAGTGCAACCTGACCCTGCTGAAAGTACCCGAGGGCATCACCCACGCCACACTGGTCACCCGGCAGGCTGACTACCTGATAGAGGAGAAGTGACGCTTCGCTAGTGAAGAGTGAGAAGTGAAAAGTGAAGAGTGAAAAGTGAAAAGTGACATGAAAGTAGGATTAGCAGGAGGCATCGGCAGCGGCAAGAGCTACGTGGCAGCCCGACTGGCAGCCCGAGGCATCACCGTATATGACTGCGACAGTGCTGCCAAACGCCTGATGCGCAATTCACCGACACTGCGCCAACAGCTGACCGACCTCGTCGGTTCGCTCGACAAGGCGGCCATCAGCCGTTTCCTGCTTGAGAGCGAGGCCAACCAGCAGGCCATCAACGCCATCGTCCACCCCGCTGTCTTCACCGACTTTCTGGAGAGCGGTCTCGACTGGCTCGAGTCAGCCATCATGTACGAGTCGGGGGCCAACCGCTATGTTGACCGAGTTATCGTGGTCACCGCTCCTGAGGAAGTAAGGATAGAGCGCATCATGCGGCGCGACGGCATCACCTGCCATCAGGCTCAGCAGTGGATGGCACGACAGTGGCCACAGGAGAAGGTGCGCCAACTGGCCGACTTCGAAATCGTGAACGACGGCCAGCAAGACATTGACAAACAATTAAACATTATATTTGAACAATTATCATGCAACAAACCATTTTAGCAATTGCCGGCAAGCCCGGCCTCTACAAACTCATCTCTCGTGGTAAGAACAACCTCATTGTCGAGGCGCTCGACGCTACTCACCGTCGCCAGCCTGCCTTCGGCACTGACCGCATCACGTCGCTGGCCGACATCGCGATGTATACCGAGACCGAGGATGTGCCCCTGATGACCATCCTCGAAAGCATCAAGAAACTGGAAGGTGGCAAGAAAGCCAGCATCGACCCCAAGAAGGCTAAGCCCGAGGAACTGCACGAGTTCTTTACCAAGGTGCTGCCCGAGTGGGACCGCGACCGGGTGAAGAATTCGCACATTCAGAAACTCATCCAGTGGTACAACATCCTCATTGAGGCCGGCATCACCGAATTCGAGGAGGAAATGAAACCTACTGAGGGCGATAACGTAGATGACCGTCAGTAATATACAGACCCTTGGCGGGCGGCGTCAGCAGGCGCTGCCCGCTTAAGTTATAGATCCTTTCACTTCTCACTTCCTCACTCTTCACTTCTTTTACCGCCACTTCGTTACCTTTCGCCTCTGCCGTCTCATTGCCCATATACTGGCCAATGAAGAAGATGATACCCGTCGAGCGTTCGCTAATAATATATAGGAACGGGCGCGTAGCATGGAAGTTAACAACAGGGATTTCTAGCATACTCGTTGCCTTTTCACCGATAATTGTTACGGCGGCAGCCTCCGTTCCCTCTTCGTCAAGCTTAATCCTGGCCACTTGTTTCATCAATTCTATATAGATGTTCTCATTGCAGAAGTACGGAAACTCAGCGCTTGGTATGAAGGCTTTCGTCATGCCCAGCGCCTCCATCATGGGTATCAGGTCGATGCTGGTTTTCGTCTCAAAGCGCGGCAACTTCAGGTCTACGCAACTACGCTTGCCATTCATCTGCCAGCTCTTACCGTCCAGCTGCGCCAGCACGTCGTCTATGCTCTTGCCCTGACTCGGCAGATAGACAGTCATCTGGTACGCCCCGTTGCCGTATAGCAAATTCACGGCTTGATAGAGGTCGTTACTCGTGTATTCAAATTCAGAACCATCGAAACCCTCTTTGGCCGTGATGTGCATCATCGGCACCTTAGTGCTGCCATTGAAAATTTCGTCCAGCGTGTATGCCTTGTCAAATTTATTGACCCACAAGCCCTTGAAGTATAGCGCGTTTAGCAGGTAACTCACGGCATAAGGATTAAATTCGTCCTCCTTTAATACCTCCTTAATCATTCCTTCCGTATGGTCGCTGGCCCATTGGTTAATGACATCGCGGGTTACGCCGTCCTTGAAATCACGGCTCTCTGGTTTTGCGTCGTACCATTGGTTAGCTTTTTCAACGAAGCCCTCTTGCAAATAGTAGCCATCTCCGCTATTCACATAGATGGTGTTGGCAATGGATACCCGTGTCTCTTTATCGAGTCCCGGCGCCTCGGTCAGCAGTTTGAGACAGAACTGGTTGATGGCATCGGCACCAGCCTCGCCGAAGCCTAATATGTCGTTGATTTCCTGTTGCGTCTTGCCGGCAGCACCATTGTTCAGCATACCAAGGGCGTAGGTGATGCTCAATGGCGACAGGATCTGACTCTTCTCCCCTCGGGCTTCACGCATCAGGCGGAAGGCGAAGTCGTTGTTCTTCTGCACCAACTGCTGTTCCTCCTGCGTCAGCTTAATTTGCTTTGGTCCGTTCTCCTGAGCCTTTACCACTGCCACTGACAGCAGCACTGCTAAAAGTGTAAATAGTCTTCTCATAGCGGTTGCTCCTTTCTTCTTTAGATGCCGCAAATATACGAATTATTTCTGAATTGACAAGCATTTTGGGCTAAAAAGTAATGCGCAAGCCGAAGGGCACGGAGAGAACAGCGGGGTGCTCCGTCTGCCATGTATCCACGCCACTACTATTCTGGAAGTAGTGCTGCAGGCGCGGCTCAACGAAGAAACCGACGGTAGGTGTCAGATGGTATTGCAATCCGAGGCCAAGACCTGCTGACCACAATGTGCCGGGATGCAGGCGCTCGGTGGTGGTCTCAGTGGTTGAACCACTGAGCAAGTAACGGCTGTCGAGGGTTGAGCGCAGAGGCAGCTGCAGGGTGATATTGGCAGCGGTGTAGAAGCTGAGGCGGCGGGCCAACTGCTGATGCCACTCAACGGAGATGGGCACTCCTAAGTACTGAATGCGCTGTTGCTGAACAAGCCGGGCATAGGTATTGCCCACCTCTATATCCGACGTCATCCGTATGTACTGCAGACCGAGTCCTACCTGCCAATGGGGACTGAGACGGCGGTTCAGCGTCAGACCGACAGTCAGCGGCATACGGTGGTGCGTCAAGGTGTCATACACTTCGGCATTGGTGTCGAGGTCGGCGTGAGGCAGGTGGCTGCTGGTTGAGCCGCTGGGGGCGGTGGTGGTCAGGGCCAGCGTCCAGTTGTCGGAGAGGGAGATAGGGGGCATGGGGCCTATGGGACTCATGGGACCACTGGGACTCATGGGAGTCATGGGGAGTGTGGGAGTCTTGGGAGTGATGGTGTCCTCCGATTCTGTGACGATGCTGTCTTGTACAACCGGGATTACCTCTACATCATTATTCCTTACTACTTCATCCTTACTCCTTACTACGTTCTCCTTACTACTTACTACTTTCTCCTTACTACTTACTACTTCCTCCTTACTCCTTACTACTTCCTCCTTACTCCTTACTACTTTCTTCTCGTTTCTTACCACAACTTCTTCTTTCTTGTTCTCCTTTGCCCATCGCCATACGCCAAGCGGCAGGAGGACGGCGACGAGGATGAGGACCATCGGGCCTAGCCAACGGCGAAGCAAGAGCTTGGCACGAGAGAGTTGAGCCGACGACGTGTGCGGCTCTATGTTCAGTAGGGCGGCAATCTCCTGGTGACTTAGCCCTTCGAGTACCGAGAGACGGAACACGCGGCGGTAACTGTTGGGGAGAGCGTCAACCAGATGGAGAATCTCGTCGTAGGTGATGGCCATTGGCATGGGTGCCGCCACCTCTATGGGCTGTTGGAGGGCATCGAGTGACACCATTGCGTTTTGCTGCTGACGCTGCAACCAAGTCTGCGCCAAGTTACGCGTCACCGTCGTCATCCACGCCTCAGCCTTCTGCGGGTCTTTCAGCGTACCAATTTTACTGAATATCAGCACGAACGAGTCGTGCAGCAAATCGTCGGCAGTCTGTTCGTCAGCCGTATAGTGACGACAGACGCGATGCAGCCGGTCGTGCATCAGGTTGTAAAGCTGGCCGAAAGCCTGCTCGTCACCCTGCTGACAACGTTCTACGATTTGCTCCACGCTCCGTTCGCCCATCGTCCTTCTCCTTATTTCACAACGACCTTACGCGTACCTATTATATATATACCCGGTTTCAGGTTACGTACGTCGGCACGTTGGCCGCTGAGGGTGAATGCCTCATCAGACATCACACGGTCATATACTGGCTTGACCGCCGTTAGTGGTTCATATTCCCACCCGTCGACATAAAGAACGTCGTAACCGGCATCCGAAGCAGCAGTCCCTTCCTTCCGCTTCATCAGCGACGTGAACGGACGTACCATGTCTTCTGTATCGCTCTGATAGAAGTATCTGTTGTCGCAACTCCAGCGGTAGAAGCCGTCGGGGGTTGCTTGTTGCGTGGAAGCACCTACGAAGTCGAAGTCCGTGCCCATAGCTATGACCGGACGAGTGGCGGGTATGGTGACTTTCTCGGAATAGAAGGTAACGGGCGAGGGCAACACCTTCAGCAAGTATGGCTCGTAGGCTTTGAGCGGCCACTCAGACACAGCCGAGAATCGTAACTGATTGCCGTTATTTCCCTTATAGCGGTAGATGGCATTGGGGTTCCCGTCGAACTGCAGGATTTCGTTGACATCGGTCAGCATGGCCTGCTGCGCATTAAACGGCAATACCAATGCGCCCGACATGACAGAAGTCATATTAGGTTGTGGTTCACCCCATCGCTCGCTGATGGGCGTATAGGTGAACAGCGCCGTCTTGGCCTCGAAGGGCATGGGACAGTAGTAGTCATAATGGCTGTCGACCACGAAGTCGTTGATGGCATATTCGCGGATAATCAGGCTGCTATCGTTCAGTCCCTGCGGCACGTAGTCCAGCTTGTTCAGATAGAAGAGGCAGTTGGGATTGGCCGCTGAGGCATTGATGGTGTAGGTGCCCTGCATACCGTAGTTGCCGCGCAGGTCAACGGCCACTGCCTCGGCAGGCACCGTGTACTTGATTCTCCTCGATGGCATAGGCTTCACATGACCGTCAGCCGTCCAGTAGGTGAAGGTTCCTTGACGAGGTGTATATTTTACAGAGGCTAAGCTATATAACCCAGAAAGATAGATTCCGTACTGTTTTCCCTCCTCAGGTGCTGCCTCAAACTCAAAACAGAAATCATCAGTAAACGTCTCTCTTGCACTGAGATAATGTTTCTTCAAACTATAGGTGTTATGGGAAGAAGGAACCACCCCTCCTAAATTTTGTTTGCCAAACCAAGAGATGGAGACATCAAAATTAATAGCACCGACATAAAAGCTGGCATCATCCCAAACGGTGAAGTCCTCCTCGTTGGTGATGGTTACACGTCCGCTGACACGGAACTTCGAGAAATCGCCATACAGGTAGTTGCCCTCGGGGGTCTGCTCCATCATATCGACCTCAATGCTGCCCTTCATGCGAGGTTGTTCATAAGGGGTCAAGGTGAAGGCGAACGTGAACAATGTCGTGTCATAAAGCTTGAGATGGGGCTTCATGGCAATCTGATAGTCGCCCGGTTTATCAAAGAAAAACTTAATATCCAGCGTCACTATCTTGCCTGCAGGCACCTCGACCGTTCTTGATTTCGTGAATTGCAAAAGAATGGTCACGTCGCTACCATTCTTCATGTCAAAAGCATCCCACACTCCTTCATAATCTTCTGTGCCGGTATTGGCCACTTGCACATGCACCATTTGAACCAGCCCAGCCCGCATACAGCCCTCGAAGCTTACTTTGCCGAACATCAGATGGCTGGGGTCTTTGGTCACATTGGCACTCCAACACGTCAGGAGTCCCAAGTTCAATACGAGAAGTAAAAGTAGTCGTTTCATATCCTTCTTGTTTTTAGAATTGTTGTCTATCGTACGATTTTCCTGATTTTTCCATTGTGTCGCTGTAAGTAGACGGCACGTTCAACCGGTTGTGGGCTTTGCCTGATGCCCGTCACCGACCATACGGCAGCCGGATTCTGCTCCCTGTCTGGTTTGTTGCTGACTGCCGGAACGCCGACGGACAGTAGTTTTCCGAACGACCACCACTGAGCCAGTTCAACGGGCCATGAATCGAATTGCGGGGTCTCAGGACGGCGGTCGTGGGAACGGGCATAGCTGAAAGCCTCGGCCATCGACACCTCACCGTCGCCGTCGCTGTCGGCATTGACAGTACTGCCGTTCTCGTCGGCACCGTTGACAGCACATATCCAGTGGTAGATGAATTCGTCGTAGGGGCGGTCATGACAAGCCCACGACCGCTCGTCGCCACTACATGACGTCGTGACAATGCGGTCGTAAGACATCAAGTCGTCCATGAAACCACCCGAATAGCATTGTCCCATCAGGATGCTGATGGAGCCTACCTGAAAGAGGGTCAGCAGCGTGGCCAGCGTGTGGTCATACAGCAACTCGTCATTCCACAGCCAGAGGTAGGAGTCAGCCAGCTGGTCGTCGGAACCTCCGTGGTCGGTTATGAACAGAAACAGCCGGTCGTCCGTCGTCAGCCGCAAGGCCAGCCTGCTCAATGTGTTCATGACCACCTCGCGGGTGGCCTCCCCATTGATGTCGGGCCATCCGTCACCATCCAAGTCAATGGGTGACGAGACGAAGCCTGAGGCATCGGCCTTAATCATGTCCCTGTCGGCATCGCCGCCGTCGCTCATCAATACCGTGATGTTTCGCTGCGGCACGTGATAGGTCTTCCGCAGGGTGCGGTAGAGGAAGGCACAGTCGTTCCAGTAGCGCTCGTGGTTGGTCAGCCGGTTGCGGCCGCCGCTGATGAGCACGGCATGTAGTCGGTCGGCGTCCGAATTCTGGGCGTCGGCGGCTGCGGGCAGCAACGACCACACAACGATGGTGATGAGTAGCGTTAGTCTCTTCATATACGTAAGCCATACAAAGATAGCGTATTTCTGCTTTGCTTTCTACCATAAAGACAGGAAAAAGACAAAAAGACTGCCCGGCGTTAACCTTTTTTAAACGATTCGGAGCCTCCGGGAGAAGTCAGAGTTTAGTCGGAGCAAACCAAAAGTTTAGTCGGAGCAAACTGGGTAGTTTACTCCGACTAAACTCTGGTTTTCTCTTCTGTTAAAAATAGTAACAGTCGTTATGCTTTGTTTACATTCTGCGACCGCCACCGAAACCGCCGCCGAAGCCGCCACCGCCGAAGCCACCGCCTCCGCCGAAGCCGCCGCCACCGCGGTTGCCGCCACGACCACCGCCAGGCATGCCTCCGCCGAAGCCCATTCCCATACCGCCGCGCATACCACGACGGGCCTCACGGGTGCCGAAGAGGTTGACACGATAGATGACGTGGAGCATAGCATAGCTGGTAACAGCGTTGTACTCGTTATCAGTACGGGCCATTGCCGAAATGGTACGCGAGAAAGTGGACTGCTGGTGCAGGATGTCAAAGAACTGCAGCGAAACGGTGAGGGGCTTGCCCTGCAGGAATCCCTGGGCTATCTGTGCGTTCCAGATGAGTTCGTTGGTGTTCATCGAGGCATCGCTGTAACCGCGACGGCTGTTCATACCCATGTCGGTAGCAATCTGCGTACCCCAAGGAAGGGTGAGCGTTGTGTTGAAACCGTAGGCAAAGCTCCAGGTGTCAAGGTCAGACTGCGGCTGCAGCTCGTTGCGTGTGTGGGTGTAGCTCATCGAACCATTGAGCTCCACCTCGAGCCAGTCGTTGCGGTAGCTGGTACCGAGACGTCCGCCGAGGGTATTGTTCTTGGTGACGTTCTTCACCGGCACACGATTCTGATCGAGGTAACTCACGTGGTGGTTGTAGTTGTCACTCACCTGGACATTATAGCTGAAGTATCCTAACGAGTCGATTGCCGAACTGAACATGATGTTACCGCCTGCATTCCAGTTTCCGTTGATGTTCTCGGGGCGCGAGGTGCGAGCACCTGTAACCGGGTCGTAGCTCACCATGTTGGAGATGCTGTTGGACGTTGTCGAGAAGTTGGCATTGGCATTGATGAAGCGCTGATGGTTCGTGAGGTAGTTGTTGAAGCGCAGGTTGAAGCGCTGTGTGAACGACGGCTTCAGGTCGGGATTACCCGTTGTGCGGTTCAGGGGGTCAGAGTCATCGTTGATGACAAGCAGCTGGTCAATAGAGGGCTGGCTGGTGCTACCACGATACTCGAAGCGCAACTGGCCCTGCTGGTTGAAGCGCCAACGGAAGTTGGCCGTCGGGCTCCAGTTGATGACGGAGCGGTTGACAACGGTGTCGACGTTCAGGTAGCGCTGAGTGTACTCTGACGACTGCGGGATGACCTGCACACCGACATTGAAGTCGTAGGTGTTGCGGATGAATCGCAGCATGATTTCACCCGTATGGATATAGTTCTTGTAGGCCGAGTAGCGACTCTGGTCCTTGGTGTAGTACAGCACGGGGTCATCGTAGGGGTGGTCGAGTAGGCTGAAGTAGTCTTCCCAACGGCGATACCTGGGGGTGACGTGGCTGAAGTCGTAGCCGGGACCCTTGGTTGACAGCAGGGGGTCAGAGTAGTCAAAGGTGGAGCGGTCGCTCTCGTTGTTACGATACTGGAAAGTATAGCTGAACTGCAGGAACGTGGCGTAGGCGATGGGCTCGCTGTAAGAAGCACGTACACTGTAGTCCCACGTCGTGGTCGGTGTCAGGTTGTAGCGGTTGGTCTGGTATTCCGTGAGGCCGCTGACGCCGTTAAACGTCGTCGTCGAGCGATAGAGTCTTGTCAGGTTGTTCGACAACTGCTTGTTCTCGCTGTCGTTGTAGTTACCCTGCAACTGGAGGGTGAAGTTGCGTCCCTTACCGTTGAGCAGGCGGCTGATAATCAACGAACCGCCGAGCTGCTTGTTCTCGCCATAAGTGAGCGACTTATTGGCACTGGCGTTGACGAGGATGGAGTCGAGGTTGCCGCCGGTCATGATGATATTCTGCAGCACGGCAGCCGTAATCTGCGTGTCAAGGTAGTTGTAGGGATCATCATTGAACGTGGCCGAGAGGTTGTCGCTCGTTCCGTCGTTGGTTGAGATGGTCAGGTTGGGACGGAAACTGATGGTCCACAGCGTGTCGGGCGTCCACTCAATACGACCGTTGGCACTCCAGCTGTTCGAGCGCGAGTAGCTCTGGTTGACGGAGTTCTGGTATGAATTCAGCGTACCCACGAAGTTCTCGCTCGAGCGACGCGACCAAGTATCGCCGTCGCGGTGGTTCCAGTTGACGCTGGCCTGCGCAACGAGGAGGTCGGTCTTCTCGTAGTTATAGTTCAGCATGCCCGACTTCATGGCATTCAGGCCGTTGCCGCCCATGCCGCGTCCGCCGCCGAAGCCACGACCGCCACCGCCGCCAAAGCCCATGTCGTTGGTATTGTTGGCGTTAGCCATCGCCATAATGCGGTGGTCGCCGCGCATGTGCATACCAAAGATACGACCTGAATAGCGCTCCTTCGTACCAACACCCACATCGACGTTGGCCATCGTACCACGATTCATGCCCTGACGCAGTCCGAAGTCGAGCACCGTCTGGTCGTTACCGTCGTCAACACCCGTAATACGTGACATATCACTCTTCTCGTCGTAGGCTCTGATGCGTTCGATGATGCTGGTAGGCAGGTTCTTCAAGGCAGTCTGTGCGTCGCCGAACTCCTTGTTATCGACCTTAATCTTCGTCACCTGCTTTCCGTTGATCTTGATATTGCCATTGTCGTCAATCTCGGCACCCGGCAGTCGCTTCACCAGTTCCTCGACGACGGAACCCTCCGGCGTGCGGTAGGCATCGGCATTATATATTAAGGTGTCGCCCTTCGACTGAACCTTGGCCACATGGGCCGTAGCGGTGACGCCCTTCAGCATGATGGCATCGGGAGCCAGCGAGATGGTTCCCATGCTGATTGCCTTTCCGTCGGCCACGCTGATGCGCTTCGTATAGGTCTTGAAGCCTACGTAGGTGACGCGGACGATGTAGCTGCCATCCTTGGGCGCCGTCATCTTAAACTGACCGTCCATATTGGTGACGGCGTTCGTAACCAGCGAAGAGTCGCTCTTCAGCAGAGCAACGGTAGCCTGAATAACGGCCTCTCTGGAATCTTGTTCAATTACTGTTCCGCTAACGGTGCGCTGAGCCAGCGTCAGCGTGGATGTCGTCACCAGGACGAGCATGAATAGTAAAATTCGTTTCATAAAATGTGTTCAAATTACAACATTCTGACGCTCCCAGAAAAGAAAAGTTTAATGAACTGATACGTTTTTCAATTATTTTTTTTAATTTTGCCGCCGTTATGGAAAAGCAAAAGGTTATCATATCAACTAAACTGGAGACTACAGTAGCCACGGCGGTCGGAGAATGTGAGCGCGACCGCATCTTTATTCTGGTCGATGAGACTACTCGACAGCTCTGCCTGCCACTGGTAGAAAACTTCGACTGTCTACGCCATGCAGAAATCATCACCATAGGGGCTACCGACCAACACAAGACGCTCGAATCGTTGACTCACGTATGGAGCAGCCTACAGCGAGGCGGTGCTACCCGCCATTCGTTGATGGTGAATCTGGGCGGCGGCATGGTGACCGACCTTGGCGGCTTTGCGGCCTCGACCTTCAAGCGCGGTCTGAACTATATCAACATCCCCACCACGCTGCTGGCGATGGTCGACGCTTCCGTAGGCGGCAAGACGGGTATTAACTTCGGCGGGCTGAAGAACGAGATTGGAGTCTTCTCAACCGCCCGAAGCGTCATTCTCGACACCCAGTTCCTGCGTACGATGGATGCAGAGAATATGTTGTCAGGCTATGCCGAGATGCTGAAGCATGGACTGATTGCCAACGACAGTATGTGGGCCGAACTGCTGAACTTCGATATCGACGTGCCCGACTATTACCAGTTGAGTCGTATGTTGGAGGATTCCGTGAAGGTGAAGGAGCGCATCGTCGAGGAAGACCCGACGGAGAAGGGTATCCGCAAGGCGCTGAACTTAGGACATACCGTCGGCCACGCTTTCGAATCGTTCGCACTTCAGCGCAAGCCCGTGCTTCATGGTTATGCCGTTGCCTGGGGCCTCATTTGCGAACTCTATCTCAGCCACATCAAGACTGGCTTCCCGGTGGACAAAATGCGTCAGGCTGTCAGCTTTATCAATGAGCACTACGGCAAGTTGCCCATCACCTGCGACGACTATCCAACGTTGCTTGAACTGATGACCCACGACAAGAAGAATACGGGCAGCGACATCAACTTCACGCTGTTAGGCGACGTCGGCGACATCCGTATCAACCAGACGGCTACGAAAGAGGAAATAGAAGAGGCTCTCGACTTCTATCGCGAGGGTTTCTGAGCTAACGCCTCAGCTTGCTTGCGGGCTGGTTTTCCGTTTTCTGTCATCGGAATTTGTGCCACGCGAACAATGGCGCGCGGCTGCCAGTAGGATGGAAGTACGCGGCGGCAGACGGCTTCGGCCTCAGCGGTATCGCCCTCCGTCAGCAATACTACTATCTCGCCAAACTTCTCATCCCGACGCTTGGTGATTAAATAAGGATTGCGCAGGTGCGCGTAAAGCATTCTTTCCACTTCCTCCGTTTGAATCTTCAGGCCGCCTGAGCAGATGACGTTGTCCTTGCGGCCAAGGATACGAAAGCCTTTGTCTGAAATCTCGGCAATGTCATTGGTGACCAATGTGCCATCGTGAACGGCGGGTGCGTCAATGACTAAGCATTGTTCCTCGTTCAGCGACAGACGGACACCCTCGAAGGGCGTGTACCAATCTGAGGCCTCAGGACCGCTAAGCCGACGCAAGGCAATGTGCGAGAGGGTCTCGGTCATTCCGTAGGTGCTCCACACAGCATTGGGAAACGTCCGCAGTTCCGCAGCCAAGGCATCGTCGATAGCCCCGCCGCCGATAATCAGGTGCTTGATGTCCATCAGCCGCAGCCGTTCCTCAGGCACCTGCAGCGTGTTCCACACCTGCATCGGCACCATCGCCGCAAAGGCTACTACCGCCGCCGTTACCGTTTCCAGCGGATTTCCGCTGGGCTCTACCGCTATCAGCCGCAGTCCGCAGGTCAGCGCTCTCACCACCATCATCTTACCCGCAATATAGTCTAACGGCAGGCAGAGCAGTGCTATGTCGCCCTCACGTAGTCCGAGGAATTGGCAGGTAATACGTGCCGAAGCCTCCATGCGCCGCTTCTCGACCCACATAGGTTTCGGCTTGCCCGTCGAGCCGCTGGTGTGTACCAGTACCGTCGGGCTGTCGTTATGCCACTCGGCTAAGAATTCCTCCAACTTCAATTCTTCAATCCTTCAATTCTCCACAGTTTGTCGCCGCGTATCTCCAACGGCATCGGAATGTTATCCGTAAACAACTGTCCCGTACCCAAGCCCTGCGGCATCGTGATGGTATCGCCATAGACCGCGCTACAGAACTGCGCGATAGCGTTCAGACCGATGTTACTCTCCAGTGCAGAAGTTATCCACGAACCCACTTCGTGGTCTTTGGCAGCCTCTATCCACTCGCGGCACCCCATCATGCCGCCGTGTAACGATGGTTTCAGCACGATGTAGGCGGGCTTGATGACGTTGAGCATGTGCGACTTCATTTCACGGTCGTTCACGCCTATCAGCTCTTCGTCGAGAGCAATGGGAAGTGGTGACTCGCGGCACAGTTCAGCCATATAGGCCCACTGTCCCTTCCGAATAGGCTGTTCGATGCTATGAACGGCATACTGCGACAATAGCTCCAGTTTGTACAATGCCTCCTCGTAAGGAAAAGCTCCGTTGGCATCGAGCCGCAATTCTACCTCATGGAAACTAAAGCGCTGGCGGATACGGCGTACCAACTCCAGCTCTTGCTCAAAGTCGATGGCACCTATCTTGAGCTTCACACAGCGGAAGCCCTGTTCCAGTTTCTGCTCCAGTCGCTGCAGCATCTCGTCGTAGTTGCCCATCCACACAAGGCCGTTGATGGGTATTCCCACTTCACCGTGCGAGAAAGCAGTATCGAAAAGTATACTTCTTCCTTCTTCCTTCTGACATCTTACATCCAGAAGTGCCGTCTCGAGTCCGAAGAGCATCGAGGGATAATCGCGCATCGCCTCGTAGTCTATCTGTCCCGTCCGTTCCACCTCGTCGCAGAACTGCCGCAACACCACGCCGTAATCAGGACGGGCATCGCAACTCAAATCAGGAAGCGGGGCACACTCCCCCACCCCAACGGTTTCACCATCGGACAAACTAACAAACCAGCTTCGTCGCTCAGTATATACCCCTCGCGACGTCCCAGCGGGCTGTTTGAAATGGAGCACGCGCTCCTCAATATCTATTTTCATGGGATTTGCGGATATTGGTCGAAGTCGGGTTTGCGTTTCTCTAAGAAGGCCTTGCCACCCTCCTGTGCCTCGTCGAGGAAGTAGTAGAGCATCGTGGCGTCGCCAGCCAACTGCTGGATACCTGCCTGCCCGTCGAGTTCGGCATTCAGTCCGGCTTTGATCATGCGCAGGGCAATAGGCGAACGCTCCATCATCTCCTCAGCCCACAGCACACACTCGTCCTCCAATTGACTGAGGGGCACCACTTTGTTGACAAGTCCCATCTGAAGAGCCTCCTGCGCCGAATACTGACGGCAGAGGAACCATATCTCACGCGCTTTCTTCTGACCGACAATGCGGGCCAGGTAGCTGCTGCCGAAACCGGCGTCGAATGAGCCGACCTTGGGTCCCGTCTGTCCAAAGATAGCATTTTCGCTGGCTATGGTCAGGTCGCAGACCAAGTGGAGTACGTGACCGCCGCCAATGGCATAGCCGTTGACCATCGCAATGACGGGCTTCGGTAGCCGGCGTATCTGCATCTGCACGTCGAGTACCGACAAACGGGGCACGCCCTCGTCATCAATATAGCCGCCACGACCCTTCACATGCATATCGCCACCCGAACAAAAAGCGTGCTTCACTTCCTCCAGTTGCTTGCCCTCAGGAACCTCCGACATAGCACCTGTCAGCAGTACCACTCGGATACGTGCCAACTCGCGACACTCGGCAAAGGCCTGGCTCAGTTCCAGCGTCGTCCGCGGGGTGAAGGCATTGCGGTAATGCGGCCGGTTGATGGTGATTTTGGCAATACCGTTATATTCCTCGAAGCGTATCTCCTCGAACTTCCGAATCTCTTTCCATTCTCTTTTTTCCATAGTTGCTTCTTTTTTGCTGCAAAGTTACTACTTTTTTTATTTTTTTCGCTACCTTTGCAGACAAATTACCAATAACTATGTTACAAATCCGCTGTAAGAACAATAACGTGACGAAGAGTTTCCCTGAAGGAACCTCGCTGATTGACGTGTATCAGGTATTTGCTGATGAAATCAAACTGCCCTACCCCGTGGTGTCGGCTAAGGTGAATAATGTGTCGCAGGGACTGAAGTTCCGCCTATACCAGAATCGCGATGTAGAGTTTATGGATGCCACCGAGGGTTCTGGACACCGTGCCTACGTGAGGTCGCTGAGTTTCGTGCTCTACAAGGCCACACAGGACCTGTTTCCTGGGAGCAAACTCTTCATTGAGCACTCACTATGCCGGGGATACTATTGCAATTTCAGGCCTACCCCCGGCCCATCCCCGAGGGAGGGAAGGCAGATTACTGACGAAATGGTGGAGCGCATCAGGGTGCGGATGCAGGAGATTATTGATAGCGATATGCCTTTCCGTCGCACGGAATCGACCACAGAGGAGGCTATTCGAATTTTCAGCGACCGGGGTTTTTCCGACAAGGTAAAACTCCTTGAGACCAGCGGACAGGCTTATACCTATTATTATACGTTGGGCGACACCGTGGACTACTACTACGGACCGCTGGTGCCCAGTGCCGGCTACCTGAAAGTATGGGGGCTGGAACGTTATCATGACGGACTGCTGCTGCGTGTGCCCGACTGGAACAATCCGACACAGTTGGCTGAGAAGGTGGACCAGCCCAAGACGTTCGAGATGTTTGCTGAGAAGACACGCTGGGACATCATCATGCGACTTTCCAACGCGGGCGACGTGAACAAGGCCATCATGCGGGGGCATGCCTCGGAGTTGATTCAGGTCTCTGAAGCCTTGCAGGAGAAGAAAATCGTGCAGATAGCCGAGGAGATAGACCGCCGCTTCCACTGCAAGAAGAACCCTGTCCGGCTGGTGCTCATCACGGGACCGTCAAGTTCGGGTAAATCTACGTTCTGCAAACGACTGTCGGTACAGTTGCTGGCCTGCGGCCTACGCCCACTTTCGTTCTCGACGGACGACTACTTCGTGAACCGTTTGGACACGCCAAAACTGCCTAACGGCGACTATGACTTCGACAACGTGGAGACGGTAGACTACCACCTATTGGGCGAACACTTGTCGAAGCTGATGAAGGGCGAGACGGTGGAGGTGCCTGAGTACAACTTTGTAACAGGCAAGCGCGAATACAACGGCAAGCGACTCAGGCTGTCGGGCGACACGGTGCTCATCATCGAGGGCATCCACGCTCTGAACCCGCTGCTGACCAAGGACATCAACGACTCGCTGAAGTATAAGATATACATCTCAGCACTCACCAGCATCTCGCTGGACGACCACAACTGGATTCCCGTCCGCGACAACCGCCTGCTGCGCCGCATCATCCGCGACTACAACAAGGGAGCCTTCACCGCCCAGCAGACGATTAGCCAATGGAAAAACGTCTGCGAGGCTGAAGAACAATGGATCTTCCCCTATCAGGAGACTGCCGACGTGATGTTCAACTCGGCGCTGAACATTGAGTTCGCGGTGCTGCGCATCCATGCCGAACTAATTCTGTCGAGCGTACCTAAGAACTGTCCGGAGTATGCTGAGGCTCATCGTCTGCTGAAGTTCATCCACTATTTCCTGCCCATCAGCGACAAGGAGATACCGCCCACCTCGATTATGCGTGAATTCGTAGGCGGTTCGAGTTTCAAATATTAATTTTTTCTCTTTTTGATGTCACAAAAAGCGTAGGCAAGCGTCATACAGATAAAGAACCTGCAAAAGTATGACGACGGATACATTCATGGACGAAGTCAGGGATATGCGCTCGATGCTACTGAGCGTTGCCAGAGGAATACTTGGCAGCGACGAGGAGGCTGAGGACGTGGTACAGGACGCCATGCTCCGTTTGTGGCAACTGCGCGAAGAGCCTATCCGCAACCCGAAGGGCTTGGCCAGAATTGTCGTCCGCAACCTGAGTCTGAGCAAAATCAGGCGAAAACCGCCGACGGTCGACATCGGCCAGGCAAATTTTGCTGTCGATGACGATACGGAAACGGACAAAAACGAGCAGATTGACAGGATGATGTCATTGGTCGACAAACTGCCCACGATGCAGCAGACCGTACTCCGCCTGCGACACATGCAGGACATGACGATGGCCGACATAGCCAACATCATCGGAACCAGCGAGGTTGCCGTCCGCCAATCGCTCAGCAGGGCACGAAGAAGCATCATTGAACAATTCAAAACCATAGCAAAATGAACGAAACCAACATACGACAGCTGATGGAGCGATTCCTCAATGCCGAAACGACGTTAGAGGAAGAACAGATGCTCTACGCGTACTTCCAGAGCGAGAACGTGGCCGACGACCTGAAGCCTTATCGTGAGGCGTTTCAAGGATTCTCAGCCGTGAGCGGCATTGACAAGCCTGAACAGGAAGCCCACACGCCGGCATGGGTGATTGCCCTGCGGACAGTCACGTCGATGGCAGCCATTTTCCTCGTCGGCCTGTTCTTCTTCATCAATGAAGAAACGCCCGAAGCACCACAGTTGGCGACGACAACGACATCAACGGAACCTACACCCGCCTTCTGCAAAGGCAGCACACCCCGGGAACTATATATGTGCTACATGGAACGGAAGAGGGAACAACCGAGTACTTATAGTTTAATCAAAAAGAGAATTTATGAAAACCAACATTAAAATCATAGCCGCGATGACGCTGGTGCTTATCATGGCATCGTGCAAGAACAAGGACGACCGCATGCTGACCGTCATTAACGCGGACGGCACCTGCAGCCGTGAGTACACCTTCCACTCCACCCAGCAATGGTTAGGCATCCCGCCAGAGGAGGACTACGACAGCATTGTCGATAAGACATGGGAGCGCAGCTGGTCGGTCCTTGGTGCCGACTCCGTGCGCTATCCCGTGCCCCTGACGGAGGCTCAGCTGGACAGCATGCAGGCGCTTGACCTCAGCCAACCATTAGGAAACATGCTGATGGTACACGTGAAGAAAGACTACAAGAGCGTGGAGGAGATGAGTGCCGAGATTTACCGTGCAGAACGCTCCCACCTCATCAAGGCGGAAGGCATCAAGGCCAACAGCAAGCTGGAGAAGCGCTTCAAGTGGTTCTATACCGACTACACTTTCACTGAGACGTTCGCTAACCAGGATACAACATTGTTCCCCATTCCCCTCAGCCAGTTCCTCAGCGCCGATACGGTCTCCTATTGGTTTACTGGACAGCCCGACTTGACACGGAGCCTTAGCGGTGCCGAACAGAAGGAAATGCTGGACGATATAGAGAAGAGGATTAGCCAGTGGAGTAATGCCAACTGGTTCGCCGAGATCTGCAAGGTGATTAGCGACAATTACGACAAAGTCCAGAATCCACCCGTCAGCAAAGAACGTTTCGTCAGCATTTGCGATTCATTGGTCCTGCAGCCATGTGTACTCAATCCTAAGGAAAGCGTATATATAGAGAAAGGCGGTTTCGACACTTTGCTCCATGACGTATTCCAGTCTGATGCCTACACAGAGTTCCTCCAGTCGTACAAAGGTGGTCTCGGGCAGTACGAAAGTCTCTTGTCCTTTGGCAGCAACTACGACCTTGTGATGCCGGGCCGCGTGCTGGATGCCGGTATGGGCGAGTACGACGGCGAGGTGATTCACTACCGTCTGGGAGGTGAGCGCATGATTCCTGGCGACTACACCATCACCGCCACTTCGCGTGTTACCAACGTCTGGGCCTTCATCGTCACCATCCTCGTCGTTCTCCTCGCTATCGGCAGTTTCTTCTATCGGAGGAAAACAAAGCCTTGAATGCCCGCTCGTGGTTAGTACCACTGTACGGTGTTGGTGGAACCTGAGCGCTTGTCGTACTTCAGCACGTCAGTGAGGGTGGAGGCGTTACAACGGAAGGAGAAGTTGTAACTGGCGTAGGGGGTAAGAACCACGGAACACGACATGGCGAAGCAATGGAGGTCGCGACTGAGCGAGGCGGTAGTCATGGAAATCTTGCTAGCCTCGAAGTCGTAACCGCTGCTGAAGGTGATGTTCCAACCTTCAGAGAGCCTGATATTGCCGCTGACGTTGAGCGTTTGCGAGAACTTGTAGGGATAGCGCATGGTCTTGTAATTGAATTTGCCGCCCGTATTTTCGCGCATCGTGATACCGTAACCGAAGCTGATAGACCAGGGCAGGTTGAACGACATGTAGCCATCCTTGTCTATGCGTTCCTTGGCCGGCTCCCCTTTCTTGGCCCCCTTCTTGGCTTTCTCCATATCGGGGTCGACGTTTGCCTCCAGTCCGTACTCGTCCTCATCTTCGTCCTCGTCGTCTTCATCTTTCTTCTTCTCGGACTTTTTCTCAACTTTCTCGCCACGCAGCCACTTGAAGAAGTTGGCCACCTTGGAATTGTCGAGGGTGTAGGACAGGTTCTGGCTCATGCCCTGGAAACGTCCTATCTTACCCTGTCCCCAATAGGTTGTCCAGTCACTCTCGTGAGGCGTTGCACCGACGGAGTCAGCTTCGTAGACGTAACTCGAGAAAACAGCGTTGAGGTTGAAGGTATAGCTCTTGGTAATCTTCAGACGGAGTCGGGTGCTCAATGCGCTCCAGGGCTGACGCTTGGCGGCAAAGTTGTAGGACATGCTGGCACCGAGTTCGTCGATAATGCTTATCTTGTTTGTACCGATGGAGTCGCCTTCATCGGTATTCACCTTCATTTCCACGTTGTTCTTGATGTCCATCGAGAGGCTACCGCTCTTTCCGGGCGAGGGAGGGCCATAGGCGCCGATGGTGTAGGGTGAGTACTCCACAAGCGACACATTGCCGTCCTTGTCAGTCTTCTGGTAGGTCTTGTAATAGCCATAGCGGCTGGCACTGAAGTCGGGATGGAAACTAAAGGTTGCCGAAGGCGTCAAGACGTGGCGAACGGCCTGGATTTTGTCGCCGAATATCTTTCGCGAGGGGATATACATACCGTAGAGCGTCGTCGATGCACTCATAGAGAGTGAGTAGTCGAAGATGTTGTAGAAGCCCGTAATCGTGTCAACGTGCTCCACCTGACGTTCCTCGTCCCACGACTTCTCAGCCTTGCGGAACAGGGTGCGTCCATTGATGTTCAGTCCCGGGGTAAGACTGATGACGTCGAACAGCTGGAACGTCATGTTGACGGGAATGGCGTGCTGGATGCCGTTTCGCCAGTCGCGCGACAGGCTGGAGTGCAGCAGTTTGTCCTCCTTCGTGGCGATGGAGTTCTCGAAGTTCATGGTGTACTGCGTACCAATCTTCTCGTACCAGCGTTCCTTACCCACCATCTTCTTGCGACGGAAGGGATAGAACTTGGCTATCGAGACGTTGAGGTTGGGCAGCGTCAGGTTGATGGACGAGTCGCGCATGTTCTGCGTCAGGTTCATGGTCGACGTAATGGTCATGCCTAAACTGGAGAACGACACACGGTGGTTGACAGACGAGGTACGCGTCGACTGCGTACGCGTCTGGGGGTTGTACATCGAGGTCAGGTTGTTGTTCTCGTAGCTCTGTGAGGCGAAGTTCACCCTGGCCGACAGGTTTGAATAGGGATTGGCCTTGGCATCCTGCGAGTGGTTCCAGTTCAGTTTGAAGCTTTCCTCCTTGGTATAGTCAGGCAGGTTCTTTTCGCCGACCACTGAGTTCTGGTAGGACACAAAGAAGTTACCGCGGTACTTATAGCGCTTGGTGTAGTTCGAGGTGGCCGACAGTCCCCAGGAGCCTTTTGTAAAGATTTCGCCCAGCACCTTCAGGTCCATCCTGTCGGAGATGGCAAAGTAGTAGCCACCGTCGCGCAGGTAGAAACCGCGTGTCGATTCATCGCCGTAGGTAGGCATAATGAAGCCGCTGGAGTAGCTCTTGGTGAAGGGGAAGAAGCCGTAGGGGATAGCCAGCGGCAGCGGTACGTCGCACACCACCAGATAGGCCGGACCGAAGACCACGTCCTTACCGGGTCGCACCTTAGCTCGCGACAATGCCAGATAAAAGTCTGGATGCGGATCATCGCACGTCGTGTAGCGGCCATGTTGTAGGAACAGTTCGCCATTGCCACCCCGCTTCGACAGCTCTGAGGTCAGAAATCCGTCTTCCTGCTTCGTATATACCTGAGTGATAAGACCTTTCTTCGTCTTGAAGTTGAAGGCCATCGTGTCGCTCTCATACTCATCGCTGCCCATCTTGAACACCGGCGTGCCTTTCAGCCGCTGTGTCGTCGAGTCCTGTATACCCGTGGCGTGAACCAGACTGCTGTCGAGCACCATGTAGATTTTCTCGCTCTTCAGGTCCATGTTCGTATATTCCACGTGGGAGCTGCCATAGAGGTTAGCCTGCCCCGTAGCGGCGATATAGGTCAGCGAGTCGTTGGCCGAGTACTTCACAGGGGCGTCGATACCGTTCTTCCTCTGCCGGTTAATACTATCGAGCGCCAACGAGTCGTCAATCACCTTATTATATTTATAGATGGCCAGTTCCAGGGAGTCCATCGTCGTCGTGTCACGCTTCATCTTCGCAGCAGCATTCTCACCTTTCTCCTTGATGAGTGAGTCAAGCTTGGCGTCGTCTAACACATCGGACTTGGCAGCCGCCTGTTCCTTCAACTCCTTCACCGCCGTCTCAACTGCCGTCGTGTCAATGCGGCTGACGGCCTGTTCGGCCTTCTTGGCCAGGGTGTCAACCACGGCAGAGTCTACGAAATCTGTCTGTCTGGCTTCTTCAACGGCCTCGGCCAGAACATTGGGCAGACTATCGGGCAGACTGTCGGGTAGACTGTCGGGTAGACTGTCGGGCAGATGCTCGACCACCGCATCGGGCACTATTTCCTCTACCGTCTTGACGATAGAATCAAGGGGGATGCTGTCTGAAAGGGATAATTCATTGACAGCCTTCGACACTGCCTTAATGTTATCCCGACGTAGTGACGAAGGCGTACATGCCCACATAAGAATGAAGGCAACGAACATCAAAAAGATGACCGTTTTCTGTTTCACGGCTGCAAAGGTACGAAAAAAAGTGAAGAGTGAAGAGTGAAGAGTAAAGAATTTAGGGTTTATTCAAACATTTTTGCCCAAGACAAGAACTTTTCCACTCCTTCATGACCGAATCTTTCCAAACTCTGGGCGGCCTGAACAACGGTGAATTCACGGTCGGGACGGGATTTGGAGTAGAACTTGTCGGCATAGCATACTAACTCCTCCTCCAGATTCTCGGGCTCGAAGCCAGGCAGTCCGGTGCCGGTATGACGCTCAGCTACCCGGGCATGACGCTCCCATCCTTCCTTTCTTAGCAGTTCGCCGCCTATCTGTCCATGTCGGATGTAGGGCTCATCACCGTGGCAGAAGATGGTGGGAGCGTTACACCAACGGATACCGATGTCGTGCAGCATGGCCGCCTCCTCCACGAACTCACGGTCAATGCGCAGTTCCGGATGGCGGTCACAAATCTGCAGACAGCGGTCGGCGACCTGCCGCGAGTGCTTCATGAGCAGCCGCCGCAAGTCGCTGTCCTCCGGATAATATTTGTCAATAATTGCTTGGTAGTCCATATTCGCTTGTTCAGACCCCCATCCCCCTAACTTAGGGGGCTCGTCCGCTCAATCCACGCAATCGTGTCGCCCTGTCGAATCTGCTGTCCGGGCTTCACGCTGATATCGACAAGCTTGCCGCCCATAGCAGCGGGAATCTCGACAATCTCGCCCCACTTCGTCTGCAGGTAGCAGAAGATGTCACCCTCCTTGTACTGCTGTCCGATGAACGGCTCGATGCAGGCAGCGGGAACGCCCTCGCCACCGAAGCTCCAGATGAGCTGTCCGGCCAGCGGCGACTTCACGGCGTCGGCCTTGGCATGTTTCAGGGCATCGATTTCTTCCTGTGAAATCTTGCCTGCGCCACCACCTAACTTGGCGTCTTTGGCCTTCTGGATGTCGGCCAGCAACTGCTTCTTGGCCTGTCCGCTCTTGAACGGGCGGTACTGCTCGGGGTGCATGGCCAGTTCGAAGAGTTCCTCGTCGTCCTGTCCGTAGTCCCAACCCTGCTCGTCCATCTCCTTGCGGAAACCATCGAGGGCGTTGGGGATGAGCGTGTGCGGGTCAACGTCGGTAAACTCGCGCTTCTGCTTCTCAGCCAGTTCGATGAGCTCGGGAGCGATGGTGCCGGGAATTTTTCCGCTCTTGCCGAGAATCATGCCCCAGATAGCATCGTCCATCATGACATAGCGGCCCTTGCCCTGCTCGATGGTCAGCAGGTTCATCAGGGCGATGTTCTTCGTGTACTGAGAGAACGGCGTCACCAATGGGGGATAACCCACGCGCGGCCATACATACTCTACCTCGTTGAACAGTTTTACCAGCATATCGTCCATCGTCAGCTCGGGCTCACCTTTCTGGGCACGTAGTTTGTCGATCATCTTCTTGATGCCGCCGAGATCGGCCATCATCGAACCCATCATGCCACCAGGCAGTCCGCAGCCGAGCAGCAGCGACGACATATGCTTGTTGGCAGGATTGATGAAGTATCCCAGCCAGTCGTCGATGAACTCTTGGGTTAAGGTACGCGCCTGCATATAGGCGTTCATATTCAAATCGGCAACCTCGAAGCCCTCGTTCTTCAGCATCGACTGCACGGAGATAATGTCCGGATGCACCTTGCCCCATGACAGGGGCTCAATGGCGGTATCGATGATGTCGGCACCGTTGTTACATACTTCGAGGATGGAGGCCATCGACAGTCCGGGGCCTGAGTGGCCGTGATACTGGATGATGATGTCGGGGTGCTTGGTCTTGATGGCCTTCGTCAGCGCACCCAGCATAGCGGGCTGACCGATACCAGCCATATCCTTCAGACAGATCTCCTCAGCTCCGGCAGCAATCACCTCGTCGGCAATCTGTGAGTAGTACTCGACGGTGTGTACGGGTGACGTCGTGATGCAGAGCGTAGCCTGCGGGGTCATGCCCGCAGCCTTGGCCCACTTGATAGAGGGGATGATATTGCGTGTGTCATTCAGACCGCAGAATATACGGGGAATGTCGACACCCTGGGCATGCTTCACCTTATACATCAATTCGCGCACGTCGTCGGGAACGGGATACATACGCAGGGCGTTCAGGCCGCGGTCCAGCATGTGGGTCTTGATGCCCACTTCGTTGAACGGCTTGCAGAAGGCACGAACGGCCTGGTTGGGGTTCTCGCCCGCCATGAGGTTCACCTGCTCGAAGGCACCGCCATTGGTTTCTACTCGGCTGAAACAGCCCATATCGATAATTACCGGTGCTATGCGCTCCAACTGATCCTTGCGCGGCTGAAACTTACCGCTCGACTGCCACATGTCACGATAGACGAGGCTGAACTGAATCTTCTTCTTTTTCATAGATTTACGTTTCTATTTTAGGTTATCATTTACTCTTCCAAATACAATTTGTGGTGCAAAGGTACGAAATAAACTTGATATTCGCTTGTATAAACCAACTTTTTTTCTTACCTTTGCACCCGTTTTGCGAAAAAAGGTTGAAGAAGAAAAAAATTATGTCCACTTCGCAATAAAACGGCAATAGTGCCGTTAGTAGAATATAGAAACTGAATAATACTTCGAAAACAGCATATATGACAGTTCACAAGAGCGGATATATCATCGACGGAATGAACGGTTTTGAGCGCAACGTCAAGCGTGTGTTTGATTTGTTGGTCTCGCTCATCTGCTTGATTATCTTCTCACCCCTCTTCCTTTTCTGTTATATAGCCATCAAGCGCGAGAAGAACGGTCCCGTCATCTACAAGCAGGAGCGCATCGGCCGCTTCGGACGCCCCTTCTACATCTATAAGTTCCGTAGCATGGTGGTCGATGCTGAGAAGAAAGGTCCTGAACTGTGCGATACCGACGATGACGACCGACTGACGAAGGCTGGCCGTTTCCTGCGTGCCCACCATCTGGACGAACTGCCGCAATTCTGGAATGTCTTCAAGGGCGAGATGTCCTTCGTAGGCCCGCGTCCTGAGCGCAAGTTCTTCATCGACCAGATTATGGAGCACGACGGACGCTACCAGTACCTCTATCAGATTCGTCCGGGAATCACGTCGATGGCCACCCTGTATAACGGCTATACCGACACGATGGAGAAGATGCTGAAGCGCCTGGAGATGGATCTTTATTACCTGGAACACCGTTCGTGGGCGCTCGACTTCAAGATTATCGGTTTGACGTTTGCCCGCATCGCCTTCGGAAAGGTCTTCTAATATTTCCGGAAACTCAGTCTCACTTCTTCTTTGTCCAACACCATGCGGTCGCTGTTAAGCGTATGGACGCGGAATCCCTGGCCGACGCTGTCGATGTAATAAGGCTGCAGTTCCGTCACATCAAGTTCGGGCACTTCGTCGGCTTTACCGATGTAAGGTGAGCACAGCTTCAGGGAGTCGCCTTCGAAACTGAAGCGGAATACGTAACTATTATGACTGCCCTTGGTGTTGCGCACCTCTAACAGGTGTACCTGAACGGCCCAGTATTCACCCGACGACCGCATATCCGTCTGACGGCCCGTAGCCAGCGAGTCGACAGTGGTCAGCTGCCACATTCCGTCGAAGTCGCCATTGTCCGACGTATGAATCTCGCAGGCAGTCAGTCCCAGACAGAGCACAAAGGCAAAAACGAGTCTTCTCATACCTTATTATATATAATAGGAGCGATCAGACGGCAGACCGTTTCCAAATGGAGACGGTCGGTATCGTCGAAAGTAGCCAGTTCACGACTGTCGATGTCGAGCACGGCCAGTACGGCGGAATCATCATCAGGCGAAAGAACGGGGACGACAATCTCGGAACGCGAGAGACTGCTGCAGGCAATATGGCCGGGGAACTGCTCGACATCGGGGACGACAAGCGTACGGCACTGCTGCCAGGCCGCCCCACAGACACCACGTCCGAACGGGATGTGCATACAGGCCACAGGCCCCTGAAACGGCCCCAGCAGGAGCTCATCGCCCTGCACCCTATAGAACCCCGTCCAGAAAAAGCCCATGGACTCATGGATGACGCTGCACACATTGGCCATCACGGCAACAGCGTCGGTCTCGCCCGCTATCAGCGACTTGACCTGCTCGGTCAGCAAGCGGTATTTTTCGTCTTTCGTCATGTTCATCGCTTAGTAATTTGTGCAAAGGTAGTGATTTATTTCTGTTCAACCAAATAATTAGGGAAAATCCCCCTTGAGTTTAGGGAAAATCCTTTGCATAGGTCAGAAAAATGTAGTTTCTTTGCATCGTGAATAAGTAATAACATGTCGAACTGATAAAAACTCTACGATTATGAAGACAACGATGATGAACACAAAGCGTATGATATTCGCATTGGTAACGATGCTGACGTTCAGCCTGTCAGCAAGTGCAATGAGCTACGAGCAGGCTCGCAACGAGGCGCTTTTCCTGACGGACAAGATGGCCTACGAGCTGAACCTGACTGACGCCCAGTATGAGGCAGCCTACGAGATCAACCTCGACTACCTGATGGGCGTGACCAGCGTCAACGACGTATTCGGCACCTACTGGGAGCGCCGCAACCTCGACCTGAGCTACATCCTGTACTCATGGCAGTGGGAGGCCTTCCGCGCCGCCACCTACTTCTACCGTCCGCTGTACTGGGACGCCGGCTACTGGCACTTCGCCATCTACGCCCGCTACCCACACCGTGACTACTTCTACTTCGGACGTCCCCACTTCTACGCCACCTACCGTGGCGGACACGCCTGGCATCTGCACGGCACCCACGGCTACTATCACGGACGCGACAGCCACTTCCGCCCCACCCTGTCTCACGGACGTGAGCACTTCGGAATGCGCAACAGCTTCGACCGCGGCGACTTCAGAGGTTCGCGCGGCAGCTCTACCCGCATCACTGGCCGCCAGGGAGGTGACCGCCCTGCATTAGGAGGACGTTCGCATAGCGACAATCGTGGTACGATGGGCAATCGTGGCACCGACCGCCCCAACCGTAGCACCATAGGCAGCAGCTCCGACCGCTCCAGCCGCAGCACAATAGGCAGCAGCTCTGATCGTCCCAGCCGCAGTTCGTTTGGCAGTAGTGCTGACCGCCCCAGCCGCTCGTCGTCAAGCGGAAGCTCTGTTGGAAGCCGTCCCTCGAGCGGTAGCTCCAGCAGCAGGAGTTCCTCTGTCGGCAGTAGTGCTCCATCGCGCTCATTCGGCAGTTCAAGCCGCTCTTCGGGCAGCCGTTCTGTTGGCAGCAGCGCCCCCTCCCGCTCATCTGGTGGCGGTCACTCTGCCGGAGGCAGCCGCTCGGGTGGCAGTTCTGGTGGTCACGGCCACTTCGGAGGCTCACGAGGCCGTTAGTCTCTGACAAATATATAGGAATCCCGCGTGTATGCGCGGGATTCTTATTGCTTTATCATCCCCAGTGCTACCACGCCCGCCAATATGTTGGCGACAAAGGAGGCGGCTACGAGCAGCAGCGTGACGAGCAGCCCGTCTAAGGCCGGGACACCCCCCTGCAGCATACCGGCATAGAGCATCGGTATGACCATCACTAATGGCTGAGCCAGGTTCCTTACCTGATAAATGTTGAAATCTGGAATATTATGACCCCTATTTGTAATAATCGACTCTGATGTAGTGGCGGGGCGGCATGAGTGGATTCCAGGAGATGTGGAGCCAGCCATTGCCCGTGAGCAGTTGGTCGGTATGTTCGCAGATCTTCAGGAATTCGACGAGTTGCCAGAACTGCGAGGGGTTCTGAGGCCGGATGTCGGCAGCTTGGCCGTATAGATGTTGGGAAGTACGGACACCCCCAACCTTCTGGTTGACTTCAGAATTGCGGAAGCCGGAGTTGATGATGATGGGGCCGACAATCAACCGTGCCGGTTCCAGCAGCAGATGGCAGCCGTAGGTCAGATTGACGACGGCCTGCATCGTCGGGATGTTCTGCGGGTATTTCTTCAAATTGAGAAACTCGCCCAGCTTAAAATGGGGTGATAATCGAATGTTGTTAAGCTCGTTGTTGTTGATTTCTGTTTTCATGGTAATGCTTATTAATAATCCTGATGTACTGATCCAGTCCGAAGATTGAGCCTGCCAGCAGGAACGACTGCGCCACATAATACAGTAGCCCGCCAGCTACGTCTTCAATCTCGATGACCTGATACGCCACCAGCGCGATACTGCTCACGATGAGCAATACCGCACAGGCGTACTGAGAGATTTTGAAGCCTTTCTGGTTTTCCATGGTCTTCGTGACTTTCCTCACTTTTCACTTCTACATCATCACGGCTCCTCCGGCTGCTCCGCCCAGAAGCAGGGTGATGATGTAACTGATCACTTGAAGAATCGTTTTCCATGTCTTGTTCATAATGCTGTGTGTTTTAAATGGTGAATAAATAGGGTTAAATGCGCTCTCTTGCACAGGTACAAAGGTACAAAAAATAATCGACATGACCAAATAATTGTGTACTATTCTTTGGTTATTCAGAAACAATTTGTATCTTTGCAAACACATGAAACCAGCTCAGATATTGCACCAGTATATCTGGATTATCAACACCCTCAGGGCCTACAAGCGACTGACCTTTGAGCAGCTCGGGCAGAAGTGGGTGCTGGACGCCGTGGCCGACGGACGACCGCTGCAACGCTCGTCGTTCAACCGTCACCGCGACGCCATCCTCGACATGTTCGGCATCATCATCGACTGCGAGCCACAGACCTACCGCTACTACATCAGCAACCCCGATGCGCTTGTCGACGACAGCATCGGACGGTGGATCTTCTCGACGCTCACCGTCCACGGCGTGCTGGCCGACGGAGCTGCCGTGAAGGAGCGCGTGGTACTCGAGAGTGTGCCTGCGGGCGAGGAGTATCTGCAGACCATCATCCACGCCATCAAGACCAGCCGCCGCCTGCGGATGGGCTATCGCAAGTTCCGGACAGAGGGCTACGTGAAGACCGTCTGCCCCTACGCCCTGAAGCTGTTCCACCAGCGCTGGTATCTGCTGGCCATGACGGACGAGGAGCAGATGCGCATCTACGCCCTCGACCGCATGACGTCGCTCGACCTGACGGACGAGCCGTTCGAGATGCCCGCCGAGTTCTCGCCGCAGGAGTATTTCGCCGAGTACTACGGCGTGCTGACCGACCAGACGCCGATGGCCCGCGTCGTCGTCCGTGCCTATGGCATGACGCCCGACTACCTGCGCACGCTGCCCCTGCACCACTCGCAGCGCGAGCTGGCGTCGACGCCCGACTATACCGACTTCGCGTTCGACCTCCGTCCTACCGCCGACTTCCTCTCCCAGCTGCTCTCGCACGGCGGCGGCATCGAAGTGCTCCAGCCGCAGCATTTGCGCGTGAAAATGCGCGATATGCTGGCCGAAAGTCTTAAAAGGTATTAAATTTCCAAGGGGTGTCCTGACCTTTGGGACATCCCCGTCCTTAACTTTGCGTCCGTAAACATACATGTCTAACTAAAAACGTAAATGTGATGGACGGAATTTTCTTATTGTACGTGTTGTTGGTCTTGACGGGCGTCATGCTCAGTGGTCTCTCTAATGGAAACGGGGTATGCGAGTCGTAGTTGCTGCGTTTATTAAATAATTTGTAAAAAATGAGATGAAATTAGTCGTTACCGAAAAAAAATAGTATTTTTGCAAACTAAAGTGTAATTCAAGAGAATGGGACAACTAATATGCAAGAGAGAATAGTTACAACCCTATATAAAAAACTTAACCCCGAAGTATGCGAAAGCAGGGACTTCGGGGGATTCCGTTGCAAACGGTAGGAAGAAAAAATGAAACTTGCAAGAAAAATATAGTAAAAACAGATATAATGAACCAAGAATTCAGAGTGTTTAATACCTGTCGCAAGACCGTCCCTACAAAGTGCATTGAGGGCTGCTGTTATGGTAACGACAATTTTTCCAATGATATATTAAGATGTTACAATTAGATTTGTTTCCTACATTATACGCTGTTGAAGAAACACAGAACAGCACGACGTTTCAGGACAACATGAAGTTGCCGCTGCACCGCTGGTATCGATACACGGCAGGATTCTCGGGCGCATGGGTCGGCAGCCTGCTCGAAAAGGGCAAGAGCGAGGGTCGTCACCGCGTCATCGATCCCTTCGCAGGCTCGGGCACGGTCATGGTCGAGAGCATGATGCACGGCGTGGACTCCTACGGGGTGGAGTCGAACCCTTACGTTTACAATATTGCCACGGCAAAATTGCAATGGAACGACTTCGACTTCGATTTCCTGATGCATGAGTGCATGGAGGTGCTGAAAAGGGCGCGGCAGAAGAACATCGACTGCACGGATTATCCCGAACTCATCGCTAAGTGCTTCCCGTTCGACACGCTTCATAAGTTGGATGCGCTGAAACTCGCTTGCTACGAGATTGAGGATGAGAAGCTCCGCAACTTTGTGTGGTTCGTCATCACGTCCATTCTCCGCTCCACGTCGCCCGTCGGCACGGCACAATGGCAATACATCCAGCCGAAGAAGTCTAAGGCAAGGAGTAATCATAATAGACATTTAGCTGCAAATTAAGTAGATTGTATGGATTCTCTTGCTAAGTTTAATAATGAAGATAGAGAACTCTTAATCCAAGAGATTGAGAAGATTCAAGGTGTCAAATTGATGCCCGTTGCCTCTTCCAAGAAATTGTATAAGTCAAATAAGGAGCAACTTTATCTTATTCAAGGAGGAAAAGAGTTCTGGCATGGCATAAACCAGCAAATTGTTCAACAATTAGACCAGCCAGAGTATAAGACAAAAGAGAATGTGCTGATTATCGCCAAGAAATATAAGACACAGCTTGATATCTACGTTGGGTCTCTTCTCCTTTTTGTGCAGAATTTGAACAAGTTGGTAAGAACAAAGAGTGGAGGTTTACAATTCCATTGCCAGCAGACAGAAGACGGGTTATTTATTGAGGAAATCCCCTCTCTGATATGTAACAAGATACATACTATTTATTACCCCAATCACAAGAGAAACGTTGAGCTGTTTAGGCGCAATGCAAGTCTGCTTAATATAGAAGTACCTGTTGATCAAGAGCTGACTCATACGGATATTGAAGCAAAGCTCTTGCTAATAGGTAGCTACTTAAATTTCAGGACATACACTCCCGATGCCTCAAAATATAGTAACGTTTTCAAAAATAAACTTAGTGACATTGCTTCAGAGGAAAACATTCCCGATGGGGCTATACCACGTCTCAGTATAGACACTGTCAAAATGATAGATGTGATTTGGTTTGACGAAGAAGGATACCCTACACATGCCTTTGAAGTGGAACACACTACAGACATCACGAAAGGACTTCTGCGTTTGTATCAAACGAGGAAATTGAGAATAAAGATGTTTATCATTTCGAATCAAAAGAACAAGTTTGAGACTGAAGTATCCAAATCTCCATTCGTAACAATTAAGAACGAGTTTATCTTGAAGAATTATGATGAACTTGAAGAATTCTTCGAGAGTGTAAAGCAATTCAAGCAGATGAAGGACCAATTCAACATATAAAGAAGCTATGAAGATAAAGCTATTCAACAATGACAGTAATGGCATCATGCTATCGGACATATCCAAAGCAATAGAATATGCGCAACGTAATAGCATTGCTGAGGCTATGATAACATACGAAAACGGTAGCCATATAAACTGTGATTTTAAAGACGTAGATATGGCAGTAGAGTTCTTAATTAAGTTAAAGTCAGCGGGCAGTTCACCGAGAACTCGCTCAACCAGCTAAAGAGCGACGATTTCCATTTGCTCTACATCCCTTTCGAGAAGCCTGTGCAGGCTTTCAGCACTTTCGGCCTTGACATCGACTTCGATGAGGACAGCAAGGAAGCCGACCTAAAGAAGAAGTACGCCGCAGTCTCCAAGCGTTCCAATAAACCCCTGCTCGAAAAAGTGCGCAAGGAAATTCTCAGCAGCTGCGACATGGAGATTAAGCAGTTCATCGACGAACTCGAAGCCTCCTATACCCGTAAAATTAAGTCCATCTGCATCCTGCCGCTTCACGGCACGCGCACCGAAGTAGTAGATGTCGAAAAGGGCATTGCCTTCATCAATGGCTACAATAGTATACCCACAGACCAGAAACTCGAATACATCGAGGTCATAGTCACCTATAACAATGGCTCCATTATCCAGTGCCAGTTCAAAACGAAAGTCGAAGCCGTGAACTTTTTGAATATGATAAAATATTACTACAATGAAAAAAGAAAAGGTATGGTTTAAGATTACCTGTGTTCATCGCGATGACCTTATTCAAGCAGGTTTTGATGGTGATGCTGTCGATGATGCCACAATGGAACGACTGGCTAGTAAGATGTGTGATGATTATGTTGGACAACTCTTTTGGGAACACATCGAAATTATTGCTGAATACCTTGGCATACCAAAGCTTTCTAAAAAAGAAGATGACGGTACTGAATGATATTGTTGCCAGCGACACGAATGACTTCGTGGCAACTGAGCCGATTGATGCAATTACACAAAAAGAACCGTCCCTTTTCATGTTGCAAACATAGTAATTGTGCGCAATATGTGACTTCCAATTTCGCGAAAATAGGCTTGCCCCTTTTGTACTCTTAAAAGATATTAAGGTTTAGCGGGGTGTCCTGACTTCTGGGACACTCCGCTGCTATTTTTGCACCCGGAATTGCAAAGGCCGGATGCTGCGCCTTTGCGACGATGAACCAATTCTAACCTAAAAAACAATGAATGAAGAAGAACTGAGAGAGATTACTGACCTGCTGGAGAAAGCGGGGTGGCAGCCGCAATTGTGCGACACGGCGGTGCCGCTGAGCGGCAGCACGGTGAGGTGCGGCTGCCCGACGGAACCGGGCGACATCGACTATTCGGAATACATCTTGCTGCCGAAGTCGCTGGTGGGGCAGCATCCCGAGATGTTCATCCCTGCCGTTGGCGACTCGATGAGGGACGCTGGCTTTGAGCCTGACGACCTGCTGCGCGTACGTTTCGGCATGACGGCCCGCGACGGCGATAACGTGCTGGCATGGATTGACGGCCAGTGTACGGTGAAGGTGCTGTTTACCGACGAGGACGGACAGCGGTGGCTGGTGCCGCGTAACGACGACTACGACGCAATCCTGCTGAAGGAGGAGATGGACGTCAGGATACTGGGCGTGGTCGTGGATGTCGAGAAATCGTCGCCGCGGGCATCGTCGCGCATGTTGATGCAGTCGGTGCGCCGTACGAAGGAGAAGATGCTCAAGGCTCGTAGGCTGACGGCCGAGGAGGTGGACGAGCGGATTGTGAGAATCGGTGCTTATGTGCAGCATGCGCGTCAATGGTTTGCCGTCTACAAGCCGATGGCTGAGTGTACGGTGACGGACGAGGGCGACTATAAGGGCTTCTGCAGCCGCGTCAGTCGGTTGCTGCCGGAGCACGGGCATCTGCCTGAAGCGAAGGAGGTGGCCCGTATGGATGTACTGAGCTTTGCCAAGCCCATAACCATGTGGGAGGAGTCGAACGCGCCGGTGAAGGGCGTCCGCTTCCGCGACTACCGTAACATTGCGCTGAAGATGCTTGGCTATCTCACGGAGAAACGCTGACCCCCGAAAAACTCCCACCAAAACTCCCAAAAACTCCCCAAAACTCCCACCAAAAACCGGAAAACTCCCACCACGTGGACTGAAAAGGGCAAAACTCCCGCCCAAACTCCCACAAACTCCCACCCGATGAACGATTGTTTCATCGGGTGTTTTTTTGTGCGTATCTTTGCGATGTCAAACGTTTGAACAAGCAAGTAATAACAATTAAAAAGAAAGGAAAAACAACGATCATGAAACAGACGATTATCATTACAGAGAGCCCTGAACAGCAGGGATGGAACAAGAACACGGAGTTGTGTATAGACGTGAAGACGCTCCTCCGCAGCGACAGCCGCATGAAGGCCGGCAAGGACTACCACGGCGTGCTCCGTCGCCACGTGATATGCGAGGACTTCAAGTATAACGAGGTGATGACCTTCGTGGAGACCGTCAGCCAGAAGGTGGAGAAGCGTAACCCGCAGGTGTTCCGCGGCGAGTACATCACCGTCACGCGACGCGACGACGGCA
>CALDLA010000029.1 GCA_937898415.1 uncultured Prevotellaceae bacterium | reverse complement strand
GTTCCGGGAACTGCATCTTTTGCGGCACAAACAGTGGCCAGGAGTACGGTGTTGTTCATCGTCAGCATGACGGCACCATCGGCCTGTTTTGCCACTTTCCCGGTTTCAATGGTGATGGTCCTTCCATCAGCCAATTGAAGGGTCTTTGTAATTACGTTCATCTTAATTTAAAAACATCTGAAAAATAAATAAAAAGCGCACAGTGCGCCAAAAACTGTGCAAAGGTACATATTATTAAACGAATAAACGAATAAAAGCAGATTATTTTTCGTTTTTTATGAATTTTGTACTACCTTTGCAGCCAAAAAGAAATACTACGCAATGAAGAATATAGCAAAGATACTGATGATGGGCGTCGTCGCCGTGCTGACGGTTGCCTGTGGAGGAAAGAAGTTCCACGTAGAAGGAACAGTGGCTAACGCCAAGGACTCGGTACTCTATTTTGAGAATGTCGGCTTGAACGGTATAGAAGAAATAGGAACGGTGACACTTGATGCTGATGGCAGGTTCTCGTTCAGCGGAGAGGCCCCTGAGGCTCCTGAGTTTTACCGGCTGCGCATCAGTGACCAGATTATCAATGTAGCGATTGACTCGACGGAGACCGTCACCGTCAAGGCTCAGTATCCGCAGATGGCTACCGCCTATGAAATCAGCGGTTCGGACAACAACCAGAAGATCAAGGAGCTGGCATTGAAGCAGATAGAACTACAGGAACGTGCCATCGCCTTGGAAGTCAGTGGCACCCTTACACCCAGCGAGTTGCGTGACTCTGTGCTGCGCATGATCAATAGTTATAAAGAGGTGGTGAAGCAGGATTATATCTTCAAGGAACCATATAAGAGTTATTCATATTTTGCCTTATTCCAGACGATCGGGCCGTGGCTCATTTTCGACCCGAAGAATAATAGCGATGACAGCAAGGTGTTTGCCGCTGTGGCCACATGTTGGGACACTTTCCATCCTGGAGCCTTGCGTGGTGAGAACCTTCACAATATAGCTATTGAAGGCATGAGAAACGTCCGTATCATTGAATCGAAGAACCAAGCTCGGTCACTTGACGATATGGTCGAGGTTGTGGAGTCGGGCGTGATAGAGGTGGAGCTGACAGACAACAAGGGGCAAGTGCGCCGCCTGACTGACCTGAAGGGTAAGGTGGTGTTGCTCGATTTCCACGTATTTGCCTTGGAAGACTCGCCTAAACGTATCCTGATGCTTCGTGAGTATTACAATAAGTATCATGGGCAGGGACTGGAGATTTTCCAGGTGTCGCTTGATCAGGATGAGCATTTCTGGAAACAGATGACTGCTGCGTTGCCTTGGATCAGCGTACGCGATGCAGAAGGCTTGAATTCGGCGTTACTCATGTATTATAACGTACCGACGGTTCCAGAGTTCTTTTTGATAGACCGTCAGAACAATCTTGTGAAACGTTCGAGCCAGATGAAGGACTTGGATGCTGAAATCAAAGCGCTGCTTTAGACGATGAGAAGGTTATTCCTTTTGTTTTGTGGGATTGTACTGTCCCTTTCCATACAAGCCAAGGTTCGGTTGTCGCACCTTGTCGGCGACAACATGGTGTTGCAACAGCAGACAGAGGCTCGTCTATGGGGATGGGCTAAGCCTGGTAGTGAGGTGAAGGTTACTACATCCTGGAGCAGTCAAGTGGTAAAGGCAAAAGCCGGTATGGATGGCGCATGGTTGGTAAAGACACCTAAAACACCTAAGGCATCGTACGAGCCGCTGACCATTACGTTTGACAATGGCGATGGACCACTGTCCATCGCTGGCATTGTGAGCGGCGAGGTTTGGGTTTGTGCAGGACAGTCGAATATGGAGATGCCAGTCAAGGGTTTTGGCCAATGTCCTGTCGAGGGCTACAACCAAGTGGTGTTGGATGCGGTTAATTCGAAAGGTGTTCGTAGTATCAAGGTTCCCAGTGTGATGAGTAGCCGTCCGCTCGACGATGCTGAGTGCGAGTGGAGGCTGTGCTCCTATAGGACGGTGGGAGAGTTCTCTGCTACCGGTTATTTCTTTGCCCGTCTGCTAAGCCGTACACTTGATATCCCCGTTGGACTGATTGAGGCCAATAAGGGCGGCAGTCGTGTGGAAAGCTGGCTCACGAAGGAGAACCTGCAGCGATATACAAACGACCCTGTGGATTCTGTGGAAATTGTCAAGCAGTGGCCGACGGACTATCTGCGCTCACTACTTTGGGGTAATGGCACGTTCAACCCCATCCTGAACTATACGGTGAAGGGCATTCTTTATTATCAGGGATGTTCGAATGTTGGCGATCCTGGCAATCAGTATTCTGAAAGACTGAAAGTGTTGGTGGAGCAGTGGCGTGGTCAGTTCGGACTGGGTGAGATACCGTTCTACTTTGTTGAGATAGCCCCTTATCACTACGACGATGTGAACGGGACGCAGGGCTCCTTGCTTCGTGAACAACAGCAGCGGGCCGCCCAGATGATTCCCAACAGCTCATTGATATGTATCAACGACCTGGTTTATCCCTATGAGACAACGCAGATTCACCCTGCGCAGAAGCAGCCTGTTGGTGAACGGTTGGCCTATACGGCACTGGTACGCGACTATGGAATGGAAGGTCTGTGGTATAAAAGCGCTTCATTTAAGGATATGACCGTCAAGAATGATACAGTATTCGTTCATACGCAAGACAACTATGGTTGTGAGGCTCCGTTTGAGCAGATAGAGGGTTTTGAGGTTGCCGGCGAAGACCGTGTATTCCATAAAGCCAAGGCCAGCCACTTTTGGCAACCCGGTGGTGGCTATTGGGATGAGGCTATCATCGTTGTCAGTCCTGAGGTGAAGAAGCCTGTGGCTGTACGCTATTGTTTCAAGAACTTCCAAATTGGTAATTTGAAGAATGGTGCCGGGTTGCCGTTGTTCCCATTCCGTACAGATAATTGGTAAATGATGCATCCGTTAGAGAAATTCAGGTACTGCCCCGTTTGTGGCAGCAGTTATTGGGTAGAACATAATTTCAAGAGCAAGGCCTGCACTGATTGCGGCTTTGTCTATTACGCCAATCCCAGTGCAGCGACGGCGGCCATCATATTGAATACAAGAAACGAGATGCTGGTGGTACGCCGTGGTAAGGAGCCTGCCAAGGGTACACTCGACCTTGTAGGCGGTTTTGTGGATATGTGTGAGACGATAGAGGAGGGTATGCGCAGGGAAATCAAGGAGGAAACTGGATTGGACGTGGGCAAGATGACTTACCTCTACTCGATGCCAAACCAATATCTGTATAGTGGTATGTACATCCATACCCTCGACGCTGACTTCCTTGTCCGCGTTCCCGATGATGTAAAACCAAAGGCAGCCGACGATGCCGCCGACTGCCTATGGATTCCTGTCAGTGAGGTGAAGCCTGCCGATTTCGGTCTGACGTCTATCCGCCACGCCGTGGAGCGTTTCCTCGAGGAACGTTTGTGGGAGAAGTATTAAGGTCGTGTCTGGCCTTCGCCTTCAATCAACCATTTATACGTAGTGATTTCCTCCAAGGCCATAGGGCCGCGGGGACCAAGCTTTTGTGTTGAGATGCCTATCTCAGCACCCAGTCCGAACTGTGCGCCGTCGGTAAACGATGTCGGCGCATTCCAGTAGACGCAGGCAGCGTCGACATGAGCCTGGAACTTGCGGGCAGTCTGCTCGTTCATGGTCACGATAGCTTCGCTGTGTCCGGATCCGTTCTCGTCGATGTGCTCTAAAGCCTCGTCTAATGACGCAACGGTCTTCACGGCCATTTTGTAGTCCATGAACTCCGTGCCGAAGCAGTCTTCCGTAGCATGTTCCAGCAGAGGGTATTTGCCGTCAAGGGCAGCATAGGCCTGTTCGTCAGCATAGATAATAACGTTCTTGCTGGCCATAGGCCCTACCAGTTCCTTTAGGATGCTTAGTCTGTCTACATGTACCAGCAGGCAGTCGAGGGCATTGCAGACTGAGACGCGACGCGTCTTGGCATTGTTGATGATGGCCTTGCCCATCTCCAAGTCGCCGTCCTTGTCGAAGTAGGTGTTCACCACGCCGGCACCAGTCTCGATGACTGGGATACGGGCGGTGTCGCGGACGAAGTCGATGAGCTTGCGTCCACCACGGGGGATGCAGAGGTCTACATAGCCCACGGCATTCAGCATCTCGCCCGTAGCCTCGTGGGTGGCGGGCAGCAGGGCAACTACTTCCTTTGATACACCGTATTTCTCCAGTATCTCATGAATCAGCGCCACCTCTTCGCGGTTTGAGCAGTCGGCATCCTTGCCGCCTTTCAGTACGCAGGCGTTGCCACTCTTGAAACAGAGCGAGAAGACGTCAAACGTCACATTGGGACGGGCTTCGTATATCATGCCGATAACGCCGAAGGGTACGCTCACCCTGCAGAGTCGCAGACCGTTGGGCAGCACCTTCTGCTTGGTGATATGTCCTAAGGGTGAGGGTAGGGTGGCGACGTTCCTCATGTCGGCAGCGATTCCCTCCAGCCGGCTGTCTGTCAGTTGCAGACGGTCGTAGAGCGGATTGTCCTTCGACATTTTCGCCAGGTCCTGAGCATTAGCCTCTAAGATCCTGACCTTATTTTGTACGATAGCATCGGCAACGGCCAGCAGAATCTTATTCCGTTGCTCGTCGCTCAGCAGTGCCAGGCTTTTGCTGGCTCGCTTCACTTTCTCAAATGTCTCTTTTAGTTGCATGGCGTAAACTCTGTATGTGGGGTTTGGTCTTTATGCTCCATCAGGTCGAGGAGGATATTTTCACGTTCGCCGTTGGCAATGATGACGCGGATACCCGCCTGCTGCACCTTCTGGGCAGTAGTGTATTTGGAATGCATGCCACCGCGGCCGAAGGCACTCTTCTCCTCTTTGATGTATTGGGACAGGTCACGGCCGGGGGCCACTTCCGGTATGATACGTGAAGAGGGGTCGTCAGGATGGCCGTCGTAAATACCGTCGATGTTCGACAAAAGGATTAGCGTGTCGGCCTCCATCATCTGGGCGATGAGGCCGCTCAGCTCGTCGTTATCAGTGAACATCAGCTCAGTGACTGAGACCGTGTCGTTCTCATTGACAATAGGCAGCACGTCGTTTTCTAACATCACCGTCATACAGGCGCGCTGGTTTTGGTATTGTTCGCCAGGTTGGAAGTTCTCCTTCATGGTCAGCACCTGGCCGACGTGAATACCAAATTCGCGGAACAGGTCGTAGTATAGTCCCACGAGCTTCACCTGTCCGACGGCGCTGAACAGCTGCCGCTGCTCCACCGAGTCGAGCGAATGGTCGACGACGAGTTCCCGCCGTCCGCAGGCCACGGCTCCTGACGATACGAGGATGACCTCTATGCCCTGTCGGCGGAGTCCGGCTATCTGGTCGACGAGTGCCGACATACGGGTGACGTCGAGTTTTCCGTCCTTGCGGGTCAGCACGTTCGAGCCAACCTTCACAACTATTCGTTTCATTTCTCTGCGTCCTTTTGGCGAATCTCCACGCGACGGATCTTGCCGCTGATGGTCTTCGGCAGTTCGTCGACGAACTCGATGATGCGCGGGTACTTATAGGGGGCAGTCTCCTTCTTGACGTGCTGCTGCAACTCCTTGATGAGGTCGTCGCCAGCCTTGTCCTTCCACTCCTTGCCGAGCACGACGGTGGCCTTGACCACCATACCGCGGATGTCGTCGGGCACACCAGTGATGGCACACTCTACGACAGCGGGGTGGGTCATCAGCGCACTCTCCACCTCGAACGGGCCGATGCGGTAGCCGCTGGACTTGATGACGTCGTCAATGCGGCCCTCAAACCAGTAGTAGCCGTCCTCGTCGCGCCACGCCATATCGCCGGTATGGTAATAACCGTCGTGCCAGGCCTCGCGTGTCTTCTCCTTGTCGCGGTAGTACTCCTTGAACAGACCGATGGGCTTGCGGTCGCCCACGCGGATAACGATTTCGCCCTTCTCACCGTCCTCACAACTGGTCCCGTCGGCGCGCAGCAGGTCGATGTCGTACTGGGCGTTGGGGATGCCCATGCTTCCAGGTTTGGGCGTCATCCAGGGGAAGGTGCCCAGTGTCATCGTGGTTTCCGTCTGGCCGAAGCCCTCCATGATGTTGAGGCCGGTCTTCTCCTTGAGCTTGTCGAAGACGGCAGGGTTGAGTGCCTCGCCGGCCGTACAGCAGTATTCGAGGCTGCTCAGGTCGTACTTGCTCAGGTCTTCGCGAATCATGAAGCGGTAGATGGTAGGCGGCGCGCAGAAGCTCGTCACCTTGTATTTCTCCATCTGGCGCAGCAGCGTGTCGGCGTTGAACTTCTCATGGTCGAACACAAACACCGTTGCGCCGGCAAACCACTGTCCGTAGAACTTGCCCCAGACGGCCTTTCCCCATCCCGTATCGGCTACGGTGAGGTGCAGCGAACCTTCATGCAGGTTATGCCAGAACACACCCGTCGACAGGTGGCCCATAGCATAGAGGTAGTCGTGGGCCACCATCTTCGGCTCGCCGCTGGTGCCCGAGGTGAAGTACATCAGCATTGTGTCGTCATTGTCGTTGACGAAGGCGGGACGCTGGAACTTCGGAGCTTCTTGACATTCTTTCCTCCAGTTGTGGAAACCCTCTTCGTCGCGCAATGTGATATATTGCTTCACTGTCGGACTCTCTGGCATAGCCAGCTTAATCTGGCCGATAATATAATCGTCGTCGGCGCAGATGATGGCTTTCACTGATGCCCTGGTGTTGCGATAGACGTAATCGTGCTTCGTCAGCATGTGGGTGGCGGGAATGACGATGGCACCAATCTTACACAGCGCCAGCATGATGACCCACCACTCATAGTGGCGCTTCAGGATGAGCATCACAGGGTCGTTTTTGCCGATGCCCAGCGTCTGCAGGTAGGAGGCGGCTTGGTCAGTCTGTTCCTTCAGTTCTGCGAATGTCGTGCGTCTTTCCTCGCCCTGGTCGTTAGTCCAGAGGATGGCCAGCCCGTCGGGTTTCTCCTCAGCCCAGACATCCATTACGTCGTAGGCGAAGTTGAAGTTCTCGGGGATGATGAACTCCAGATTCTTGTTGTAATCCTCTACAGACGTGAACGTTGTCTGCTTCAAAAATCTTTCTACCATATAAGTCTAATTTATTCTACTGTGAATGCTAAGAATTTCACGGGCTTGTCGCCTACGGCCAGCATGCCGTGGGGCTTGGTGGAGTCGAAGTAGATACTGTCGCCCTCCTCAAGTACCATCGTCTTGCCGCCGATGTAGAGCTCCATACTGCCCTCCAAGACAAGGTTGAACTCCTGTCCCGGGTGTGAGTTCTTGTAAATGGTGCGTACTCCTGGCTTCGGCTCAACGGTCACGATGAAGACGTCGGCCTTGTGGTTCACGAAACCACCCACGAGACTCTGATACTTGTAGGCCTTTGTGCGCTCGATGCTCATGCCTTGTCCCTTGCGGGTCACGTAGTACGACTTCATGTGGGGGGCCTCAGCGAAGATCAGCTCTTCTGTTGACACACCGTATTTATGGGCAATCTTCATCAGGTTCGAAATCGTGATGTCCAGTTCGCCCTTCTCAATCTTCTCATACTTCTCCGCATCGATGCCGATGGTCTCAGCCATCTCGCTCACGGGGATGTCGAGCACGTCGCGCAGTCCGCGCAGCCGCTCACCTATCTGTTTCAGTTGTTCGTCCATTCTGCCGTTTTTGCTTTATAGTTCATCCCTTATTTGATGTATTCCGAGAAATCGGTCAGCTTCATGTCGCCCTTACGAGCCAACGTGTCGTGCATGGCGAAGGCGGCAGTGAGGCAGTGGCGGGTATGTCCGCCGGTGCCGAGCTTCAGGTAGTCCCAGAGCAGCTGCTTGTAGTCGGGGTGGGCACAGTTCTCGATGATGGTCTGTGCGCGCTGCATCGGGCTCTTGCCGCGCAGGTCGGCAACACCCTGCTCCGTGACAATGATGTTGACGTCGTGCTCCGACGAGTCCTGGTGGGTGACGAAGGGAACGATACTGGAGATGAGGCCGCCCTTGGCCACTGAGGGACAGGTGAAGATGGAGAGGTAGGCGTTGCGGATGAAGTCGCCCGAACCACCGATACCGTTCATCATCTTCGTACCGCTGATGTGGGTAGAGTTGGCGTTACCATAGATATCGACCTCGATAGCAGTGTTGATGGCGATGACACCCAGACGGCGGATGACTGCCGGGTGGTTCGAAATCTCGCTCTGGCGCAGCGTCAGGTGGTTCTTGAAGTAGTCCATATTGTCGTACACCTGTTTCAAGCATTCGTTCGAGACGGTCAGCGAGCAGGCAGAGGCGTCCTTCACGCGACCGTTCATCATCATGCCGACTACAGCATCCTGCAGCACTTCGGTATAGATATTGAAGTCGGGCACGTGTTTGTCCTCACCTAAGGCACCGAGGATAGCGTTAGCCGTCGAGCCTACGCCGCTCTGCAGGGGCAGGAACTCCTTGGGGATACGGCCCTTATGCAGCTCATCGACCAGGAATTCAGCGGTCAGGAAACCAATCTTGTCAGTCACGGGGTCGCTGTCCTTGAAGGCGCGGGCCTCGTCGGGGATGTTGCACTCCACGACACCCACCACCTTCGACTTGGGAATCGAGACATAGGGCACACCGATGCGGTCGCTGACGTTGAAGATGGGGATGGGCTTGCGGTAAGGCGGGTCTAGCGGTTCGTAGACGTCGTGGATATACTTGGCATCGGGGCTGTGGAATGCGTTCAACTCCAAGATGACCTTCTTCGCCAGACGGGCAGCCGTGGGCGAGATACCGCCGGCAGCCGTCAGATAAACGTGCCAGTCGTCGCCGGCATCCTCAATGTCGCAGACTTCGAGGATGGCCCAGTCCACGTCGCCGTAGAAACCATAGCGCAGTTCTTGTGCCATGTGGCTCAGGTGCAGGTCGTTGTAGGGAATCTCGCCTGCATTTACATGCTTGCGGAAGTCGGGATTGGTGGTATAAGGGGCGCGGTACTTAATGGCCTGTGCATTAGCCAGGTCACCGTCAGTCGACTGTCCCGTCGACGCACCCGTGAAGATGCCAACCTTAAACTCGCGCCCAGCCTCATGCTCGGCCAGGGCAATCTTAGCCAGTTCCTTCGTCGTAGCCTTAGCTACGCCAGCGGGAGTGAAGCCACTCATGGCGATGTTCTCACCATTCTTAATCAGTGCTGCAGCTTCGGCAGCAGTCATACGTGCATACATCATTTACGATTTGACTTTTTAAATTTGCTATTATCGGAATTTGGGTGCAAATGTACACAAAAAACTTGAATTACGAGTCAGTCATCCTAAAAAACTGAAATAAATAGCCCTGAATATCTTCCAGATGACGCTAAAAAGGCGAGGTTGACGCGTAACCGGTGGCATTTTGGGCAAATAGGACGCTGACAGACAATATTATCATGAGGCAAGACGTTATATGGAAAAAGACAAATGGAAGCAGAGGGTCAGTTGCAGGAAAAAATAGTCAGGGGCTACGTCAGGTTCCTCAAGTTGGAGCGTGGATTGTCGCCGAACACGCTGGATGCCTACCAGCGCGATTTGGAAAAGCTATTGGTCTATCTGAAACAGACAGGGAAACATGTCGTGGACGTACAATTGGAAGACTTGCAGGCCTTTGCAGCAGGACTCCACGACATCGGCATCGGGCCGCGGTCACAATGTCGTATCTTGAGCGGCATACGTTCGTTTTATCACTTCATGATGGTCGATGGTTACCGTGAAGACGACCCGACGGAATTGCTGGAGTCGCCGACGTTGGGTGAACACTTGCCGGAGGTGTTGTCAACGGCCGAGGTTGACCAGATGGAACAAAGCATCGACCTGTCGAAGTGGGAAGGTCACCGCAACCGCGCTATCATAGAGGTACTTTTCTCCTGTGGCCTGCGCGTCAGCGAACTGGTTAACCTGAAACTGTCGAATCTCTATTTGGAAGAACGTTTCGTGCGCATCAATGGCAAAGGCTCGAAGGAGCGGTTGGTGCCCATCTCGCCACAGGCCATCAAGGAACTGGGCTACTGGTTTGACGACCGCCGGCAGATGGTCATCAAGCCGGGCGAAGAGGACTACGTATTCCTGAACCGCCGAGGTGCTCACCTGACACGTACTATGATACTCATTATGATTAAGCGGCAGGCCGTCGAGGCGGGCATCAAGAAGACGATCTCTCCCCACACGCTGCGCCACTCGTTTGCCACCGCCCTGCTTGAAGGCGGAGCCGACTTACGGGCCATTCAAGTGATGTTAGGGCATGAGTGCATCGGTACGACCGAGATCTATACCCACATTGATACCTCCATGCTGCGGCAGGAAATATTGGAACACCACCCGAGAAACAAAAAAATTCATAATTAATCATACCTTGTTTACACCTTATTAATAAATATTTTGTACCTTTGCAGGCTGAAATCATAAACATTATGGCAAAAATGATGAATTTTAGGAAATTGATTTGTTTGGTAGTGCTGGCCGTGGCTGGCATTCTGACGGTGGCTGCTCAGCAGATGCCCGCCATCCCCGTTGACCCCGACGTGCGCATCGGTAAACTTGACAACGGACTGACTTATTACATTCGTCACAACAACTGGCCCGAACAACGCGCTGAGTTCTACATTGCCCAGAAGGTGGGCTCTATTCAGGAGGACGACACGCAGCGTGGTCTGGCTCACTTCCTCGAGCACATGGCCTTCAACGGCTCAAAGCATTTCAAGGGCAACGAACTGCTGCGCTGGTGCGAGTCCATCGGTGTGAAGTTCGGTACCGACCTGAACGCCTATACCTCTATCGACCAGACGGTCTATAATATAAGTAATGTGCCCACGACGCGCGAGACAATTGTCGATTCCTGCCTCATGATTCTGTGGGACTGGGCCGACGGTCTGCTCCTGGAACAGGAGGAGATTGAAAAAGAGCGCGGTGTCATCCATGAGGAGTGGCGTCTGCGTACTTCGGCTCAGATGCGTATGCTGGAGCGCGACCTGCCCAAGCTCTATCCCGGTTCAAAGTACGGCTACCGCATGCCTATCGGCCTGATGGAGATTATCGACAACTTCGAGCGTCCCTTCCTACAGCAGTACTACGAGAAGTGGTACCGTCCCGACAATCAGGGCATCATCGTCGTTGGTGATGTTGACGTCGACAAGGTGGAGCAGAAGATCAAGACCATGTTCTCGCAGATAGCCAAGCCGGGAGCTGATGCTGCCCAGATAAAGGAGGAGGCCGTGCCCGACAATGCTGAGCCGATCATTGTTATCGACAAGGACAAGGAGCAGCAGTACAATATCGTAGAGGTGATGTTCAAACATGAGGCCATTCCCGATTCCGTAAAGGGTTCGCTGGAGTATCTTGTAGCTGACTACCTGAAGGGCGTTGCTACGGGTATGCTGAACAGCCGTCTGAGCGAGCTGGCTGAGAAGCCCGACTGCCCCTATTTGCAGGCTCAGGTGAGCGACGCCACCTACCTGCTGTCGAAGCCCATGGATGCCCTGACGATGGCCATCGTACCCAAGGATGGCATGATGAACGAAGCCGTGAAGACGGTGTTCGCCGAGACTCGCCGTGCTGCTGAGTTTGGTTTTACCCAGACAGAGTACGGACGCTCGAAGGCCAACACGCTGAGTGCCCTCGACAAGAAGTACTCGAACAAGGACAAACGCTATAACTCAGAGTTCGTGAACCGGTATGTACGACACTTCCTGGCCAACGAGCCTATTCCCTCTTTGGATGACTACTACCAGCTGATGAAGCAGTTGGTACCCGCCATCCCCGTGGATGCCGTCAATGAGATTATGAAGGAGCTGATGCCGCAGAACGACTCTAACCTCGTGGTGCTGAGTTTCAATCAGGAGAAGGAAGGAGCCACCTATCCTACGGAGGAGGGCCTGTTAGGCGCCATCCGCAATGCCCGTGCCGATCAGTTGACGGCCTGGGTGGACAATGTGAAGGACGAACCATTGATGACGACCTTGCCCAAGCCCGGCAAGATTACCAAGGAGGTGAAGAACGACAAGTTCGGCTATTCAGAACTGACGCTGTCGAACGACGTGAAGGTCTACCTGAAACAGACTGACCTGAAGAAGGACCAGGTGCTGTTGCAAGGTGAGGGCTGGGGCGGCTCAGCACTCTACGATATCAAGGACTTTGCCAACTTCAATATGTTTGACGACGTGGTGGAGGCCAGCGGTCTGGGCGCATTCTCGCACACCGAACTGATCAAGGCCTTGGCCGGAAAGATTGCTGGCGCTACGCTCTCGATGAGCGGTCACCGTACCAATGTCAGCGGCTCATCGACGCCTACCGACGTCGAGACGATGTTGCAGCTCGTCTACCTCTACATGACAGGCGACATCAAGAAAGACCAGCAGTCGTTCGACCAGTTGATAAAGACCACCGAGATACAGTTGAAGAACCGCCTGCTGCAGCCCGAGGCTGTGTTCAGCGACTCGCTGCTGCTCACCCTGACCAAGCACAATCCCCGCAACAGGAATATGGAGGTCAGCGACCTGAAGGACGTCAACTACGACCGCATCCTGCAGATGGCCAAAGAGCGCACGGCTAACGCCGCTGCTTTCACCTTCACCATCATCGGTAACTATGACGAGGCCACCATTCGTCCGCTTATCGAGCAGTACCTCGCTTCGCTGCCCGCCCAGAAGAAGATTGTGAAGAGCAAGGACTTGTCGACCGACTACACGGGCAAGGTGGTGAACGACTTCAAGCACAAGGCTGAGACGCCGAAGTCTATCGCCGTACTCCACTGGTATTCGAAGAAGGTGCCCTACACCCTGGAGAACATCATCCGCTCGCAGGCTGCCGGTCAGGTGCTGCAGATGGTCTACCTGAAGGAGATTCGCGAGGAGGCCAGTGCTGCCTATACCGTTCAGGCACAGGCTGGCATCAGCCGCGATGACTTCAATGACGAGTCCTCTATCTTCGCCTATTGTCCCATGAAGCCTGAGAAGGCTGACGTTGCCATCGACATCATGCGCCGCGCCGTGAAGGAGATGGCTGGCGGCAAATGCGATGCCGACATGGTGGCCAAGGTGAAGGAGTACATGCTGAAGAACCTCGGCGACCAGCTGAAGACCAACGGCTATTGGGTCGGACGCATCAATGCGTGGCGCAAGTGGAACCTCGACCTCCATACCGACTGCGAGAAGACCATTCAGTCCCTCACCCCCGAGAGCATCTGCCAGTTCGTGGCTGAGGTGCTGAAGTCTGGCAACGAGGCTGAGGTCGTCATGCTGCCGGCAGAATAAAAAGTGAATAGTGAATAGTGAAAAGTGAATAGTTAAATAGCGATGAGTTATCTTTTTTCATCAGAGTCAGTATCTGAGGGCCATCCCGACAAGGTGGCCGACCAGATTAGTGACGCTATACTCGACCAGTTCCTGGCATACGACCCGAAGGCCCGCGTGGCCTGCGAGTCGTTTGTCACGACAGGTCAGGTGGTGCTTATGGGCGAGGTCAGCAGCGACGTCTATATTGACCTGCAGACGATTGCCCGCAACACCATTAATAGGATAGGCTACACAAAAGCCGAGTACCAGTTCGACGGCAACTCATGTGGCATCCTGAGTGCCATCCACGAGCAGAGCCAGGACATCAACCGGGGTGTCGACCGTGATAACGAGGAGGAGCAGGGCGCCGGCGACCAGGGCATGATGTTCGGCTACGCCACCAACGAGACGGAAAACTATATGCCCGTCTCGCTCGATTTGGCCCACCTCATCGTGCGCACCCTTGCCGACATCCGCAAGGAGGGTAGGGAGATGACCTATCTTCGCCCCGATGCCAAGAGCCAGGTGACTGTTCAGTACTCTGATGCCGGCATCCCTGAGCGCATCGACACCATCGTGGTCAGTACCCAGCATGACGAATTCGACGAGGACGAAACGATGCTTGCCAAGATTAAGGACAATGTCATCAACATCCTCATTCCCCGTGTAAAACAGCAGATTCACTCGCAGAAGGTGCTCGACCTCTTCGGCTTCGACATCAAGTACTATGTCAACCCGACGGGTAAGTTCGTCATCGGCGGTCCTCACGGTGACACTGGCTTGACGGGCCGCAAGATTATCGTCGACACCTACGGCGGCAAAGGCGCCCACGGCGGCGGAGCCTTCTCAGGCAAGGACTCGTCGAAGGTCGACCGTTCAGCTGCCTATGCTGCCCGCCACATTGCCAAGAACATGGTGGCTGCAGGTGTGGCCGACGAGATGCTGGTACAGATTAGCTATGCCATCGGCGTAGCCCGCCCCATGAACATCTATGTCAATACCTATGGCCGTTCCCGCGTCCAGATGAGCGACGGTGAGATTGCCCGTAAGATAGAGCAGCTGTTCGACCTGCGCCCCAAAGCTATTGAGCGTACGCTGAAGTTGCGCCAGCCCATGTATGTCGAGACGGCTGCCTATGGTCACATGGGGCGTAAGAACGAGACCATCAAGAAGGTATTTACCAGCCACTACCACGAGACTAAGGAAATAGAGGTGGAGCTGTTCACCTGGGAGAAGCTCGACCGCGTTGACGACATCAAGCGCGAGTTCGGCCTATGAGTGAAGGCAGCCTGCCGCTGTACTACCGCGAGTCCTTCTTTTCGAAGGACTCGCTGCTGCATCCGGAGCTGAGCGCAGACCAGCGCGGCATGGTGGGCGACGCCATACCCTATACTGTGCGCGGCGATGATGCCATCACGGGCATGCTGCTTTTCTGTTTTGTCGCGGCGATGTTGATGATTGCCTTCTCGCGCAGTTATCTGCTACAACAGTTGAAGAGCCTTGTCTATATACCTTATATTACAGGTAAACACAGCTTGGAGGGCGAGAAACAGAGCGGCATCCTGCCTGTCTTCTGTTTCCTGACTTGTATCCTGCTGGCCGTTACCACCTATCTCTATGTCATCCACTATGTCACCGATTCGTTTGCCATTGAGGCTTCCTATCTGCTGATAGCCATCTACTGCGGCATTTTCCTGATGTACTTCCTGTGTAGAACTGTCATCTACAGAATGGTGAACCAGATATTCTTCGGAAGTAAAAAAAGCAGACAGTGGACGGGGGTGTTGTTCCTCGTTACGGCACTCGAAGGGGTGGCATTGTTTCCAGTCATTGTGCTGCAGGTATTTGCCGACCTGCCCATGCAGAATGTAGTATATTATTTTATTTTTGTGCTCTTTTTGACTAAAATTCTTACAATTTCGCAGTCTTGGTTCATCTTTTTCAGGCAAATAGGTTTTTTTCTGCAAATAATTTTGTACCTTTGTGCCCTCGAAATCATACCTCTACTGTCTCTCGGAGGCGTTTTGGTGTTGGTTACTGATTTGTTAAAAGTAAATTATTAGGACACAAGAAATGATTAAGAAGATTTTGGTTTCACAGCCGAAGCCCGCAAGCGAGAAGTCGCCTTATTACGATATTGCAAGCAAATTCGATGTAGAATTGGTGTTCCGTCCATTTATCAAGGTGGAGGGAATGTCGGCCAAGGAGTTCCGTACCCAGAAAGTCAACATCCTGGATTATACGGCCATTGTGTTCACTTCCCGTCACGCCATTGATCATTTCTTCACTTTGGCCAAGGAACTGCGTGTCAGCATTCCTGAGGATATGAAGTACTTCTGTGTCACCGAGACCATTGCCCTCTACATCCAGAAGTACGTGCAGTATCGCAAGCGTAAGGTGTTCTTCGGAACGACGGGACGCATTGATGACCTCATCCCCACGATGGTCAAGCACAAGACCGAGAAATACCTCGTTCCCATGAGCGACGTTCATAATGACTCGCTCACCCTGTTGCTCGACTCCAAGAAACTGAACCATAAGGAGTGCGTCATGTATCGTACCGTCAGCAACGATTTCACCCCCGAGGAAGTCGAGACCTTCGACTACGACATGCTCATCTTCTTCAGCCCCTCGGGTATTGAGTCGCTCACCAAGAACTTCCCCGACTTCAAGCAGGGCGAGATAGCCATTGCCACTTTCGGCCCCGCTACGGCCAAGGCTGCCAGGGATGCCGGACTGCGACTCGACATCGAGGCTCCTAACGAGAAGTACCCCTCTATGACAGGTGCCCTGCAGCACTATCTCATCATGCTCGACGATTAACGTTGTCAACATAGAGACCTTGAACAACCAGTTTAGGAAGCGTGAGCACATCGTCAGTACCCGACTGATAGAAATGCTCTTCGGCAGCGGCAGCACGTCGATGGCCGCCTTTCCTCTGAGGGCTGTGTTCAAGGCGATTCCCCGCCGAAATCCTGCTGATGTACCGGTTCAGGTGCTCATCAGCGTTCCCAAGAAACGGTTCAAGCATGCCGTCGATCGCAACCGCGTCAAGCGTCAGGTGCGTGAGGCTTATCGCCAGTGTAAGCAGCAGCTCTGCGAGGCCGTCCCTGACGACCAGTGCCTGCTGCTGGCTTTCGTGTGGATTGCTGACGAGCTGATGCCTTCAACCACCGTTGCCGACCGCATACAGAAGTTGGTGAAGCGCATCACGGAGAGGGTTGGAGAATGGAGAGAGGAGAGATGAAGAAGTTCGTTCACCTGTTGTCGTGGCTGCTGGTACTGCCTATCCGTTTCTATCAGGTATGCATCAGCCCCTTGCTAGGCCCTTCGTGCCGTTTTACCCCTACTTGTTCGGAATATGCCCGTCAGGCTATCATGAAGCATGGCCCCATCAAGGGTCTTGGACTCGCCATTTGGCGAATCCTGCGTTGTAACCCTTGGGGGGGCTCAGGCTATGATCCTGTGCCTTGAGAATAAAAACAGTGTTATTTCAGTCCGGCTTTCAGTCCGCGAATAACGGCTGACGTAAAGCCGGCATGCTCCATCTCGTTCAGTCCCTTGATGGTCACACCACCCGGTGTGGTCACCAAGTCGATGGCTGCCTCGGGGTGCAGCCCGCTGGCCTCTAACAGTTCCACGGCACCCTTCATCGTCTGCATCACAATCTTTTTGGCATCGTCGGCCTTGAAGCCCAGCTCCACGCCGCCTTCAGCTGCCGCACGGATATACCGCATGGCGTAGGCTATGCCGCACGAGGCCAGCGTCGTACCAGCAGCCAGGTGCGCCTCGTCCGTTATCAGCGTGTTGCCCATCTCGCCAAACATCCGCTCCACCAGCTCAGTATGGTGCTGTGCCACAGCACCGCATGGAACGATAAACGTCATCGACGCCATCTCGGCAATCGCAATGTTCGGAATCACCAAGAACAGCGGTGGGCACTGTTCGCCCAGCCACTCCTGGATGCTTGTCGACTTCACGCCTGCGGCAATCACTATCAGTATCTGCCGCTTCGGGTCCAGCTCGGGCTTGATGTCTGTCAGCACACGCTCCACAAGCCACGGCTTTACTACTACGCACACCACGTCGGCCGTTTCGGCTGCCAACTTGTTGTCCGTCGTCACGGAGACGCCCATCTTCGTAAACTTCTCGAGCACCGCCTGCGACGGGTCGCTGACGGTGATATCCTCGTTCTTGAACATCTGGCCTTTGATGAGGCCTTCGACGGTGGCACCACCCATGGCGCCCGCTCCAATCATTGCTATCTTCATAATACTTTCTTTAATCTTTCTATGAACTCATCAGCATCTGCCTTTGTCAGACACAGTGGCGGCAACAGGCGAAGGATATTTGTTCCGGCACAGCCCGTGAAGCAATGCTGCTCGTAAATTAGCGGCTTGCGCACTTCAGCGTGCGGACAATCAAGGTCGATGCCAATCATCAGGCCACGGCCACGGATGTCCTTAATGCGTGGACTGGCAAGAGCCTTCAGTTGTTCCATCAGGTAGGTTCCAACGGCATCGGCATTCTCCACCAGCTGCTCCTCCTCAAACACGTCGAGTACGGCCAAGGCTGCCGCACACGCCAGGTGATTACCACCGAACGTCGTGCCCAGCTGTCCGTACACCGGCTTGAACTCTGGCGATATCAGCACACCGCCCATCGGGAAACCGTTGGCAATGCCTTTGGCCACGGTGATGATGTCAGGACGAATCCCTAACCACTGGTGCGCAAAGAACTTGCCCGAACGTCCGTAGCCGCATTGTATCTCATCACAGATAAGGAATGTGCCGTACTTCTTGCAGGCCGCCAGCAGCCCCTGGGCAAACTCCGGTGTTGCTAGCTGGATGCCGCCCACGCCCTGGATGCACTCTAAGATGACGGCACAGACGTCGCCCTTCTGCAGTTCAGCCTCCCAGGCCGGCAGGTCGTTCAGCGGCAGGTAGGTCACGTGGCCGTTGTCGTTGATGGGTGCAATAATCTTCGGGTTGTTCGTCACCTCCACAGCCAATGACGTACGTCCGTGGAACGCCTTCTGGCAGCTGAGTACGCGCTTCCTTCCATTGGTGAACGATGCCAGCTTCAGCGCGTTCTCGTTCGCCTCGGCACCGCTGTTAATCAGGAAGAGCTGGTAGTCGTCGTAACCGCTGATCTTGCCCAGTCGCTCAGCCAGTTCCACCTGCAGCTTATTCACTACGGAGTTCGAGTAGAACCCAATCTTCTGCAACTGCTCCGTCACCTTTTCTATATAGTGCGGATGCGAGTGGCCGATGGAGATGACGGCATGGCCGCCGTAGAGGTCCAGGTACTCCTGTCCCTTGTCATCCCAAACCTTACAACCCTGTCCCTTCACAATATTCACGTCGAACAGGGGATATACGTCAAATAGTTTCATCTCTAAGCTATAAACTTTAAATATACTATTGGGCTGCAAAGTTACTGTAAATATCCGACAAACCGCAACAATCTCCCGCCTTTTTGCATAAAAATGTCAATTTGACGTCTAAAATTGCATACAATTGACATATTTTTGCGGATCGGCACGACTGTAGCCGTCATCGTTGCCTCAACGGTTCTGCTGATGCTATTTATGGTATGGTTCGGCTTCGCAGCCTTCGAGCAAGCCCCGGTGTATGCGGGGTTTGTCATCCTCTGTTTTATAACGCCTGCCTTGGGGCGTGTAGTTACATTTGAAGCCGGTGATGTGCTGGTCGCGGTGGAACTCGGAGGGGGTGTCTACGCATACGCTCTGGACGGAAATGGAGAACTTGCCCATCTCCTTGAGGTCGACGGTGTACCCCATCTGCATGAAGAATTTCACCGTGTCGAAGAGCTCCCGTAGCACGAGCCTCACGTCGGAGGCCTTTGCCGAGCAATTCTCTTCAATCATCTGCTCGATGTCCTCTAACGACACCGTTCCTCTTCTCATCGTGTGGGCATAGTACTTTTTGTAGTTCTTGCTGCCCTTGATCTTGTTCTGAATGAGTCTGTATTGTATGGCCATAGTTATGATGTTTTGGGATACAAAGATAGGCATTATTATCGAAACAGCCAAACATTTTCGATAATTTCAGCATTCGAATTATATAAATCTACCATATTCAACTAGCAAATTCAGTGAATTTACATTGTAATTTCACTGAATTTACCTCCTAAATTCACTGAATTTACTTTTTAATTTCACTGAATTTAGTGACAAAGAAGCGGGCGAACCGCCAAACGATTCGCCCGCTTTTTCATCGGATGATGTTTACTCATCATCATCCGTCCCGGGTTGCCAAGTAGTTTTCTCGCTCACACCGTCGCCATCGGTAATGATTAGGTGCTGGTTGGGCGTATTCATGCTGGCTGCGGAATAATAGAAGTCTTCTATATGTCCGTTTACAAGCTTACCAGAGAGAATCGTGGCACTGCCGTAACTGTCGGGTACGCAGATTGTGAACTGGTTACCGCTGCCCTGGATGAGACCTTGCATCTCGCCGTCGGCGCTGGTGCTCTTGCCGCCATAGCCGTAGTAGATGTTGAAATTTACTTCTCCGTCCTTCTGCCCACTGAACTTGATGACGAGATTTTCGAGTCCTGACATCTCCCCTGATGCGTCAATCCTGTCTTTCACTACGGTAGGATTTGACAGTGTGTAAGTGCCGTCAACTATAGGAGGCGTGTCGCCCTCATAGATGGGTTGGCCATCAGCCTTCAAGGCATCCATTACTTCGGTAGTGGGCCATTCTATCATGAAGGGTTCGCCTTGTCCGTTCTTATAAACGACGTTAATTTCGGCTTGGTTATTCGGAGCTTCGACAAATTGCAGGGTTAATCCTTCGCTTGTGGGTGCGATGCCGTACGGGTAGAGCTCGTGTCCGAGTTCGTTGACAACGACATACTCGGTACGTGTATATGACGAGCTGCGGAAATTGTCGAATTTGAGTCCTTCGGCGGTAGTCCATTTGCCCCTCTTGTATCCGCTGCCATTGGTTTGTAGCGGCATCTCGTTGATGACGAACGAGTGAGAACCACTGGTGTAACTGTACATGTCGACACCCAAGGCGTGCGTTTTCAGTAAACCGGTTGACTCTAAAGTGAATCGCAGGTTTCTTACCTTGTTGGTCTTCCTCACTACGTCGAACGATAAGGAGACCCTGGTTTTTGTCTTGTTGCCCGTCTCCCTCTCTTGATAACCTTCACAGACATAGTGGCTGATGTCCTTGTCGTATCTGGCGGTGATGTGGCTGTTGGCAGGCGTAAAGCTGAAAGCGGGTTCTATTGTGATGAGAGAGTCCACGCGGCCTTCTTTAGTCCAATACGAGTACATGGTCTGAATGCTGGTGTTGAAGGTGATGTACTTAAACGGACTCTTGTCGCCGTCGGGAGTGACGGGCGTGAGCTCCTTTCCAGCCTGCACCACCTTGACGGGCAGCTTGATCATTTGCTCCTCGGTGGGGTTTTTCACGCCAGAGACGTAGCAGACGACAGTACACTCGCGATCCTGAGTGCCGGCGTTAGCCTCGACGGTGATAGTAACGGTGCCGTTCTCGGAAATGTCGGCATTGACCCATCCGTCGCCTTCGCTGCTGATGCTGAGGATGCCACAGAATGGGTAGGTGCTGGTGTTGACCTTTGCAGTCTGTGAGCTATGGCCTGCGTCGAAGTGTAGCTCGGAAGGTTCTACTGAGGCTTCGCCGAATTTCTGCGTCACCTTGACGGGCATCAACAGATTGTTCGGTGTGCCGTCGGGTCTGGTGCTGGTTATGCTGACGTCGATGGTGGTGGAACGCTCCTCCGTAGTGGTGTTAGGCATGGCAGTGAGGTTGAAGTAGTTATCGCGTTTCTCTACGGTGAGCCATTCCTCATCGGCTTTGCTTACGATGACCTCGTTGAAGGTAGTGTTCTTCCCCACTTTGACATCGACGCGCTCGGTGCCGCCATTGGCCTCAAAGGTGAGATTTGTGGGCTCGATGGTGGCGTCGACAAGTCCCTTCTGGGTGACGGTCAGCGTGACGGTGTTGATGCCCTGATGCTTTTCACTCCAAGCCGCGACGGTGATGGTAGCTGAACGCTGGACGCCCTCGTTCTCCTTAAACTGGAGCTCCAGCAGACGGTCATCTAATGAGTAGCTGATCCATTCATCGGCACCATTAAGATTGATGGTGATGGGCTTCATAGAAGTAAGGATTTCGACGATGCTGGTACCACCGGCTGGCTCTATGTCGAGTTTGTTGACAGAGAGTTGAAGGCCACCGTACTGACGAATGGCGAAATCCTTCCAGTCCATGTCCGTAGGACCATATACTTGCTGTACCGTAATGCTGCCTTCACGGAAGCGTTCCTCATTGTTGGGCTCTACTGTAATTGTCATTTCGCCGCCGCCCTTTTGGGGGTCGGGTTGTGTGACCTCAACCTTAATCCAGTCCTCGATAGGTGTGACGGTAACTGGCTGGGGTTTTCTTGTCTTGATCTTTACGGTCAGCTTGCCACCATCCTCCTCGAAGATGGCATTATCGGGTTCGAGCGTCAGCCCTGACGGCTCAATAGTAACGGGTGTCTCGGACGAGTAGACGGGCACAACGACGCCTTTGAGGCCTTCCACACCGGGGAGGGTGATGATGGGTCGCAGACGGTACTCACCCGGATCCACCTTGGTAAAGCCACCCTCAACGCTGTTGAAGTTGTCCTTGTACCAGTAGTCCTCGTTTCTGAAGAACTGATCGTAGAGCTTGGTATATTTCGTGTCATTTTCGTCTTCCTTGGTGTAGAGGCCGATGCCAATGCGCTCTGGCAGACAAGTCAGACCTGCCACACCGACGGAACACTTGATGTGATCCATGTTTTCGTCAGCCACTTCATAGGTCACCTTCTCAAAGTCGGGGAAGAGCTTGAAGGTCATAGTGCCGTAAGTCCACGTCTTAGTGTGTTTCGTAGTCCATTCCTTTCTAAATATTGTGGCTGTACCCTCCAGTTCGTTGTCGATGCTGATAAGCGATAAATCCACCTTGCTGTCCTTCATCAAGTCATACATGCCGTCGCCGGCTTTCCATAGGTCGAAGTTGAGGACACCACTGACCTTCGGGCCGGCATAGATGGTGTTGCCTGTCTCCAAGAAGCAGCACTTCTTGATCCAAGGCAGTGTGCTGGCTATGATGGGGAACTTCAGTCCAGACTGGAAGTAACCATTGATTTGGGCATTGATGCTGAAAGTCCCCTCTGTCTCAGGTTTCTCGTAAGGCAGGAAGGGTGCAATGAAGTTGATCTTTACATCGACGTATGGCTCTCTGTCTTTGATTTCGAACATAAAGGAGGAAGCCTTTACCTGTAGCCCAAGCGAAGCGCTGACGTTGAGGTGAGCCTCGGCACGTGCGAAAGGCATGGGTACCATATCGATGAAGAGAATGGGAAAGTTGGCAGGGAAGGGTACTTTCGCAAACTTCGACACAAATTCGCCTATGCCTGGTATGGCTTTCAGGTCGGCATTATTGTATAGTTCGCCGTCGAGTCCAAGGCTCGTGCCTATCGACATTTGGCTCTTAATCAGTGTCTTGATATAGAATTCGCTGAGCGTGATTTTGTAGGAAGCGGTGAGATTCATTCCGAAACCGCCTTGAAGAAGGAATTGCAGGTCTAACTTATCGTAGAGCTTCAGCTTGGCTTCGAAAGTATGGTTGAAATTGAACAGGGTCAGGTCGCTGACGTTGCCTTCAGCGATGCGTTTCGGCCTTTCAAGTCCGGCTATACGGCGCATTTTGCGGCTGCCTGACGGAGTAGTCTGATTGCGCACCTGCTCGACGGTGATGAACTGCTCGAAGACGTCGCTCAAATCCTCGACGTAGCTACACTCCACCAGAAGTATGGTACTTGTTTCGGCTATCCTGTCGACCTTGGCAACGAAGGCTCCCTCTTCCCAGCTCTCGAGGCTGGGGCACGACAGTACGTCGCCCACCTTGGGCCGTAAGCTGGCGGGCATATCGGCCTTGAAGGTGACAATAATCTTGTCTTCATTGTCCTTGACGGCATTCATGAGATAGGCCATCATGCCCTCGTCTTGCATGAAGCGCATGCCCTTGGCAAACTTGATTTCGGGCTGGTAGAACGACACGGAGTCGATGGCCGTCAGCATGATGCGGTAGACAGAGTCCTCGGTCACAATCTCCTGCGACACGTAGTCGGGATGCTCGCGGTCGAGGGTGTCGAGGCGCGAGTAGCGTATCTGCTTCACTTGGTCGTAGAAGAAACCGTCGAAGTGGCCGTCGTTCTGGTAGATGTAGAAAGCCTCGCCGCCCTCAATCTCCTCTTGCTGTGCCATAGCAGCCTGAACACCCGTGAGGGTGACAAGCATCATTGTTGCGCGGAGCAGCCAACTGATAATATGTGCGTGCGTTTTCATTTCTTCATCACTTTAATGGTTTCTGTTCCGGTTTTCACGATATACACGCCGTTAGGGCGGTTCTGGAGTGAGATGGTCAGCGGCTGGCTGTCGGTGGCCTTCGCCTGGCCCACGAGCAGGCCGTCAAGGCTATAGATGCTGGCGGTAGTGCCAACGGGCAGGCCCCGGAAGGTTATCTCGTTGCCCTCCTGGTTTACCTGCACCCGCCGTTCGCCGGGCTGTAAGTCGATACCTAAGTACACCACGTCCTCGTAGGTGTAGCGTTGCACCTTGCTGCGCTCGTACTGGGCGCTGACCTTGTTGGTACGGATGATGAGCTGGGAGCCTGAGAATGTGGTGACAGGTGCTTCGGCCAGCTCGTAGACCACCTTCTCGCCCGACTTCAGCCATACCACAAGACGCGGGCCGTCATACTGTGGAGTTGGGGGTTCGTCGCCCTGTCCGGCCACTGACGGGTTGATGATATAAGCACAGCGCTGGGCATCGGTGTTGTCCTTGATGCCGCCGCCGGTGCAGACCAAGCGGCCGTCGGTGAGCAGCGTGTACGAGGCCGTTAGCACGTTATGCTTGAAACCCGTGGCCGAGGCGATGGTCCACTCGTCGGTGACGTAGTTCAGGCTGATGACGTGTAGCGTCTGGTTGCTGACGGGACCACTAGCACCAATGAGGTAGATTTCCTGGCGGGCTTCGTTAATCAGCACGCCGCCGCGCCAGATAATGGTCTGACCGGCAGTGTCGGTAGTGGGAATGTCGAACGTGTTGAACACGTAGAGCTGCATCTCGTCCATATCCAGCATATATAACCTATAGCCATTGGGCGTCTTGGCCAGTATTAGGTAGAAGTTGCTGCCGCCTTGGGTGAAGTGGTAGTCTGCGGGACGTGTGTCGTCGGGCAGCATCATGGGCATCAGCTGCGGTGTGAAGGGTAGTGCTAGGTATTGGGTAATCCCTGTAGTGGCACTGTATTTGTCAGCCAGTAGGGTTACGCTGCCGTCGTCGAAAGTATAGTACCCGAAAGAATCACCATACACATTGTATGCAGAGAATATCAGCAGGTCGCCCTGTCGGTTGGCTAACATATAGGGTTGGGTACGTCCGTCGGTAGTGCCTATTGCCCTGAACGATGTGCCGTCGTAATAGTCCATCGTCGGGTCGTCGGCATACCAGTTGCCGCTGATGTAAGTTTTCCCGTCAACATTGATGGCCATCGACTGGGCACGGGCCGTAGTCAGCTGAGGGCCGGCAGAGAACGTGTGGGTCTGAGGGTCGTAAATGTCAGTGGCCCGACTCTGCCCGTAGCCTCCGTTCGACGAGAAACCACCACCCACCATGAAGCGGCCGTCGGTCAGTGCGACAGAAAAGGCACCGTCGTGGGCACTTGATATGCTGAGGCTCTGCCAGCTGCCGTTACGGTATAGTTCGGCAGTCCTGGTCGGTTGGAAACCGGTGGTGCGTCCTCCAACTACGACAAATCCGTCGCCGGACGGGAACACCTGATGCGCCATGCGTGGTGTCGTCATGTCGGCAATCTGTACATACTTGAGCGTCGCCGTGACACCCTGCTTGTCAGCAGCACGGGTAGTGCGCTGGGGACGGAAGCCGCTGAAGTCGCTAACGCTGACGCGCACAGGCTTCACGTCTTTCGTCTGTGCCGCCATCGTCGGCACCGCGAGGAGCACCGCCATAGACAAGGCGGCCATCCGGGCGAAAAGAAGTAATAGTTTCTTCATCTGATTATCGTAAGATTAGAGTTTAATTTCTGCAAAAGTAATGAAAATAATTGAATGCGCAACAAAAAAACAGGAAAAACGACTAACAAATCATGAAATTGTTAGTCGTTTCGGTTTTTTGATGCAAAAGCGGGAGAACCGCCAAACGATTCGCCCGCTTTTACCAGAATTACTGTTTTCGACGATTATTCCACCACAATCTTGCGGGCATTGCCACCCTCGCGGACGATGTAGATGCCGGCGGGCAGCTGCACGTTGGGTACGCCCTGACCGGTGGCCACTGTGGTACCGTTCAGACGGAAGATGGCCCAGCCGTTGGTGGCGGCGGGGGCGTAGGTGATGCCCTCGATGCCCACGGTGTAGGCTTGTGTACTGGCAGCCTGCATGTTGCTGACGTTGTCAACGGCATACACCTTCAGGTCAACCACGGTCTTCGGGTCTTGTTTGAAGCTGAACTCCGGCTCGAAGCTCTCGCCTATGTACCCGTATTCGCCACCGTCAACAGAACCGTAGAATACGTAGTGGCTAATGCCTGACCCGGCATCGCTGCCGGTGCAGCGTACGGTGACGGTGTCGGCAGCACCTACGCTGTGGCTCAGTATGGTTGCTTCAGGAGCAACGAGGTCGAGCGTGTTCACGTACTCGTTGGTCTCGATGGTCTCGTTGTAGTCGAAGATGATGGCAGCCTTGTTCTTCAGCTGAGTGCCGCTCTTCAGGCCCGGCTTCAGGTCGACAGAGAAGCTGACGTAGCCCTCGCCCTCGGGAGCGTTCACGTTGGGCGGCAGTTCGATACCCTCGATGTCCCACGACAGGCGGTTGCCCTCGCGCGTCATCTTCCAGTCGTAGCCCATGCCTTCGTGGCTGGTCTCGCCGAAGCGGACGCTATTGACGTCGAACACATTCTCGTCCAGCACGTCGTTGATGCGGATGCGGTAGGCGGGAGCCGTAGCCTCCTTCTTGTTTTCAAACAGGATGCGATAGTCCATGGTGCGTGTCTCGCCGATGTAGTTCTCGTCGCCCACGCCGACAGGGCCTACCATCTCGTTGGGATCCCATGAGCGTACTTTCTGCGTGACTCCCACTTTAACGTCGGCAGTCTTCAATTCGTGTCCGGGAGTCCCCTCATTCATGAAATCTAACGCATCATCAACGTCGCTCATATTTCCCCATTTCCCCATCAAACCTCGCCTGATGGTAGGAGCCACTTCGTATACATCCTCCACAACTCCCATTACCGAGGCTACTGGGGCACCACCCGGAGCAAGCTTCATGACTTTCTCGCCAGCATCCTTTGCTACGGTTTTGACACCGTGAACTACCACATTGTATTTCTCCTTTTTACCTCGCATCTCTTCGTCGGTCATTTCTAAAGCACGCTGATAGCGGTCGAGATCCTCTTGGTCTGCAAGTTTAGGCTTTGCCTTTTCAATGAGGTATCCTTTCACATTGTCGACAATCATACTGCCAACAATGCCTGCTACATAGACTCCCACGACAACTGCCGTTCCCGTAAGTACTGCACGGTGTCTGGGGCTGGCGGCCCGTGCATAGTCGTAAGTCTTTCCGTCCACAGCCGCTTCGGCACACATGGTGAAAGTGTAACTCTCGTAGGGGTCGAGGTAGGGGACAATAAAAGTAGCGCAGTTGGCTTTGTCACTACCCATGTCGGCCCAGGTCTGGCGCACTACGCCCGTGTCGCAGGGACAGTCGGCATAGAGTAGTTTGACGTCGTCAGAAGCAGCAACAGCCAGGAAGAACGATTCGCTGGGCTTACTGTCAAGGTTCTCCACCTTCACCTGGAACGGTGTGGGTACGCCTAAACGTATTTGATTCCTGCCTATGTAATTTATGCGGAGCTTCGAGTCTTCAGAGCGTCGCAACGTTCCACGGGTCAGGGTATAGTAGCCGGGGTCGTAGTAACCATTCAGTTTCAGATAGTATGTGCCGTTCTGCCCCTCTGGCGTTTGCAGGATAACGCTTTGACCACCCGGTTGCCCGTTCTTGATACTCTTCAGCTCTCCGTTCTCCATTACATACAAATTGTACAAATATTTAGGCATCACCTTTGCTTCTTCGGGTACAAAGGACAGCAGTGTCTGGCCGCCGTCGGTCACCGTCACCTTATACCAGTCTTCGCCGTCTCTGTAATTGCCTGAGGTGTTGGGTTGACCTAACATGCTTCCGAAATGCCCCCTGATGGTCTCGCCATCCTTTATCTCGATGGCGTGCTCGTAGTCATTGTTTGGCTCGGGGTCGCAGTTATAGGGCTTGTGAGTATATTTCAGGGTATAGCCGCCGTATGAACCCGTGTCGCTGTTTCGGTGTACTAAAACATAATAGGTGCCAGGAAGAACATCTTCGGAAACGAGCGGACCTTGAACCTTCGAAGGGTTTATGTTCGTTCTTAATAAAGGCGTTCCATTGGAAGGTTCTGGGAATTTCACCTCAAGCAGACTTACATCGAGTGTCTCTTCACATTTCAGGTCGAGGGTGATACTGCCTTCCGTCGGCACCTCAATCTTGTAATAGTCATCTCCATCAAGGATTTTCCAACCATAAAGATAATTCTTTTCCATCTTCCAGAAACCTAAATGCCCCTGCACCGTTTGCCCCATCTCTATTTTCTGCGCCGTCTTCCACTCATTGTTCGGCTCAGTGTCATTGCCGTATCTGTTTGGGGTGTACGTGTACTTCATGAAGTAGTTGCCCTCGCCTTTCTCCCTATGTACGCGGACGTAATAAGGATTGGAGAGGAGTGCATTACAGGTGAAGCTACGTACGCCGTCATCTTTGTATACATAGCCGTATTCACCTTCTTTAATGCTTCCTTCATCCGATAGATAATACAACTGGACATAGCGCACCAGTAAGTCGCCGTCAGTACTCACGTCGAAGGTGACGTTGCCATCCTTCGGCAGTTCAATCTTGTACCAGTCGTCAGCGTCTTTGCTGCTCATCGTGCCGCTGGCGGTTGTACCACTGTTCAAAATCGTGGCCTCTTGCCACGTGTTGCCCTGTGCCAGTGCCGCTATGGGCAAAGCTACGGTCAGGGCGAAAAGAAGTAATAGTTTCTTCATTATGAATAATGTTTAATGGGTTATACTTAATATGTTCCAAAGGTAGACAATTCCAGCCAAGGATCCACTAATTTGTGACGGGACGGATGGTTAAGCCCCAACATCGGGGAGCACGGTATGTGACATACTTGACAGTATTGCAATCGACTTCAAAGTAATCAGCAGCAGGATCGCTGTTCCAGTAATTGTTTTGGGTGCTGTTGAGCCAGTACAATCCGTGCTCCCCCTCCCAGTCATTCTCGTAACTCTTACAGCCGGAAGCTGGAAAGAATATGCTATTGCCGTTCGGGCCAGTAAAGACGGCACCTTTCACACCGTTTTGCGTAACAACAGATTTCGAGCATTCCCTGATAAGCTCTGTCACCTCTGCCACGGTTGGCATCCTCCAAGTTCCGCCCCACAGGACATGAGCCGCGTCGTCCTCAGGTTCCAGGGTGCTAATGCTGGTGTACTTGGTCAGGCTTGTTTTACTGCCGTTGCACCATTTGTAGGCAGCCCAGCTGTAATCCTCCTTTCCTGCTGCTTCGCCCCATGCGATGAAAATGCCAGTTTCCTCAGGCTTTGTGGCACCGATGTTGCATGTAGCCCACTTGGTGCCACTCGTTAGTCCGAGGTCTACAGCCTCATGCTTTATGTCTGTGAAGTTCACGTAGTCTACGCCCGAGGCATCGTATTCTATGACGCTGCCGTCCTTCATGTGTATATTCACCGTCTGGCCCCATGCGGCCACCTGTCCTGCCACGATAAGCAGGGATAAAATGATAAGTTTCTTCATTTCCGTATGATTTTGAATGATTGATGCTTTGTTTTGATGATGCTCACCTTGCCGGGTGTGCCGTCAATGCTGATAGCGATGCGCCCTTCCTGGTCGGCCTTTGCCGAGGCGACGGGCGTGCCCGAGAGCTGGTAGACGGTGGCCGTCTCGCCAGGCTCCAGGCCGGTAATGACGATGCGGCCCGTCTCGAAGCTCATACTGCCCTCCTTCAGCGTCGGCAGCTTGCTGTCGTCGATGTCCACAGTGGCGTTGTTCTCCAGATAGACGCGGGCGATGGCGTCCGTCTGGTAGTCAATGGTCACCTTCGTCGTTGCCACCGTCACTGTCTCGCCCTTCATGTAGAAGCGCGGTTCTTCCTCCAACAGGTATCTCGCCTTCTCGCCGTTGGTACACTCCACCACGACGCAGAGGCCCTCGCCGCTTTCGCCGCCCTCGCCTCCTTCGCCGCTGTCCTCAGGCTCCACCACTTCGGTCGTGCCGGCCAACGGCGGGTTGAAGATGTAGGCACTGGCAAAGGGGGTGGCAATATTGAATGCGCCACCGGTGCAGGCTATACGTCCGTCGCCGAGCTTCGTCCACGCGGTATACAATATGTTTTCCTTGAAGCCACCGGCCGAGGCCAAGGTCCAGTCGCCGTTCGCGTAGTTATAGCTGATGATGTGTGCGGTCTGGTTGCCTTCCGGGCCGCTCACTCCGATGAGGTAGATCTGCTGTCGGTTCGTGTCGGCAATCACCGAGCCGCGCCACTTAATGTCCTCGCCCGTGGCTGCATACTTGGTGGGTATGATGAAGTCATCATAGGTGTACACCGCCAGTCTGTCCATGTCGAATCCATGTAGCATGTAGCCGCCTGTCTGTTCTGCCAATATGGCGTAGCGGCGACTGTCGTTAATGGTGTAGCGGTAGTCCTCAGACTTTGCGTTGATTGGTAAGACCATAGGGTGACATTCCGGCGTGTAAGGCATAGAAAGGGTCGTGGTCATGTCTGTTGTCGGGTTGTAGACATCGCCCTTCAGCACTGTCGAGCCGTCACTGGCGGTGCTGTAGCCGAAGCTCTCCGTATTCGCGTTGAGGGTCGACAGCGCCATGACGCGGCCAAGCGTGTCGGCAAACATATAGGGACAATAGCGGCTGCTAGTCTGGCCTACGGGCTTGAACTCGGTGGCTCCCTCCTCCAGGACCTCCATCGTGCTGTCGTCGTCCCAGTAGTTGCCGCTGATGTAGGTTTTGCCCTTCACGTAGATGCCTTGGGCAAAGGCACGGGGTTTGGAAAGTTTCGGACCATTGGCGAAGGAGATTATTTTCCCCAAAAAGTAAAAGGGTACGTCGGTAGCCGTGGTACGCTCAAAAACGTCGCTATCAGCCAATCCACCACCAATCACGTATTGGGCTGTGGTCGAGCCTCCATAGATGACACGCCTCTTCACGGCGAAAGCACCGTAATGGGGGTTTTGAAGATCCAGGGGTTCCCACTTCGAGTCGCTACTCGTGTAGTCGATTTTTTCTGCGGTACGGGTATACTTGGCCTCCGTGGTTTCGCCCCCCACTACCACCAGATAGCCCTTGTCGACGAATGTCTGATGAGCGTTGCGTGGCTTTTTCATGTCGGGCAGCCGTACATACTGTAGTGTGGCCGTCACGCCCTCTCTGCCTGCCGACCGGGTGACGGCACGATGTTGCGGAATGCTCTCGTCCTTGAGGATGCTGACCTTTTCCGGCTCTTCGCCGTTAGCCTGTGCCAGTGCCGCTATGGGCAAGGCTACGGTCAGTGCGAGTAAAAGTAATAGTTTCTTCATCTGATTATCGTTTGATTAGAGTTTAATTTTCTGCAAAAGTAATGAAAATAATTGAATGCGCAACAAAAAAACAGGAAAAACGACTAACAAATCATGAAATTGTTAGTCGTTTCGGTTTTTTGCTATACAGTTATACTACTGCTTCTTGACTTTCCCCACTTGCTGCAGCAGCCGGCGTTCCAAAGCACTGTGGACTCTTCTTTTCTGCTTGGCATGTCTGACCGTGCTGCGCGACCAGTCGTCATCGCCCCAGTCGTCATCGTCGTCCCAGTCATCATCGTCATCCTCGATCACGTCAGTCCAGCTGTCATCTTCATTGCCTTCGAACGAGATGCGAAGCAGGGCTTTGTTTCCGGGGTCGTGGTCGTAGTAACAGTTCATGGTGCCGTCGTCGGCCTGCGTAACATCTGAGAAGTTGGAGAACTCCACGCCATCGGCCACGGTTCCTGCTGATGCGATGTAGACAGGCTCGAGATTCCAGACGGGAATGTTGGCCACGTTAACTGACTGTCTCATATTAACATAACCTTCCTCCCCTGCATAGTATCTGAGGTTGCTGGAATACTTCACATTCGTAATCTTTGACTTGCTGGCATCACTGCTGTTATAGTTGATGATGTCGAACGACAGTGTTGCGCTCATCGAAGAACCAAAGTATCCGGTTTCACTGCCGGAGCATTCCACATGCAGGTTGTCGCCGTTGACAGTGCCCTTGAACGTAGAGTTGTCCTTGGTGAAGAGCGTGTACATCTCAACACTTGAAACTTTCCAGTGCCACTCTTCATCATCAAGATTATCCCAATTGTCTTGATCGGAATGTGCCTTGTTGTAGGCGTAGAAGTAGATTTTCTTGATGGCGTCCGGGTCGGGTGTTGTTGCGTTTGTCTTTGTACCGTCTTGATAGACTAAGAAGTACTCCGTCTCAGTAGTGCCATCCTTCATCTTGGCGGTGATAAAGACGGGTGTTACCCGTTCCTGCTCCTCTTCGCTTTCCTTGGCCACTAAGGTTATGGAGAGTCCTGATGCGCCGCCGCCGAGCCATTCAGAGTCCTTGCAGTCGATGGTGAGGATGCGATCCACATCATTGCCCACGACGAACACCTGCTTATCGCCGCCTTTCACTGGGAACTGTACTTTCTCAGGGCTGAAGGTGAAGGCCATGATGGCCTGCTTCTCCAGCTGTCTTACATTGATGGTTTTCGATATGCTGCCGCCGTCCTTCATCTCGACGGTGTAGGTGAGGGTGCCCGTCCGCTCTTCCTCTTTGGAGTTGGCCTTGGCGCGTACTTCTATCACGTCGTCCTTCACGGTGGCTTCTATCCAGTCTTCGCTGGCCTTCACCTCTTCTTTCTTGATGGCTGCCCTCACATAGCTGTCCGTCGGGTCCATCTGGATGTTCACGGTGGCTTTGTGGCTGTAGGCGGCATTCTTCTTTTCCTCTGCCGTCAGTATCAGGTCGGTTGGATTAACTTCCAACTTCAGGTCGAATGCCGACTGCTTCACCGTCATCGTTCTTGTGGCAACAGATCCGTCGGCATTGGTCATCTCGACGGTGATGACGCCTTCGCGCGGAGTCTCAAGACTGAAGTTCGGCTTGATGTGAACCGTTTTCACGCCTGTGGTGTTCATGTCGTCTGAAGTACTGCTGACCCAGTTTTTGTCGACCGTGAGCCACGACTCGGCGCTGCTGCTCATCTTGATGTCCGTAGCCGTTTTGGGGTAGACGACGGTTATCAGTTTCGTCAACTCGCCGTTCTTGAATTCCTTGCTGTATCCAGGTACTTCTGAGTTTTCGGGACTGACGGAGAACATCAGATCAGGCGCTTTCTGCGTGACTGGTATGTTGAGCACCAGGTCAATGTCCCTGTCCTTGTTGTAGACGTAGAAATCTACCGTGCCCGTACGATCCTCGGTGGTAGCGTTGGGCTTGGCGGTTACTTTGTAGCCGTCCTCCTCTTTCTTTACCGACAGCCAGGCATCCTCTTCGTCTTCACCTATGGTGACTCCGTATTTGTCGGTATACTGGTCTTCACTGCGGTCCAGGTTGTCGGTGACGGTGAGCGATAGTTCTCCACCCTTGGCATCGAACTCGAGCTTTTCGGGCGTGGCTTCCAATTTGGCTGGTATTGTATAATGCGCATAGGGAGAGCCTAACAATTCGAACATACGCAGCATCTTAACTACAGGATAGACACGTACTTCCTTACCTCCACCGAATTTAGGAAATGGTATGGCGTAGTGATTCAGCATGTCTTCCTTATACACATCTGTTTCCCAGAGAGTCTCGCCTATCCTTTTGCCGCTTTTGGCGTAGTAGGCTGCGAATCCAACGGGCGGATATAACATGGCAGGACGGCGGATATCGACTGAGGCTGTTGGTATCATGTTCTCGTCGAATGTCAAGGCCGTTTTTTTGAACTCTGGTACCAAGCCACCTTCAAACTTCAATCCCATGTCTAATCCTATGAGATCCCCGACTTTTCCCTCGTCGAAGAGCGTTTCGGCGTATTTCCATTCTTTAATGCTTAATAGCTGTGCCTCGAAGTCGCACTTGAAGTATGGTCCGAAGGTTACCGACCCGTCGCGGTTGAGCAGGTCGTACATAGCGGTGGGGTTCAACAGCATATAGGCGGGCAATGCACCGGGAAGAGAAGCAAGCAAAAAGTCTGTCAGCGACAGATCTGCCTTAACCGCTGTTTTCAGTCCTGCGTCAAAACGGAATCCGATATTGCCGACTTTCTTTCTCAGAAGAGAAAGATAGAGGCTCATGTAGGGACCGGCCGACAGGGAGGCTTCGCCCGTAAGTTTCGTTTCTACCTTGTCTCCTAAATTATGAAAGGTTTCACTGTGGCTGGCGTATTCGTCATCATAAAAACTATTGTTGTATTGCACGGTCTGGCAAACACTTGTTACAAGTTTGCGGCTATGCTCAAATTCTAACTTGCCTCCCACAGAAGCACTCATTCCAACCTCCCAGTCAAATTTAAATGGCGTATTGGTAATCCATATCCATCCTTCTTTAAACGGGAAGTCAAACTGGCCGCTTACTTCGCCTGATATTTTGAAATCAAACGTTGAGGTTGTCTTTAAGCGTGTCTGACAATCCAGATTGAGACCTAATGCCCACCTGACGGCAAGGAACAGGCGTACATGGAGTACATTGGCAATCATCGCCTTGGCACTGCCATTTCCCTTAATCGACCAATTGTCATTAATGTTGTATGAAAACCGGTTAAGATTGGTGAGGTCAAGTTCAAAACCTACTTTTGGCAATATAAAATCATCTACATAAGGCTGTTCGCTGATCATACGGCGGGCGCCGCTTGTTTCATCTTCGGGGACGGCCATGACGGCAGCCTTACATACCCATTGGTCGAACAAATCTGTGAACGGAACTATTTCACACATGACATCGATGCCACCAGCCACGTTCTCTATGTTTTTCACGCAACCGTAAAAGCCGCCAGGCAGGAATTCACGGCTTTTGGTTGTCACCAGCTTGTCCCCAACTTTAGGAACCAACTCTTTTGGCGTATTGCTCGCCAAACGAATCATAGTAGCAGAGTCGCTGGCGGTGACGTAGTCCCAAAGTTTACTCTCGGTGGTGTGGGCCACATCCTTCTTGTAGACGGTTTCGGGTGTGACAAAACCGATGGAGTCAATGGCCGACAACGGGATACGATAGATGGAGTCGGCGGTGATGATTTCCTGAACCACATAGTCCTCATGCTCCACACCAAGTGTGTCGATGCGACTGTATTCAAAGCGCTCAATGTCGCCGAAGAAGAAACCGTTGAATCCTCCGTCATTACGATAGATGTAGAGTGCATCTTGTACGGCAGGAGTTTGTGCCTGAGCGGGCTGAATGCCGACTGCCGACAGCAACAGCGTCAGCACATATATAAAGGTACGTAAGTTCTTCATCGCTTCATGATTTTATAGGATACATTGTCGGCTTTTACGATATACACGCCCTGAGGCAGGGGGGCGAGAGAGAGACGATAGGTTCCTGAACGATGAGCCGTCAGCCGTTGCACCAGCTTACCGTCAATAGAGTAGACGCCTACAGAGGCTCCGGCCTTGATGCCGCTGATGACGAGTTGTCCGTCCTCGTAGTTGACAGCGGCCTGCTCGTCACGTAGTTCACTGACGCCTGTGACGCTCTTCGTCTCGTAGGTGAAGCGCAGGACGTCGGACAGGTTATAGGTGACGTCAGCATCCCATGACAGGATGCGCAGAGTGTTGTTTTCAAATATAACCTGTGGCTTCCGGGCCAGCATGTAGGTGGTCTTTACGTGGTCCTTGGTCTCGACTACCAGAAACTTGCGGTCGACCATCTCGCCCTCGTCGTCAGGCGTTGTGCTGCCGGGCGTGAAATCGTAGGTCATCGTGTAGGTACAGCTTTTAATTTGAGTGAAATGTGCTCGTACAAAGTATTGCCCTGGCTTGGCGTTCTCTAATGTGAGGGTGTCCGAATTTTTTATTTCCGCCATCGTCACGTGTGTTCCGTCAGGGTCGAAATACTCCAATTGAGTTCTTGTAAAACCACCGAGGACTGTTTGATAGCTCATATTCGAATGATTCACTTTGATGCTGATTTTGCCACTCTCTGTAGTCGTGAATTTCCAATAAAAGAAATAACCATCATTTTTCACGTAATTGTACGTGATGGTCTCACCCTGCGCCAGTTCCGTAGCCGTTTCCGCCGTTTTGTTGGTGGCACCCTGCGTGTCGTCGGCGGATGCTGTCAGAGGCAGCGCGAGCAGCAGGGTGAGGAGTAGATGTTTTGTCATGCTGTTTATGTTTTAAGTTACTATATTTTTCGCAAAAGTAACAAAAAATCCCCATAAAGCGACTAACAAATTATGGGAAACGACTAACAAATCATGAAATTGTTAGTCGTTTTGGCTATAATTCAACCATTTTAGTTCGCTTGTTGACCTTGGGTGAGGGTGCTTAACCACTCACGTGGGGTCATGCCAGTGACGATTTTGAAGTTGCGGAAGAAGGTAGTCTCGGTGCTGAAACCTGACTCTTCGGCCAGGGTGGCAGTCTTTATGTCTGGCTGTTTCCGTAGCAGTTCCTGGGCGTGGCGGATGCGGTAGGTGTTGATGAACAGTGAGAACGACTGGCTGCGGACACTGTTGATGCACTCGCTGACGTAGCTGCTGTTGGTGCTGAGGCGCACGGCTACATCCTGCAATTTCAGGTCGTTGCGCAGGTAGAGTTGCTCGTCGTCCATCAACTGGCAGATGCGCTCCATGAGTTCCTCGCCTTTGCCGTCAGTCAGTGTGATGTCGTCGATGTCGTCAGCTGGTGGCTGAACGTTGACGTCAACAGGTTTTTTCCTGCGCCTTAAATAAAAGAGGAACACGATAGCAGCGATGGCTGCTATTATGGCGACGACAACCCACGGCCATTGCCCCCTGGCGGATGCCAGTCCCCCGTTGACGGGGGGCTTCCGCATGCCGAAGTGGTAACACCAGACGGCAGCAAGCGGCTTGTAGTTGTCGTTGAGAATGCCCCCAGCCAGTATGAGGTCGCCGTCGGGCGTCACCACGGGAGTGGTGCTGGTGGCGTGTTCCAGCGTGTCGGTATAGTAGAGCGTCATCGTAGCAGGCTTTTTGGCATAGTCGACGGCGAGCACATATTGGCGGTTGAACAGGCTGTCGTCGACGCCTGCGACATAGACCCGCTGGAGTTTGCGGTCAACGGCAAGCGTATGTTTGAAGAAGATGGGACCAAACGGACTGCGGCGGGGTACTGGGCAGGCTGTCACCAATGGCGAGAAGCAGGTGTCGCGCATCACGATGAAGCCAAACTGTCCGTTGGCATCGGTGGCCGTCATCAGATAGGCGTATTGGCCAATGGCGCAGGCTTCACAGTTGAAAGGCAGGTCTGTGTACTCCAACTTCCAATGGTCTAACAGTGGCACACGGAATGCATCGCCTTTTACGCGGTCGGCCCAGACGGTGTCTAGGGTGTCGGCATGGACGCCGTAGCCTCCGATGATGACAGCATCATCACTTGCTATTGGTAAGATGTAGGGATTGGCGCGTCCCTGCCTGACGTCCTTGACGTGCTTCACCTGACTGTGACCGTCGTAGCAGCCGATGGCATCGTCGGCATAGTGGTTGCCGGCAATGATAACGCGTCCGTCTTCCAATTGTATGCCATTAGCCAGTACGCGCCGCCGGTCTAAGCAGCCGAAACCGTCGAACGAGTGGGTTGCCGGGATATAGCGTTCCACCATGAAGGTCTGCCCAATGCCTAATGGCTCGGAGTGTCCGCCGCCGATGATGGCCTCGCCTGAACGCAGTACCACGACTAAACCATTGTCGTGGTTGTAGGCCATCGGCATCTGGTGCCACGCTTTGCCGTCGAAGTATTCGGCCGTTGCCGTGGGTACGAAGTTGGTGGTGTGTCCGCCAATGACCGTCAGTTCGCCATTCGCGAAGAACATATAATGGCCGCTGCGTGGCAGGGTCATGTCGGGCAGCCGTTCCGGCACGATGCGAACCATAGGGCACGTATACTGTTGTTGTGCTGCTATGGGCAGCACAACAACAGATAGGGTCAATATGAGCGATAACAGATTCCTCACCCTTCACTCCTCACTCATCACTTTTCACTTCCCACTTAGAACGCTGAGGCTTTCAAGCGCAGTCCTGTCGTCTCGTCGATGCCAAACATCAGGTTCATGTTCTGTACGGCCTGTCCGACTGCTCCCTTCAGCAGGTTGTCAATGCATGAGGTGACAAGCAGTTTTCCGTCAAAGGCGTCGATGTGGACGAGGCACTTGTTAGTGTTCACCACCTGCTTCAGGTCTATCGGCTTGTCACTGTAGTGCGTAAAGGCGGCATCGGCATAGAAGTCCTTGTAGGCCTGGATGACCTCGTCGGCAGGAGCCTTCGTGCGGATGACCTCCGTACAAAAGATGCCTCGGGCGAAGTCGCCACGATAGGGGATGAAGTCGATGTCGACATCCAAGTGGCCCTGCACCTGTGCCAGCGACTGCCGTATCTCGGCAATGTGCTGATGGGTAAACGGCTTGTAGATGCTCAGGTTGTTGTTACGCCACGAGAAGTGGGTGGTGGCACCGGGCTTCTGTCCGGCACCCGTCGAGCCCGTGATGGCATTCACGCTGACGTCAGACTTCAGCAGGTTCAGGTTGGCAGCAGGGAGCAGTCCCAACTGGATGCAGGTGGCGAAACAGCCGGGATTGGCCACATGCTGCGCCTGCTGAATCTCCTCGCGATAAATCTCTGGCAAGCCATAGACGTAGTCATGATTGCCTTTGATGCGAAAGTCCTGTGCCAGGTCGATAATCTTCACGCGACTGGGGATGGTGTGTTCCTGCAAAAATGCCTCGCTCTTGCCGTGACCGAAGCAAAAGAACACCACGTCGACATCCTCAAAAGGCATTTCTGCTGTGAAGCGCTGGTCGGTTTCGCCGACCAGTCCTTCGTGTACGTCACACACCAGGTTCCCCGCATTGCTCTCTGAATTGGCAAACACAATCTCTGCCTCGGGGTGGTTCAGCAGCAGCCGGATGAGTTCTCCGCCCGTATAGCCTGCAGCACCTAAGATTCCTACTTTAATCATATTATCTTTTTTCGTCTTTGTGGATACCGTAGTAGACGCGAAGTGGGGTCGAACTGACTTTGATGAAGCCCTTTGCCTCGTCAGCCGTCCAGCCCGTCTGCGTCTCACCGTACTCGCCAAGCTTCGACTTCGTCAGGTCATTTTCGCTGTCAATGCCGACGGTCTCGAAACCATAGGGGCGCAACTTCAGGATGGCAGTACCCGTCACGTTGCGCTGGCTGCTGGTCAGCATGGCCTCGATATCGGGCATCACGGGCTCCAAGTACTGGCTCTCGTGCAGGAACATACCGTACCAGTTGGCCACCTGGTCCTTCCAGTACTGCTGCCACTTCGACAGCGTCGACTTCTCCAACAGGCGGTGAGCCTCGATAATCAGTTTGGGAGCAGCTGCCTCGAAGCCTACGCGACCCTTGATGCCGATGATGGTGTCGCCCACGTTGGCATCGCGACCGATGGCGTAGCTGGCACCAATCTCCTCAATCTTCTGGATGGCTTTTACTTTGTCGTCGAACTGCTCACCGTTCACGCCGACAATCTCACCCTTCTCGAACTGAATCTTCAGCAGGGTATCCTCCTTCGCGGTGACGTGTTTCAGGTAAGCGTCCTCGGGCAGTCCCTGAGTGGGGTCGAGCAGCTCGCCACCACAGATACTGGTGCCCCAGATGCCCACATTATAAGAATACTTCAGCTTGGTGAAGTCAGCAAAGAATCCGTGTTCGTTCAGGTAGTCCACTTCCTCTTTACGCGTCAGTTTCTTGTCGCGGGTCAGTGTGATAATCTCCACACCGGGAGCCATCACGAGGAAGGTCATGTCGAAACGTATCTGGTCGTTGCCGGCACCCGTCGAACCGTGGGCAATGGCGTCGGCACCGATCTCCTTTGCATAGCGGGCAATGGCGATAGCCTGGAAGATACGCTCTGACGAGACCGAGATGGGATAGCAGTTATTGCGCAGTACGTTGCCGAAGATCATGTATTTCAGCGACTTCTCGTAATACTCCTGCGTCACGTCGAGTGTCACATAGGCCTTGGCCCCTAATTTATAGGCGTTCTCCTCGTTGGTCTTCAACTGTTCAGCCGAGAAACCGCCGGTATTGGCGCAGGCTGCATACACGTCCCAGCCGTCCTGGGTCAATTTCATCACGGTGTAACTGGTGTCAAGCCCACCAGAAAAGGCTACTACTACTTTCTTATTCATTGTCTGAGTCCCCTAAGTTAGGGGGTTAGGGGTCTGAACAAGCGAAAATATCAGACCATTTAATGTTTATAATGTGGGGAGCCTGCGCCTGTTCAGACCCCCAACCCCCTAACTTAGGGGGCTTATGCTTCATCTAATTCCTGTAGGTGCTTGATGCGCGACAGAACCTCTTCGGGCAGTTTGGCGGGCAGATGTTCCGTCGGGTCGAAGAGCATAGCGGTACAAATGCAGAACTTGCGGTTGCGTTCGCGCAATACTGGATAGTTGACGCAGCCCTCACAACCCTTCCAGAAAGCCTCGTCGTCAGTCAGGTCGGCAAAGGTCACGGGCTGGTAGCCTAATGCCGTGTTCATCTTCATCACAGCCGCGCCACTGGTTAATGAGAAAATCTTGGCATGAGGCCAGCGGGTGCGGGCTAATGTGAAGGTCAGGTCCTTGATGCGCTTCGCAATATGCAAGCCACGGAAGTCGGGATGTACAATCAAACCTGATGTGGTGACGTACTGCTGGTTGTCCCAAGTCTCAATATAGCTGAAACCGGCAAAGCGCCCGTCCTTGGTCAGTGCGATGACGGCCTTGGCCTCCATCATCTTCTTGGCCAGATACTCATGTGTGCGCTTGGCAATACCTGTGCCGCGCACCTTGGCGGCCTCGGCTATCGTGTTGAGTATGGTGTCAACATACTTCTCATGCTCGGGACCTGCCACTAAAACGTCTATTTCTATCTGTTCCATGATAGTATTGTTAATCAGTCTTCAATATTCAGAATATGTTTGATGATGCGTACTACTTCGTCGTGGCTGACTCCTTCGCATATAACGATAAATATGGTGTCGTCGCCAGCTATCGATCCCAATATCTGCGGGATGTCGCTTGAGTCAATGTTCCAGGCAATGGCACTGGCATAGCCTGGTCGGGTCTTGATGACACCCATATTGCCAGAGAAGTTGATGCTGACAAAACCCGAAACGGTCATCATCTCGCGAATGTGGCCCGGTGTACTGACGCGTTTGTACATCGTGTCATTGGGCAATACGTATACGTAGTTGCCTCGCAGCGTGGCGGCCTTGGCCACTTTCAGCTGTTTCAGGTCGCGGCTCAGGGTAGCCTGCGTCAGCCTGAATCCCTCCTCCTGTAAGGCGTTGAGCAGTTCTTCCTGACTGCCCAACTCGCGGCTTGAGATAATCATCCGCAATGCTTCCAAACGGTTGTTCTTAGTTTTCATAAGAATATTTATTCATAAACGGGCTGCAAAATTACCAATATTTTTGCATACAGCCAAATTTTTCTGCATATTTTTTACTTTTGGATCCAAAAAAGCTTGTTTGCCTCATTCGACTTCTGTTTTCTCTCGCGCGTATATTATAATAATAAGGTGTATGGTGTCTTGTAAATTGATAGATATCAAGAAGTGTAAAAATGACTCCTTAGAAATGCATTTTTTCTGCAAAAAGTTTTGGCGGTTCGAAAAATAGTCGTACCTTTGCACCCGCAAAACGAGAGACGCCTCTCGGGACGCAAAGGGAATGAGTTCTTTGAAAGTTTTTCATAAACAGACAAGTAGTACAAGAAGCG
>CALDLA010000028.1 GCA_937898415.1 uncultured Prevotellaceae bacterium | reverse complement strand
CTGAATGGGTGGATTCCGACGTCCTAAACTGGGTGGGAATGCTCCGATTTCGCCATCCTGATGGGATGCAGAATGTTCATCATGGTTGTTTGCTGTAAAAAGTAATATCAGAATGAATGTGATGCTAACAGATGCTATGATGCAGAAGATTTCAGAGCCAGGACTCAGGTTCTATAAGTCATATCGGCCAACGACTGATATAGTTAATATGGTTTATGAACTGAGTGTAAAGAGCGGTGTACCCGTTACCTTTTTGTCAAGTTGTAACAAGAGAATACAATTATCTTTGCCACCATTGCCCTTGGCCTACTGATGAGCCTCGGCCTGATGAGCATCTTCACCAATATTCAAGAAATCAAAGCGCTGAAATCCTATTCGTAACCGATTGTCAACATTTCAGATAGGATTAGTGATCAACATTTCCAAGACCCTCAAAAAATTGACTCGAGTCAATCGATGAAATGACTCGAGTCAACCGATTAAATGACTCGAGTGAACTGATTTAATGACTCGAGTCACGCTATTATCGTATCGTTTCATTTTGTCATGAATAATGATGTTTCTCCGCCGCCATTCCAAATAATTACATAGTTTTCTTCAAATTTCCTTCTTTTTTCTTTGCTGTACCAAAGAAAGTTTGTATTTTTGCACCATCGCTTGATAGAAAAGAGAAAAGGATATGGCAATGACGATGACAAAGGATGATGCTTTGAACGCCTTGAAAAAAGCATTGGAGCACAAGAAAGAGGCCAAGTATAAGTTTGAGCAATGGCTTCAGGAGAAAGGTATTGAAGGTAAGGTGGTGACGGCATGATAGACCCAACATAGGTTCTCACCCTTATGTAAATATGTGAAAAGTCCAACGAACATATGTGAAAAGCCCAACGAACATATGTTCAGAGGCCAATGAACATATGTTCATGAAAAAAGCAAGTCGAAGAAAAAATGAAAAAGTTGTCTTTTTATTTTGTTCTTTGCTCACTTATTCGTATCTTTGCACCATCGCTTGACAGCTCATTCGTGGGCGGCGGGCGGTCTAATAAATGAGATTATGGAAGAGAAGAGATATCCGAGATTAGAAGAAGAGGACGGCATTGGCTGTATAACGGCTGCTGAGCCTGCAGTGGCATACCCCACACGGGAGTATAGCCATTCTGGTGTCATTTATATGGGTGAAGATGCAGAGAAAATAGACCGTATCCCTTTGGGGGCATTCGGATTCTACACCGACGACCCAGAGGTGTTCGAGCAACGGGTGGCTGAGATGGAAGCCGATATGGACGAGGTGGATGCTGGCATTGAAGATCCTGAGAAGTGGATTTCTTCAGAGCAAATGTGGGCAGAACTACATCAGAAATACCCATGGCTAAGATAATCTGGCAGAAAAGAGCAAGTAGGGTTCTTGACGAACGTTTACGGTATTCCAGTATCGAGTTTGGAAAGGCTACTGTCAAACGCTGGGCAAATGAAATCGCATACGCTGAAGCTCGCATCGGTTCTATGCCGACATCTTATACACCGGAACCATTATTAGCGGGAAAAAAGCATATCTATAGGTATTGTCATTTAATGAACCGGCGGTTCAAGTTGATTTATTGTTATTATCCTTCGTCAGACACGGTACGAGTTGCTGATCTCTGGGATACCCGGATGAGCCCAGAGGCATTGAAACGAAGAATCCGATAGAAATATTCTCCGAATTGTTTGGCAGTTCGGATTTTTTTGCACAATTTCTTGGAACTTTCAATTTTATTTCTTATCTCTGACTTCGTCTAAGATACTCACGCTCGAAAGAAAAAATAAAAAAAGTTGTCTTTTTTTTTGTTCTTTTCTCACTTATTCGTATCTTTGCACCATCGCTTGACAGCTCATTCGTGGGCGGCTGCGGTCTAATAAATGAGATTATGGAAGAGAAGAGATATCCGAGATTAGAAGAAGAGGACGGCATTGGCTGTATAACGGCTGCTGAGCCTGCAGTGGCATACCCCACACGGGAGTATAGCCATTCTGGTGTCATTTATATGGGTGAAGATGCAGAGAAAATAGACCGTATCCCTTTGGGGGCATTCGGATTCTACACCGACGACCCAGAGGTGTTCGAGCAACGGGTGGCTGAGATGGAAGCCGATTTGGACGAGGTAGATGCTGGCATTGAAGATCCTGAGAAGTGGATTCAGGTTGATGATTTCTGGGCCGCAATGAGAAAGGAACATCCATGGCTGTAGTGAAATGGAGAAAACAAGCTTGGCGTCTTTTCAATAACTATGTGGAAAACGCCAAGGTTGAATATGGCCAAAAGACTGCTACGAAATGGCTGACAGAAGCAGCTGTCATCTATGACAGACTACAAAAACATCCGATTTCCTATACCTTGGAGCCATTGTTAGCAGGAAAGCGACACCAATATCGAAGTTGAAGGCGGCGTTTGGTAATGGTGTGCAGTTGGGCGATTTCACCAGTTGGAACTCCGTGAAGGAAGGTGGAAGTGTCGTGGGCATTAATGTCGGCTTTACAACGGTGACATCTATTGAGGCGAACCATCCCTATATTATCAAGGTGGAGGAGCCTGTGACGGAGTTTACGGTTGACGGGGTCAACATTTCAGCGAGTGCTGAGCCAAAGGTTCAGGTAGGATCAAAGGCATCAGAGCGTGGCTACATGTATGGCACCTATACGGCAACGAAGGTGCCTGAGGAGAATGTGTTCCTCAGTGGCAACAATTTCTATTACTCTGTAGGTGATACACCCATCAAGGCTTTCCGTGCCTACTTCGAATTTAGGGATGTGCTGGATGCTTATTATGATGTTGCCGGAGCCCGTATCACTTTCTCGATCAATGGCCATACACTGGGCGCTACGCTAGTGAATAGTGTAGAAGTGAAGAGTGATGGGGTGAAGAGTGAAGTTTACAACCTTAACGGTCAGCGGGTAAGCAAGGCTGGTAAGGGCGTCTACATTGTAAATGGAAAGAAAGTGGTGAAGAAGTGAAATGATGATGAAAAGAGAATATACAGCTCCAGCCGTTGAAGTGCTGGAATACATCAGTGAAGAGATGATTGCCGCCAGCGGTGTTCAAGGCAACAATGGCATCGGCTTTGGCGGTATAGATGAGGACGGGTCGATGAATGCAGAGACACGAATGATATTCACCGATTTTCTGTAAAAAGTACCCTCCATAATTGGCTCGAGCCAAAACCCCATTTAGCTCGAGCCAAAACCCTTTTTAGCTCGAGCCAACTCCCCATTTGGCTCTAAGTCATTTCGCACAGCTCAATTTAGGAAGTTAGGAGAAGTTAGGAGAACTTCTCTCAACTTGCAAAAGTTGAGTCCATAATTGCAGCAGGATGTCATTTATTAATAAATAGCATGCAATTTATTAATAAATAACGTGCTATTTATTAATAAACGGTTTTTTACTTGTAATCGATAGTTTTTTGTTCCAGTCCTTTGTTGTATGGGAAATAATTCGTAATTTTGCAGCGCAAGAACGATTGATGTCACAACCATTAGCTGAAAGACTGAGACCCCGTACGCTTGACGACTACATCGGACAGCAGCACTTGGTGGGCGAGGGGGCTATCCTGCGTCGGATGATTGACTCAGGACGCATCTCGTCGTTCATATTGTGGGGACCACCGGGCGTGGGAAAGACGACGCTGGCGCAGATTATCGCCAACCGGCTGGAGACACCGTTCTATACGCTGTCGGCAGTGACCAGCGGCGTGAAGGATGTGCGCGATGTGATAGAGAAGGCCCAGAAGGGGCGCTTCTTCAACGAGGCTTCGCCCATCCTGTTTATCGACGAGATTCACCGTTTCTCCAAGTCGCAGCAGGACTCGTTGTTGGGTGCTGTTGAGCGGGGCATCGTCACGTTGATAGGTGCTACGACGGAGAATCCTTCGTTCGAGGTCATCCGTCCGCTGTTGTCGCGTTGCCAGCTCTACGTATTGAAGTCGTTAGAGAAGGATGACCTGCTGCAGTTGCTGCATCGGGCCGTCACGACGGACATCATCCTGAAGGAGCGTGACATAGAACTGGCTGAAACGGACGCATTGTTGCGTTTCAGCGGTGGTGACGCCCGTAAGCTGTTGAACATCCTGGAGTTAGTGGTAGAGGCTGACGCATCCGAAAAGGTCGTTGTCAACAATGAGATCGTCCTGGCCCGTTTGCAGCAGAACCCACTGGCCTACGACAAGGACGGTGAGATGCACTACGACATCATCTCAGCCTTCATCAAGAGCATCCGAGGCAGCGACCCTGATGCGGCACTCTATTGGTTAGCGCGGATGATAGAGGGTGGGGAGGACCCGAAGTTCATTGCCCGCCGACTGGTTATCTCGGCGGCTGAGGACATCGGGTTGGCGAATCCTAATGCCCTGCTGTTGGCCAATGCGGCCTTTGATGCCGTACAGAAGATAGGATGGCCTGAGGGACGTATTCCCTTGGCAGAGTGTACGGTCTATCTGGCGACGTCGGCGAAGAGCAATTCGGCTTACTTAGGCATTGACGCAGCCCTCGACTTGGTGCGACGTACTGGTAATCAGCCCGTACCGCTGCCCATCCGCAATGCCCCTACGCAGTTGATGAAGGAGTTAGGCTATCACGACGGCTATAAATATCCGCACGACTTCCCCGGCAATTTCACTCCTCAGCAGTATCTGCCTGATGCGCTGACGGGTGAACGGCTCTGGCACGGACAGCACTCGCCGTCGGAGGAGAAGCTCTACGAGCGTATGGTAGCCTATTGGGGGGAAAGATTTAAGAAGTGAAGAGTGAAGAAGTGAAGAGTGAAGAAGTGAAGAGTGGAACAGGATATTGTTATTAAGATTATTGAGCTGTTAGGTACGTTTGCCTTTGCCATATCAGGTATTCGTCACGCAGCCGCCAAGCACTTCGACTGGTTTGGGGGCTACATCTGTGGCATTGCCGTCGCTATAGGCGGTGGTACGATGCGCGACGTGATGCTGGGCACCACACCTTTCTGGATGACCACACCTATCTATTTGATATGTACGGCCGTAGCGCTGTTGACGGTGGTATTCTTCGGACGATGGATGGAACCGCTGAAGAATGCGTGGTTTGTTTTTGATACGCTGGGACTGGCCTTGTTCACCATTGCGGGCATCCAGAAATCGCTGGCCTTCGGACAGCCCTTCTGGGTGGCTATCATCATGGGATGTATCACGGGTTCGGCGGGTGGCGTCATCCGCGATGTGCTGTTGAACAATGAGCCCGTCATCTTCCACAAGGAAATCTATGCAATGGCCTGTGTCTTAGGAGGTGTCGCCTATTGGGGCTTGACAGAAATAGGGCTGCCAGTAGAACTGACAGCCACCATCTCGTTTCTTACCACTTGTGTGATTCGTTTTTTGGCCGTTCGCTATCATATCTCCCTGCCCACGCTGAAAGGCGAGGGAAAGGAGGATTAGAGCTCGTCGCTGGTATAGCCTTCGGGCAGTAAACGACAGTTGTAATGCGAAGCCATGATTTCGCCGTAGGCACCTGCTGAGCGGATGGCCAAGAGGTCGCCGCGCTTGGTGCCGTTCAAATCGATTTGCTTGGCAAAGACGTCCGTCGACTCACAGATGGGTCCTACCACGTCGTATGTTTCTGTCGGCTCATTGCTGCAGATGTTCTCAATCTTGTGGTAAGCCTGATAGAGCGCAGGACGGATCAGGTCGGTGAAACCGGCATCGACGATGGCAAACTGCTTGACAGCCCCCTTCTTTATATATAAGGTACGCGTGATAAGCGAGCCGCACTGGGCCACAACGGCGCGACCCAGTTCGAAGTGCAGCGTCTGGCCTGGGCGCAGTTTCAGCTTCTTGGCGTATGTGTCGAAGTAAGCCTTGAAGTCGGGTAGGGGGACGCGGTTGGGATGTTCATAGTCGATACCGAGTCCACCTCCCACGTTGATATGCTCCACAAAGATGCGATGACGTTCCAACTCGTCCTGCAGTTCATTGATGCGGTTGCAGAGTGCCTGGAAGTCGCCCATGTCGAGAATCTGACTGCCGATGTGGAAGTGGAGTCCTACGACCTGGATGTTCTTCAGCTGGCGGGCATGTTCGATGACAGGCACCATGTCGCGCATGGCGATGCCGAACTTGTTCTCAGCCAGACCGGTGGTGATGTTGGCATGGGTGTGGGCACCTACGTTGGGGTTCAGTCGGAAAGCCACGCGGGCCACCTTCCCCTTGGCTGCTGCCAGTTCGTTGATGACCTCCAGCTCAGGAATGCTCTCGACGTTGAAGCAGAAAATGTCGCGGTCCAGTCCGAGGTTGATTTCCCAGTCGCTCTTGCCTACACCGGCGAAGACAATCTTCGAACCAGGAAAGCCGGCTCGCACGCAAACCTCAATCTCGCCGCCGCTGACGCAGTCAGCCCCCAGGCCGGCCTCACGGATGATGGTGAGCAGCTTGGGGTTGGCATTGGCCTTGACAGCGTAGTGAACGTGCCATCCTTCATGACGGCTGGTTTCTGCGTTAATGGCACGCAGCGTCTGTCTTAATAAGTCTGTATCGTAGTAGTAGAAGGGCGTTCTGATGTCCTTGAATTTCTCTACGGGGAAAATACCTTTCATGTTTGTGTTGCAGTTGAGAGTTTAGTTATTGAACAGGTTGTCGCTCAGACTCTGCAGGGCGCGCTTCTTGTCTTCCTCCTTAATCAGGAACGAGATGTTGTAGTTGGATCCACCATACGAAATCATGCGCACAGGGATGTTCTTCAGGGCATCCATCACACGCGTCTCAAAGCCGATGTTCGACCAGTCAAGGTCGCCCACCACACAGATGATGCACATGCCGGTATCAACGGTGACGGTACCATACTTCTTCAACTCGTCAACAATCTCGCCCAGATGGGAAGAGTTGTCGATACTCATCGATACGCCGACCTCTGACGTACATACCATGTCGATGGGCGTCTGGTAGGACTCGAATATTTCGAAGACCTTGCGCAGGAAACCCGTCGCCAGGAGCATGCGTGAAGACTTGATCTTGATGGCGATGATATTGTCCTTGGCGGCGACGGCCTTAATCTTTCCGTACTCCGTCTGGTTTGAGATGGTGGTACCCTCGGCATCGGGATCCATCGTGTTCAGCAGACGGACGGGGATGCCGGCATACTTGGCAGGCTGAACGCACGTCGGGTGCAGAATCTTGGCACCGAAGTAAGCCAGCTCAGCGGCCTCCTCGAACTGCAGTTGGTGGACGGGCTGTGTCTTGTCGACGACACGCGGGTCATTGTTGTGCATACCGTCGATGTCGGTCCATATCTGAATCTCCTCAGCATTGAGGGCAGCACCGATGAGCGAAGCGGTGTAGTCAGAGCCGCCACGCTGCAGGTTGTCGACTTCGCCATAGGCATTTCGGCAGATAAAACCCTGAGTGACATATACCTGCTGACCTTCGTTCTCGGCCATGATGGCGCTCAGCTTCTCCTTGATATAGACGAGGTCGGGCTCAGCGTTCTTGTCCGTGCGCATGAAGTCAAGCGCGTTCAGCAGCACGGCCTTGATGCCCTGTTGTTTCATGTAGTTCACCACCATGTTGGTAGACATCATCTCACCCTGTGCCACAATGGCCTTCTCCTCGAACGAGGTGAAAATCTCCTTGGTGAACGAGCGCAGGTAGTTGAACTCATCCTTCAGGAAGTCACGTGTCGTCTGCTTGCTGTCCTCATTCGTGTAGAGTTCCTCCACATGCTTCATGTACTTGGACTCCAGGCGGTTGATGACCTCGTTGGCACCGTCGGGATTCTTCTTGTAAAGATAGTCTGAGATTTCCACCAGCGAGTTGGTGGTTCCCGACATGGCTGAGAGCACAACGAATACAGGCTCGCCCGACTTGGTGACGAGACTGGTCACATCTTTCATTCTCTGTGGCGTACCTACGGAGGTTCCGCCGAATTTCATTACTTTCATAGCTGTTTTATGTTTTTAATTCTTCAATCTTTCAATTCTTCTTCCGACAACTGCATCTGATTGTAGTCGTTGGTCACTTCCTCCAGTTTCTCCGCATTGCATCGATAGACGATGCCTGGATATTTGTTCAGGAGCGAACGGTTGTGGGTAGTCAGCACGACCGCTGTGCCACGCATCGATATCTCACGCAGCAGTTGGATGATGGTGTCCGATGCCTCTGGATCCAGACTGGCCGTCGGCTCGTCGGCCACAATCAGTTGCGGACTGTTCAGCAGGGCACGGGCAATATTGATACGCTGCTGTTCGCCGCCCGACAACTCATGGGGCATACGGTCTTTCTTGTCGCTCATCGATACCTGGTCCAGCACCTCGTCAATACGCTTGTCAATGTCGTGGCGGTCCTTCCATCCCGTTGCCTTCAGCACGAATTGCAGGTTGCGATAGACGCTACGGTCGCTCAGCAGTTGCAGGTCCTGAAAGATGATACCCATCTTGCGGCGCAAGGTGGGTATGTCCTTACGGCGGATGGTCAGCAGGTCGTGACCTAATACCATCGCTTCGTCGGCCTCGTCAATGTCCATCTCGCAATAGATGGTCTTCAGCAGTGAGCTTTTGCCTGAACCCACACGTCCGATGAGGTAGATGAACTCACCTTCCTCTACATGGAAGTCAACACCACGTAGAACGGTGTCGCCGTCTTTATGATAGATATCTACATTCTTATAATTAATCAACATAACTCTTCACTTCTCACTCTTCACTTCTCACTCTTCACTTCTCACTTCTCCACTTCTCATTCCATTGTGCCTGCAGCCTTAGCGGCGCGGCGCTGCTTGTCCCAGTTCGGGTCGTGGCGCTTGTGCAGCTCGTCGGCAATTTGTTCGATGCGAAGGCCCTTGCTGGTGAGCAGCACGACAAGGTGATAGAGCATGTCGCTGGCCTCATACACCAGGTTCTCTGAAGTGCCGTTGGTGGCCTCGATGACGGTCTCCAACGCCTCTTCACCTACCTTCTGGGCTATTTTGTTGATGCCTTTCTTAAACAGACTGGTGGTATACGAGCCTTCAGGCATCTCCTTGTAGCGCTTGTCGATGAAGTCCTGCAACTCAGTAAGGAACTGAAGCGGGTTCTGCTCGTTGTCTTCGCCCCAGCAGGTGTCGGTACCCTTGTGACAGGTAGGGCCGTCAGGAATGGCGCGTACCAGTAGGGTGTCGTTGTCGCAGTCCACCTTGATGTCGACGAGGTTCAGGAAGTTACCACTGGTCTCGCCCTTTGTCCACAGACAGTTGCGCGAGCGACTCCAGAAGGTCACCTTCTTCGTCTCAATGGTTTTCTGATAGGCCTCTTCGTTCATATAGCCCAGCATGAGTACCATACGTGTCTGGGCATCTTGGATGATGGCGGGAACCAGTCCCCCGCACTTCTCGAAATCTATTTTCATTTTCAATTTACTTATTTTCGATTTATTACATTCTGACATTGATGCCCTCGTTGTGGAGGTACTGTTTCAGTTCGGGTACGGGAATCTCGCCGAAGTGGAAGACAGAGGCTGCTAATGCTGCGTCGGCATGTCCTTTCGTAAAGACGTCGAGGAAGTGCTCACGCTTGCCGGCACCGCCGCTGGCGATGATGGGTATCGACAGGTTGTCGGCCAGTTCGCGCAGGGCTTCGTTGGCATAGCCTTCCTTCACGCCGTCGTGGTTCATCGACGTAAACAGTATCTCGCCGGCGCCACGCTCCTGGGCTTCCTTGGCCCATTCAAAGAGTCCGCGTTCCGTTCGTTCGCGACCTCCTTTCAAGTAGCAATGCCAGCCGTCCTCGTCGAGTCGGGCATCAATGGCACAGACACAGACCTGAGAGCCGAAACGGTTGGCAATCTCATTGATGAGTTCCGGATGGCGGATGGCAGCACTATTAACACTCACCTTGTCGGCTCCGGCATAGAGCAGCCGCTCCACATCACAGAGTTCGTTGATGCCGCCGCCGACGGTGAAGGGGATGTTAATCTCTTTGGCCACGCGTGTCACCATATCCGTAAAAGTCTTGCGACCCTCAAAACTTGCCGTGATATCCAGGAAGCACAACTCGTCGGCACCTTGTTCCGAGTAGGCCTTGCCCAGTTCTACCGGGTCGCCTGCCGAGCGCAGGTTGACAAAGTTCGTGCCCTTGACGGTCTCACCGTCCTTCACGTCTAAGCAGGGTATGATTCGTTTAGCTAATCCCATATTCATCTAATTTCTCCTGAATTCTCCTAACTTCTTCAAATCAATTCGCCCTTCGTAGATGGCTTTTCCGAAGACGACGGCAGGGATGCCAGCCGCATCAAGTGCCCGTATGTCATCGATGCTTGACACACCGCCGCTGGCAATAAGGTGGAGTTGCGGATAGGCCGCCATCACTTCCTTGTAGAGTTCAATGGCCGGCCCTTGCAGGGTGCCGTCTTTCGATATCTCCGTACAGAGAACGGTCTTGACGCCGGCCTCAATGAATTTCTTCAGGAAGGGCAACAAGTCTTCTGTTGAATCCTCCTTCCAGCCGTTGATGCTGATTTTTCCGTTGCGGACGTCGGCTCCTAATATCATGCGGTCGGCACCGTACTTCGCGAGCCAGCCCATGAAAAGCTCAGGCTGTGTGACGGCTATCGAGCCGACGGTTACCATCGAGGCTCCTGCCGCAAAGGCCTTTTCGATATCCTCGTCCGTCTTGATGCCGCCGCCGAAGTCCACCGTCAGCTGGGTTTCTGTCGTGATGCGACTTAGTACCGGACTGTTGACGATGTGTTTAGACTTGGCACCGTCCAGGTCAACCACATGTAGCCGCTTAAAGCCCAACTGCTCGAACTCCTTGGCAACCTCGGCCGGTGAGTCGCGGTAGACCGTCTTCTGGTCGTAGTCACCCTTGGTCAGGCGTACACACTGACCGTCGATGATGTCAATGGCGGGTATCAGTTCTATCATATTGCAAGGAAGTTTTTAATGATTTGTTCGCCCACCTTACCGCTCTTCTCGGGATGGAACTGGCAGGCGTAGAAGTTGTCCTTGTGCATGGCGGCAGAATAGGGTAGTATGTAGTCCGTTGTTGCGATGGTCTCCTGGCACAGGGGAACATAATAGGAATGGACGAAGTACACGTAACCGCCTTCAATGCCCTCCATCAGCGGCGACTTGGTATCGTACAGCTGGTTCCACCCCATGCACGGTACCTTGTCCTCATGGTGCTGCGGCTGGAAGCGCTTGACCTCGGCATCGAACACACCGATGCAGTCAACATCGCCCTCCTCAGAATGGCGGCACAGCAGTTGCTGGCCCACGCAGATGCCTAAGACAGGCTGCCGCAGTGAGCGGATGACCTCGTCCAGCCGGCGTGCCTTCAGGTACTCCATTGCCCCACGGGCCTCGCCCTGTCCAGGAAACAGGACACGGTCGGCCTGCTGCAGTTGCTCGGCATCGTCCGTCAACAACGGTTCTATGCCCAGTCGCTTCAGGGCATTGACCACCGAGTAGATGTTTCCTGCGTTGTATTTTACAATGGCAACTTCCATAACTCTTAACTCTTAATTCTTAACTCTTAATTCTTAACTCTTAATTCTTAACTCTTAACTAAAGATAATCGTCTTGTTCTTATATGTCAGTATCTTGCGCTCAATATGCTTCTGCACGGCGTGGCTCAGCACAATCTTCTCCAGATCCTTGCCCTTCAGCACCAAACTCTCAGGTGTGTCCTTATGGGTGATACGTGTCACATCCTGCTCAATAATAGGACCGGCATCCAGCTCAGCCGTCACGTAGTGGCTCGTCGCTCCGATAATTTTCACGCCGCGCTCCCAAGCCTGATGATAGGGCTTGGCTCCCACGAAGGCGGGCAGGAACGAGTGGTGGATGTTGATGATATGGTGCGGATAGGCGGCTATCATGTCGTCAGAGATAATCTGCATGTAGCGGGCCAGGACGATGAATGAGATGTCCTCCTTCTTCAGCAGTTCCATCTCGGCCTTCTCCACCTCGGCTTTGTTCGAGTGGTCCTTCTTGATGCTCCATACATAGTAGGGGATACCAAATTGTTCAGCTACATAGCGCAAATCTTCATGGTTGGAGACGATACACGGAATCTCGCAGGCAAACTCACCCGCCTTCCAGCGGGCCAGCAGGTCGTACAGACAGTGGCTCATCTTCGAGACGAAGATAGCCATGCGTGGCTTCTTGTCGCTGTAGTACAGGCTGAACTTCATCTTATAGCGCTGGGCGTAGAGCGTCGTGATGTATTCGTAGATCTTGTCGCGGGGAATCAGGAAACCCTCCAACTCCCACTCAATGCGCATGAAGAACATGCCGTCGAGCTTATCTACGTATTGGTCAAGGTAGACGATGTTACCCTTGTTGTCAGTAATAAACTTCGTCACTTCTGTGATAATACCCTGTTGGTCAGGGCAATGCAGAAGCAAAATTGCTGTTTGTTTCATTTAGCTTTTTCCTTATTTACGATTTTTATCGTGCAAAGGTACTAAAAAAATATGAACTCACGGCATTTTCGAAGGTTTTTATTATTAAATAGGTGTATTTTTGACATGGTTAAACGAATTTCTGTATCAGACTGATAAATCTTGCCCCGTATTTTTGTCGTTTGTGATCGCCGACGCCAGGTATGTAGCCGAACTGCTCAATGGTAGTGGGCTTTTGCGTGGCAAGGGTGTGCAGTACCTTGTCGCTGAAGACGATGTAGGGCGGGAATCCCTCTTCTTCGGCACACTGGCGGCGCAGCTGGCGCAGGGCCTCAAACAGCTTCGGATCTTCGACTCCTGTGGTGGGGGGCAGTCCGGGAATGGTGATGGCTGGAATCTCCAGCGTGAGACGTGTCTTGCGATACTTGGGTTCTTCCTTCGAACTGCGGTCAATGACGCATAATTCGGCTGTCCGTCTGCCAAACAGTACGTCTTCGCCTAACGGAGTGACCTGAGCACGGCGTCCCTCATTATAGACAATGTCGAAGAAACCCATCTGCATCATCTGCAGCAGGTAGTCGTTCCAATCCTGTACACTCACTTCACGTCCTACACCAAAGGTCTTCAGTTTGTTGTATTCCTTCTTGGTGACCGTCGATGAATTCATACCCCTCAGTATCTCGACAATGGTCGATAGCCGCGCCTGTTCTTCAGTACGCTTCATGGCACTGAGCGCCATCTGAACATAGCGAGTGCCGTCGAACCGTTGAGGCGGGTTCTGGCAGACATCGCAGTTGCCGCAGTCGCAGTCTGTCTGTTCGTTAAAATAATTCAGCAGTATTCGTCGACGGCAGACATTCGATTCGGCATATTGCTGCATCTGCTTCAGCTTGTCCGTGTTCACCTCTTGCTGACCGCTTGCCTTTGCAAACTCCGTCAGTTGGATGATGTCGGCCATCGAGTAGAACAGCACCGTGTCGGCTGGTGCCCCATCACGTCCTGCACGACCTATTTCCTGATAGAAGTTCTCAATGCTTTTCGGCATGTTGTAATGGATAATCCAGCGCACATTGCTCTTGTCGATGCCCATGCCGAAGGCGATGGTGGCACACACCACCTGCAGTTCGTCGTTCTTGAACTGCTCCTGTGTCCGACTGCGTTCCTGTCCGGTGAGTCCTGCGTGGTAAGGCATCGCGTTTATTCCTTTAGCCCTTAATGTAGTAGCCACTTTCTCTGTAGTTTTTCTGCTGAGGCAGTAGATGATGCCTGCGTCGTATGGACGGGCCTTGATGAAGTTCAGAATAAAGGCCATCTTCTCTTTGGCCTGATAGTTGCGCTTCACACTGAGACTCAGGTTCGGACGGTCGAAGCTGGAGATGAACTCCTTAGCGTCACGCAACTGCAGCTGGGCGATGATGTCCTGTCGGGTAATGCGGTCGGCGGTAGCCGTCAGTGCCATGATGGGCACCTGGGGAAACCGTTCGCGCAACTGTCCCAGTTGGGTGTATTCAGGGCGGAAGTCGTGTCCCCAGTGACTGATGCAGTGCGCCTCGTCGATGGCAAAGAGCGAGATGCGGATATGATTAATCAGATAAGGAATCTCTGTCAATAGTTTTTCAGGTGAGATGTACAGCAGTTTCATGTCGCCCGACATGCACTTCCTACGGATAATGGTGTCGACTTCTGAACTGTTCTCGCTGTTCAGGGCCGCAGCCTCGATGCCGTTGGCCCTGAGCGTCTCCACCTGATCCTTCATCAGACTGATGAGCGGCGACACCACAATGGCCGTTCCCTCCATGGCCAGCGCAGGTATCTGGTAGCAGATGCTCTTGCCCCCACCCGTGGGCATCAGTACCAGAGTGTCGTTGCCTGACATGATATTCCTGATGATTTCTTCCTGGTTCGGACGAAAGCTGTCATATCCAAAAAATTTCTTCAAAAGAGCCTTAATTTCTATCATTTAGCCTAATTTTTCGACAAAAATACAAATTATTTGGAAAAAATCACGAATTTATTTGGAAATATTGTGCTTTTTTCTTATATTTGCACAGAAAACTAGCACCATTAATAATCTCTCTATTGTATGGCAAAGTATAACATTACTGAAAAAAAGGAAAAAGAGGCTGCCTACAGGAGTTTGGTGAGCCCCAGACTGATGGATGAGATGAAGGATAAAATCCTTAACATTATTGTCCTTCAGAAGAAGTACAAGGACAAGGATTATTCTGCCAAGAAGCTGGCAGAAGACCTTGGGACGAACACCCGCTACGTGTCCGCCGTTGTTAACGTACGCTTCCACATGAACTATGCCTCGTTCATTAATAAATACCGGATAGAGGAGGCTATGTCCATTCTGGTCGACAAGCGGTATCAGAAATTGCGGATGGAGGAGGTGAGCGATATGGTGGGCTTTGCCAACAGACAGTCGTTTTACGCCTCGTTCTACAAAATCATGAACATGACGCCACGCGACTACCGTCTGCACCATCTGCAGCAGCATCCGCTGAAAGTAGCTAAGAGTAGGAAAACAAAGAAGCAATAAGCTTGTTCTTAATGAGAGTTTTTTGTTATACAGACGAACGTTTTGCGGATTTGCAAATGCTTCGTTATCAATTGACGGGATTCGAACAACTATCAATACAGCAGAAGCGTCTCATTTACTATTTGTCGAAAGCAGCACTGTTCGGACGTGACATCACGTTCGATCAGTATGGGCGTTATAACCTCCGTATCCGCAAGACGCTGGAGACAGTCTATACTGACCTGCGCATCGACCACGAGACTGACGAATTCCGCGCTTTGGAGCTTTACCTGAAGCGCCTTTGGTTCTCAAACGGCATCTATCACCACTACGGCACAGAGAAGTTTATACCTGATTTCAGCGAGGATTACCTGCGATGTGTACTGCATCAGGTGGATGCCCGACGGTTGCCGTTGGGCAGTGGACAGACCGTTGACGGACTCTGTGACGAGCTGTTTCCCGTCATCTTCGACCCCACGGTGCTGCCTAAGCGGGTGAACAAGGCCGACGGCGAAGACCTGCTGCTGACCTCTGCCTGCAATTTCTACGAAGGTGTGACGCAGGCTGAGGCTGAGGACTATTATAATCGTAAGAAGGCTGCCGACGACCAGCAGCCGCCCTCCTACGGCCTGAATACGACGTTGGTGAAGCGCGACGGACAGCTGACGGAGGAGGTCTGGTGCAGCAACGGGCGCTATGGAAACGCCATACGCCATATCGTCTATTGGCTCCGCAAGGCGGCTGAAGTGGCTGAGAACGACCGTCAGCGTCAGGTGATGGCTGCGCTGATAGCCTATTACGAAAGCGGCGACCTGCGCCTGTTTGACGAATACAGCATCCTGTGGCTGCAATGCCTAGAGGGCAGAGTTGACTTTATCAACGGTTTCATCGAGGTTTATGGTGACCCCTTAGGACTGAAAGGCTCATGGGAGTCGCTTGTTGAATACATTGACGAGGAGGCTACCCATCGCACCCGTACCATTGCCCAGAATGCTCAGTGGTTTGAGGACCACTCGCCTGTCAATCCACTCTTCCGCAAACCCGTTGTCAAGGGTGTCTCAGCCAACGTCATCTGTGCGGCCATGCTTGGTGGCGAGGAGTATCCCTCGACGGCCATTGGCATCAACCTGCCCAATGCCGACTGGATACGTGCCCAGTATGGCTCGAAGAGCATCACTATATCGAATATCACAGATGCCTACAACAAGGCGGCCCACGGCAGCGGCTTCAAGGAGGAGTTCGTCATCGATGCTGATACGCTGGCGCTGATTGAGAAGTATGGAGACGTCTGCGACGACCTCCATACCGACCTGCACGAGTGCTTGGGACACGGCAGCGGACAACTGCTGCCAGGCATCGATCCAGATGCGCTGAAGGCCTATGGCAACACCATCGAGGAAGCCCGCGCCGACCTCTTTGGCCTTTATTACATTGCCGACCCTAAGCTGGTGGAACTGGGCTTGGTACCTGATGGCGAAGCCTACAAGTCTCAGTATTATACCTATATGATGAACGGCCTGATGACGCAGCTCATCCGCATCACGCCAGGCAACCAGATTGAGGAGGCCCACATGCGCAATCGTGCCCTCATCGCCCATTGGTGCGCCGCCAATAGTAACGTTGTAAAGTTTGTTAAACGAGACGACAAAACCTACTTACAAATAAGCGATTACAAGGAATTGCGAAAGCTGTTCGCGAAGCTGCTGGCTGAGGTGCAGCGCATCAAGAGTGAAGGTGATTACGAGGCTGCCCGCGACTTGGTAGAGCGCTATGCCGTGAAGGTAGATGCTGATCTTCACGCTGAGGTCTTAGCGCGCTACAAACACCTGAACTTAGCACCTTACAAGGGTTTTATTAATCCGCAGATGCTACCTGTGAAGGATGCTCGTGGCGACATCATCGACATCCAACTAAACTATGCTGAGAGCTATGCCCACCAGATGTTGCGCTACAGCTCTGAGTACGCCACACTGATATGAACGATAGAATCAAGGAAATCAAGCAGTCGTTCCATCAGATGATGGACGGTGCCGTCGCCCAGTCCATGCGCGACAAGGGTGTTGACTATCATCTTAACTGGGGTGTCACGCTCCCTCGACTGCGTGAGAAGGCCAATGAAATCGGCAAAAACTACGAGCTCGCCATTGCCCTTTGGAAAGAGAACGTGCGTGAGTGCAAGATTCTGGCTACGATGGTGATGCCAGCTGACGTCATACTGCCTGAGGTGGTCGACATCTGGATGGAGCAGACAGAGACGGTCGAGATAGCCGAGCAGGCCTCGATGAACCTCTATCAATACCTGCCCTATGCCCCCATGAAGGCCTTCGAGTGGATAGCCTCCGACAAGGAACTCTACCAGCTCTGCGGTTTCCACGTATTGAGCCGTTTATTCATGAATGGACAGGAGCCTAACGAACGAGGCATCAACGAGTTTCTTGATCAGGTTCACGTAGCACTTCAATCGCCCAACGTCACTGTTCGCAAGGCAGCCCTCAACAGTCTTAACCGCTTTGCCGGCCTCGGACTGGTTTACGAACGCTTGGCTGACAACATCCTCCGTCGCCTATGAACGACTTACTGACCCAAATTAACGACGTTCTGTGGACCTATGTCATCATGGTGGTCCTCGTCTGTTGCGGCCTTTGGTTCACTTGGCGCATGCGCTTTGTCCAGTTCCGTATGCTTGGCGAGATGGTTCGCCTGCTGACTGATGCCTCCGTGTCGTCCATACCTGGCGACCACCAGCAGTCGCTCAAGAATCATATCTCTTCGTTTCAGGCCTTTGCCGTCTCCGTTGCCTCGCGAGTGGGTACCGGCAATCTGGCAGGCGTGGCCACAGCCATTGCTGTCGGTGGCCCAGGTGCTGTCTTCTGGATGTGGGTGACGGCCCTCCTTGGCGGAGCTACGGCCTTTGTGGAGTCAACCCTGGGTCAGCTCTTCAAACAGCGCGCAGGGTTCTACTATATCGGCGGTCCGGCCTATTACATCAGTAAAGGTATGCGCTACAGTTCCTGGAAACCCCTGCAGCGGAGTGGACGCTGGATGTCTGTGCTCTTTGCCATTCTCATTACCGTCACTTTCGGACTGGCCAACAACACCATGCAGGCTAACACCATCTGCGGCGCCATGAATCAGGCCTTTGGCCTCTCGCCCGTCGTGATCGGCAGTGTGCTCACCGTCGTTGCCCTGTTCATTGTCTTCGGAGGCATACGTCGGGTAGCCCGCGTCAGTGCCATCCTCGTTCCGCTGATGGCTATCGGCTACTTCCTTCTGGCCGTCTATATCGTCATCGCCAATATCACTGTCATCCCTCATGTTGTGAAGGTCATTGTCGAGGACGCCTTCGGCTTTTCACAAGTGGTGGGTGGCGGCATCGGAGCAGCCATGATGAACGGCATCAAGCGCGGACTTTTCTCGAACGAGGCAGGCGAGGGTAGTGCCCCCAATGCCGCCTCGACAGCCGATGTCACCCATCCAGTGAAGCAAGGACTCATCCAGGCCCTTGGCGTCTTCACAGACACGCTGCTCGTCTGCTCCTGTACCGCCTTTATCATCCTCATCAGCGGTCTCTACCAGTCGCCCGAGCTTAACGGCATCAACCTGACGCAGTCGGCCCTGCAGTCCGAGATCGGCCATTTGGGGCCCGTCTTCGTGGCCATCGCCATTTTCCTCTTCGCCTTCTCCAGCATCATTGCCAACTATTATTATGGCGAGGCCAACATCCGCTTCATGACCAATAGCCGTTCCGTCCTGACCACCTACCGCCTCCTCTCAGGCGGCTTCATGGTGATGCTTGGTGCCCTCGTCACCCTCGAGATGGCCTGGAACATGGTCGACCTCTGCATGGCCCTGCTCACTGCCTGCAACCTCGTAGCCATCACCGCCTTGGGCAAGTACGCCTTCCGCCTGCTCGACGATTATCGCCAGCAGCGACGAAAGGGTATCCGCGACCCCCAGTTCCATCGCTGTCAGCTGCCCGAAATAGCCGACAGTCTGGAGTGTTGGGAATAACTTTACAGAAGAATTTGAGATCTTCTTCTTCTGTCCTTAATGGTTGTCGTCATATGGCGACACAAAAAAGAAAGGCTCACGATTTAGTGAGCCTTTTCTGTTGTCTGAGAGGACGAATTATTCGCCCTTGATAGCTGCCACACCGGGCAGCACCTTACCCTCGATAGCCTCGAGCAGCGCACCACCACCAGTAGAGATGTAGCTCACCTGGTCGGCCAGACCGAACTTGTTGACACAAGCCACAGAGTCGCCACCGCCAATCAGCGAGAAAGCACCCTCAGCCGTAGCCTTGGCAATAGCCTCGCCGATGGCGCGGCTACCAGCCGTAAAGTTGTCGCATTCGAACACACCGGCAGGACCGTTCCACAGGATGGTCTTGGCACCAGCGATAGCGTCAGCAAATGCCTTCTGGCTCTCAGGACCAGCGTCGACGCCTTCGAAACCAGCAGGAACCTGGTTGGCGGGGCAGGTGATGATCTGAGCACCCTCCTTGACAGTCATCGTACCGAAGTCCAAACCGTTGGTTGCTGTGCAGTCACTGCCCAGAACGAGCTCAACGCCATTCTTCTTGGCCAGTTCCTCAACACCAAGGGCAACGTCCAGCTTGTCAAGCTCGACGATAGAATCACCAATCTCACCATTGTGAGCCTTAGCAAAGGTATAGGTCATGCCACCGCAGAGGATGAGCTTATCGACCTTGCCCAGCAGGTTCTCGATGATGCCAATCTTGGAAGAAACCTTCGAACCACCCATGATGGCCACGAACGGGCGCTTGATGTTAGAGAGAACGGCATCGACAGCCTGTACTTCCTTCTCCATCAGCAGTCCCAGCATCTTGTTGTCGGCGTCGAAGTAGTCGGCGATGACAGCAGTAGAGGCGTGCTTGCGGTGAGCTGTACCAAAGGCATCCATTACATAGCAGTCAGCATAGCTGGCCAGCGTCTTGGCAAATTCCTTCTGGCTGGCCTTCATAGCCTTCTTGGCGTCGTCGTAGGCGGGATCGGCCTTGTCAATGCCAACGGGCTTGCCTTCCTCCTCGGGATAGAAACGCAGGTTCTCTAACAGCAGGGCCTCGCCCATCTTCAGGGCAGCAGCTGCGTCGGCTGCTTTGGCACAGTCGGGGGCGAAAGCCACGGGAACACCCAGAGCCTTCTCTACGGCCTCACGGATCTGGCCGAGCGACTTTTTGGCGTCAACCTTACCCTTGGGCTTACCCATGTGCGACATGATGATGACAGCACCACCGTCAGCCAGAATCTTCTTCAGCGTGGGCAGGGCACCGCGGATGCGGGTGTCGTCAGTGATCTTACCATTCTCATCGAGGGGTACGTTGAAATCTACACGTACGATTGCCTTCTTACCGGCAAAGTTCATTTCGTTGATAGTCATAATACTGTGAATTATTAATATATTAAATACACTTCGTTCGTATCGTGGCGCAAAGTTACAAATTTATTATGGAACACAGGGACATCGGCCTATAGAGATTGAGTGTTTTTTTGGTTTTTTAATATTTAAGGTAGAAATAAGATGACTCTGGCTGATAATTCATTTTTTTTGTGTAAATTTGCAGCGAAAATTGAATAGAATGGAAATTAAGACCGCAGAATTTACGCTGAGTGCCCCAACGGTGGGCATGTGTCCACAGGACACGAAACCTGAGTACGCCTTCATCGGACGTTCCAACGTGGGCAAATCGAGTCTCATCAATATGTTGACCAACCACAAGAAATTGGCCAAGACGAGTGCCACCCCCGGCAAGACGCTGCTCATCAATCACTTTATTATAAATAAGGAGTGGTACTTGGTCGACCTGCCTGGCTACGGCTTTGCCAAGCGTTCGAAGAAGGAGATTGACAAACTGGACCAGATGATACGCGGCTATATCCTGCAGCGTGAGCAGCTGGTCAACGTATTTGTCTTGGTGGACGTACGTCTGGAACCTCAGAAGATCGACCTTGAGTTCATCGAGTGGCTTGGTGTCTCGTCGATTCCCTTTGCCATCGTCTTCACCAAGGCCGACAAGCTGACGGCTAACAAAGCCCGTCAGGCGGTAGAGGCGTACAAGCACAAACTGTTGGAGACGTGGGAGGTACTGCCGCCTATTTTCTTGACCTCATCAGAGAAGAAAGAAGGTAGGGAAGAGGTGCTCCAGTATATTGACGACATCAACCAATCGCTGAAGAATGGCTAAGGACACCCCATATCTGGACGTTCAGCACCTGACGAAGTCGTTCGGTTCGCTGGTACTATTTGAGGACATCAACTTCTCGGTAGCCGAGGGGCAGCATGTGGGACTCATTGCCAAGAACGGTACGGGCAAGTCGACGCTGCTCAGCATCCTGACGGGTCATGAGGGCTACGACTGCGGCGACATCATCTACCGTCGTGACATTCGTGTAGGTATGCTAGAACAGTCACCGGTATTCGACCCTGAGGAGTCGGTACTCGATGCCTGCTTTAATCATCAAGGCGATCCAGAGAAAGTATTGAAAGCCAAGCAGATATTGACGAAGTTGAAGATACGCGACCTGCAGCAGCCGATGGGACAGCTCAGCGGCGGCCAGCAGAAGCGTGTGGCACTGGCCAATGTGCTTATCACCGAACCTGACTTCCTGATACTCGACGAGCCAACAAACCATTTAGACCTGGAGATGATAGAATGGCTCGAGGGTTTCCTGCAGCGTGGAAACAAGACGCTGCTCATGGTGACCCACGACCGCTTCTTCCTCGACCGTGTCTGTTCACTCATCCTTGAACTGGATGACCGCACCATCTACACCTATCGTGGCAACTACTCGTACTACCTGGAGAAGCGCCAGGAGCGCATCGACAACAAACGGGCGGAGATTATGCGTGCCAACAACCTGTATCGGACGGAACTGGAGTGGATGCGCCGCATGCCGCAGGCCCGTGGCCATAAGGCAAAATACCGCGAGGATGCTTTCTATGAGTTAGAGCGCGTGGCCAAGCAGCGCATTGAGGAGCGCCAAGTCAGGCTGAAGTCGCGTAACGTCTACATCGGCTCCAAGATATTCGAGTGTCAGTATGTGTCAAAGGCTTTCGATGAGCATGTCATCCTGAAGGATTTCTATTACAACTTCTCACGCTTCGAGAAGATGGGCATCGTCGGCAACAACGGCACAGGCAAGTCGACGTTCATCAAAATGCTGCTCGGACAGGTTACTGTTGACAGTGGACGCTTCGATATTGGCGATACCGTCAATTTTGGGTATTTCTCGCAGGAAGGTCTGCAATTCGATGAGCAACAGAAGGTTATTGATGTCATTAAAGATATAGCAGAGTATATCGACATGGGTGGCGGCAAGCACTTTACGGCCTCACAACTGCTGCAGTACTTCCTCTTTACGCCCGAACAGCAACACAACTATATTTACAAGCTCTCTGGCGGCGAGCGGCGCAAGTTGTACCTATGTACGGTATTGATGCGTAACCCCAACTTCCTGGTACTCGACGAACCCACAAACGACCTCGACATTGTAACGCTGCAGATATTGGAAGAATACCTGCAGGACTTCCCCGGCTGCGTCATCGTCGTGAGCCACGACCGTTACTTCATGGACAAGATAGTGGACCATCTGCTGGTGTTCGAGGGCGACGGTGTCATTAAAGACTTCCCTGGCAATTACACGCAGTACCGCCAGTGGCAGTCGTTGCAGCCTAAAGACACGTCATCGAAAACCTCGCAAAACACACCGGAAAAGAAGGACTACCATAATGATACTCGTCGTCGTATGTCGTACAAAGAGAAGATGGAGTTCGAACGGCTGACGAAGGAGATAGAACAACTGGAGGCTGAACAACGCCAGATAGAAGAAGCGTTGTGTGGCGGTACAACCTCTGTGGATGAAATCACGACCATGAGTAAAAGGCTGCCGATATTGAAGGAAGAGCTGGACGAGAAGTCGCTGCGCTGGTTGGAACTTTCTGAAATAGCATAATATGGAACAACAATACCCCTCAAGACTATTGGAGAACGCCGTATCGCAGTTCTCGCGACTGCCGGGCATAGGACGCAAGACGGCACTGCGACTGGTTCTTCATTTGCTGCGTCAGGACACAGAGGACGTCGAACAACTGGCTTCGGCACTGACCACGATGAAGCGTGAAGTGAAGCGTTGCAACGTGTGCCATAATATCAGCGATCAGGATGTATGTCCCATCTGCAGCGACCCTCGGCGTGACCGTAGTACGGTTTGTGTGGTGGAAAATATTCAGGACGTGATGGCTATTGAGAACACGCAGCAGTTTCATGGGCTTTACCATGTGTTGGGAGGCGTCATTTCGCCTATGGACGGCATTGGCCCCTCCGATTTGGAGATACAGTCGCTGGTCGACAGGGTAGGGCAGGGCGAAGTCGGGGAGGTCATCCTGGCACTCAGTCCCACGATGGAAGGCGACACCACCAACTTCTATATTTTCCGTAAGTTAGCTCCCTTCCCGCAGCTCAAGGTTACTGTAATTGCCCGAGGAGTCTCCGTAGGCGACGAGTTGGAATATACTGACGAGGTGACATTAGGGCGCTCCATTTTGAACCGAACGATTTTTGAAGTTAAGAGTTAAGAATTAAGAATTAAGAAATTTGAGTTAAGAAATAAAATGAAGAAAGTAAAGAATATGCTGACCGTCCTGTTGTGGACGGTAGTTGCGCTGTCACTAGCTGTGGTGGTGCTGTTTGAGACGGATGTGTTGACATTTGGCCTTTGTGCCGGAATGGGTGAGCAGACGGAGTTCATCGTGACAACCCTGATGGAACTGCTGACGCTGGCCATGATACCCTTGGCGCTGAAGTTGTTCAAGTTCGGCCTGGTTCATGCCGACCTTGTCAGCCGCAAGGCCGATGCCCTGCGCAAGTGGGGACTTCTGCGGCTTCTGATGCTGCTGCTGCCGTTGCTGGTCAACACCTTATTATATTATATGTATGCTAACGTGGCATTCGGCTATATGGCCATCATTCTGGTCATCGTTTTGCCCTTTGTCTATCCGTCAATGGAACGTTGCATGTCTGAAGTTGAAGCAGAATGAAACTGTCGATTGTCATAGTCAGCTATAACGTACGCAGTTATCTGGACCAGTGTCTGCAGAGTGTCAGCAAGGCCATTGAGGGGATTGATGGCATTGAGGTGTTCGTGGTTGACAATGCTTCGCAGGATGACACGATGGCCGTTTTGCCCAAGAAGCACCCCTGGGTCACATTCGTTGCCAGTGATGAGAACCTGGGTTTTGCACGTGCCAACAACCTGGCCATTCGTCAGACCAAGGGCGAATACGTGCTGCTGCTGAACCCTGACACCACTGTTGCTGAACATACCCTTCGCGAAGCTGTCCGCTTTATGGATGTTCATCCCCAAGCTGGTGGGGCAGGTGTCATGATGCACAATGAGGATGGCTCACTGGCTCCGGAGTCACGTCGGGCCATTCCCACGCCCTGGGTGTCGGCGCTGAAGATGCTGGGGTTCACCAAGCGATACTATATGAGCCATCTGCCGTGGGACGAGCCATGCCGCATTGAGGTCATCAGCGGCGCCTTCTGTCTGCTGCGTCACAAGGCGCTCAACGAGGTTGGGCTTCTGGACGAAGACTTCTTCATGTATGGCGAGGACATCGACCTCAGCTATCGTCTGCTGAAAGGCGGATGGGAAAATTGGTATCTGCCGCTGCCCATTACTCACTTCAAGGGCAAGTCGACCAACAAGTCCGACTACCGCTATGTCCATGTGTTCTACCAGGCGATGCTCATCTTCTTCCGTAAGCATTACAGCCATCTCAGCCTCTTTTACACGTTGCCGGTGAAGGTGGCCATCTACTTCCGTGCATTTATCGCACTTACTGACATCTTACGACAAAAGCTCCACCTATGAATGAAATGAAAGACGGGAATGTCAAACTGAGGGCCTTGGAACCTGAGGATCTTGACATGCTCTACTGTATTGAGAACGACCATAAACTGTGGAATGTAGGCCCTACCAATGTACCTTATTCGCGCTATGTACTGCATAATTACATTGCCAACTCGTCAGGAAATATCTATGCCGACTGCGAGGTTCGGCAGATGATTGTAAACGACGAGGGTGAGACGGTAGGCATTGTTGACATCACCGACTTTGACGCAAAGAACTGTCGGGCTGAGGTTGGCATCGTCGTAGCCTGCGGACACCGACGTCAGGGTTATGCGTTGAACGCAATACGGCAAATCGTTGATTACGCCCTCCATGTGCTTCATCTTCACCAGCTATATGCCGTTGTCAGCAGTAGTAATGAGGCGGCACTCGGACTGTTTCGAAAAGCGGGCTTCATTGAGTGTTCGAAACTGAAAGACTGGCTCTACGACGGTAAAAATTACCAGTCTGCCGTGCTCATGCAGATATTTTTGTAAAAAAGTAACGAAAAAGTTTGGCAGGTTCAGAAATTATTGCTACCTTTGCACCCGCAAACAAGCAAGGATACCCACCAAGGTGCGTTAGTTCAGTAGGTTAGAATGCCTGCCTGTCACGCAGGAGGTCACGAGTTCGAGTCTCGTACGCACCGCTTCTCCCGCTGCTTGCGATGCAACACTATTCCTAAACAGGGTGCGTTAGTTCAGTAGGTTAGAATGCCTGCCTGTCACGCAGGAGGTCACGAGTTCGAGTCTCGTACGCACCGCAAAATAAAGCTCACTGGATACGTCCGTTGAGCTTTTTTGTTAATATTATTATGTGTCACTTAAACACTCATGTAAAATGAAAAAGGTTGTACTATTTATAATAATGATTATCGCTGCACAGACGCTCTGTGCACAGATTAGGACTCCCAAGTTGACGGTTTACAAGCAGTTCAAGCCGTCAGTCATCACGCTGAAAGACGGACGTAAGTTGTCACAACCGCTGACCAATATCTTCCTGAAGAACTCTTCGCTGCTCTATATGAACGGGACGAATTCGATGGAAGCCAATATGGACAATGTCCTTAGTGTGAAGTTCGATGACCGACTGTATGTGAAGATTGATACGCTGTTGTGCTTTCAGGTTGATACTATCGGTAACGATGCGCTGTTCTGTGCTACCATCATCGATATGCCTGCCTATGTTCAGCAACTGAAGAACAACCAGGTGATTTCCAATATTGGTTTTGACTTCTCAGGCGGTATGGGTGGTCAGATGTCAACAGCAACCATCGACATCAGTACCGAGGACGATTATAATTTTCCTCTAATCGATATCTTTTATTTTCGTTTGAATGGTAAGTTTGTCCGTACGCACGAGCGTATTCTGGAACGTGCATTACCAAAGGAGAAGCGTCGTTTGCTGCGTACCTTCGAAAACATGGAAGGTTTTAGTTGGAGAGACCGTGATAGTCTGCTCAAACTTCTCAAGGCTTTACAGTAAGATTTATTTCGGTTCTAATAGGGTCATTTTGGAGACATTGCAAGCCTAAAATGCCTCATAAATAAACTTTTTCGCAAAAAAACGCTTAAATGTTTGGTGATTCGGGAGAAAATAACTACCTTTGCACCCGCAATTCAAGATGGTGCCTGTAGTTCAGTTGGTTAGAATGTCGGATTGTGGTTCCGAAGGTCGACGGTTCGAACCCGTCCAGGCACCCCCGAAAAAGTGGTCAATCAAAACGATTGGCCATTTTTCGTAAAGTAAAGTTCGTACTGAGTAAGTAGAATCGTTAATTGACTTAACAGAATGGCAGAAGAAAGAAGTAACGAGTTTCACAATGTGGTGCCGCTTCAGATACGTTTCAACGACGTTGACAAGTTCGGGCATGTGAACAATACCATATATTTCCAGTTCTACGACTCTGGTAAGACTGACTACGTCGCCACCGTTTGCAATGGCTTTGACTGGGATCGGTATGCTATCTTCGTGGTGAAGATAGAGGTGGAGTTCTTTGCCCAGATAAAAGGCGCTGACAGGATTGCCGTCCGTACCCGCACTGCCAAGCTCGGCAACAAGAGCTTCCATCTGGAACAGGAGATCTTTGACACTGATACGCAGGAGGTGAAGAGCCGGTGCCTGTCGATATTGGTGCTGTATGACCTGGATCAGAAGCAGTCCATACCGTTTTCCGACGAATGGCGTAAGGCCATCAGCGACTACGACGGACTATAGATTATACATATTTATAAAGAGATTAAAATATGAAAAGAACTATCCTCGCAGCCTTCACACTGTTGTTGGCCATTACATTGCAAGCCCAGAAGCGCGTTAACAACCGTATGTACAACCCCGACCCCGCTCCTGTGGTATCGGGCGATCGCCTCTATGTGTTCACAGGTCACGACCTGGACACGGCAACTTATTTCCGCATGCCCGACTGGCAACTGTTTTCCACTACCGACATGGAGCACTGGACAGATCACGGCATTGTGTTGACCACCGCTAACTTCAAGTGGGCCAAGCAGGGCGACAATGCCTGGGCCTCGCAAGCCATCGAGCGCAATGGCAAGTGGTACTGGTATGTGGCTGCAGAGGACACCACCAAGCACCTCCACGGCATCGGCGTAGCTGTGGCCGACCGTCCTGAAGGGCCTTGGACTGACGCCATCGGCAAACCGCTCATCCCTGGCGACTGGGGGTTCATCGACCCCACGGTGTTTATCGATGATGACGGACAGGCCTGGCTCTTCTGGGGCAACAACGGCTGCTGGTATGCCAAGTTGAACGAAGACATGATCAGCATTGACAAGAGCTTTGCCAACAACGGCATCTGCGACATGCGCCCCATGCTGGACGACGAGGCACAGTTCGGGCCAAAGTGTTTGAAGATGGACTACCAGCTGCACAAGAAGGTAATGAAGACTGGCTTTGAGGAAGCCCCTTGGATCTACAAGATTGGCGATACTTACTTCTTGGAGTATGCCGCAGGTGGTGTGCCTGAGCACTGGGCCTACTCGACGGCCAAGAGCATCCACGGCCCGTGGCACTACGAAGGCCGTATCACCGACGAGTCACCCGGCTCTTTTACCATCCACGGCGGCACTATCGACTTCAAGGGCAAGTCATACCTCTTTTATCACGACGGCATCCCCTCTGGCGGCAACGGTTTCCGTCGCACCACCGCCTTCCGCGAGTTTCAGCGTATGAAAGACGGCCGCATACCCAAGATCAACATCGAAGCGAAATAGGCTAAGAATGAGATTATGAAGGTTATCCATGTGGACATGGATCAGTTCTTCGCGGCTGTAGAGCAGCGAGATAATCCTGAGTTTCGTGGCAAGCCGATAGCGGTGGGACACGATGCCGAGCGTGGCGTGGTGTCAACAGCCAGTTACGAAGCACGGCGGTTTGGCATTCATTCGGCGCAGTCCATTCAGGTGGCCAAGCGCCTGTGTCCACAACTGATCATCGTGGAGCCGCACTTCCAAAAGTATAAGGAGGTGTCGGCAAAGTTGCACGAGATATTCCACGACTATACCGACCTGATAGAGCCTATATCCCTCGATGAAGCCTTTCTCGATGTGACGGAGAATAAGAAGGGAATTGAGTTGGGCGTGGATATTGCGCGAGAAATCAAGCAGCGTATCCGTGAGACGACGGGACTGACGGCATCGGCAGGCGTGAGCTACTGCAAGTTCCTGGCAAAGATTGCCTCCGATTGGCGCAAACCCGACGGGCTGACAGTGATTCACCCTGACAGGGCTTTGGACTTCATCGCACAACTGAAGATAGAGAAGATTTGGGGTATAGGTCAGAAGACCGCTGAGAAAATGCACCGAATGGGAATCTTCACGGGACTTGACCTGAGAAACATGTCGCTGAGCCGACTGACGCAGGAGTTCGGCAAGATGGGGCAAGTGTTCTACGATTTCTCGCGAGGTATCGACAACCGGCCTGTCATCAGCGAGTGGGAACGGAAGAGTGTCAGCTGTGAACAGACCTTTGAATCGGACATCAGCGAGAATGCCGCCGTCACCATTCACCTGTATCACACGGTGCTCGAACTAGTCAGGCGCATCGAGAAGAACGACTTCGAGGGCCGCACCCTGACACTGAAGGTAAAGTTTGCGCGTAAGCGAGAGCAGACGGAAGCTCGCTTACAGTCTGCCGAGCGTGAGCAAACTCGGCAGAATGCCAAGTTCCTGGACTTCCAGCAAATCACCCGCAGCATCACTGTTGATCATATTCTCCGCACCAAAGATGAAATTCTTCCGTTGGCCAAGCAGTTGATGCAGCAGGTGGAGTTTCACTCGCATCCCATCCGTTTGTTGGGCTTGGCCGTATCTAATCAAAAGAGCGTAACACCACAGGAGGAGCCAGAATGGATTGAGCTAGAACTGGAGTTTGAGCCTTGGCCTGAGGAATAATTGAAAGATGATGTAAAGCAGAAGAACCAATTCATTGAATAACTGACTGCTACAAGGCTATAAGTCACAAGAAGATATGCCATTTAATTTTGCGTAAAGGCGAGGATATTTTGCGTACAGGCGCAAGGTGTTTTGCGTATAGGCGCAAGGTATTTTGCGTATAGGCAAAAACGAGTTAACCTATGTCCTTTGACCCGGAAACATAGGTTCTTGCACCAACGAAGCCTTATCCAATCCCCTCAGAAGACTGCCTCGTTGCGTTTGGTTTGATTTCAGCAGAACTTCGCCCAATGGTCTTTTGCCGTTCTTCCATCAGCGAGCGTACCAAGCTGTCGTGCCGTTGGAAGCATTCCTCGCGTCCTTCGCTATGCGATACACTTCCCTGCGCTCTCACCCACGACAGTGAGTCAGAGAAGCCGCAAAGCAGTGCAGCGACGAGCCATATACGCAGCATCCATCTTTTCATAGGTGTAAAAGTACGAAAAATCTTAGAAAAACGTACTAACTTTCAGAAAAAGTTTGTGAGCAGCGAGAGCCGTTTAAGCTCGCTTAGACGGCTGAGTTGTGACGGAAGGTTTAGCTCGACGGCCCGAAGGGGAAAGTCAACTCGACGAAGTCAAGGTGTAGAGTAGGATTTCAAGCCTTTCCTTTGAATGTATATCCGATACCCTCAACGTCCGCGCGGATGGCTTCTTCTGTGGCAGAGCCTTTGATGGTGAGGGTGTTGGCAGAGGCACTGGCGAGGCAATGGCTCCCTTCGAAGCCTTTTCGTTTCTCAGACTAATAGCCGTAGGGATGACTCCACATGAACACAGCGGCAGGGGTACACCCAGCAGCGCCGCCCAAACTACGGACAGCTTTTTTCCCTCGAAAGATAGTTGGCATAGCGCTCGGCTTTGCCGCTTTGTTCCGCAAAGAACTTCTGCGGCACGAATACGTGCAGCACTCCTGCGATGAAGAATCCCAATAGCAGGTAGGGAGCCATCTCGCAGACCACGTTCAGAAAGGCTACGGGTAGGCGCGTCAGCGGGAATGGCGATATGAAGAAACTCTGTATATCCATTGGGTGGCAAAGGTACGAAAAATATTTCGTCGCTCGGCCTAAAAGGACGCTTTTTTTGAAAGAACCCAGTTGCAAAGAAGCATAATTATTTCTTTACTCCGATAATCGTGGCATACGTAGGTTTCTTACGGTGGATTTCCGTCTGGGTAAAACCTGCATCATCAAGCATGGTCTTCAATTCCTCCGGCGAATAGGCCGTCATGCCCTCCACTACATTCGTCCACTTGGAATCGCTATCCACCACTTCTACCAAGATGGCGAACTTACCGCCAGACTTCAGTACACGGCTCACCTCTTGCAGACAGTCAGGCAGGTCGGGCCAGAAATAGACGGTCTCTACAGCCGTTACGAGGTTGAACTTCCCATCCTCGTAAGGCAGTTTCTCGGCTGACCCCAGAGTGACAAATACCTGTTTGTCGAGCACCTCTGCATTCACCTTTTTGGCCTTCGCCACACTCTCCTCAGAGATGTCGATGCCATAGACCTGTGCTCCCCGACTCCGTTTTAACAGTCGCTGCAAGGTAGCTCCGCCACCGCATCCGATGTCGAGCATCGTCCAGCCGTCTTGAATATTAACGAGTTTCAGTCCCCAGTTTGTCAGTGGCGCATGACAGAGGTTCATGAACTTCAGCATGGCGCGTCCCATCTGTCCTTGTGGACAGGCACAGTTAGTGAATAGTTTCTTTATAAATCCCATAATCGTTTTCTTTTCTAAAAGGTGGCAGATCGTCACCGACCAACCACCTCACAAAACTAAACAAATACTTTATGAATTTTATACCTGTGATTTCGTCAACGATTTCGGTTGCAAAGGTACGGCAAATAAATAAGGTGCGCAATACCTAAAAACGAGTGTTTTAAGCATTACGCACCTGCAAAGTCCTGCATAAGCAGGTTAATCAGAAATAGGTATTTACTTTACCCAATCTTCCAAATCCTTCTTCGATACACGGTTAAGAAGTTTGCCTTCCTTCCAGGTTACATCAGGATAAGCGGCTTTCAAGTCTTCGCAGGCTTTCTTGATGCTGCTACCGCCAGAGGTGGCATATCTTTTTCATAATTGATTTTTTACTTGTTCTAAATACTCTCCTTCAGTATCTCCGAAATATCCTCTTTTGTAAGATCCAGATAACCGGCGGGATAGACCACGGTGGTCTCTGTGATGCCTGGAATCATGTCGGAGGTGGCTCCCAACTCACTGATGGTGAGTGGCAATCCAATCTCCAGCATCCAGTCCTTCATGGCTTCGAATCCCTTTTCAGCTATCTGCTCATCGGTCAGACCTTCACCGCTGATATTCCACACATTCTTGGCGAAGCGCACAAACTTGGGCAGGCCATTCTTCATCGCTCTGCGATAGTAGGCCATTGATACGGAGGCCAGCGCATAGCCGTGAGGGGCGTGCGTCCAGGCACCCACGCTGTGACCGATCATATGCACCATCCAGTCCTCTTTTTTACCCAGTCCGATGAGGGTGTTTAGTGCCCAGGTGGCTGTCCACATGATGTTCGAGCGAGCCTCGTAGTCCTGCGGATTCTTTATATATCGTTTTAGGTTTTTTGTGGCAAATGTATGAGGAAATCGAGACAAACTAATGTATATTACTCTTACGGTTATTCTTTGGAGGAACGGTAATCCGATGGTAGCACACCGAACATCTTCTTGAACTGGGTGGAGAAGTTGCGGGGAGTGGAAAAACCGACGCGGGCAGCGACTTCGTTGATGGAGAGGGTCGGATTGTCGGTGAGCAGTTGGGCAGCACGCTTCAAGCGAACATTGCGTATGAAGTCAGCTGGCGAGATGCCAAGCATATTGCGCAGTTTGCCGTAGAGGTTGGTACGGCTCAGGGCCACGTCGGAGGCTAACTGCTCCACGCCGTAGTCCTCGTCATCGATATGCGCCTCGATGGCTTTCAGCAGTTTGGCAACTAATATTTCCTCCTCGGGGTTCACACCAATTTTCTTCGGATCAACGTTTGTGTTGTCAGCAAACTGGTGACGGGCTTCTTCGCGCATCTCGAAGAGCTGGTTCACGCGGTTGTTATTCTCGCGCATTAAGGCTTCCTTCTTTTTCTTCAGATATAGTGTAAGGAGAAAAGCAATAAGAGCACAAAGCAAAAGAGCATACAAGGTTTTCGCCCACCACGTCAGCCAGAACGGGGGACGGATGGTGACAGGCACCATCAAGGCTTCACTCCACTCGCCATCTGCCGAGGCAGCCTGTGCCTCAAATACATAATCCCCAGGTGACAGCGCTTTATAGTCGGCCTTGGCAACACCACTCATATCGCTTGAAATATTCCAGTCATCTTCTAGACCGCGCAGACGATAGCGGTAGCGCACGTGCGAGGGATGGGCATAGTCGAGGGAAGAGAACTGGAAGGTAAGATAATTCTTGTTATATGGGAGTGTTAACCCTGCGTCTTCTACACAGACCGCATTGTAACCGTTTACTTTTAGAAGAGTGAGTACGGGAGCTTGCGGATTAACATCGTCGTTCAACCATTCCGGGCGAAACACCGTAGCTGCCGAACTGTGATGGACAAACACCAAACGACCGTCGTCCGTCAGACAAGCGGCACGCTCCATCATGGAAACAGGCGGGATACCGTCGTCCTCACCATAGTTGACCACTGCGGGTGTAATTCTCGAAATGCCGCATGCTATACCTGCCCAGATGTTCCCTTGGGCATCCATCACCAGACTGCGGATGCAGTTGTTGGCAAGGCCCTCCACTCGTGTAGGTTCCCATTTTTCACTTTTCACTCCTTCGCTTTTCACTTGAAACAGTCCGTTCTGCGTTCCAATCCACAAGTTTCCCTTTGTATCACGCAACATACAATTATATTTGTCGGAGTATTCCCCGATGGATTCCGCTGGTTTGAAAGCAGCCAGCGTGTCGGCTGTGGTGTCAAGCAGACAGGCACCGTTCTGCGTATAGAGTACCACCCACGGTTCAGCCAGTACACAGGCTCCTACGATGTTTCGATAGCTATTTAACTGAGGCAGGCGCTCGTTGAGAGGGTCAAAGCGGTTTACGTCAGGCAGAAAATAGCCTATCCTGTTGAGGCCACGCCTCTGCAACAGTCGTCCGTCACCAAGCTTGACGCTAAATTCTGCAGTCCCTCGAGCAAACCCTATCAAGGGGTCATCTTCAAGTAATTTCGCCATTTGCCGCTGAGGTGGTGTGTATGTAATGCCGTTTCCCAGCGTCCCCGTCCACTTGCCGCCTTGCCAGTCACTGACTGTTTCTGGCGAAAACGAAAATGCCCCTAAAGAACGTAGCCGCCCTTCTATGTCATAACGGAAAGAATGTGTGCGCATGTCGAAAAGATATATGCGGTAGAAGTCGCACAGCCACAGAAGCGAGTCACCCTGCCACTGATGGCCATAACCCACAGAGTCGGCATAATGCTCCAGCAGATACGCTTTCCGCCGGTCGCAGGGCACGATGTTAAACCCCGCCCCATTACTGATGCAAAAGACACCCTCGCAATTAATGAGCATCTGGTGGTTGGGCAGCGCGATAATCTGCCGCACCTCGCCCGTGGGCAGTCCGTCCTGAACTCCCCAATGCCGCTTCTGAGCGTTCAAGCCCATCCAGTAAAGCATTACGCATATTGTCAGCAGTATCTTTATTTTCATACCCATAACATTCTTTCGATGGTGCAAAAATAATGTTTTTTATTGAGATAACTGCTTAGAACGTTCAAAAAGTATGTCTTGAACGTACAATTCAACCGTTAGTACGCTTGAAACAGCGGGATTTGGACGATAGAGACACTTGTGTATAAACAAAAAGATGTAATTTTGCAGCAGGATAATAAAACAAGTATCTTTATGAAGAAGATTCAAGCAATCGTTGGGCTGCTCCTGCTTATGGTGGGACAGGCCGTAGCGGAAGAGCATCTGGTGATGCAGTTCAATTTTGAGGATGTAGATGGAAAGAACGTGATCGACCCTGTGTCGGGCATTACCGCCAAAGTGATGAATCAGGCCTCGGTAGTGGAGATGGGCAGTCGCAAGGTGCTCGACTTAGGCAACGGTACGGGCTATCTCGACATGACAAGGGACGCGGGCGAGGTAGTGAGAAACTTGTCGGATTTCACCATTTCGGTATATTACCGCGTGGATAGCAAGGCATCGCTCTCGGGTGCGGGCTATTTCCTATGGTGCTTTTCGCAGTCGGCAGCCAACACACAGACCAGTGCGCCCTATACTGCATATCGCCTGAATGCACAGCGCATGGCTACCTCGACGAACGGTTGGGGTAATGAGGTAGGCATGGAAGTAGGCAGCGAGAGTGCGAAAGGCCATTGGATGCATATACTCTATCGTCAGAGCGGGCAGAAGGGCGAACTGTTTCTCGACGGTAAGCGCGTTGCGCAGGACACGAACATGCCCGTGCTGAAGAATGCACTCACCGCCGTACCCGCTTACAACTGGATAGGCCGTGCCCCGTTCTCCAGCGACAGCTACCTGAAGCAGACACTCGTCAGCGACTTCCGGCTTTATGACATGGCTCTCAGCGATGCAGAGGTTGCTTCGTTGGCTGCTGTGACGGAGCAGTTGGAGGAAGATTATAAATATAGTATGCCTGGCGACTTCTCCACCCTGCAAGCCGCAGTCAGCGAGGCTAAGACATTCATTGCTGGGGCTGCTTCGGACTATGCGCCTAATGCTATTGCTGAGTTGCAGGACGAAGTCGCCGTGGCAGAATATGAGATAGCATCGGCACGTGCCTCGCAGACACTCATCGACGAGTATGTCAGCACGCTGAAATCGCTGCTCTCCGCAGCCAAAGCCACCAAGAACTATGCGCCCAAGCAGGTTTTCTCTGTGACTGGAGAGCATGGCTTCGTACATCCTGGCGGCATCGTCTCGCAGGCAGACATCGACCGCGCCAAGCAGCTGTTGGCTGACGGCGATACACGCATCAAACAGGCGTGGAATATTCTCTGTGCCAACGAATACTCAGACGCCAACATCGCCACTTGGCCTACGGAGATTGTGATTCGCGGCGGATCGTCAGGCCAGAACTACATGAACTGTGCCCGTGGCGCTGCGATGGCTTACCAGAACGCCCTGCGTTGGAAGATTGGCGGCACACGGGCCAATGCCGACGCTGCCGTGCGTATCCTGATGCAGTGGGCTCGCCAGTGTAAAGGACTTGGCGGCGACACCAACATATCCCTCGCCGCAGGTATCTATGGCCATGAGTTTGCCAATGCCGCCGAGTTGATGCGCGACTACGACGGTTGGAGCCGCGATGATTTTGAGGAGTTCAAGCAATGGATTATCCGCGTATTTTACAATCCCGCTATCGATTTTCTCCGTCGCCGTCATGACACGTGGCTCAACGCGCGCAATGCTTCACTCGGCGAGCGGCCAGGTCATTACTGGTCCAATTGGGGCCTGTGCAACACGCTGTGCGTGATGTCCATCGGTATCCTCTGCGATGACGTTCATATGTATAATCAGGGTGTTTCGTTCTATAAATACGACCATGTGGGCACATACAAAGACCGCTCCACCAAGAGCGTCATCCTCAATGACGGTTGTGATGAATTCATAGGCAATCTGGTGCCAGTAGTTCACGCTGACAGTCGCGGGCCTCTCGGCTATCTTGGACAGATGCAGGAGAGTGGACGTGATCAGGGACATGCCCTGATGGCTCTCGGCCTCGCACTTGACATCTGCACCGTAGGCTTCAATCAGGGCGACGACCTTTTTGCCTATATGAACGACCGCATCGCTGCCGGCACGGAGTTTGTGGCAGCCATGAATTTCGGCGGTGTGGATGCCGCAGCTCTGCCGTGGACAAACTACAACTATGCCGACTGTCGCGGTCGCATGGGCGCAGGCTGGCTCATGGAAGGACCCAACACCGGTGGTACAGGTGAATACCGACCCTACTGGGATCGTGCCATTGGTTACTACGAGGGACTGCGCGGTGTAAAACTGCAGTATGCCGAGCAGGCCAGTGCAAAGATATGTCCCGATGGCGGCGGTGGCAACTACAGTCAGAACAGCGGTGGTTTCGACCATCTTGGCTTCTCCACGCTCACCAGTTGGCGGCCGGCCATTGACGCTTCGGAAGGCATCACGCCCCTGAGCGGAGACATATTATATAAAGGTGTGACCTATAAGAACCAGACTAATCTTGGCGGTCTGAAATACAAATACGAGGTGTGTCCGTCAAAGGGCATTCCTGCTGATGGCAGCGACATCACGCTTATGCCACAGTTGCCGGAAGGAGCAGAGGACAGCGGTCAATGGCAGTGGAGCACAGGCGAGACCACACGGCAGATTACTGTCAAGGCTGACCGCAGCTACATCTATCGCGTCAGCTACACGGCACAGAACGGAGCCGTGAGCCACCAGTCGTTTGCCATTGCCGTCAGCGGTGATGCTGCCCCTGACGTTATGACCGAGGAGATTACCGTCGATGGCGTGATAGAGCAGATAACCGAGAAGACTGTGCTGCAAGGCACCGACGTCATTCTCTATGCTGGTCCTACTACGGGTTGGACTGACGACTACCTGTGGGACAACGGCCAAAAATCAAGCGTCGTCACCATCCCTGCTATCATGCAGTCGCGTGAATATCTGTGTCAGTATGCCAACCAGAGTGGAGCAGTCAGTGAGAGTCGCTTTCACCTAAACGTCGTGCCCGCACAACAGTCCATTAACAGAATTCTTGCCGATGATGCAGAACTATTGCCTGGCAGCCGCGCTGAGCTACGCCTCGTCATCCCATCATTCGCCAGTGCCAATGATATCATTTGGAAAGACGGTAGGAAGGGAGCAAACTACATAGTGGACTATTTGACAGAGGACACCGAGGTCACTGCTACATACGACGGTATTTCATACCCGTTCACTCTTCACGTGATGGGCGGCGGCACCTATCCTATCGATGCCACATCACTCATCGTCAACCCCGACTTCGCTACCATTGACGGAACGGGTTGGACTATGACCGGCACTTGGGGCAACCAGCGCTTCAATGGTGCTGTGGAGGTATGGCACTCCGTCAACTTTGACTTCTCGCAAACCATCACTGGCCTGCCCGACGGCGAATACATCGTCACCTGCCAGTTGGTAAACGGCGAAGGGGGTAATACCGGTTACCTATATGCCACAAGCGGCAGTGAGACGTCGAAGGCCACGGTGAAACAGAGCTGTGCCGGCAGTGACTTCGACACTCAGCGCGACAAGATGGCTGCCAATGACAACTATGCCCGCCTATCAGTCACTGTAAATGTTACAGGAGGCACACTCACCATTGGCATCAAAGACCCGTCAAGCGACACCAACTGGCTCGTTTGGGACAACTTTACTCTAACTTGCAACAGCTCTTCCACTGTAGGCATTAGCAAAGTCATAAACCGTCAGTCTGCAAACCGTCAATATTTCGACCTTCAGGGTCGCCTCGTCAATGGTACTCCCAAGCATGGTATCTGCATCATTGACGGAAAGAAGATATTCATTAAATGAACTGTTACATCGTTAAATGATACGAGAGATTCTATTTGCAGTGATGACCTGCCCCTGAAGGTGCTCCGCTGAAGCACGACTACGATGTGTACGTGCAACTGCGTGGCGTAAAGGAATGGACGAAGATAGATACTTATATGGCGAAAGTAAACGCCTCCATTGGGGACAACAGACACAGGGTCTCAGAAATCTCCTATTGCGTGTTCGACTTCACAGGTGATGTATTCGTGCGTGTGGTGTCGAAGAACCGTAAGTTTATCTCATTATTAAAACACTATTTCCATAGTCGTTTTCTGGACTTTCATGCCCATGTTCCTATAGAAGGATAACGCAGCATCGTTGCCGTCCCATACATTCAAGGTGATGTTGTTGCAACCTATTGACTGGGCATAATCGCGGACATATTCATACAAAGTCTTGCCAACGTGTTTGCCCCGAGCCTTTTCATCTACGCAGATGTCATCAATATACAATGTCTTGACGTCCTGCAACAGTTTGTCATCCTTGACTTCTGTAACAAGACAGAAAGCATGCCCCAACACTTCCCCGTCATCAAAGACGAAAACAACTTTGTTATCATCACTCATCAGACTTTCAAGTTCTTGCTCATTATACTTGGTGGTGTTGGGCTTGAACAAGTCCGGGCGCAGTACATGATGTACCATGTTTACTTGATGTAGCAGTTCAATAATACCTGGTATATCTTTTATTTCAGCTCTTCTAATCATAGTTTACACAAAACTTATTAAATCAGAGGACAAAGGTACTCATTTCCCCTTTATTATTCGTATCTTTGTGCCCAACTTTACAAATAATTAAGATTGGTATGAATCTGCGGCAAATATACGAATTAAATCCCAAAGTTGGTTGGGGAACCTCACCGCCGACACCCACATTAACTCATTCACTGGCGATACCTCACAAATCAAGCCCAACGGCGTGCCGTATAGCAGGTCGGGATGGAACAGAAGTCCGCGTGAAGGTGGCATGGGCAAATCCTTATTCCATTCAACGGTAAACACCTCGCCTGGGGCATGGGTCACGATGGTACCCTCCTGATAGTCGTACTTCTCACGTCCATAGCGAACCGAGCAGCCCGCGCCCTGCTTCAGGAAGATACCATAGAGTCCGTAGCGCAGCGTCGCACCGTTCAGCCACTCAGGGCTCTCCTTGATATTAAGCACCGTCACCAACGGGTGTAGCGTCTCCACACCGTACCATTTGTTATAGCCGTCAACACTATCGACCTCATAGATTCTCTGTTTCATGCTGCGAAGATACGAAATTAATCCGAAACTTGGATGGTTATTCGCAAATTACTTCAGATTCTCTCGGAAAAAGGCTTCCATTTTGTCGTAAGGGATGCGATTATTCTTGTCGTCATAGAGGTCGGTGTGGACAGCTTTGGGGATGATCATCAGTTCCTTGTTTCCAATGGTCATGCTCTTGCCGTCTGGGTTAGCACCTGTCATCTTCTCGAAAGCGTACTCAGAGAAGTAGCGGCTATGGGCCTTCTCGCCGTGGATGAGCAGGACGGGCGACTCAATCTCGTGTGCCCAGGCCAACAAGGGCTGGTTGAGGAACGACTGACAGCCGATGACGTTCCAGCCGTCAGTGGAGTTGCCGCTGCGCTCGTGGTAGCCACGTGGGGTCTTATAGTAGTCGTAGTAGTCCTTCACGAAGAAAGGTGCATCCTCGGGCAGCGGGTCGATGACACCACCTGCACGCTTGTAGGTACCGCTCTTGAAGTCCTCGGTGCGCTGCTGGGCGATGGCCTTGCGCTTCTCCATGCGCTGCTCCTGGGTGTCCTCGCTTTTGAAGTAGCCCTCCACGTTCACCTTGCTCATGTCGTACATCGTCGAAGCGACTGTCGCCTTGATGCGGGGGTCGATGGCGGCAGCATTCACAGCCATTCCACCAAAACCGCAGATGCCGATGATGCCAATTCTTCCGGCATCCACATTTTCCTGATTGCTCAGGAAATCAACGGCAGCAAGGAAATCCTCCGTGTTGATGTCGGGCGAGGCCATGCGGCGAGGCTCGCCACCGCTCTCGCCAGTGAACGAGGGGTCGAAGGCAATGGTTAGAAATCCGCGTTCGGCCATGTGTTGGGCATAGAGGCCACTCGTCTGCTCCTTCACAGCTCCGAACGGTCCTGTGACAGCAATAGCAGGAAATCTTTCAACTTTCAACTTTGAACTTTCAACTTTCGGAATGTACATGTCGGCAGCCAGTTCGATGCCGTAGCGGTTCTTGAACGTGACCTTCTTGTGGTCTACCTTGTCGCTTTTTGGGAACACCTTGTCCCACTCCTGAGTCAGATTCAATGTCGTATTCATATTTTCGTTTGTAGTTTGTTTGTTCTCGTTGCAGGCCGTGAACGTCAAGCCCATCAGCACTACGGCTAATATTAACTTTCTCATAAGATTACCTTCTTACCATTTCTAATATATAATCCCTTCGTAGGATTTACGACTCGCTGACCATTCAGAGAGTAGTACGCTCCGTCAGCTTTGTCGGCAGAGCGCGTGCCATTGATGCCCGTTGTGCCTGATGCAAAATTCAGCGTTGGCAGCCAACTCTGAATCAGCGAAGCACGATTACTATGATTGTTGGCATTGATCCACAGCGCATCGCCCATCCACAGGGCATCAGGAACCAGTCGCTTAGCATCGGCCACCACACCGCTGATGCCGCTGCTATGACTCGACACAATCAGCGCCACGTGTTTGCCAGCCATCTGCGCGTCATAATTAAAGAGGTACGTCTGCATGATGGCTGCCATCTGGCTCCACCACAGTGGCGTCACGATGATGATGTTCTGGTACTGCGAGAGGTCAGTAATGCTCACGGGGTCGATGGCCGGATAACTCGCCGCATCGTTGGGCGCAGCCTTAATAGCATTCAGCAGCGCCGTGCCGATGGCATAGTTGTTTGCCTCGTACTTCTGCGTCTTGTCCGCAGGTTCAATACGCATCACGTCAGCCTGTATCTGGCTCGTCAAAGAGGTCACAATCTCGTGACAGTTGTTCGTGTAGCTGTAGTACACCACCAGCGTCTTACCTGCCTCTTGCACGGTGGCGGCCTTCACCTCGTCGTCCTTCGTGCAGCATACCATCAGGAGCGACATCAAAATCAATGCAAAATTCTTCATGTTCATTACGTTTTGAAATCCGCTGACAATTCTGTGCAAGCCGAGAGCAGAGTCAAACTCGTTTGAACTATGCCGAGGCGCCGCCAGAATCGCAACCTGTTTACAGGGCGCAAAGGTACGACGATTCTGCCAATCAGACACTACCCGTATCTTGGAAAGAATTACCAATATTACGGAAAGTGCTATTTCCCCTATTGTAGTTCGTTGTATAACTCGTCTGTCACAACCTCCAGCCATTCATTACTGGCACCTTCCTGCACATCCTTGTGATACGTCAGATGTTGGAACCATGAGTCTTTAGCGGCGCCGTGCCAGTGTTTTACCTCTGCAGGGATGGCGATGACGGTGCCGGGAGTCAGTTCAACAGGAGCCTTGCCCCATTCCTGATACCAGCCGCGCCCGGCCACGCATATCAACACCTGCACCTGCTTGTGATGGATGTGCCAGTTGTTACGGCAACGGGGCTCGAAGGTGACGTTCATTATACCGCCGCCTACTTCGGCCAAATAACTATTGCCGATGAAATACTGAGCGTAGCCCGTGTTGGGTTCGCCCTTCGGCCATGGGCTGTTCAATGATTCAAATGTCTTATCCATAATTCTCAATAAGATACTTCACAAACTGCGGGTCACCGAAATTGATGAAGCCCGCGTCCTGTTGGTTGAGGGTGGCAATCTGCGACATATCATCGTCGGAGAGTGTGAAG
>CALDLA010000027.1 GCA_937898415.1 uncultured Prevotellaceae bacterium | reverse complement strand
CGGGCTTATGACCAGTGTTAATATTTTAAGATTATATTTACCGAACTATTGTTATTATATAACATTTAATATTATGTTTATCCTGTTGATAAACTGCGCTTAACAGCACAAGAAGGAGATGCGGTATTCCTCTTATCTGCGTCCGTCACCGTGTGTCCTTCATCACTCGTTTTGAGTTCATTCCGCTTTGTCCAGCCCTTTTCCTTGCAAAGGTACAGAGGCCCGCAGCCATGCAAATGAATTTCCAGAAAATTGTTCCGGCAGCCTTCCGCGATTTGTGCCAAATCGGGTATTCCGTAAAATTTTACTGGAAATTCCTTGGCGTAGGCCGCTTGTCGGCCTCTTTAAGATACCGCAAAGAAAAGGACTCAAGCGAAACAAAGTCGATGACGACTGATAAAGAGAGAACACACGGCAGACTTGATAAGAAAAAACAAAAGAGAAAGGATCTTAGTTCACTCAGCCGATACCTCTCGAAAGTCCGTTCATAGAGCAAGATAAAAACGCTGAGAAGCGGTTATAATTCTAAGAATTTGGTTTTTATGTTAAAATCGTCTGGTTGGGAGCAATCCATGACAGCGGTCTGAAAACTCCCATTTTTACGAATAATAAAGTATAACATAAAAGCGGAGGCGGCGCGATACAAATAGCCAGAGATATAATGACAAAGAAAACAAATGAAGACTTCCTCAAGGAAAAGGCTGGCGTAGAAGGTGTTGATTTTTATATCGACGACAGATATTGGTGTCAGTCTTGTGGATCGCATACCCATCGGTGTGATACCACTAACGGACTTTGTTATGAATGTGGAGCTGATAATTGGGAACCAGAACCTGATAAAATGAGTGAAATATACTAAAAAGAAAGGTAACGGGATCCTAACCAACTCCCTATAGATAAAAGCGTAGGCGGCGCGATATAAACAGCCAGAATATTATGGATAAGAACATTACAGTTGAGAAATATTCGTTCTGGAAGGAGAATAGAATACCGATGATTATAACAATAGTATGCTTGATTACAAGCATCTATAGTTTTGTTGTTGGTTCCCATGGTGCAGCCGCACTAAATGCCTTTGTTGTCATCCTAAATGTGATAATCATTTATAAGAACCTTCCTCCCAAGTGGGTGCGACGGGAAATAAAAGGCATGAAGGGTGGATATTCGAATAAGGATTTCATAGATCATCTGGCGGAAGATCTTCATAGCGAAGTCGAAATTAGAATATATGACGATAAGTAAGTGAGTAAAATAAGGTAACGGGAGCTTAACCAACTCCCATAAAATAACAATGATATGACTATTCTGTTTTATCTTTTCATGGCAATTCTGGGTAAGGTTACCCTGACTGGCTGGAGTCAAAATGACAATGATTAAATAATAAGTAATAAATAATATATATTAGTTAATTAAAGTTTCCCACCTTTTCAAAACGCCCACAAACAAAGGGGTTCTGAAATCTTTGCATCACGAGAATGCCCGTAAACAAAGGATTTTAACACAGACATAATGAATGTTAATGAAATAGAGAATGAATACCAATGTTCCCGAAAGTCCCCATTAATAGGGAGAAGTGCATTTGTGAAATACTACGCAAAAATGTTAAAGATGCGCTTATTTTCTGGAAACGCCTTTATATAAAGGGATTTCTGAGGGTGGGAAACTTTAGTTAGTTAATATAATATGCAGGACAAATTATCATATTTAGTCGAAGGGATGCTGGTTATTACCAGCGTAGCCAGCCTTGTGTTGGCTGGCTACGTGATGATCGTCGTGAGTAATATTCCATACTGATACTCGCAGTCCGCTATGACTGTTGATGAATTACCTATGTGCGGCTGCTTCCCTCCGGTCGCAGCAACAGGCATCTGCTGTATGATGCTTGCATATTTAAGGTGCTTACACCCGCTTACATCTTGGCGAGTGGCGCGGCCCTCACCATAAGGCCAATCAGCTGGCCCGTATTCTCACGATTTCTGGGCAAAGTTACAAATAATAATTGAATCTTACAAGTTTTTCCTACCTTATGTTAGGAATATAATCTGGATTCAGCATTTTGGTCATTTCTCCAACGGCAAAACCGCCAGGGAACTTGACGGTACCGCTATCTATCATTCGTTGTAACTGACTATATCTTTCTTCAAAGTTGTTCAGATTACAGAATTTCCATATTATATCATTTGCTGCTTTTACCTTTTTCCGTCCTACTTCGTCATTTACGGTAATTTCTTCAAGGTATTCCGTGAGTTCCATACATCTCATTTCTGTTTCGGTAGGCGGTATTAAATAGTATTCATCTTCAGGATCAGGATTACTGTCGCACGACTTTAATGATGGAATAGTCTTGAATTGCCTACGGTAATTCTCATAGGCATCCTTGTATGATTCGTTGAAAACCTTCTCAGGATGATTCCTTGCCCATGCGTCCCATTCCTCATAGACCTTCAGGTCATGATCAATGTCGGCAAGTAATCCTTCATCTGCTTTAGTATCGAGAACGGCATGGGGAAACAATAAAAGAGCTTCACCACGCTTTGCAAGGGTGGACTGCTTTTTACTGCCCTTCTTTCCGGATTTGTTACTTGTATAAATCTTTACACTCACATTAATCATGTTCATGCTTCGATTGAATTGTTCCCAGAACGTTCCGGGATATTTCAATAACTGATCGGCGATGGCCTGTGGGGTCATCTCTCTATGAAACTTTTCATAATACTTCTTTCTGATTTCATACTGCTGCCGCTTACGCTGATTAATTTTGGATCTTGCATCTTCAATCATATTCTCCAGAGAAAGACGACTGTCCGATCTCGAATCATCAGATGCTTCTTTAAGACTTTCCATGTTTGTCTTTATTACAGTTTCTAAACTGGTTATTTCATTCGTCAGGTTTTGTAACCTGACCACATCGTCTTGGGACGGAGAATCTAAATACTCATGTAGTAGGGTGGTGAGAATACCGTTGGTACATCTTGGCTGGCGGGCCAGCATTTTTTTCTGGTCGTTGATCTTTGCAGTCACGTCATTCACCTTCGCAGCTTGCTCAGGAGTAAATGACTTTTTTTCTTTTTTAATTTGTATCTCTGTCCTGATAGATTCTCGCAGTTGACGAATCTGATCCTGATAAGGCTTTGCGATGATCTCGTTGACTGCATCGCACAAATATACCGGCAGACACTTCATAGATTTCTTTCTCTTGAGCAGACTCGAATACCATTGTGCGTTCGATGTACGGTACCCGAAATCCTTCTCCATCCGCACTCGCGGTACGAAGAGATTGACTTCCTGCATGAGGAGGGTAATCTTTTCGTGTGCGGGTGAATCCGTTTTGGAAATGATACCTTTTCCTTCGCTAAGAAGGCTCACGACTTTTTGGGGTTTCTCTCCACAAATCGACCCCCACACGAGACAACTGTATTCGTAGACAATTTCATCTACTTTTATTTTCACGTTACTTTGCATATCCAACATATCCTTTTGTTCTTGCAAATTTAGGCACAAAATTTTAGCGAACCAAAATAATCATTTGTTATTTCTTGATTTAACAAATTCAAGACCCTAACCTTTGATTGTCATTTTTCGCATCAAATATATAAACTTTATATCTCTAATTTTGCAAAATTAAATTGTAAAATATCTCAGCCCCTCTTAAATCTGTTAAATCGAGAGATTTATTTTATCAGATTTTGTTTTGCTAAAATAAAACCCGAACTTTGTAGTCAGATAATCGAAGACGCGCGATATTCACGCGCGTGATACAAGACTTATTTTGAGATAGCTCAAAATGTCTTGCCAACAACCAAACTGAAAGGTATGATTGTTGGGTTAAAGAGTACTCGTAAACTCGTACCTCTACAGGTGTGAAGATGGTCTAAAAACAACATAAAAATATGAGAGCAAAAACAGTAAAAAAGAATAGGGAATACAGGCGCGGAAGAAGCGCTTTGTATGATAAAAAAAGGAAACTTCACTCGGTTTATTATAATGACGAAGAATGGGATATAATTACCCGGAAATCAAGTCACCTTGATATGGAAAATGGGGTGTATATTCGTGAGGTTTCCTTGGGTTATAAACCCGTTGTTCCGGACCGAGATTTTCGGCGCGAAATGATGGGTGTAAGAAGTGATATTAAGAGCCTTTTTAAGATGCTTGAATCACTGCATCTAACACCCCAGAAACGTATGGAAAAACTGACCGATTTCGGGTTCCTACAGAGGTGGATAAACGGTGTTAAGAAGGAGTTGGATTTCTTGGATAATTGGATTAAAAGAGTATAGTTAGTATGATAGCAGTAGCAAGGAATATTTCACATGGTCAGGCTTACGAGAAATACATCACTCGTAAAGACCTGGCAGTTTTCGTTGGGGCGAAAAACATGGTTGCCAACACAGATCTGTTTGTTTCCAACGATCAGTTGGATGACCTCTGGGGTGAGTTTGAGGAAGCCGGACGTGACTATGTTCGGAAGGGAAAGGATGTCACAAACAACATCATTGCAATAGAATATTCGCCGACCATGGAGGAATCGGCGAATTGGACGAAAGAGCAATGGCTTGAACATGCTGAGGAACTGCTGAAGGAGATAGACAACACGGATCACGCCAAAGCAAAGCGTGACCCGAAGACCAAAGAATGGATCACAGATAAGGACGGTAAGAGAGTTCTTTTTCCTGTGGAACACACCAACCTCTGTAACAGTAAGTGGATGGCAATGCTTCACCGAGATTCTTTTAGCGGCATCTATCATCTACATATTACCGTGTCCCGATACACGGAAGACAATAAGCTAAACTGTGTAACGGATATAGCCAAGCGTACTGCGATGGCTGCAGAACAGATCAACAAGCGACATGGCTGGAACCTGGCAATGGATATCCGTCAGCAGCACATTGATGAAATAAACGCTGCCATAAATGCTGTTATGGCAGAGATGCCGGGTGACAAATTTGATCCTAATTTCTTTATGACCCACATGGAAAATAGTACATTCACGACCTATGACGGAGCAGAAGATAATTATAATGTTCAGTTCCATAAGGACGAAAATAATATGGTCGATGGCTATTCGATTTTTCGGGGAAAGAGTGTTTACACGTCTTCGGAACTTGGCCAAAAAATCAAACAAATGCCCGTTGATTACAATACTGAAATCAAGGATGCTATTTACCGTGTAATGCGGTCGATGGACACACCTAAATTCAACTGGAATCGGTTTATCCACTTGCTGGAACAGCAAAGCTATGCAGATAAAGATGGAAACCTTCGGCATTACCAGTTTGAAGGCCGACGAGATCCGAATGGAGGCTACTATAACTACTCGGTCATCCGTGACGGGAAGAAATATAATGCATCGCAGATCGGCCAGAAACTGACCGCAAAGAAGATTGCCAAGGAGTATGAGAAGGAACAACAGAAGATGGCACCTGTTACCAGAACGGATGAACATTCCGACTATTCTGCTAAGGACGGAGGTTATGACTGGAGAATACCTGCCCCACTGCCTGATACAAGTATTAAGTATGCAGACGTAACAGCATATAATATAGTAGAAATAGTTAAAGCTAAATTGGACGAACTGGGAATCGAGTACTCTACAACAAAGTTACCTGATAATATGGTGTTGACTCGAAATGTGGATGATTATCTACATAGAGCAGTTGATTATGTAAATGCAGTAGACCATAAAGGTAATATATTTGCAGCAGAAATGGCCTGGAATTGCGCCAGATATGCGGCCATCAAGCAGAAACAGTTGGATCAGCAGAAGCTTCAGAAGCAGCAGAAGCCAGCTGAACAGAAATCTGTTGTTATCAAGCGTGAGCCTTCAGAGGGCGAGCGTGAGCGGACTGCGGCCATCGCCAGGGCGCGTGAGGCCTTGCGTGAGTGGTGCGATAGCCACAAGGCAATTTTCTCGGATGAGCAAGAGCAGATTCTTGGACTTGGCATCGGCGCAAAATGTATCGAGAACGGTATGTCGCCCTGGATCGATACGAACATGGAAGGCGCAGCCCGAGAACTGGCTGATGAAGCAGCTGAGGGTGTCGGCAAGGCGGCTTTGCGAATGACACAGCTGGCAGGCGAGATCCTGATGGGTATCGCCGTGCCACAGGATATTTCCCTTGGAGGTGGCGGCGGGTCGCATAATGACCTGCCGAAGAAAAAAGATGATGAGTGGAACAGATATAAACCTGCCTTCGGTATGAGACCGAAGGGTAGGGGCTGGCATCGATAAAAGCAGGATGATGCTTACATTTTAGGTGCATACACACCTAAAAGCATCTACACTGCCTACGATTGCAAGCTGTATGATGCTTTCATTTGCCATAATCTTCTTACTTTTAAATTGTTAGTAAATACTCTTTTTTCCCACTTGTTTTTGAAAAACGAAGAATGTTTTCTCCTCTATCTTATCACAAGACCAATCTCAGGCCAACTACCACTTGCGAGTCTGACTCCTTGCTCACGCGCGGGGGAGGTGTCGATCTCCCGTCTTTCTCCGTTGTTCTGTTTAATTTGTCATTCTTTCACCCGTGAACGAGCCATCAAGAATCTCGAAGTCACCTTCGCCGATATATTCAAGAAAAATTTTTTCATATCGACTGTTTGCCCAAAGTTCTTCGTGCATAGTCAGCAAGGTTCCTAATGCATCGTCTTCCCATACAAAGAGATCTCCCTCGCCAATTCCGGCCATATTAACAGGGCCATTATCATCTTCTGTCACAGGACGAAAAATGACAGGGAAAGTGGTGGGCACGGCTGCGTCAATTTCGTTAAGTTCATTAACAAGACCTTTTGAATCTACGGTCTTCAAAACTTTAAATTGCTTTTTCTTCATAATCTTTCATTCTTTATAATTTTTCTAAATAATCTTTATATTCTTTCAGTTCTTCAACTACACGTTTGTCGAATTTGTGTTTCTTTAGAACAGCTGTAATCTCCTTTTGGGTTACACCGGCACCATCCAAAACATTACGTATCACCATACTTGCGCTGCTACTGACGTTTGCCAACTCGTTAGCAAAAGAACAAAAGCAGTTCCACCATCCTTCATTAAATTCAGTCATCATATATCTTAACCCATGCTTAAAAGTTCGTTGTTTGCCATAATCTTTTGTATAAATGTTAATAATTCATCTTCGGTTTATCTCTGTCATACATATGGCGTTCCTGCTTGAAACTCCAGACAATAAGACCGATAAGGAACGCTATTGGGGCGACCACCATAAATACTAACTGGGCCTTGATTGGTGCAAACACCAAAAACGCGCCAAATAAACTACTCACTACAATGACTTTAATAAGAGCCATTGTGTCCGGATAATTTTGAAATAACTGTTTCATAATTTTTTGTATTAAATATTATATATTATTTATGTCTGTAAATCTCTGGCACAGTAATCTGGCCGTGCTTTTTCTCGTAGCTATCGAAATACCTAACCAGTGCATCCTCAATGATGGCGTTAAGCTGTTGGCCTGTGTTCAGGGCCAGCGAGCGTAGCTTACCCATCACTTCCGGGGTGAGGGTAATGCTGGTGCGAGCCGTTCCTTCCGTCCGTGTCACAGGACGACCGGCGGCTTTCCTCTTTGGTATAATGATGGCTCCCGTCTGCTCTGCTGCAGGCTGCTCGTTGTTCAGACCTGAAACAAGATCCTCAAGTCCTTGAACTCCGTAGTTTCTTTTCTTCTCTGCCATGTTAATTCTCCTTATTTGTTATTCAAAAACATCGCCTAACAATACTTTTTTACCACACTCAGGACATTCTAAAATGTAGGAAAGTAATGGTCTATCCCAATAGCAGTCCTCTCTCGTATATGTGAACTCACAGCCACATTCGCTACAACGGCCTTGCCGAGACTCCTTATCCTTGTTATTACCGTGTTTTGTTATTTGTATCATAGTCAGCCCTCCTTTATTTGATTGGCTCCAAATATCTTATGTATTTATCGTTTACAAAAGCATATTCTATCTCTCGTTTAGTGCTTTCTCCGATGTAGCCCCCGACGTTGATGACATAAATTCCGTCTGACATATCGATCTTGCGTAGGTGATTCTTGTCAAGCATCTCCTTTATGCCGGGTTGCCAAGCCTCCTCGTCACCAGAATGGCCGAACAATCCAACACTAAGAACAATATAACCTTCAAGCGACAATTTCTTTTGGACTTCCAAGAATTGCTCCTTGAAGCGGGTGCTTCCACAGAGCGTAATAACCTTAAAATCTCTCTCCTTCGCCTCGATGGTATTCAGATATTCACTGATGGCGGTGCCGAAAGAAAACTGGTAAATTCCTTTTTTCTGTATCGATTTGTCAAGAAACTGACAGAATCGCTTGATGGCTTTTTCTTCGTCGCTCATACGCAGTCCTCCTTAATGATTATAAGTTTAACCTTATCACCATCCTTGTATTTCTTAGGAATATCAACTAACAATTCTAAATGGTGTTGACATATATCTTTGTCATAGTTATCAAAAACCTCTCCATTAATGGCCTCCTTCATTATTTGCTGCTCTTTCCAGTGCGCACCATCTTTGAAAGCACACATCCAAAGTTCTTTGAAATACTCTTTTACATAAGTGGCAGAATCTTTATCTTCTTTATTCAGATCTTCACATGCACTATTAAAAGACTGGCAAGCAGCTATCTCTAAGTCATCGCTTACAGGTTCTTCTTGGTCACTTATCTTGGTTACCGAGTGAGTTAGTTCACCAGAATCTTTCGGCTGAGGATCCACGATGGAAGGTGACAATAGTTCCAGGGCCTTGTTGAAAGCCTCGTATTTTGCCGATAATACGGTTCTAATGTAACCAGAAGGCTCATCAGTCTCTGCAGACTCGATCCATTTCTGATAGAACAAATTCCGCAGTCTTAGAATCTCGCTATATGCGTCTTGTACATTCTTTGCCATAATATATAACCCTTTTATAATTCGCTATCTTTGATGATTTTTATCATATAGTCAAAAGTGTCCTGAACGACATCCCTCTGCGAGGAATTAATCTCTATAGTGTCAATGCGCTCCAGATCGGCTCTGGTTGGTACCGTCGGGAGTACAGTTCCTATCATCTCGAAGGTTTCCGCAAACTGCTTCCAGACCTTTTTTTCCTCCATATTACCCTTGCGGTAGATGTTGTTGGGTGTAAACAAAAGCTGGGGCTTCATTCCCCGAATCTCCCTCATCATGCGAAGGATGGTCTTTACGAAGGTGCTGGTAGAGGCGGTAGTGGCTTTGTCATATCTGTAAGGGCAGACAATGAAGTCCGTCTCGGATAGGATGGGAATCAAACCGTCCTGGCTCAGATTACCCGGTGCGTCAATCAAGACGCAACCGTCGAACTTCCGGGCGTTCTCAATCAGCTGCCGCATGGTGTCAACATCGGACACAGGGAATCCCTGGACGCTATACGGAGCCTCACAGGCGTAGAAGTCCAGATCGCTTTTGCGCATCTGCGCAATGGTCTGCTGGAGGTCGGTGTCGATGATACAGACGTTCATCTTCTTCCAGCACAGGTAGTTGGCGAAGAGGATGGCGAGGGTGGACTTACCCACGCCGCCCTTCTGATTGGCAAATGTGATGATGTGGTTCATAATTATACTGATTCTCTAAATTCTTTTATTTTTTTACTGCTCAGAACTTTTGGAAAAGCCGAGCGTGTTTGACCCCCGATGGCAAGCGATGTTGACCCTCACG
>CALDLA010000026.1 GCA_937898415.1 uncultured Prevotellaceae bacterium | reverse complement strand
AAGAGGACTTCATACAATAGAAAGTGCGATTGCACTTGCCAGTTGAATTCGCGAGTTCATAAAATATGTTATATTTGTTAATTTCACGTTAATTCAATGGTGAAGTTTGCTATAACTTGAATCTACGCCAAAGCCATCGTGGAATCCTGCGCCAAAAGGCCGTCAGCACACGATATTTCCAGTCTATAACACGGATATGCTTATTGTGGTTGATGGCATATACTATTTCTTTTGCCACCTCGTCAGGCTGCAGCATCATGGGGTAATGGAAGTCGCCGCTGAGTAAAGCAGTATCAACAAAGCCCGGGCGTATGTCCGTAAAACGAATGTTCAGCCCGCGGCTCAGAGCTTGCTGTTCGAGAGCCTGCAGATAGACGTTCTGCATGGCTTTCGTGGCAGAATAGGATGGTGCGGGGCCAAGGCCCTTTGTACCGGCAATGGATGTAATAGCCGCTATGTGTCCCCCACCATGACTGGCGAAGTACCTGTACGCCTCGCCTATCATTCTCGTAAAGCCCACACCGTTCGTCTGTATCGTAGCCAGTTCTATGTCCTCTTTCAATTCCCTATTCTGCTTGCCAATGCCTGAAGCATAGAAGAACAAGTCCATGCCTCCCATCTTCCCGACTAGATGCTGTAATCCTTCGGTAGCCTCATTTGCCGTTACATCTATTCGTTCTACAGCCGCAGCACCAATGCCTTGCAGTAGTTCTACACGTCGTGCAGCAACACCCACCGTCCAGCCTTGTTTTATCAGAAGTTTTGCAACCTCCAGTCCAATACCAGACGATGCACCTATCACTATTGCTCTCTTCACCTGTTGCATACTCAGTCCCAACTTTTGTTAAAACATGGCACAAAGTTACGCATTTCTATCCGTTATTAACTAGATTTGACTAATTTTGCCGCTCGAATTTATTCGCTTTTCACAGAAAAGAACAAACTTTAAGTATTGAAGAATAAGCAAATCATCCGAAAGGACATGAAACGGAAACTGTTTTGCGAGATATCGCCCTTCACCTATCGGCTGTCGATGGAGAAGGAAATCCTGAAACGCCACGTTCAGGATATGCTGCGGAATACGCGATTTGCCAGAGAGCGGACGGATGAGTCGCTACCTGTGGTAGTCTATCGCCATAACTCGCTCATACGCCGTCGGCTAGGCAATGTGAACATGCAGTTGCAGGAGAACAAGGCAACGAACCTGGCCTTGGCGGTGAAGCACATCGACGGGCTGAGGATCCATCCAGGGGAGACGTTCTCCGTCTGGAAACTCATTGGACGGACTACCAAGCGGAAGGGCTACAAGGAGGGACTGACCATCGCCAAAGGAAAGCCCTCGCAGGGCATCGGCGGCGGCATGTGTCAGCTGTCGAACCTCTTCCACTGGCTCGTGCTGCACAGTGAACTGACCATCACAGAGCACCACCACCACGACGGACTCGACCTCTTCCCCGACTTTGGCCGACAGATTCCCTTCGGTACCGGCACCAGCATCTCATACAACTATATCGACTATAGGTTCCGTAACGACACCCAGAACACCTATCAGTTCCGACTATGGACGGACGAAGAATACCTGTGCGGTGAACTCCGGGCCTCGAAGCAGCAGCCACACACATTCCACATTCATGCCGACAACGAATTCTTCTCAAGAGAGAACGGTGTGGTCTTTCGTAACGGCGAGGTTTATCGCGATATCATCGACCGCACATCCGGCAAGCGTCTCGAAAGCCAGCTCATCCGCACCAACCATGCTCGGGTGATGTACGAAAAAGAAGAAATCATACGGCAGTTGCTGAGCAAGGTGTTTGACGGTATTCGCGAGAAGGAGAACTCACCTAATGGATATCATCATGATAGCGACAGAAATATCTATTACCTGAAACAGATACTCGAAATAGACCCGCTTTGCGAGGCTGCCTGGTATCAATTATATTGCGAATATCTGTATGATAAGCATGACCATCAGAAAACTTTGGAAGTCCTCGAAAATGTTTATTCATTTGACCCTCATGGCAAACGCATTCTGTCGAAGTTGGCATGCCATTATACCTACGCTGACAAACAACACGACAAGGCTGAGGAATTCATCAACCAACTACTCACTTATCACGCCAACGACCCTGAGGTTCAACGCCTGGTGGCCACCATCTCAACATATAACTGTCGGCACGGACTTGGAAGTCTTGAAATTATTCCCCATAAAAACTGAATTATGAACAAAGTACGAATCACAGCCATTCGCCAGACGGTCTATGAGGACTTGATGGCAAAATACGAGAACCCGATTGAGCATACCTGCGGTGTCAGGGAGGGCCAGCAGTGGATTTCCATTGACGGCCTACAACCTGAAGGAATGTGTCCTTCAGCGTGGTACTCCATGCGGGAGCTCGTGGAGTCGCTAGCCCGAGGTGAAGGCAACTTCTACGACGGATGGATGAAAAATCCCATGAGTGCAATGATCAGCTGCAACGACGGTTTCCGCCCGTTCAGCTTTTATATCGAGGTGATAGAGTAAAACGTATATAAGTAGGATTATCAGTTTTTTATCTATATTGTCTTACGTGGCATAGTCGTTTACTAATAAATCTCAAATTCAGCTACAAAGTTACGCCTTTTTCGCCTTAATTCGGCAAAAAAGTGTAACTTTGCAACATATTTTAGGAGAATTGCAATGCAAGAGATTAATTACAAGGACATAAAGTTCAATCCGTTCCGCTCGGCTAAGCCGCTTCGCCCGTCGAAGAACCTGATTACCATCCTGCTTGCCCTCGTCGTGGTGGTGGGGCAGGGACAGACAGAGAAAAAAAGAGGGTTTGACGACCTGTATCATTTCATCGAGAACCTCGACGTGTTTGAGTATGGTCAGGAGGAAACCCACGCGTACTACATTCCGGGACATCATATCCTGCTCAACGGACGGTGGAAGTTCTTCTATGGCGATACGCCGCAGGAGATACCGGCCAACTTCTTCGAGGAGAAATACTCCGACGCGAAGTGGGCGACCATCGACGTGCCGTCGAACTGGGAGATGAGAGGTTACGGCGACCCACTATTCCGCAATGTAGCCGCACCGTTCCAGGCCGACCCGCCGATGACCCCGCGTGACTACAACCCTACGGGAGCCTATCGCACCACATTCACCATCCCTGCCGACTGGAACCGCGAGGAGGTCTTCCTGCGCTTCGAGAAAGTGGCGTCGGCCTCATTCCTGTGGGTCAACGGTCAGGAGGTGGGTTACAACGAGGGTGCCCAGGAGCCTGCCGAGTACAACATCACGCGGTATCTGAAGAAAGGTCGCAACACACTGGCCATGAAGGTCATCAAATACAGCGACGGCTTTTATCTCGAGGGTCAGGACTACTGGCGCCTGGCAGGCATCTTCGACGATGTTTATCTCTATGCCACGCCCAAGACCCGCTTGTTCGACTGGTATGTGACCACCGATCTGGACAAGGATTACCGAGATGCCGACCTGAACATTGAGGTGACCGTCAGAAGCTATGACGAGCAGCCTGTGAGGACGCCATTGAAGGTTCAGGCCGTGCTGACTGGTGCCAACGGACAGGAGGTGGCGCAACTGGAAAGTCAGGCGGCGACGTTCGCTGGCAGCAGCACGCTGACACTGAACATGAGCAAGCATATTGCCAACCCCTTGAAATGGACGGCTGAGACGCCAAATCTGTATGAGCTCAAGATGTATCTCGTGGATGCCGCTACTGGCAAACGATTATCGGAAAGCACACCCGAGGATGCCCGTCAAGATGTTGGCTTCAAGGAGACTGAAATGCGCGACAACGTCTTCTATCTGAACGGCAAGCCGCTGAAGGTCAATGCGCAGTGCTCGCACATGCAAGATCCTGACAATGGCCATGCTGTCACGGACGAACTCATCAAGAAGGATATGACCATCCTGAAACAGTTTGGCTTCAACGGTGTACGAACCAGTCACTATCCGCCCGTGCCACGCTATCTGGAGTATGCCGCCCGCTACGGACTGTATATCATTGACGAGGCTGGCGTAGAGGCACATGCCACAGAATGGGTTTCAGGCGACAAGCGTTTCATACCAATGTATAGGGAGCGTGTGCGCCGCATGGTGCTGCGCGACCGCAACCAGCCTGCGGTGCTGTTCTGGAGTGCCGGCAACGAGAGCGGCGAGGGTCCCAACATTGGCGAGGTGATTGACGAAGGCCGCAAATACGACCACACACGCTGGTGGATGTATGGTGGCAATGCCTACAGCCATCCTGCCGAGGACATCATCGGGCCGCGCTATCCAACGCCGCTGGCACTCGACCTCAGGGTGGGTCGTCATGGCGATGGCGACGTGCGCCCATCGTTCATGGATGAGTATATTTCCGTGGCTGGCAATAGCGGTGGCATGTTCGACGAGATGTGGCGTGCCGTCTATACCCACGAGCGTTGCATCGGCGGTGCCGTCTGGGACTTCGTGTCGCCAGGTCTTACACAGCCCGCCCGCAGGCTCTTCGACAAATCGGGCCATGACGTGATGGCACATATCATGGGCAACGCCAAACTGGTGACTGATGCCCGCAATCGCAAGAATCACGTGATAGACCTCAGCGGACATGACGAGTGGGTTGAAATCTATCGTGACGACTGCTTGGAGATTACTAGCAACGACATCACCATCAGTTTCGACGTCTGTCCCCGCAAGCTCATCAGTTCCTGCGGCTCGTTCGTCACCAAGGGCGAGTGGCAGTTCGGCATCGAGCAGAAGGGTAAGGAACAGCTGATGTTCTATACCAACACTGACAAGGCTCCTGAGGGAGAACAGAACGAAAACCGTCCTTTTGGCAGAAGGTCTGCGGCGAACCACAAGTACGAACTGTCTGCCCCGCTGCCCAGCGACTGGGAGAACAAGTGGCACCATGTGGAAGCCCGCTACGACGGAAAGCAGATGACGGTAAGCATCGACAACGCTCAGGTGGCTCAGATGGAGGCTCAAGGTAACATCATCAACGCTCCCTTCCCTGTGAACATAGGCCGCAACGAGCAAACCCACGGACAGGACACCCGTGTATATATTTGCGATGCACTGATGGACAATGTCATCATTGCCGATGCATCGGGCAAGTTGCTGAATCTGGATTTCGAGAAGGAGCAGCAGGAGGGTACCTATTTCAGTTACGGCATAGGCGCACGCACCTACGGCACGATATGGCCCGACAGAACCGTCCAGCCGGAAATCTATCAGATGAAGAAATCGGCCCAGCCTATTTCATGCACTTTGCTGAGTGCAGATAACGGCACGGTAGAGATATGGAACAGGAACCACTTCCTCAACACCTCTTATTACGACATGAAATGGGAGCTTTATGAGGACGGCGTCTGTCTGCAGCAGGGAACGCTCAATCCTGATGTCGCACCGTTGGCCAAGAAGGTCGTCACCCTGTCCTACAGCCGCCCTGCCATCAAGCCTGGATGCGAATACCGCCTCATGATAACCAGTAGCCTGAAGGACGATGAGGTCTGGGCGAAGAAGGGTCACGTCATGGCCTGGGATCAGTTGGAACTCCCCTGGCGCCAGTTGGCTGTACCTTCTGACAAAACCCTGGGAAAGGCTGTGCTGAACCATAGCAATGACACCATCGTGGTCAGCGGCGACGGATTCTCCTACTCATTCACCCCCGACGGCCAGCTATTCAGCATCAAGCAAGCTGGTAAGGAACTGCTCAAGTCGCCACTTCAAATGAATGTGTGGCGCGCCCCGCTGGCACTTGAGGTCGATGGCTGGGACCAGTGGAACATCGCCTACAACAACCGCAAGGCTTGGAACGGCGCGCAGATAGCCAACGAGTTCTATAGCAACAACCTGAACGCCACCACCCGCATACCCATCTCTTGCCAGGCCTTCGAGGCCGACGGACAGGTGTATGTCAACGTGCGCTGGTTCTCCCAGTTTGGTGCCCCTGTTAACACATCGCTCGATGCCTACATCACGGGCTTACGCTATTCGGGTTTCTCAGAGGTCTATGAGTACCGCATCAACGGCGACGGCACCATCGCCCTCCATCATATTCTGGAGCCCGAGGGATCGATGCCTTCACTACTGCCACGCATCGGACTGACCATGACGCTCTGCGACGAGATGCAGCAGGTGAAGTGGTATGGTCGCGGCCCAGAGGAAAACTATCCTGACCGCAAGACAGGTTATGCCATCGGCATCTACGAGAAAAAAGTGGACGACATGTTCGAGCCCTATCTCATTCCGCAGGACTGCGGTCTGCGCTGCGACAACCGCTGGCTCGACATGAGCAACGGCTCTGGCCAGGGACTGCGCTTTGCGATGGACGAGCCGTTCAACTTCAACGCCTACCACTACAGCACTGACAACCTGACCAAGGCAGTTTATACCTACCAGCTTCAGCAGCAGGACGGCATCACCCTGAACCTCGACTACAACACCACTGGCGTAGGCTGTACGGCCTGCTATGTCCTGCCTGGCTATCAGGTCAAGCCCACCCGCTACGAGCGTCGACTGAGTATAAAACCAATATCAAAGTGACCGCAAACATTTGAAATAAGTCAAGGGATGGGTTTGACATTCAGAATTTCGATGGTCTTGCCGTCGATGCGGATGGCGCCGCTCTCCTGAAGCTCGTTGAGGGCGCGCTGCAGGGAATACTTCTGGATGCCGAAATGATCGGCCAGCTCCTGACGCGACATGGAAAGCTGAATCGTGTTGGACTGCTGACGGCGTTGTTCCTCTTTCAGGAAGAAGATGATCTTGTCGCGGACACTCAACAGGAGCATTCCCACCTTTTTGGTAAGTCCGGCAATCAGGTTCGAAAGAATAACCGTGAAATTCTTAGACAGCCGGGAATCAAGTTCGAGCAACCGCTCAAAGTCTGTCGACAGAATTCGCAACACCTTCGTGTTTGTCGTCGCCTGTACCGTTACGGGATACCTGCGGTTTTGCGCAAAGAGGAATGCCGGGGCGAACATGTTGCCTGCATGAAAGGTTGACATACGGATATAGCGGTCGGAGGCGCCTTCAAGATAAGCGACGACCTCACCATCTATCAAGATGTTTGCATGAAGACAATCCTCACCGGCAACAAACAGAAAGTCGCCTTTGTATAAACGTACCACACGATAACGAACGGCGTGCATCAGATCAATGACCTCGTTATCGGTAAGTCCTTCAAAAAGCGGACATTTGCGAATGCCTTCAAGCGTCTCTATATCCATAATTGATGCAAAGATAGTGTAATTCGAGCGAAATACTATTAAGGATTCTTAATATTAACAAACTTTTACACGGTTGAGGCACATTTGTTACCGGTTTCTATCCCTATTTATGATTATATTTGCAAACTAAAACCTACAGAAATGAATGTTGTTGAAAAAACGAAAGTGGCAATTCGTAAGCTGACAGGACTTTTTTCCTATAGGCAGAAGGTGGGTTTGCTGGTGATGGCGGGTGTCGTATGCGGCCTCGGCGGACTATTTATGTATCTGCTCAGGGCGCATACCTATTTTATAGGTGATGACCCTTCGGCCTGCGTCAACTGCCACATCATGACACCTTACTATGCTACGTGGAGCCACTCGTCGCACGGACGTATCGACAATCAGTCGAACGGTGCCACCTGTAACGACTGCCACGTGCCGCATCAGAACTTAGCCTTGAAGTATGGTTTCAAGGCGATGGACGGTCTGAAGCACACGGCGTATTTCGTGATGCACTCAGAGCGTCAGGCTCCGATGGCAGAGACGCTGACGGGTCAGGTGGTGATGGACAATTGTATCCGCTGCCACACGCAGCTAAACACAGAGTTTGTGAAGACAGGCCGCATGGGCTATATGCAGCAGCAGGCTCAGGGCGGCAAGGTATGTTGGGACTGTCACCGTAATGTGCCCCACGGCGGTATGAACTCGCTGATGGCAACACCTGGAGCCGAGGGCGTAACGCCACTGCCACCATCTCCCGTTCCTGAGTGGCTGCAAGGAAAAGTAAAAAGGTAAAAAAGTAAAAAACGAAATATTATGGCAAAGACATTAAAGAAATGGCAAGGTTGGCTTCTGTTTGGAGGCTCAATGGTAGTAGTGTTCTTGTTGGGACTGCTCGTTTCATCGCTGATGGAGCGCAGGGCCGAGGTGGCCAGTGTGTTTAACAACAAGCGTACTGTGTTTGAGGACGAAATCATCGCTCAGAACGAGAAGTTCAAGGCCGACTATCCCCGCGAGTATAAGACTTGGGCGATGACGGAGGACACCACGTTTAAGTCGAAGTACAACTCGTCGCAGGAGGTAGATGTGCTCGAGCAGCGTCCTGAGATGGTGGTGCTGTGGGCTGGCTACGCCTTCTCGCGCCACTATAACACCCCTCGTGGCCATAAGCACGCCCTGGAGGATATGCGCAAGATTCTGCGTACAGGTAACCCAGGCATTACAGTGAAAACTGCCGATGGATGCGACTCTATCGCTGTCGATATGCAGCCCGCCACGTGTTGGACGTGTAAGGGCCCCGATGTGCCTCGCATGATGCGCGAACTGGGTAATGGTAAGGATCAGTTCGACCCCGCCAACTTCTACGCCAAGAAGTGGAGCGAGCTGGGTGCCGAGGAGGTGAATACCATCGGCTGCAGCGACTGTCACGATGCCCGCACGATGGATCTGCGCCCTGCCCGTCCTGCCCTCTATGAGGCTTTTGCCCGTCGCGGTCTGGATGTGAAGAATGCCACCCATCAGGAGATGCGCTCGCTGGTGTGCGCCCAGTGCCATGTGGAGTACTACTTCATCAAACCTAACGATGAGAAGAATCCCGGCAAGGCCAACTATCTGGTATTCCCGCATGACAAGGGTCTGACCTGCGAGGCTGCCGAGGAATACTACGATGAGATCGGTTTCTACGACTATATCCATCCGCTGTCGAAGACCAAGATCCTGAAGGCTCAGCATCCGGGTTGGGAGATGTCGCAGCACGGCATCCACGCCCAGCGCGGTGTGTCGTGTGCCGACTGCCACATGCCGTATAAGCAGGAGGGTGGGGTGAAGTTCAGCGACCACCAGATTCAGTCGCCCCTGGCCAAGATCGACCGCACTTGTCAGACCTGTCACCGTCAGGATGCCGAGGTGCTGCGCCAGAACGTCTATGACCGTCAGGAGAAGTGCAACGAGGTGCGCAACCGTGCCGAGCAAGAGCTGGCCCGTGCCCACTTCGAGGCTAAGTTCATCATCGACAAGGGTGCTACCGAGGCCGAGATGGCGCCCATCCAGGCCCTGCTGCGCAAGAGCCAGTGGCGTTGGGACTATGCCATCGCTTCGCACGGTGCTACCTTCCATGCACCGCAGGAGGTTACCCGTCTGCTCTCTCACTCCGTCGATTATGCTCAGCAGGCCCGTCTGCTCATTGCCCGCGTAGCTGCCAAGTATGGTCATAACGATGCCATCCCGGTGCCTGACTACTCTACAAAGGCAAAGGCTCAGGCTGCCATCGGACTCGACATGCAGAAGCTGAATGATAACAAGCAGAAGTTCCTGCAGGAAATCGAGCCGAAGTGGATTGAGGAAGCCAAGAAGAACGGTAAGTTCATCGAAATCTGATGTGGACTAAACCCTGGACATTTAAGGAAGGCTTCCTCATTGGAGGAGGCCTTATCTTTGCAGGGCTGATGCTGGAACTGAGCGTCGGCCCTGTGGTGTGGGAGGCGTTTGCGTGGCCTGCCAACGGCATTGTGCTGGCAAGATTCTTTGTATTGTTAACAGTGATGGTGTACTTGCGTAAAAAAGTATATGCCTTCCAATGGATGACGACGTATCAGGCAGCCATCCCGGCTATGGTATATGCTGTGGTGCTGACCATTATCATGGGAGTAACGCACCAGCAAGTTAATAGCACGTGGATTAACAATATGCTATCATTTTGGCCGTTAGTGCTCATATATGTGTATATCGCGGTGATTCTCGGACTTACCATCCACCGTAGATTACGTGAAATATTCAGAGGTCAGGGGTCAATGAAGCGCGACATCCCTTTCATGCTGAATCACTTGGGCCTCTTCATCGCCCTTACCACGGCCACATTAGGCAATGCCGATATGCAACGCTTAAATATCTTCGCATACACCCTACTTGGTGTGGCTGTTGTCATTGCTTGGTGGAAATTAGCAGACGACCTCGTCTATGTCAGCCTTGCCTTCCTCACCATCGCATGCTTTTCGGAGCACTTTGGGCCAAGGAAGCCTGGGGCCACTACTGGTCTTGGGACCCAAAGGAAACGTGGGCAGCCATCACCTGGCTTGCCTATCTCGTCTATATCCACTACCGCCAACTACCTCGCCATCGCGAACGTCTGGCCCTTGGAATGCTCATCTGCTCCTTCGTCCTCCTGCAAATGTGTTGGTTGGGCATTAACTACCTGCCATCAGTCCAAGGTTCGAGCGTACACACCTATAGCTTAAGCGAATAACAACTATGAGAAAAACAAGTAGAGAGATGGATGCCGCCTTCGCTTTGGAGGTATTGGATAAGGCTCCATACGTGACAGTAAGCATGATGCGCCCCGATGGGACACCTTACGGATTGCCCTTGTCATTGGCACGCACAGACGAGAAAACCTTCTATTTCCATTGTGCTTTGAGGGGCGACAAGTTGGACTGCATAGCACATTGTCCGACGGTATTCCTGTCGGCTGTTAGCAAATGTGCGCCCACAGTTGGGCCGAAAGACGGGAGCTTTACGCTACAATACAAATCGGCAACGGCCGTTGGTAAGGCTGTGATAGTGACAGACCGCGAAGAGAAAATTGCAGCATTGAGAACTATCTGCCAGCGTTTCCTTTCTCACCACATGGATGCTTTCGATGATGCCATTACCCGCAGTCTTGACCGTACAGCAGTAGTTCGCATCACCTTGACTGAGCCTCCCGTTGGCAAGCGCAAACAGTATGACAAAGAGGGTGAGGAAATGACCGGACAGAGCAGCGAGAGACATCATGCTTGCATGCGCTCGACCTTTGGTCGCTTGCTACCACAGGGACGCAAGAATGGCCGAGTCTCGAAGGACGAAGACGAAGTCAAATACGAAAGAATGGAATGATGAGATGGATTGTATTATCAGATAATCGAAGTTGTGATAGTCGTCTATCCACAGAGCATGGGCTGTCTATCCTTCTGCAGACAGATCGGCACAAGATTCTGCTTGATACAGGAGCTAGTGACGTGTTTATCCGAAACGCAGAGCTGTTGGGCATAGACCTAAGCGATGTGGACTACGTTTTCATTTCTCACGGACATAGTGACCATGCTGGCGGCTTACGGTACTTCATGGAGCACAACCAACGGGCTAAAGTTATTGTCTCGCCCGATGCTATGAGCTGCAAATTTTATTCCAAACGAGGGAATCTGCATAGCATTACTACGAAGTGGCCTGAGATAGACGACGAAGGACTAATCCTGATAGACCAAACCTGTAAGATATCAGAAGGTATCCATGTGATTGTCCATATACCTCAGAATCATCCGATGCCCAAGGGGAATCAGAACCTTTTCATCGAAAAAGCTAATGGACAATTGGTCCACGATGATTTCTGTCATGAACTGGCTCTGTATGTTGATGGCCTGCTATTTACTGGCTGCGCTCACAGCGGACTGGAGAGTATTCTGGCTGCTTGTCCCTGGCCTGTTCATACCGTTGTAGGTGGTTTCCACTTGCTCGACGGTCAAGAGACGGAAGAAGAACTGGCGGCTTTGGCCCAACGACTTAAAACCAATTATCCCAATACGCAGTTCTACACCAGTCATTGCACGGGTGACAATGTCTTTGAGGTGATGAAAGGCGTAATGGGTGAACAGCTGCAGTTCTTCAGATGTGGAACAACGAACGAATTGAGTGAAGTAACTGAAACAGAATAAGAATCTATGAATAAGCGAAACGTCATCACCATTCTGCTCGCCCTCGTCGCAGTGGCAGGACAGGCGCAAATCCGCTATCGACTGGAGGGAAACATCGGTAATGATGAAATCTCTGGAAGAATGGAGGTCAGGGATATGTTTAATAACGTGCTCATTGATTCTGTCAATGTCGTAAACGGCAAGATAGAACCTATTGAGGGAACCATTCCGGATTACGTCTTTTGCCATCTTCGGGACAGTTCGAGACTTCCCATCTATCCAGTATTCTTAGGCGGCGGAACCACACGCATTGAGAACGTTTCTCTTATTCACCCACTGCTTAGTGGCACCCCTCTTTGCGAAGACTACGTAAAATTCCATAGTGCAGTACAAAAGGCAAACAGAGAGCTGATGATGCAAAAGTTACAAAGCGGGCAAAAAGAATTCACTGTCAAATTAGATGTCGAGGCATCCCGGCTAATAGCAGATGTGGCGAAAGACATTATTGCCCGTCATCACTCTGACGTGTTTGGCTATTATCTGCTACGTGAAGGCGCCATCAGCTATATACAGCCAGCGGATTGGCTTTCGTTGGCAGAAAGAATGGTTCCCTGGTTAAAGAATAATCCCAAACTTTATGACGACTACGCCAAGAACTTCAAGCCCATGCAGGAAGCGGCAGCCACGACAAGCGTAGGACGTAAGTTCGTGGACGTAGAAGCAGACGTTGACGGTAAGACGTTCAAACTGTCCGATTATGTAGGCCGCGGCAACTACGTTGTTATGAACTTCTGGGGCACGACCTGCGCACCGTGCATAGCCGAGTTCCCCGACTTGAAACAAATTCACCATCAATACGCAAATCACGGTCTGACCGTGCTTGGCACGCCTGTCTATGAAGACGCAGAGAAGTCACGCAAAACCATTGACAAATATCAGTTGCCCTACCCCCAACTGCTCAACACCCAAGACAAAGCTGCAAAGGCATACGGTTTCGTGACCATCCCTGAAACAATTCTCTTCGCCCCCGACGGTACCATCCTCGCTCGCGGACTAAGCATGGACGAACTGAAAGCGAAACTCGAAGAGATATTCAACGAGAACAAATAAACGATAATGAAACATCTTCTCAATATTTCGTCAAAGAACATGTTTTGTGAAATAGTAGAAGAATAAGGTTCGTACTATAAAGATTGCCGTTGAGTTCTTGCAGGGATGCAAGCGACCAGAGGTCGAGCGCTTCAATGAGCATCATCCGGACTTGCACATGTCAGAGCAATTCGACCAGGAGGACGGACTGTTCAAGTTTGAAAAGAGAATTATACATGATTAAAATGAAAATGATTCTATTCGCTTTCGCTGCCCTAATGATGCCAAAACGGGCGAGGCACAATCATACAGCACTCAGCCCGTATCGCTCGTCATTCTCGACAAAAAGTATATCGACAAGGAGGTGGTGATGATTAACGAGCAGGTAAAAGCAAAGTCAAAGTGGTAGTACCCACCGCCGATACATTGGTCACCAGGCTTCAGCAGGTCTTTATGCTGGTTGACCATGCCAAGGCGAAAGTAGCCAATTCCCGAGCAGGGCTCGCATACCCGTAACCTTTCCATTGTGATGATGAATTTGGGGAGATTCATTGAGCGAGTAGTTCTAGTATGTATTCTCGCTTTGCCATATTATTTGCAGATTTTCTCCATCTCCTTGCGTTTCTTCTCCTTCGGCTCGTCAGCAGCATAGCCGATGGGAATCAGTACGGCAGGCTCCTCGTTATCGCCAATACAAAAGAGCTGCTTGCACTTCTCAGCATCGAAGTTGCAGACCCAGCAGGTGGCGAGACCTTGCTCCGTAGCTGCCAGGCACAGATGCTCTACGGCAATGGCTATGTCAATATCACCATGATGCTTGCCGTCCGAGCGTACCCACTCCTCATCGTGGAGGATGCTGCAGATGATGTACATCGGAGCTGTTGCAAACCACTCACGGTTGTAGCACTTCCGCAACTTCGCCTTATCGGCCTCGTTCTTGACCACACGGAACATCCACGGCTGTTTGTTCACCGCCGACGGGGCAAAACGGACACATTCCATTACGTAGTCCATTTTCTCTTGTTCCACGCTCTTCTCCTGATAGCTCCTACAGCTATACCTCTGCTTGACTAAATCCAAAAATTCCATATATTCAACGATAATTATTTGCTTTTGCATCCATTTCCGACAGACGGTCGAGGGCGGCAAGAAGGGTCTCATCACGTTTGGCAAAATGGAAACGAATCAGGTGATTGACATCCTCCCTAAAAAAGCAACTGCCAGGTACTGCCCCTACTCCAACATGCTCAGCCAACCACTCGCAGAAGTGCAGGTCATCCTTTACGCCGTACTTAGAGACATCGAGCAGCACGTAATAGGCTCCTTGCGGATCGGTGAATGTCAGTCCGAACTGGCGCAGACCGTCACAGAAGAGTTGCTTCATGTGGGTGTAATGTGCCTGAAGCTCGTCGTAGTAACTGTCAGGAAAACACAATCCGACGGTGGCAGCCTCCATCAGGGGAGCCGCTGCGCCAACAGTCAGAAAATCATGTACCTTCTTCACACGATCGATAATGCGCTCCGGAGCGATGACATAACCCAGACGCCAGCCTGTGATGCTGTAGGTCTTGGAGAGTGAACTGCACGATATGGTGCGCTCCCACATGCCGGGCAACGTGGAGATATAGACATGCTGGTAAGGGGCATAGACAATATGTTCGTAAACCTCATCGGTGATGACGTAACCGTCGTATCGGATCACGATGTCGGCTATCTGCTGCAACTCCTCGCGGGTAAACACCTTACCACAAGGGTTCGATGGATTGCAAAGCACAAGTGCCTTGGCTCCCTGCCTGAAAGCTTCCTCAATCAAGTTGGCATCGAACGAGAACGTCGGCGGGACAAGAGGGATATAGACAGGCTTGGCCCCTGTGAGAATCGTATCGGCGGTATAATTCTCGTAAAAGGGCGAGAAGATGGCCACCTTGTCGCCTGGATTTACCACAGTCATCATAGCCGCCATCATCGCCTCCGTTGAGCCGCACGTCACCACGATGTTCTTGTCTGCATCTATCGGCAGCCCCGTCCAGCGGCTCTGCTTTTTGGCCAGCGCTTCACGGAAGTTCTGTGCTCCCCAGGTGACTGCGTACTGATGAGGGCCATGTGGAGCAATCTCTACCAGACGGTCGGTAATCTGCTGTGGTGGATCAAAGTCTGGGAATCCCTGCGAGAGGTTGATGGCCCCATAGCGGTTGCTGATGCGGGTCATGCGCCGGATGATAGAATCCGTAAAACCTGCCGTGCGTGTGGATAGTGGTCTCATTATTCAATAACAGTCATTCTCATTTCAATATCATCAACGGGTCTATCAGCGCGTCCTGTAGCTGTGCCTTGAATCATTTCAACCACATCAAGACCTTCCTCGACCTCGCCAAATACGGTGTATTGGCCATCGAGATGTGGCGTACCGCCAACTGTTGAGTAAATCTTCAACTGTTCATCAGTCAGACCCGATTTGCCTACTTTGCTCTCTGCTTCTGCAGCCAGTTTGTCTTGCAGTTCCTGAAGACCTTCGCGATTCCTGTCACGGCGCATCTGTATAATCTCTGCACGATGCTCGGCAGTAAGCTTATTGAAGGCATCCTGCACCTTCTGCATCCTCAGTTGCTTGGAGAACTGGCTGAGTTGGCCTTCGTTATACACATCTCCCCAGACGATATAGAACTGCGAACCGCTACTACGGCGGTCAGGATTCACCTCGTCGCCCTGGCGAGCTGCTGCCAATGCGCCACGCTTATGGAAAAGTCCGTCCTTAATCTCGGCTTCAAGTGTGTAGTCAGGACCACCAACGCCCAGCATCTTCCCAGCGGGTGCATCCTTCGAATCGGGGTCTCCTCCCTGAATCATAAAGTTCTTGATAACCCGATGGAATAATGTACCATCATAATACCCCTCCTTCGCTAACTTCGAGAAGTTGTCGCGATGGATTGGAGTCTCGTCGTATAGGCGAACTACGATGTCGCCCAGCATGGTTTGAATTTTTACTTTCATAAACTATCCTAATAATTGGTGCAAAGGTACAAATAATCGTGGAATTATGAGTATCTTTGCCCTTGGTTTTAAATGAATTTGTGAAATGGACTACCTACCGAAAGATCCTGCCATACAGATTCGGCTTTGACATGAGTAAAACGGCCAAAGACCTCCTAGGAATAGAACAGTATGAATAGTATGAATCCGATAGCCATCCGATTGCTTAACCAACAGTTGGTTGCACCTCAGTTCAGTAATCCTACTGAGGTGGTTCATTACATGGGTGCCATGCAGGCGCAGGAATACCGCATGATGCGATGGGCTGTGGAGATGCGAACGCGCAAACCGTCGTCGAAGGCTTTCAAGCGGGCTTTCGACAGCGGGAAGATTATTCGTCTGCACCTGATGCGAGGTACGTGGCAGCTGGTGGCCGCCGAGGACTATTGGATGATGATCAGGCTCTGTGCGCCCAAGGCCATTGCTGTGACGAAGGGCTGGATGAGCAGCAACAAAATCAGCATTCCCGACGAGGAACTGATGCACATCCGCGACATCCTCGCCCAAACGGCTGCCGACTTGGGGAGTGCAACGAAAGATGATTTAATACGCGCTTTGACAGAGAAAGGCATAAGTATGGATGACCATCGGCTGTCGTACCATATCCGCATGGCCGAGATGTCAGGAACCCTTTGCAGCGGAGAACTGTTGCCAATGAAAGCTACATACGCGCTTACTGCCAACAAAGTGAAGCCGACAGCGCTGATGGAGAAGGACGAAGCCCTGATGTACTTTACCCGCAAGTATTTCCAGAGCCGCCAGCCCGCCACATTAGAGGATTTCGTCTGGTGGTCAGGCTTGAACATCGGCGACTGTAGGCGAGGCATAGAACTCTTAGGCAGTACAATTCATGTAGAACGTTGGAAAGACAGGGAGTTCTACCTGACCGATGATTGCCGCACACGAGGATTCCGAAGAGGCAAGTTCCTCCTGATTCCTCCCTACGACGAATACCTTATCAGCTATAAGTCCCGCGACATCGTGCTACCTCCTGAACACAAGCATCATGCCCATAATAATAGTGGCATTTTCCAGCCCGTCATCGCCTACGACGGAACCATCTGTGGCAACTGGTCACCGTTCAAAGATGATTGTCAGGTGACATTCTTCGCAGAGCGAAGCGGCAGAGCCGAGTGCTTTCAAGATGATTTTGAAGCATATAGCGTAAAGGAGTCTTGGCAGGCGTATAATAACTATAGAAAAGTCAATCGTTAATACAGGACTTCGTCATCATGTCATAGTATAAAGCCTCCAATTCGGCCAGAGACAGTTTTTCCAGACTATGCTCGATGATACGTATCAGCTCAGGATGCATGTCAGGGTTCGAGTACACCCGTCTTACGTCCCAAAATTATGAAAAGAAAGATGTATTTCTTGGGACAAATGTGAGAAAGTCCGCTAACTAATTAATAGTCAGCGGTCTTTCTCAACATAGGTGGTCGAGGTGACAGCCACCTGACGATAACATGTAAGTAGATGAAAGTAGATGAAAGTTCACCAAAGTACATCTCTCACAATAGGGTAACTTTCAAAAATATTTCCGCAATATGTAACCAAATTTTACTTTTTTAGTCATTTTGTCTGTTTTGAACATTGAATCCATTTTCTTATCTTTGCGGGGAAAAATTGGGGAAAGTATAACATCTTCCCAAATGATTCAAGGTTCATGACCTCCCAATTTGGGGAAAAATCTATTCGGCATTCTTAGCCGTAAGTGGCCGAAAGGCCGCCAGCCAGAGAGGAAAGGGAACAATATCGAACTCTTGGGGAAAGGCTCGGGGAAAGCTCGTAAGCGTATCCGTTCCGACGTCTTGCGGGTTCTTCTAAAAACCTGTACCTTTG
>CALDLA010000025.1 GCA_937898415.1 uncultured Prevotellaceae bacterium | reverse complement strand
ACTGCTCTGCCAACACCGATATGGAGGGTAAGAACACCGCTATCTTCTTCGGTCTCTCCGGTACTGGTAAGACCACGCTGTCAACCGACCCGAAGCGCCTGCTCATCGGTGACGACGAGCACGGATGGGACGACGAGGGTGTGTTCAACTTCGAGGGTGGCTGCTATGCCAAGGTGATTAACCTTGACAAGGAGTCTGAGCCCGACATTTACAACGCAATCCGTCGTGACGCTCTGCTGGAGAACGTGACTGTTGATGGCGAAGGTAAGATTGACTTCGCTGACAAGAGCGTGACTGAGAACACCCGTGTCAGCTATCCCATCAACCACATCGAGAAGATCGCCCAGAAGGTGAACAAGAAGAGCGCTGGTCCCGAGGCTAAGAACGTGATCTTCCTCTCTGCCGATGCCTTCGGCGTGCTGCCTCCCGTATCTATCCTGACTCCGGAGCAGACGAAGTACTACTTCCTCTCTGGTTTCACCGCTAAGCTGGCTGGTACAGAGCGCGGCATCACTGAGCCCACTCCTACTTTCTCTGCTTGCTTCGGCCAGGCATTCCTCGAGCTGCACCCCACCAAGTATGCTGAGGAGCTGGTGAAGAAGATGGAGAAGAGCGGTGCCAAGGCTTATCTGGTGAACACCGGTTGGAACGGTACCGGCAAGCGTATCTCTATCAAGGATACCCGTGGTATCATCGACGCTATCCTGGGTGGTGACATCCTGAACGCTCCTACCAAGAAGATTCCTTACTTCGACTTCGAGGTTCCCACACAGCTGAACGGCGTGGCTTGGGGTATTCTCGATCCTCGCGACACCTATCAGAACCGCAACGAGTGGGAGGAGAAGGCTAAGGACCTGGCTGCTCGCTTCATCAAGAACTTCAAGAAGTACGAGGGTAACGAGGCTGGTAAGGCACTCGTCGCTGCAGGACCGAAACTCTAAGATTTACATTACTTATGATAAAAGCCGGAAGTGCAGACTTCCGGCTTTTTCGTCCCCTTACGCAATATGCTAATAACTACAAATAAATTCTTAAAAAAGGTTTCAAAATTTGGGGGTTATTACAAATTGTAGTTATATTTGCAGTGCCTAAAACGAAACGTTATGAAGAAATTGACTGACAAGGAATTGCAAATCATGGATGTGCTGTGGGACAACGGCCCGTTGTCGACACGTGACATCATACAGCACCTGCCAGACACGACGGTACACTTCAACACGATTGCTACCTACGTGCGACGGCTGGAACAGCACGACATGATCGGTCACGAGGAACTGAGTCCGCGTTTCTACCGCTACCATGCGACGGTTACGCGCGAACAGTATATATCGCGTGTGAACAAAGAGAGTATCGACCGATTCTTCGACGGTTCCTACATGGACTTCATCTCGCGACTGGTGAAGCGACATGAGGTGAGTGTGGACGAGCTGAAGGAGCTGATTAAAATGGTGGAGGAGGAGTGATATGGGAGCATTTGTAATCTATATCCTTGAGTGGTCGGCCTGTCTGTTGGCTTTCCTGTTGCTCTACAAGATGTGCTTCAGCGGTTCGACGTTCCACAGGTTCAACCGTTTCTTCCTGCTCGGCGCCGTTGCGCTGTCGGCTATACTGCCGCTGATACATATTGCCCCAACGGACGGGATGGAGCCGGTGGCGGAGTCGTGCCGGACGGCAGCGTGGGTGGACGAAAGCCCGCTGAGCAGTATGAGCGTCAGTTCTGCTTTAGATGCTGCGGCAAAACCGCAGCCCGAGGAGATGGCGGCGCTGGTGTTGCTGGTGGCTTACTTGGCCTACGTGCTGACACAGCTCACGGGATGGGTGAAGGCAGCCGTCAAGATGTGGTGGTTCCTGCGCGGCAAACGCCGCCACAGGCTGGGCCACAGGGTGTGGCTCGTGGAGCACGATGCAGAGTATGGTCCGTTCAGCTGGATGAACTTCATCGTCATCTCGGCTCAGGAAGAGGGATTCGGACGCAGGGCCAGCATGCGTCACGAACTGTCGCACATCGTGCTGCTGCACCATCTGGACTTGTTGGTGCTGATGGTGTGTGTCATCGTCAACCCGACGTGCTGGCTGATCATGAAAGAAATCAAGATAGTACACGAATATGAAGCCGACGATGAAGTGATCAATCATTATAGGATTCAGAGCCGTGACTATCAGCGACTATTAATCCTGCGGACAGTGGGAGCGGAGGCCTACGCACTCGCAAGTTCGTTTAATCTTAACATTAAAAAACGAATTATTATGATGAAGAAAAAGCAATCGCACTGGTGGCGCATCGCATGGATTGCCGTCACCCTCCCACTGATCGGTTTCTCGCTGATGGCTTTCTCGAAGCCTAAAGAGGCATTGAAAGTGGCTGTTGACAACAGTGTCAAGGCTGTCGAACAGCCCCTCGCCCAACTGGCATCCCAAGTGCCCGATGGTTTCCCAATCGGGAAATCCGAATCACCAAAGCCGGCTAAAGCCGAAGAGCCCCAGCAGAAGGACTCCAAGGTGAAGGCGGGCAGCACGATTACCGGCACGGTGAAGGACAAGGAAGGTCCGCTGCATTACGCCAATCTCGTGGAAATAGACCAGTACGGCCGCATCGTGGCCCAAACCTCTACCGACAAGAACGGCAAATTCTCGTTGAAAGTGGTGGATCCGGCGCACAAAATCCGCATCTCGTACGTAGGCTATAAGACCAATACGCTCGACATCAGCAGCAATAAGATGGATGCCACGCTGGAGCCGATGACGGGTTTCAGTAATGTCACGGTGGTGGGTCGTCGCGACAGCATCGACCTGAGCAGCGCGCGCTATCAGGACCAGACCAGTGACAACAAGGATGACAAAGTCTTTGACTTGGTCGAGCAGATGCCCTCGTTCCCCGGCGGTACGGGTGAAATCATGAAATACCTGAGCCTCAAGCTCATGTACCCGCCAGTGGCCCGTGAGATGCGTGTGGAAGCTGACGTCGTGGTACGCTTCACGGTCGACAAGACGGGATTCGTGCGTTCGCCGCAGGTCGTAGAGGCCAATGCCCATAGTCCGCTCATCACTGCCGAGGTGGCAAAGGCTGCCAAGGAGGGCGACGAGGAGGCCGTGGAAGCCTCGAGAAACTACTACGACGCAGTGGAAGCCCTGAAGGAGGAGGCCATCCACGTGGTGCGCAGCATGCCCCGCTGGGAGCCTGGACGGCAGAACGGCAAGCGTGTGGAAACTACCTACACACTACCTATCAACTTCAAACTAAACTAATTAGATGTTCGTGATAAGTAAGCCGGAAGCATTAAACTTCCGGCTTTTTGTATATTCTGCAAAATTATAGAGACAAATTATAAAATATCTGTGAAAATCTCGCAAATCAATGCAACATATTTATTATGTGCGTTTTATAATAATGTAGTATCTTTGCACCGACAAAATCATTACAAAGTCTTAACTTAATAAACGATGCGAATAATTACTAAACGACGAATAGTGGTAAGTATCCTCCTATTTGCGCTCCAAGTATGTTTAACATTTGCTCAGCAAGTAGCATTGAAGACCAATCTTCTCTATGATGCTACGGCTACGCCTAACGTAGGCATGGAGATAGGAGTGGGAAAGAAGCACTCCTTCCAAGTGTTCTATGGACTTCATCCCTGGAAGTTCGGCCACGGCGACGACCAGAAGTACTTGAAGCACTGGGTGGTCAACCCTGAGTGGCGCCACTGGTTCTGTCATCGCTTCAACGGTTCCTTCCTGGGCATCCATGCCTTCGGAGGCCAGTACAACGCAGCCAACATCAAGATGCCTCTCGGCTGGTGGAAAGAACTGCAAGACCACCGTTTCGAAGGATGGTACGCCGGTGGCGGCATCAGCTACGGCTACCAGTGGGTGCTGTCGAAGCACTGGAACTTTGAGGCAGCCGTCGGCGTGGGAGCCGCCTACATCGACTACGACCAATTCAAGTGCGGCACCTGTGGTAAGAAAATCGATGACGGTCACAAGATTTACGTAGGTCCCACCAAGGCAGCCCTCTCGCTGCTGTATATGTTCTGATCTCCATTCACCTGATAAAAACTCCCGACAATGAAAAAAGTCCTTTTCATATTCACCCTGTTTACCATCACGGCGACCCTCACAGCCCAACAGCCCATCCAGCTGACAAGCCTGAAGAAGGGTGCCGACACACAAGTTTCCGTACAGAACTTCCAGGTGGCACGCACCGCCCAGAAGACGATTATCACTATGGACTTCATTCTCGACCAGCTCGATGTGCCCTCTAACCGCTACCGTGCTTTCACGCCCGTCATCCGTTCTACCGACGGCCAGCAGGAACAGCGACTGAAGACGCTCATCGTCAGCGGTCGTCGCCAGAACATCGTCTTCGAGCGCGACGGCATTGACCCGCTCTATGCCGACAACTGCGTCAACATCCGTCGTCAGGACGGTGAGCCGCAGACGTACAACTACAGCGACGCCGCCGAGAACCAGCCTTGGTTCAACGCCGCCAATGTCTATGTAGAGTGCGACCTCTGCGGATGCGGCGACCGACTGAAGAACGAGGAGGCCCTCTTAGGCACCCTGTTGCCCCCCGACCCCTACAGCCTCATCAACCTGATTGACGTGGTGCCCGCCCCGGCCAAAAAGGAGCGCAACCTGCACGGCTCGGCCTACATCACCTTCGTCGTAGACCGCTGGGAGGTGAAGCCCGACTACATGAACAACCACCGCGAACTGCGCAAGATTACCGATACGCTCGATGTGATGGTGGCCGACCCCAATGTATCCGTCCGTCAGGTGAAGATTCACGGCTTTGCCTCGCCCGAGAGTCCCTACGAGCACAACCGCATGCTGGCCACCAACCGCGCCAAGTCGCTCACCGACTACGTCAGCCACCTCTACAACCTGCCCGCCAACGTCTTTGCTCCCGCCGAGGCCACGCCTGAGAACTGGGAGGGACTGCGCCGCGCCGTGGTCGACATGAACGAGCAGACACTGCCCCACCGTCAGCAGATACTCACGACCATTGACCGCGTGCTGGCCGACATCAGCAACGGCACCACCACCAAGGCCGACCGCGACGAGCACAGCATCCGCGACACCTATCCCGACGAGTACCGCCTGCTGTTGCGCGACGTCTACCCCACCCTGCGCCGCTCTGACTACGACATCTCGTTCAACTTCAGCGACTTCACGCTGGAGCAGGCCAAGGAGATTTACAAGAAGCGCCCCTACCAGCTGTCAGTCCGCGAACTGTGGGACGTGGCCCAGACGATGGAGCCTAACAGTCCTGAATACAATAAGGTGTTACAACAGGCCGTCAACATCTATCCTGACGACCCCGTGGCCAACCTCAACCTGGCCAACGTCGCCATCCGTCAGAAGGACCTCTTGAAGGCCGAGACACTCTTGGAGCGTGCCGGCGACTCAGCAGAGGCCCTTAACGCCCGTGCTGTCCTGGCCATCCTCCAGCAGCGCTATGCCGATGCCGACGCTTTGCTGCAGCAGGCTCAGCAGAAGGACATGGACGTCACGAAGAATATGAATGCCATTAAGCAATTAAGATAAAACATTTAAATAACATTTATTATTAACTCTTTTAAATTTACAAGCTTATGAAAAAATTTAGTTTGTTAGCACTCGCAGCAGCAGGATTGTTGTTCGGTGCTTGTTCCGAAAAGGATGAACTCACTGCTAGTCAGGAGCAACAACAAGTATGGAATGAGAATGGTAACGGTTACTTATCCGTAAGTATCAACCTACCAGTTGACCGGGTCTCATCTACTCGCGCAAAAAATGATGTCTATGATGATGGTACTGCTGAAGAATATGAGGTCAACTCTGCATTACTTGTCCTGTTCCATAATGCAGCGAGTGACACCCAGTATGGTTCCGATGCAAAGTTCCTAGGGTACTATCCGCTTACGTTGCCACAACGTGTAAAGGATGCTGATAATGACAATATCACTACAAGTTACCAAGTGACAACTGAAATCGGCGAACAAGTTAAAAATAATCTTTTTGCTTTGGTGTTGGTGAACTATGAACAAGTTATCAGTGCCTCTGATTTCAACAGCGAAACATCACCTAAACTTGTATTTGATGGTGCTACACCTTACACGGTAACGACAAGCACAACAATTGGAGATTTACAGGCACACATCTCTAATGCAGCATTCTACACCGCTGCGTCGTCTACTGTGCCTGCAAAAAACTTTTTCATGACTAATGCTGTTCTATCGAGTGCTATTGGAGGCATATCAGGAACTGCTCCTCTTGCAGCAACAGCTCCCACAAAGAGTAACATTTTTGTACTTTCAAAACTGAATACGGACAATATTAAATCAACCCGCGAAGAAGCAGAAGCAAATCCTGCAGGTTCTATTTATGTAGAGAGAGCTGTGGCAAAAGCTACAATCAGCACTAGTGCAACTTATGTTGCAACTGAAGCAACTGCAAACACTATCAAATCCATTGAGTGGAATATTGATAACATGGAGCCTACTTCAATGCTAGTTCGTAATATGGGCACACTCTCGCCTGACTATCTTGGTTATTCTTCCAATGCATTTACTACACCTTATTATCGCATGGTGGGTAATACGCAGATGGGTACAACCGCTATTCAGCCCCAAGAAGCTTTCTATCGTACCTATTGGTGCATTGACCCGCAATATAATGTCGCTGCACCAACTATGACCGCAGCCGCAAGCTACTATCCTTCTTCTCAGGCACTTTATTGCCATGAAAACACATTTAACGTGGCAAATCAGAACTATCGAAACACAACACGAGCTAACCTTAAGGTTACGATAAACAATGGGACGACATTCTATACCATTAACGACGCAGATGTTTTATCAACTGCTGCTGGTGTGAATACGGCTCTTGCTAATGTTATCATGGCAAATTCGGATATTAAGAAACTTTATGACGACAACCTTAATGAGGGAAAATCTTATACAATGGCTGAGGCTGACTTTGTAATAACACTAACCGATAAAAATGCAAATGGCATCAAAACAGTATCTGATATAGACTTCTCGTCTGCAATGAAAACTACTATTGCAGGAAACACCACTTTTAAAACAACAATGGCTTTCCTTACAGGTACTGAAAAGTCTGATCTAATTGCAGAATTAAATGCCTCCGTAAAAATCAAGGAGTTTACCAATGGAATTATGTACTACGAAGCCCGCTTCCAGCATTTTGCCAACACTTATCATGAGGCATCATTCTCTGGAACTTGGAATGAAGCAGCTCAGAATAATGCCCTTAATGCTGGCAATTTGGCTCCCTGGAAAATTTGGGAAAGTGCAGAAAGTACGACAGACCCTGCTCCCACATCAGCCTCTGCCTATCCTATAGGCACTCCTGACAATTCCGAGAAGAACTACCTTGGCCGTTGGGGTATGGTGCGAAACAACTGGTATGACGTACAAGTTACTGCCTTCAACAAGTTTGGTGATCCCGTTCCCACAAATATTACTGGCAGCAATACCCCGGACGACAACATCAAGCAGTATATATCAGTGAAGATTAACGTCCTCTCATGGGCTAAGCGTACCCAGCAGTGGAGCTTCTAATCCCTCTTACTTAATTAAGGTATAAACAAGTATTAAAAACTCTTATCGACAATGAACGTTCGACTCACCATACAGAAGGGCATAGTGGCCGTGCTGGCCGCGATGGCATTGAGTAGTTGCGACATGATGACTGAAGACCTGAGCGACTGTCCGACAGGCCTTTACGTCAACTTCGTGTACGACTATAACATTCAGCGGGCAGACATGTTCAAGGATCATGTGGGCCACGTGACGCTCTATGTGTATGATGAGTCGGACCGACTTGTCGCCCAACGGACGGTGAGTGGGAGCGAGCTCCTGCGCTATGGTTATAACATCCATTTCACGGAAGACGAACTTGCTCCCAATCACTCGTACCGTTTACAGGCTGTGGCCTTGCAGAAAGACTGGACCACTGCCCTGGCTACACCTGGCGCAAAGTATCGCAAGACGGACATGAATACGGGTGACAACCGCCAATCGTTGACCGTCAAGCTCGACCGCACGGCAGGCACTCCTTATTCTCATGTGTCGGCCACAGCACCGCTCGACACCCTATGGCACACGCTGACCACGCTGAATACCGTGGAAGCGAACCTGCCGGCCACTACGAAGTACCATCTGAAGAGTGACGGCTCGATCTCAACAAATGGCGTTGAAACCGTCAGCGTCGTCTACGGTGAACCCACCTACGCCACCGTGAGCCTCATCCGCGACACGAAGCACCTGAATATCTCCCTGCGAGAGATTGACCATCCCGAGCGCGTCAGCCATGATGACTATGAGGTGTTCATCATCGACGCCAACGGTACCCTGGACTATCAAAACAACCTTATCAACACCGATGACACCCTTGTCTATCGCCCGTACGCACAGTGGACTACCGCCTACGACGGCGAAGGTACCATCAGCGAGCAGCGTTCGGCCCACTACGACCTGATGTTCAACCGACTGATGCACAGCACCACGCCCGCTGAGAACGCCGTGCTATGCATCCGCCGCAAAAGCGACGGAAAAGACATCGCTATGCTGAATCTGCCCGAAGTGCTCTGCGAGGGTCGCATGGCCTACGAGATACAGAACTATACGCCACAGGAATACCTCGACCGCGAGTATGACTACCGACTGGAGCTCTTCCTCAAGGGCGAGGAGTGGCAGCAACTGGCCTATCTCTGCGTCTGCATCGATGTTCTCTCGTGGGCCAAGCGCATACAGTACATTGAACTTTAAACATTGAAGATGGTATTGAAGCGGTTATACACGGCAATTCTATGGACGGCGGCACTCATGCTGCTGCCCTTGCTGACCGCTTGCCAGTGGATAGGCGACGACGAGGAGCTGTGTGACCAGTCGTCCGGGCTGAATCCATCCAAACAATACCTGAATATTACTATCAGCGTGGCGAGCGGCACCAGGCCCGCTGCCACCCGTGCCCCACTAGGTGGCGAAGACGGCGACGGACGTGAAGAAGGCTTAGAGCGCGAGAACGCCATAACAGGCATCACGCTCATACTGGCCGACGGTTCCATTAGCTCCAGCACGTCGAAGGTAGTCTATTCGCACTATTTCCCCGTAACCGCAGTTACTCCCGCAGCCTCCCTACCATCTAACAGCCATAACCACATCTCAGACGACATAGCCCAACAATACACTACCGGCGACCAGCTCGTAGAAAAAACCGACCTCGACCTGACTGCTGATGAACAATATTACATCTATGTTGTGGCCAACCGCTACATCAACGTGAGCAAGGATGACAACCTGCAATCGGTTTTGAGTGACCAGACGCTCACACGTGACGAGCTACTCATGGGCAATGCCTATGCCCCCGACCTCTGCCGGAACTTCGTCATGGTCTCTGAGCAGGAGGTTACCGTAAACTTCGGCACTAGCACAGGCGTAAACAAGACTACAGACGCCGACGCCATTTACTTTAACGTCACCAACCCCATTATCATCGAACGTCTCGCCGCCCGCATTGACTTCTGTACCAACTATGTAGGGGGCAATGCAGACTACGACAACACAAAGAACGGTTTCAAATACATCATCGACAGCAACGGTAACTACTTCATACTGGAAAGTATCACGCCCTTCAACCTGAATAACGAATCGGAATATCTCTTTGAACGTGTCACATCCGGATGGACGGAGTCAGGAGGTGTCTATACACCAGCCACACCCACCTATTTAGGCAAAGAGACGACTACCAACTACGTGGTAGACCCCAATACAGCCACCAAGACGACAACCGCACTAACCTATACCAACCCATTAGGGACAACTGCTCCCGACTGGACGGGCAATGCTTATCTGCGCACGGCAGAGAGTCTGAACAGCCAGACGAGTAAAACTAAGGTGGTGAGCAACACCACTGAAGACAACTTCGTGGTGGCCTACGCGATGGAGAATACGCTGCTGCCCGGCTCCCCATTGAAGACATACGCCACTGGCCTAGCCATCACAGGCAGCTACTATACATACGAGAACGTTTATATAGCCCGCAAGACCTTCTATGGCTATCTGCGCCACCAAGGCGAGAATACCACTGGCAGCTATAGGGCATACGAATATTCCGATTTGAGCACAACGGCCACCGTGGGCACCACGCCTATGAACTTCAGTGTGGTGCGCAACAATATCTATCGCGTATCCATCAACAATATTACTGGGGTATTGGTAGAGCTGAATATCAAGGTAAAGAAGTGGGACACGTTCACACACGCTACCATTTACATGTAAGAAGTGAAAAGTGAGAAGTGAAGAGTGAGATGATACAAAAGATATATACAATTCTTATCATGAGTGTGGCGCTGCTGATGGCCGCCTGCTCGTCGGACAGCGATGCCCCAGAACAGCCGCAGCCCAACGACGAATACGTCACCCTGCGCATAGCCACAGGAAAAACCACACTGACAAGAACTCAAAACTGGGCAGGCACCAATGCCCTAGACGAGGAGATGATGAACCTCTGGGTAGTGGTCGTTACTGATGGCAACGGCGTCGTGAAGAAGTGCTTTGCCTGCAGCCCTGCTGCAGGGGCTGAAAGGGTTATTGACGAGGTGGGGCGTATACAAAAGGGGGCCTACACCGTTTATAGCTTTGCCAATATCTCGGTTGGTAATGTATGTACGCTCTTAGGGCTGACGGCACCAGCCTCCCTCCCTACCATCGGAAGTACGCCAGTGGAGATTGCCGTGACAGGTACTGTAAACCACGCCACCGTTGCTACGGCTACGGTTACAGTCAACGGCAATCATTTCAACGCTACTGCCACTGACAATGGCTTTGGTGCTATGGGCATCCCCATGAGCAACAAGCAGACGATTGCCGCCACCGATAGCAGCAAAGACCTCATCGTGGTGCGCATGATGGCAAAGATGACCATCAGCGTGACAAACGCGACGGGCTCGGCGCAGTATATCAAGTATGCCACCATCAGCAACGTCACCAGCAACACGGCCAACAACCTGATGCTGCTACCCACGTGGACGAGTGAGACGGGTAAGGACATCATGACGGTGGTGGAGCACGGCGACCTGCAGCCCAACCTGAACGGTACACCCGCCACGACGGAGCTGCCCATCCCCGGTATGGCTACCACGACGGCACTGGCCAATAACGGCGTGCACGAGGTGACGTTCTACATCAACGAATGCAAGAAACCGACGAACTTTGAATTGACAATCGGATTGGGCGACAACACGTCGACACAGGAGTATCGCTACGCCCTCATCGACAACCAGGGAGCCACCTCTGACGACAATGACAAGTGGGACTACATAGCCCGCAACGACTACCGCATTATCCCCGTCATCCTCGACAACTACAAGCTGGAGCTGATTCCCTACGACTTCCCGCCCATCGGCGTCTATCCCGTGAGTGTCAGTGAAATAGATAATGTCAACCACGTCTACAACTTCACCTTCCACGACTATGGCCACTTCCACCTTGTGCCCAAGGTAACGAACACGAGCACCTCGGCGAGGGTAGAGTACAACGCTGGCTCGGGTGACTACTGGACGCTGAATACCGACTGGGCAGGTACCCTGAAGACCGCAGCCACGAAGGGTGGTGTATGGCTTGATGCCGCCGGCGTTGTGGCCAACGGCTTCTACCGCGACCAGACGGCCACAGTAGACGGCGACGAGGCTGGCGGCGTGCCCGTGTTCTATGCCAACACGTCGTCGCCCCAGTGGGACCCGGCCGGCGGCACGAGCTACAGGCCGTTCATCTTCGGCTACATCGCCGAGCCGCCAGCTGAGTGGTGGGCAGCCTCGCCGAGGACCGACCGCCAGATCTATCATGAGTTCCGTGTGAAGCTCTATGTCGGTGGCGAATACCGCCGCGACCTGATCTACCGCTACTATATGACCCTCGATACCGAGCAGATGCTCGGCTCACGCCGCATGGAAAGAAACCATATAATGAGATACAGATATGATGAATGATGCATTGATGCAGAAGAATTCAAGACATAATAACACAAACATACACCTGACAGGCTTTGTCCGCCAGGCTCTCCTCATGTTACTGCTGGTAGTGGTGAGCGGCGGTGCGTGGGGACAGATTGAGAACGTCAGCATAGGAGGTGTTGACAACCAGAATTATGGTTGGCTGATGAGTACTTATACCACTCCCCAGTCTTTGGCGGATATTGGCTCTTGGACTGGCGACATGGAAAGTAATAGCGGACAGCACTGGGATGGAACAACGACATCAAATTATTATGAACAGACAAGAAGTGACTGGGAATCGAGTACTTGGAATCGTAAAAAATATACCGAGATAACCCTTCACAAGGGTAAATATCTGTTGTTGGGCGCTGGTCGTGCATCTGCAGATGTCAATGCTTATATGAAAGTTACAAGTGGATCGGTCTCTCGTGATATTTCAATAGTCAGTAAAGGCAATACAGGCAAAGGCATTGATGTCAATGGCATCGCAACATCCACTGACGCATCAGCTTCTGGAACATTTTCCAACAATGGGAATGGCGGTGGCTGGGAATATCGTTATATTACTTTCGATGTAACAGCAGATAACACAGCGGTGACGATAGAGGTTGGCGGCTCTACTACTGATCATATTAATAAATGGATGAGCTTCACCACACCTCTACTAAGGAAATCTACAGACGACAATACGTCCATGGCCTCGCTCAACGTGATGGACGCTTCCTTGTTTCATAACTGGAGCAGACCAGAGCCTGGAGCTACCGTCAAGGGCACTGTATCCGTCGGTACTTGCAACTTGAATACGCCTGTATCTTGCGCATACGGTGATGGAAATGTGTATTATCTGAACTATGCCGACCTGTCAAATTATAAATATCTGAAGCTGGTGGTCTTAGAGGGCACACCGCGACTGCTGTTCAATAGACAAGCACCTAATGGTAGTGATTCCAATGGTGGTGACTACATAACCATTAATTCTGTGAACAGTCCATACGTTACTGCGCAGAACTCCATTTGGTATATTGACTTGGAGAAGTTCAGGATGGACAATGGCGGCTATGTGCATTTGAACTCTATTAAGGATGCGGGCTATGGTAACATAAGCCTCGAGTCGATGACGCTCTATAGCCAGCCTTTAGAGCTGACGTCAGAGCTTTTTCATAAGTGGAATGGCGTTGTTGAAAACCCAAGTCAATCTACCGATCCCGACAATTGCGAGGTTAATTTCGGTTCGCCAAAAGTAGGAGGCGTAACGCTCTATGGAACAGGTGCCGTATGGTGTAAGCACTATGCCGACCTGACATCCTACGACAAGCTCGAAATTGCCTTCAGTGGTCCAGTTCCACGTCTGCTCTTTAACCGTCAGAATGACAATACGAATGACAATGGTCTGATAGAAATTAACGCCTACCAAGGAACGGAGTATTATACGGTAGAAAATGGCGTGATGATTGTTGACCTTAAAAAATTCCGCAAGGAGCACGGCGACTATGCGCATCTGAATGCCATGAAGGTGGCTAGTGGAGGAGACGGAACTGCCGTCTACTCTGCCCATCTGTTTAAAGAGAGCGAGGCAAATACGACTAACCTCTTTGAGATGGGCAACGAGTCAGGATGCCAGACGCATGTGCTCTATCAGTTGGATGAAGGCGCAACTTCGTTTACCGTTAATCTCTCACAATTCAAGGATAAGATTCTTGAGGCTTACGGCAAGTCGAGCCTGAGTGATATTGGCTCCGGAACAGGCAACAGACTCTACCTGCGCTGGTATATCCTCGATAAGAACACGAACAAATACTTACCCGTGCAGAATGAGCTCCTGTCGGCAGTGGGTTCGTCGGCAGGCACTCATTATAGAGAGGACATTGGCCTGCTGTGGTTCGGAGGCCCTACTGATGCAAATTTCGCCGATGCCGCTAATGTGCATGTTGACTTTAGCAGCCTCAATTCAAAAATCTCCCCATCCGCAGCCTACACACAAAGCAACGTCACGATGGTCTGCGTGATGACTGAAGACGTACACGACATCTGGCAAGGACATGAACCTACCAACTTACAACATAAGTTCATCATCAGGTTTATAACGAACTGGACTGCCCAGAATAATAACGACTTCGTAGTGACCAATACCACTCCCAACAAATCGTTCAGTAAGAAAATCAAAGTGGGGCAAGGGGCTGTGGACACGGCAGCGGGTCAACTGAAGACGGCTCTGACCGACTTGTACAACCAGGCATACGCCTCGGCAATATCGCTTAATGGCGCTTTACCCCAGTATCTCCGAGTATACTTGACTAATGGCAGTGGCTCGGCAATTAATAGCGCTAAAAGCGATAACTTGACTTTGTATTTCTCTACTCCTAAAGATGGCAATAATAATGATATTGCAATTCAGAACAAGGTTAGTAATGGCTATGTGTGGGTGAAGCAGAGTTCGAACTCATTCAGCACAGATGTATTCAATACCATCCTGACTAAGCCCGATGCTTACGAATGGGATAATTTGCGTGTAGTCTGCGACCTAACTGATGACCTCACGGGCAGCTACTTTGTGGGCAGCGGTATCATGGAAGAGCCGACTAACCTAAAAGCGCGCCTGATTGTTCGTTTCAAGGAAGGCAATGGGGATGGCTACACTGCCGCGACATCGGAGCTAACTACGGGAACAACCATTATTCGTAAGCACAATAGTACCGAGACTGCCAGTCTTGATTTAGCCACAAGTGAAAACTTCAGCGATGTCAATGCAAAGTTCGACAACCACCTGAACGACAACAGCGATGTGGAAAAACTGTATGTCCGTTGGTATATTGCCGACAAGGATGGTGACTGGGTGCCCACACCCGCAGGAATCACATTATCACCTGCCAACAGCGGCTATGCCGACAAGATCGTCGATGAAAAGAACTACGGCAAGGTGCTGTATCTGGGAAATGCCGGTGCCACGGTGACGGCTGACATGTTAAGGATGAATATCACGGTAACTAATGCCGATGTTGACTTGGACGATTACCAAGTTGTATGCGCACTTACCTATGCCGATGAGGGATATACGACAGAGCCGACATTGAAGGCCAAATACATATACAGTTTTGTCAGTCCGTTTGAAGGTAAGCTGACAGCAGATGCCATAGAGCATAGCAAAGAGGTCATCGTGACCCGTGACGACCAGTCGGCAGGTTATGTTACCATACCCCTCGACGAATACTACAGCGAAATACTAAGTGACTTCAACACTAATGCCACCGAACTGGGCCAAAACCTGCATGTCCGTTGGTATGTTGTGCATAATGATGAGCAATACCTTCGTTCCGACTTGCAGCTGCTTGCAGTTAACAACACAGACTATAAAGTTCATGAAGGTAGCAACACTACAGAAGGATATCTCTACTGGAATACAGCCACCAGTAGCAGCACAACCACTCAGGGAAGGCTTAACGTGAAGTTCACCATCCCTACTATCGATACCCATTGGGAAAACTATAAGGTTATTGCCGTGATGAGCAATGACATCTCAGCTGACAACGGTCAAGTGGTTAGCGGTGGAGAACTGGTCAGAGAGCCACAGTCGCTCAACATGATATACACCTTTAGCCTTGTCGACGGTATTTTCAAATTTGTACACTATCAGGGAGAGTCCGGCCGTGATTACTTTACTCATAGCGATGATGTGAACATCAATGCACCGTCGGGGGCGTTTTCCTTTACTCATACAACCGTTTTCTTACCCACCGAAGCCAATGTGATTGGTGGTCGTGGCGATGATTTCTTCACCTCCGATCGCTATACCCTAAGTACTACTGAAAAGCGTGGCTCCATCGATCCTGCTACTGGTGAAGCCGCACCCGAAGGTGCCACCTACGGCGGACTGTTAGTAAAGAGCGGTAACCCGACAAAAACTGCCACCTTCATGGTGAAGGGTGTGAACAGTGTCATTGGCTATTTGGTATCTAACAACGCAACTGAGTCGCGTACATGCCATGCTACGGTAAGGCCTACTAATAGTAATTCATCGTGGACAGTCGATGGGACTAGTGCGTCAGAAGGACAGACGGCAGTCATAAATATGTCTCTTGACCCTAACCAAGAGTATGTGATTGACTTTAGTGATGCCTGTAAAACTGGTACAACTGATGGCGCTGACATGCTCCTACAGGGTGTCAGGTTTGTAGTGGACGGTACTGATGCTCATTTATATGCTCCTACGCAGTATACCCAGTATTCGTGGGATAAGAATAATAGTAAAGTTATCACTGCTCCTCGCGGCGATATCCGTCAGGGCGTGCATACCGTTGACTATCAGGTGTTCATTAGTCCCAATGATAATAAAAAGATTCTGAAATTGCCATTCGAGGACTATGAGGGCACGTATGGCAACAACCTAGAGCCGATGGCCTATATCCGTTGGTACGACTGGTCATCGGACCTTGGCTCGTCACACCTGACGAAAGTGGGCTCCTGGCTGAAGCAACTTGACGACGATGCAGGCAACCGTGGCTTCTTCATGCTGAACAATAGTGTATCGGGGTTGCATCCAACACAGGAAAGGGTGGGTGTCACTTACGACCCCACAAACCTGACTACCGATGGCGACATCATTGCCTGCGATGTCAGTAAGTATTACGACGGCCTCTATCCTGGCCTTGAAGCCGATGATCGTGCTGACTTCAGTGGCAAAATGTATCCACATCTTGTCCACGAGCCTACCCTCAGCACCCGCTACTTGTTCCATATCTATCCCTCGTCGGTTATTGCTGAGAAGATTCTTACTGGTCACGATGCGCTTCAGGCAGGTATCAATAGTTTGAATGGCGGAAGTGCTTACAGTCGTGATCTGAAAACCTCAATGTTTAACAACATCTACGAGGAAAACGGTCGAGTGGTTGTTTCGCTGAATGGTAGTGCAGGAACCTTTGCCGTTCGTGCTGATCTTTATTCGCTCACCAACTATTATATTAATGGTGGTTGGACGCAGTGTAACCATATCTCCTGGTACGCCTATTTAGAGGACGAGCGCGGTTTGTGGGAAAGAGTAGGGGGAGCTGTAGCGGGAGCTTATAATAGAATACAGCTATTGAAACTATCGGATCTTTACGGCAACTATAGGTTGTTGAGCAATAACTCAACAACAAAGGAAGTCACGGCTGCGCCAGGCATGCGTTTCCACTTAGTAGGTTTTGTGAATGGTTACGAAAATAATGTTGCGACCACCAATGAACAGGCTGCCATTCATTACGAGCTTCAGTTTCTTGACGCTCCCGCCATCATGGCAGAGAATCTGGCCAGCACCAATGTGAAGCGCACCACCGAATACATGGAGCAGAACTTCCGCAGGGGCGGTGTGGTAAATTTCGACAATTATTTCGAAGATCTGTCAGAACCTACCACCGAGGCCAAGAATATGCTTTTCAACCCCATTCCTTGGAAAGAAGCAGAGTATGGCTTCTGTTATCCTACAATTGATAAGTATCGTATACGTACAGGCTGGTCGGGCATTACGCCTATTCACGGAGACTATATGCTTGTGAAGTCGGTTAAGAAAGCTAATGTGTCTGCACAATGTGATGATTCAGGTGATGTTCCTGCTTCGGGTTGTGAATATGGCTATCACTGGTACACATACGACCCCACCATACTGTATGACTACACCCACTTGGTTAATAATAGTGAGTATGGCGGATATATTTATGTGGATGCATCTGACGAGTCACGTACCATAGCCACTCTCGACTTTACATCCAGCCTTTGTTCTGGTTCGCAGATTTTCTTTACGGCTGCAATTGCAGACTTGACGTCAGCAGGTGCTACCAGTCCGCAGTTGATGGCTCATGTCTATGCCAAGAATGAATTTGGTGAGAAGACACAGGTCATTTCGTTCCTTACCAGTGTGCTGAATACGGTGAACACAGGTGATGGAGGCAGCTATAAGTATAACAAATGGTATCAGGTTTATGGCCATGGTAACATACCTGAAAACATTGATATCTCGAACTACACCAATTTTTCCGTCGAGATAGACAACTATTCTAAGGATACTAAAGGTGCCGACTTCTGCGTCGACGAGATACGCTTCTACACCAGTACGGGCAAAATGCAGGTGGAGCAGACGGGAGGTCAGTGCGTAGATGAAGTTCTGAAAGTGACAGCTTTTATGGACACGGAACACTTGGATGCTTTGATAACATTAGGTGACACCCCAAGACCTATCTATTACCGTATCTATAAGAAGACGGGCACTGAAGCTAACGGACAAATAAGGTATGAGCCTTGTACAGCCTCCTCTCTTTATAATAATGGGGGCAAAAGTTATGGTGTGGTTCAGGCATATAAGTGCGTGGTGGATGAAAATGGCGAGCTTGATGCTACAGATTCCAAGAATGCTCGCTATTTCTCCAGAGGCAATGTTATCTACTTCAAGCTGTTGGACGATCAGGTACTAAATCTGCCCATTGGTGATGAATACTACGTTGCCACCACGGAGAATCTTGAATATCCAAATCCCGATGGCGGTTTGACAGACTGGGCCGACCCCAACGACCCATGCGACGCCTATAGTAACTTCTTCGTACCAAGGCGCTATTATATCTATTTCCTTGACCAAAACGGCAATCAGGCAGACCAGACCATCGTGTGTAAGTGCGACGACGGAGCTTCAAACATCGTCAACTTTACAACAGTGGTGAATGCACCTAACGACAATGAACCGACGGGATTCCTTGCATTACCTGCAGGAGAGCAAGGCGTGAATAGCGCAACAAATGGCGTACTCTTCGACTTCTTTGTTGGAACAGTGGATGACATAAAGACAGGCGGTGAGTATGATGGTTTGTTTAATGCTCTGAGAGCATATCGACAGTATGAAACAGATGGCAATATGCCGTATAAAGACTACCTGCATGGCAATTTTGCGAATTATAATGCAGGATATTACAATCTATTAAAGAGAGCGATTGATAATAATAGACTGTTTTTGGTAGCCGACAGTAAGTTCGACAATGGTAGTAGCCTCATCTATGAAACGACCAACTTCCTGGCTTTTCCCGTAAAAGAAGTGTATGACGTGAGTGGAACTGAATATCATCTTTGCGACTACATGCCCTTCACCATCACTGTCAGCGGTTCCTTCAATGTTCCCGAACTGACCCTTGGTTTTGATGATGTGGACTACACGGAGGCAGGTACTGAGCGTGTGATCAGAGTGGGCTTGGAACAGCTGAACAAGATGCGGACACAGGGGTATAAGCTCCATGTACCAGTGAACATGTATAAGGATAATCACAAGCTTACAGCAAAGAGACTTTACTTCCCCTCCGACTCTTATCTTACCATCTCTGCGACCAACGATAATACGCAGTCTATTGGAAGGAAGTTCGCAAAGATTGTTCCTATCAATTCTACTGATACAAGGCCATACGTAGACAAGAACCACATGTACTTGTCGCTCGATTTGTCAGGTGACAACTGTACGATAGACTTCCATGAGGGCTATCAATATGAAGTGGCCACTACATTCCATGATGAAGATGATGAGGGTAATCTCGCTAATGCATGTATCGGTGACCTGTTTATTCTTATTAAGGTCGTGCCAGAGTTTGTTACGTGGGAGTCACAGCCAGTTGACAATGATGGAAATACGACATCTTCTTCAGAATACTATAGCGCCAACTGGTATAATGACGATAACTGGAAACGGTCTACCCGAGATGAACTTTATAAGGGCGTTGCAGGTGGTTCACAAAACACCGCAACTACTGCTCATCCCAATGGTTACGAAAACAATGGTGAGGGCTCACTTAGCAGTCTATCAGGCAATTCAGGTTTCGTACCGATGAAATTTACCTACGTGACAATGCCCTCTAACAACCATGCACCCAGCTTGATTAACGAGCCAAGGGTTGTAGGCGAAGGTGTAGGCTCCCGCAGACAGGGCGGCGGATTCTTGAAATTAGGTGATGGGGACGACGAGACCTGGCTGAAGACCGACCGTAGTCCGAGGGATCCTGATGGCACTCCTAAGGAATCGAGAACCAGTAGTCTGCCCACAGAAAATATCTACTATGACATGCTGGTGCGCTACAGCTACAGTCCTACCGACCAGTTTGGTGAGGGCTGCTTCGGACACCGATATCTTAATGATAATGGTATTTGGGCAGACCAAGGAACAGAAGACTTGGATGCCAAGGTCTTCGATTGTGAGAAGTTCCAAGGCAATATCTGCCGTGAAATCTACTTTAAGCCGGGAGCAGAACTTTTGCGCCAGCAGCGCCTGACATACGAGAAGGCATGGGTGGAAATGGAATTGGATGCCAACAAGTGGTATCTGCTCGCCTCTCCGATGCAAAGCACCTATGCTGGTGATATGTATGTTCCAACGACGATGATTAATGTTGCTGATAATAGTACGGTAAAGGGACGCCAAGTGACGGAGGCCTTCCAGCCTATAACGTTCAATACCACCGCAAGGGCAGCTACGTCCACAACGACTTCTCAGCCAGCCTATAGCCGTACTCTTTATCCCATCTACCAGCGTTCTTGGGGACTGAATAATGGCAAAGTCTATGTGAAGCAAAACGATATCCGTGCTAACAGTTATTCGGCTAACCTTACATTTAGTTCGGTATCAACCAGTCTGACTGAATGGGGACATACATTCAACGATGTACAGGTTCCTTACCATACATCAGATCAAACGTTGGACAAAAACCTGGCTGGCTTCTCTATCCGTGCACATAAGAAGGATCAGACGGACAAGGTGCTGATTCGTCTACCTAAGGCAGATACGAGTTATAACTACTACGACTGGAATAACACCAGTTCTGAACCTGCCGCCGGCAATAGTGTAAAGACCATCTCTAAGCCCGACTTCAGCTATCAAGTTGAGGGCGTGACGCTCTTTACTGTTCCATCTTCCTGTAGACTTGTGACCGATGAGCATCAGCATGACGGCGATTTGGAATACTCTATCAGCGCTATGCAACAGAATGGTGACTATGTATTGGTAGGCAATCCGTATATGGTGTCAATTGACATGAAGAAGTTCTTTGACACTAACGCTACATTAGACCAGACAGGCTTTTGGACCTATGAGGCCAATGTGGCTGTTGCCCGCTCAAAGCCGACAACGGTATGTACTGATATTCTCAAGCCGATGCAGGGCTTCTTCGTGAAGAAGGGAACGGCTACGAAAATAGTCTTTAATAGAGGTATGCAGATAGATGGTAACTTCCCACCGTCAGCACCTTCCGGCGCCCGCCAGTTGGCCTTGACCCTCAGCGCAGCAAACAGTCGTGGAAGTAGCTCGGCCAGTATGGAGCTGAACAACAAGGCTTCGGATAACTATGTCGGAGGTGAGGACGTAGAGACACTCTTCGACTCGAACCTCAGTGACGTGCCGATGATTTATACGGTGGCTTCCGACGGAATGGCGCTGAGCATCAACCAGCTGCCTGAGATTGTGACGGTACCCTTCGGCGTGACGTGCAGTAGCGACGAACAGGTGGAGGTGACCGTTGACCTCTCAACCCTCACACTTCACCCTTCACCTTTCACCACTCGCCCTTCACCCCTATTCGTATTCGACGCCTTGCTTGGTACGACGAGGGCTATCAGCGATGGTGAGACTATCAGCATACAGCCCAACGACTACGGACGCTACTACCTGACGACCAACGAGAAGATTGGTAGCAAGGAGCAGAACGCAGACGACGACATCGTGATAAGTGTGCGCCAGGGCGGCGTGGTTACGGTATCGGCTCAAGGTCAGCTGAGCCTGGTGCGGGCTGTCAGCGTCAGCGGTGCTACAGTTTACGAAAAGACGGACTGCGGCACAAGTACGGAGTTCAGGCTGCAACAAGGCACCTACGTCATTGAGACGGCAGGCGACGCTGGCAGGCGGACGATAAAGATCCTGGTGAGATAGCATGATGATGCGTAATATATTGTTATTCCTAATGACCGCCGTCGTCTTCGCAGCCTGTAGTATGGGCGATGATGACGACGGCGAGGTCAAGGAATATGTGAAGGTGGGCGACCGAGTGCCGGCGTTCTCGGTAGAGACGGTGCTGGCCGACGGTTCGACAGCGATGTTTACTACAGCACGGCTGACGGGTGAGACAGTCATCGTGCTGTTCAATACGTCGTGTGGCGACTGTCAGCGCGAACTGCCCCGCATGAACGATTATTTCCTACAGCACAGCGGCGACAAGGGGTTCCAGATGGTGGCCATCAGCCGTGAGGAGGGGGCTGAGAGCGTGGCAGCGTACTGGAAGGAGCAGGGCCTGTCAATCCCCTATTCGGCACAGACGGACCGCCGTATCTACAACCTCTTCGCGACGTCCATTATCCCGCGTACCTACTTCTGCTCGGCCGACGGAACCATTACCCGGATTCTGGTGGAGACCTTCTTTTGATGTAAGTCAAAAAGAGGCTACTTTCCTGCAAAAACTATTCCCTTCTTGCTGATTGCATCTTTCATTCTTCGTACCTTTGCAGCAGCAATCGTGATGATTGCGTCGATATTCATTAGGTAAGTATTTAAGGTAAAGATTATGTTATTAGATTTTCAAACAACAGTGACGTTGGTCTCTGTGGCTGTATCGACAGTGTTGAGCGTTTTTACGCTTACAAAGACCAATATCCGTTGAAGAGGAGTGCGGGGTGAGTGATTCATACCGCACTTCTTTTTTGCTTCGAAAAACCTAAAACAAACTTAAAAACACGTATTTTATCCTATAATTTGTAGAATAAAAGGGCGAAAGTGCGCGTTATTTGAGGAAATGTGAGTAAATTTGCACCCGAATTTGAAATTGAATATTCGATGAGAAGTATTTTTCGTACGTTCTGCGGGCTGCTCGCGGCCGGTTTGTTGCTGACTTCATGCCTGAAGTCGGACGACGACGACGTGGTGACCTACGATGACATGTCAATCATGACTTTCACCTTGGGTACGCTCAACAGATATCTGCACACGACCTCTTCTACAGGTAAGGACTCTGTCTACAAGACGACCTATGTTGCCTCGGCATACAAGATGAACATTGACCAGATTAACCACCGCATCAGCAATGTTGACTCGCTGCCCATGGGCACCGACTTGGCCCATATCATCTGCAACGTGACGAGCAAGAACAATGGCATCATCCTCGTGAAGTCGATGATAAGTGACTCGCTGATGTACTTCAATTCAGGAACTGACTCCATTGACTTCACCTCACCCCGCGTATTCCGCGTCTTTGCTACTGACGGATCGGGCAGTCGCGACTACACGGTCAGCCTGAGCGTACGCAGTCAGGAGCCGGGGATACTGGTGTGGACTAAGATGGACGAGGGTGACGAGACACCCGTGACGGCTGACAATGAGTGGACGAGACAGGATACGGACGTGTTTGACACGGATACCGACCTGCTGCCCACCACCAACGTCAGCTATACCTCCTGGAAACTGGCAAATGGCATGAACTACGAACTACTGGTGGGCGACAACGACCTGATATCGAAGTCGGCCGTCGTTTGGCGCAGGCTTACTGACGGCGACCTGCCCTCGAAGTGGGTGTACATGCCACTGGACTCTGAGAACAAATACTACCTACCCAAAGGCACCCGCTATTGGCTGGTTCCTTTTGAAGGAAGCAGCGTGCTGGCCATTGACACTAACGGCACCATACGCCAAAGCCGCGATCAGGGCATCACATGGAAGACTGACAGCCGGCTGACATGTCCGGTCGGGAAGGTGGCTGCTGCCGCCGCTGACGGTCAGGACGGTGTCTGGCTGACAGACGAGACGGGCACGGTGTGGCACGGTAAACTGACGGAGTGACGAGTGAAGACGATGAGACGCTGCCTGACCTGTATGTTCCTGTTGGTCTGTGCCCTCGGAATGAAGGCACAGGATGACCCGGAATACAAGATGGAGATAGGTGGAGGTGCAGGCTACGTGAACTATCTGGGCGACTACAACGGCAACCTGTTGAAGGACTTGCAGCCGATGGTGAGCGCTGTGGCCAAATACCGGCCCAATCCGCATATCGCATGGGCCTTCAGCCTCGGCTACGGCAAGCTGAAGGGGTCGATTGAAGGTGCGGAGACATGGCATCCCGACGAGGAGCTGCTGCCCCAGTCGTTCAACCACGGGCTGATAGACGGCGGTGTGCGCTTTGAGTATAACTTCTGGCCCTACGGGACGGGACGTGAGTACCACGGTGCCAAACCGTTGGCTCCCTTCATCGCCTTCGGTCTGGGAGTATCGTACGCAAACGCCCCGGGCGGTGGAGCCGCCGCCATGAACATCCCGGTTGGAGCCGGCGTGAAATATAAGATAGGTAAAAGACTGAACCTGACGGCCGAGTGGCGCATCCACTTCACGGGCAGCGACAAGCTGGACGGAGTGACCGACCCCATCGGCATCAAGAGCAGCGGAACGTTCAAGAACACAGACTGCTACAGCATGCTGCTGGTTTCGCTGACATACGATATATGGGAAAAATGTAAAACGTGTAATAATGACAGAGATTAAGCAAGAACTGGATATGGCACGCATCCCGGAACACATTGCCATCATCATGGACGGCAACGGGCGATGGGCCACGGAGCGCGGCAAGGACCGCAGCTTCGGACATCAGGCCGGTGTGGACACAGTCCGCCGCATCACGTCGGAGTGTACCCGGCTGGGCGTGAAGTATCTGACTTTATATACCTTCTCTACTGAAAACTGGAACCGCCCTGCCGACGAGATTTCGGCCTTGATGGGACTGGTGCTGACATCGCTTGAGGACGAGATCTTCATGAAGAACAACGTGCGCTTCCGGGTGATTGGCGATATAGACCGACTGCCCGATGCCGTCAGGCAGAAGCTGCGCGAGACGGAAGAGCACACCGCCCAGAACGACACCATGACGATGGTAGTGGCCCTGAGCTATTCAAGCCGCTGGGAGATTACTAATGCCGTGCGCCAAATGGTGACGGGCGGCATCCAGGCCGAGGACATCACCGAGGAGTTCATCAGCCAGCACCTGCAGACCAACTTCATGCCCGACCCCGACCTGCTGATACGTACCGGCGGCGAACTGCGCATCTCGAACTACCTGCTCTGGCAGATTGCCTATTCGGAGCTGTACTTCTGCGACACCTACTGGCCCGACTTCGACGAGGCTTGCCTGCACGAGGCCATTGCCAGTTACCAGAGCCGCCAGCGCCGTTTCGGAAAGACAGAGGAACAAGTGGAGAGTGAGAAGTGAAGAGTGAAAAGTGAATCATTTACAAAATGCTATATAAAATTATAAGGTATTTATACGTGAACGTGACGGTGAGAATGGTAATACTACTATTCGCCATTCATTGTTCACTATTAACCAGCGTAGCGCAGGATAAGATTGTGAACCCCGACATCTCGTATGCCGGAACGCCGAGAACCTGTGAGATTGGCGGTCTGGCCGTTGAGGGCATCGAGGGCTACGAGGACTACGTGCTGACAAGCCTGTCGGGACTGTCGGTGGGACAGGAGATTGAGATTCCCGGTTCACAGATAACCGAGGCAGTAAAGCGCTACTGGCGTCACGGTCTCTTCTCACGGGTACAAATAACAGCCGACTCGCTGGTAGGCTCAAAAATCTATCTGTGCATACACCTCTCCCTGCGTCCCCGTGTCAGCGCCATCAACTACAACGGTCTGAAGAAGTCAGAGCGCGAGGACATGGAGGCCAAGCTCGGCATTATGAAAGGCTCGCAGATTACGCCGAACATGATTGACCGCGCTAAAATCCTGGCCAAGAAATACTTCGACGACAAGGGTTACAAGAATGCTGAGATTGAAATCATGCAGCGCGACGACGTGACGAACAAGAACCAGGTGATACTGGACGTCAACATCGACAAAAAGGCCAAGATGAAGGTGCGCAAGATTCATTTCACAGGCAATGACAACCTGGCCGACTCGAAAATCAAGGGTTCGCTCTTCGGAAAAGGAGCCTTCGGCAAGATTCACGAAGCCGGCAAGCTGGCCAACATCTTCAAGGGAAAGAAGTTTACAGATGAGCGTTACAAGGAGGCCAAAGAGGCCTTGGTTGACAAATATAACGAACTGGGATACAGGGACATGACCATTCTGGAGGACTCTGTGTGGACTGTTGACGACAAGCATGTCAGCATAGGTCTGACGGTAGAGGAAGGCCAGAAGTACTACCTGCGCAATGTCACTTGGGTGGGTAATACCGTTCTACCGACTGACAAACTGAACGAACTGCTTGGCATGCAGAAGGGTGACGTCTACAACCAGCGGCTGATGAACAAGCGCCTGACTGAGGACGAGGATGCCGTGGGCAACTACTACTGGAACAACGGTTACCTGTTCTACCAGTTGCAACCGACGGAAGTAAACATCGTCGGCGACTCTATTGATGTGGAGATGCGCATCTTCGAAGGCACCCAGGCTCACCTGAACCACGTACGTATCTACGGTAACGACCGACTCTACGAGGAGGTGGTGCGCCGCGAACTGCGTACCAAGCCGGGCGACCTTTTTTCGAAAGAAGCACTACAGCGCTCAGCACGTGATATTGCCTCAATGGGACACTTCGACCCTGAGAGCGTGAATCCCGACATCAAGCCTAACTACGATGACGGCACTGTGGACATCAACTGGAACCTGCAGCAGAAGTCGAACGACCAGATTGAGTTCTCATTAGGTTGGGGACAAACGGGTGTCATCGGACGTATCGGACTGAAACTGAACAACTTCTCCATGCGCAACCTGATAGGAAAGAACAAGATGCACCGCGGACTGATGCCCATCGGCGACGGTGAGCAGCTGGGCATCAACTTCCAGACCAATGGTTCGTACTACAGCTCGCTGTCAACCAGCTACTCCACCAACTGGTTCGGCAATAAGCGTCCCAACTCGTTCAGCGTCAGCCTGTTCTACTCCAAGCAGTCTGATATCTCCAGCTACTATCGCAACAATGCGCTCTATAACAGCCTGAGCTATGGCTACGGCTACGGAATGCTGAACAACTCGTACTACAACTACGAGTCGATGCTCGATGACGACAAGAATATCCGCATGTTCGGTGCCAGCATTGGCTGGGGTAAGCGCCTGCGCTGGCCGGACGACTACTTCCAGTTCATGGCAAGTGTCGGTTATACCCGCTACATGCTGCGCGACTGGAGCTACTTCTATATTGCCAACGGTAACTGTAACAACCTGAATTTAGGCCTGACACTGTCACGTACGTCGACGGACAACCAGCTGTTCCCCCGCCGCGGTTCTGAGTTCATGGTCTCGCTGGCCGTCACCCCACCCTGGTCGCTGTTCGACGGTAAGGACTACGCCCACCTCGCACTCGACCCCAACTCGGCCACCTATGAGAACGAACTGCAGGACATGTACCGCTGGATTGAGTATCATAAGTGGAAGTTCAAGTCACGCACCTATACCGCTCTGACCAACAGCCAGAAGTGCTTCGTGCTGATGACCCGTGTAGAGATGGGACTCTTAGGCTCGTTCAACAAAGACAAGAAGTCTCCGTTCGAGACGTTCTATGTCGGTGGTGACGGTATGAGCGGCTACTCTTACGGCTATGCTGAGGAGACCATCGGTATGCGTGGTTACGACAACGGTTCTATTTCAACCTCGTCGGCCTATACCGAGTCTACTGGTCGCCGCACCTCGAACAACGCCTATGGCTACGACCGTTTCACCCTCGAATTGCGCTATCCCTTCATGCTGGGCAACACTACCATCTACGGTCTTACGTTCCTTGAGGGCGGTAATGCCTGGGCTGATATCAAGAAGTTCAACCCCTTCAACCTGAAGAAGTCCGCTGGTGTCGGTGTGCGCATCTTCCTGCCGATGGTTGGTCTGATGGGTATTGACTGGGCCTACGGCTTCGACAAGGTCTATACCAGTGGCGGATGGAAAAAGGGTGGCGGACAATTCCACTTTATACTGGGACAGGAGTTCTAAGCGGGCTTTGCCCTAGTGAAGAGTGAGAAGTGAGAAGTGAGAAGTGAAGAGTGAGAAGTGAGAAGTGAAAAGTGAAGAGTGAAAAGTGATTAACTAAAAATATAGAAACAATGAAAACAGGAAAGAAGACAATAATGAACAAGAGGTGGATGATGGTCGTTGCACTATTCACTATTCTCTGCTCACTATTCGTTAGCCCTGCAAGGGCGCAAAAATTTGCATTGGTGGATATGGAATATATCCTGAAGAACATTCCGGCCTATGAGCGTGCCAACGAACAGTTGAACCAAGTGTCGAAGAAGTGGCAGGCTGAGGTCGACGCACTGACAACAGAGGCTCAAACCCTGTATAAGAACTATCAGAACGAGGTAGTGTTCCTCTCAGCCGAACAGAAAAAGGCCAAGCAAGACGCCATCATGGAAAAGGAGAAACAGGCTTCGGAGTTGAAGCGTAAGTACTTCGGACCCGAGGGCGAGCTCTTCAAGAAGCGCACCTCGCTAATGACGCCTATCCAGGACGAAGTCTACAATGCGGTGAAGGACATTGCCGAACTGCGCGGCTACCAGTTAGTACTTGACCGAGCCAGCGACACAGGCATCATCTTCGGTTCGCCCAAGATTGACATCTCAAACGAAGTATTGGCCAAGCTCGGGTACAGCTATTAGATATTAGCCCCCTAAGTTAGGGGGTTGGGGGTCTGAACAAGGCTCCAGGGAAAGACAATTAACGAAAATATTAACCGGGCGGTCGTTCAGACCCCCAACCCCCTAACTTAGGGGGCAAATAAAAACAAAAAACAAAAATGAAAAAGTTTATCATCTGCGCTATCTGCGCTATCTGCGGTTTCACCACCGCTAACGCACAGGCCAAGTTCGGCCATGTGAATTCACAGGAAATCATTCAGGTCATGCCCGAATACACTAAGGCAAAGACTGAGATTGAGGCTCTCACCGCACAATATGAGGCCGACTTGAAGTCGATGCAGGACGAACTCCAGAAGAAGGGTGAAGCCTTCGAGAAGGAACAGGCCACCCTGCCCGACAACATCAAGCAGCGTCGTCAGCAGGAACTGCAGGATATGTACCAGAAGATTCAGCAGAGTTTCCAGGACAACCAGCAGGCTCTGGCCAAAGCTCAGCAGGAGAAGATGCAGGCTATCACCACCAAGGTGATTGATGCCATCAAGGCTGTTGGCCAGGCTGGCGGCTATGTCTACATCATGGAGATGGGTGCCGGTATCCCCTATATCAGCACGACGCTGTCTACCGATGTTACAGCACAGGTGAAGCAGAAGCTCGGCCTGAAGTAAATTGTCTCGTAAAGTAAATTTTCAAATAGTCAATGAAAAGACTCTTCATACTTCTTGTTGCACTTGTTTCGTTGTCGGTTTCCGCACAAGACTCGGCACGGGTGGTTAATACCAAAGTCATCAGGTTTGCCTACCTCAGTTACGATGAGGCGCTGAAGGCGGTGCCTGGCTATGAGTTGGCCCGGCAGTCGCTGGACAACCTTCGTGCCAAGTACGAGGCTGAGCAGAAACGGGCGGAAGACGAGTTCAACCTGAAGTATGAAGAATTTCTTGAAGGCCAGCGCGACTTCCCTGAAACCATCCTCCGCAAGCGCCAGACGGAACTAAAGGAGATGATGGAGCGCAACATCGCGTTCAAGAAAGACATTCGCGAACAGCTTGCCATTGCTGAAGCCAAGCTGTTCGACCCGCTGAAGGAACTGCTCACTTCAGCTCTGACCAAGATTGCCATTGAGAATGGCTACGCATTCATCCTGAATACTGACCAGAACGCCGTACCTTTCATTCATCCGGCGCTGGGTGTAGACATCAATCAGCAGGTTAAGCAGACGCTCATCGAACAGAATACCGTCAGGAGTGTTATCAACTAAACCAGGCCCTATCGGCATCTTCGACAGCGGCTATGGCGGTCTCACCATCCTGCACGGCATCCGCCAGCTGCTTCCCGAATACGATTATCTGTATCTGGGCGATAACGCCCGTGCCCCTTACGGACCACGCTCGTTTGACGTGGTCTATGAGTTTACGCGCCAAGCCGTACAGAAACTCTTCGAATTAGGTTGTCACTTGGTTATCTTAGGTTGTAATACGGCCTCGGCAAAGGCGTTACGTTCCATTCAGCAGAATGACTTGCCACAATGGGACCCCAAGCGCCGTGTGCTTGGCGTCATCCGCCCCACGGCCGAGGTTATCGGATCGCTCACAAAGAGTCGCCATGTTGGCGTACTGGCCACCGAAGGTACCATTAAGAGCGAAAGCTACAACTTGGAGATCCAGAAACTATACCCCGACATCCAAGTTTCAGGCGTCGCCTGTCCCTTCTGGGTACCCCTTGTAGAGTACAACGAGGCCGACTCCCCTGGTGCCGACTATTTTGTCAAGAAGCGCATCGACCAGATTATGCACCTTGACCCTAAGATTGACACCCTCATCCTTGGTTGTACCCATTATCCGCTACTCATGCCCAAAATCCTGAAGTACCTGCCCCACGGCGTACGCTGTGTGCCCCAAGGCGAATATGTGGCTGACAGCCTGAGCAGTTATTTCAAACGCAACACCTCCATCGAGCAGATGTGCTCAAAGGGGCACTCCGTCCGCTACCTGACCACCGAGAACCCAGAGAAGTTCCGCGAACACGCCCAGATTTTCCTTCACGAGCCCGTTGAGGTTGAGAATACCACCCTGGGATAGTCGTATGAACCAGACAACCACCGACTTTATCAACGAACATGCCGACGGCGATGTACGGCAGCTGGCACTCCGGGGAACAAAAGACCCCGACGTGGACTTGACGTTTGCCCTCGAACAGATAGCGGGACAACAAGCGGCACGACGCAAACTGCCGACATGGGCTGCCACCGCAGGCATCGTGTATCCGCCCCACTTATCGATGGAACAATGCTCCAGCGAACAGACAGCACGCTATAAGGCCAAGCTGGCCGGACGTGGCCAACAGATAGTCGACCTGACGGGAGGCTTTGGCGTTGACTTCTCATTCATGGCGCAAGGTTTCTCACATGCAGTCTATGTGGAGCGGCAAGCGAACTTGTGTGAGATTGCCCGACAGAACTTCGAGGTATTAGGATTAGTTCAGGCTGAAGTAGTCTGCGCCGACAGTACCGATTACTTACAGACGATGAGCCATGCTGTCGTCGTCTACATAGACCCTGCCCGGCGAGACAGCCACGGTGGGCGAACCTATAGCATCAGCGACTGCACCCCAGACGTCATTGCGCTCAAGCAACTGCTGATGGAGAAAGCCGACCAGGTCATCATCAAGCTGTCGCCTATGCTTGATTGGCGGAAAGCCATCAGCGACCTGGGAGAATCCTATGTACAGGGAGTTCATCTCGTTTCCGTTGGGAACGAATGTAAGGAGCTGCTCTTGGTATTGAGTGATGTCGGGAGCCAAGCGAATGGAGATTACACCATACATTGCGTGAATCTGACTGGCGAGGGGGAACAGCATTTCGAGTTCACTCCACAGACCTCTCTCCACACTCCTTCCTCCACACTCCAAGCCCCCCAATACCTCTACGAGCCCAATGCCTCCATCATGAAGGCGGGCTGCTTCGCTGAAGTCGCACAGCGTTTCGGAATCAGCCAGATAGCACAGAACAGCCATCTGTTCGTATCAGGAGAAAGGGTTGAAGGTTTTCCTGGCCGTGAGTTCCTAATTGACGCCATCACGACGATGAACAAGCGTGAACTGAAGCAGCACCTGCAAGGCATCAGTCAGGCCAATATCACCACCAGGAACTTCCCCCTGACAGTGGCCGAACTTCGCCGACGCCTAAAATTAAGCGAGGGTGGCAGCACCTACTTGTTTGCTACCACCCTCGCTTCAGACGACAGGGTTCTCATTTTCTGTCGTAAGGTTGTTTAGTAGACCTCCTCTACCACTTCGCGGGATACGAGTTTCTTCACCTTCTTGGTAGTTACCTTCTGAACGTCGTACTCTTCATAGTTAGTCACCTTGAAGGTACCCTCACCAGTAATGATAACGCAACGGTTCTTGTCGTTCTCCTCGAACGGCTGAACGATGTCACCCTTAGAGTCGGTAGTCAGGCGAGAAGGATCAAGACCATGCTCATTGATGAGCTTGGCTGTCACATCGTCAGCACGACGCTTGGCGTACATCTGGTTCAGCTTGTAATTACCGGTACCCTTGTCAGCATAACCTGTAACGGTGAACTTAGCATCCTCAGAGGTCTTCATCAGGTCAGCAACATCCTTGATGGCCTTATCAGTTCCCTGAGCGGCATTCGTATCACTCTCGCGGATCTGGAAGAAGATAACCTCTTCGATCTTCTTCTGCTCATCCTTAACGATGGGACGCTTCTCTTTGACAATAATCGTATCGGGAACGTCAACCCAGATTTCCTCCTCTATCTGGCGAACCACCTGACGAGGCTTGGTCTTCGAATAGCCAAAACGATAGCTGAGACCTATCATACCGCTGATCATCCAGTCGTCAGCATCGTTGGTCTTGCTATTGAAGCGGTCGTCCATGCTGTTGGCATCAAACTCCAGTGACAGGCCTAGCGGCTTGGTGACATTCGTCTCAAAACGCAGGCCGGCACGCAGGTTATGGCTCAGGCGATTGTCTGAAGTCCAAGCCAGAGGTGCCAAGTTGGGGTTAGTCTGAGCAATCTCTATCATATCGTCATTCTTCCAGGCATTGGCAAGGCCGATACCTCCGACGAGAATCACGTTCACCGGATGGCTGTAGTTGCAGCAGCTGAACAGGTTGGAGAGGTTCAGCAGCAAGTCGGCGTCAGCAGTGATGAAGTTCCACTTATAGTCCTTGTCGAGACTCTCAAAACGGCCCTTAGCCTGAAGACCAGAGGCATGAAGGCGAGCACCTACCACAGGAGTAAAGTAGCGACCCAGAGAGATGGCGCCGATGGGTGAGAGCAACTTGTCAATTTTAGCATTAGTTGCCGTCCACTCCATACCGCCTTGAACTTCCACAAAGTTCCAAGACTTGAGCTTGGGACCTTTCGTACAGTCGTCTTGAGCCATCACGGCGCTTGACACGAGCAGCGCAGCAGCTGCAAGGAGTAATACTTTTTTCATACTTAATTGCAATTAATTATTTATATTTTTAGTATCTATACACACATTCACTCTGCAAAAGTAATTTAACTTATTGAAAAAACCAAATTTTTCTTTCCTTTTTTGAAAAAATAAGCGTATCTTTGCCACATATTTTATAAAATAGGAAAAAAGGACTATAAAAAATATGGCATCAGTAACAATTAAAAGGGTAGAAACCAAGAAGGATTTGAAGGCTTTCATTGAGTTGCACTACGAACTTTACAAGGGCTGCGAATACGATGCCCCCAACTTGTATGTCGATGAACTGAACACATTCAGCAAGGACAAGAACCCTGCCTTCGAATTCTGTGAGGCCGAATACTATCTGGCCTATAAGGAGGGACGCCTGGTAGGACGCGTGGCCGCCATCATCAACCACCGCTATAACGAGCAGTGGAATTGTAAGTCCGTACGTTTCGGATGGCTTGACATCATCAATGACATGGATGTGCTCAAGGCTCTGTTAGAGACCGTCGAGGAGTATGGCCGTCAGCATGGCATGAAGGATATCATCGGTCCCTTGGGATTTACTGACATGGACCCTGAGGGAATGCTGTACTATGGCCACGAGGAACTGGGCACCATGGCAACTGGCTATAACTACCACTACTATTTTGAACTGATGGAGCAGATGGAGGGCTACGTGAAAGATAATGACTACGTGGAGTGGAAACTCTGGGTACCCAAAGAGGGCATGCCTGAGAAGTTCAAACGAGTGGCCGAAATGACCATGCAGCGCTACAATCTGCATGTACCCAACCTGAAGCGTAGCCAGGTCTTTGGTCCAGAGCAATATGGCCGTAAGGTGTTGGAGGTTGTCAACAAGACCTTTGGCCACCTATACGGCTACTCGGAGATGACACCAAAGCAGATGGATGCCTATGTGCATGAGTATTTCAAGTATTTCTCCATGGATATGCTCTGCTTAGTAGAGGACTGGAACACGCCAGGGCACGATGTCGTCGGCGTGGGTATCACCATCCCATCGCTGACTCGCGCCCTGCAGAAATGCCGCAAGGGGCGTCTGCTGCCTTTCGGCTGGTGGCACATCATGAAGGCACTCTACTTCAAGAAGACCGATGTGGTGGACTGCCTGCTCATCGGCATATTGCCTGAATACCGTGCCAAGGGAGCCAATGCCCTTCTGTTCTACCATCTCATCCCCATCTACCAGAAGTATGGTTTCAAATGGGGCGAGACCCACGTTGAGATGGAGACCAACAACAAAGTACAGAGCCAGTGGGCGTACTTGGAGAGTGAACAGCACAAGCGCAGACGTTGCTACAAAAAGGAACTATGAACGACGATAAGACCCAAATATTCCCAGACGCCCCAGTAGTCCCTGACACCCCAGACTACGGCGACGACAACATCCGCACGCTGACCGGTACGGAGCATATACGTCTGCGACCTGGCATGTACATCGGCCGACTGGGCGACGGTTCGCTGCCCGAAGACGGCATATACGTACTGCTGAAAGAAGTGATAGACAACTCTATAGACGAGTTCAAGATGAAAGCTGGCGACCGCATAGAGATAACGGTTGAGGAAGGACTGCGTGTCTCTGTCCGCGACTATGGCCGAGGCATCCCGCAGGGAAAGATGATAGAAGCCGTATCCGTACTGAACACAGGCGGCAAGTACGACTCAAAGGCATTCAAGAAGTCTATCGGTCTGAACGGTGTCGGCGTGAAGGCTGTCAACGCGCTGAGCACCCACTTCGAGGTATGCAGCTATCGTGACGGCAAGGTGCGCAAGGCGGTGTTCGAACGGGGAAAACTCATCAGCGACGTGACCGAGGACACTCAGGACGAGAACGGAACATACATTTTCTTCGAGCCTGACAACGACCCGAATCTATTCAAGGACTATCTGTTCCACGACGACATCGTGGAGAACATGCTGCGCAACTATACCTACCTGAATACAGGACTGGCCATCATGTACAACGGACGGCGCATACTGAGCCGTCATGGACTGGAGGACCTGCTGAAAGACCGCATGACAACAGAAGCCCTCTACCCCATCATCCACCTGCAGGGCGACGACATTGAGATTGCCTTTACCCATGCCAATCAATACGGCGAGGAATACTACTCGTTTGTCAACGGCCAGCACACGACTCAGGGCGGAACCCACCAGAGCGCCTTCAAAGAGCATATAGCACGCACCATCAAGGAGTTCTTTGGCAAGTACGAGTATGGAGACATCCGTACGGGCATCGTGGCTGCCATAGCCATCAACGTGGAGGAGCCGGTCTTCGAGAGTCAGACTAAAATCAAGTTGGGTTCTACGCTGATGGGGCCCGGCGGCGAGACGATCAATAAGTACGTGGGCGACTTCATCAAACAGTTGGTGGACAACTACCTGCACATCCACAGCGACGTGGCTGAGGTGCTGGAAAACAAGATCAAGGAGAGCGAACGCGACCGCAAGGCCATTGCTGGCGTCACCAAACTGGCTCGTGAAAGGGCCAAGAAAGCCAATCTGCATAACCGCAAACTGCGCGACTGCCGCATACACTTCAGCGACGCCAAGGACGACCGCAAGGAAGAATCGTGCATCTTCATTACCGAGGGTGACTCGGCCAGCGGAAGTATCACCAAGAGCCGCGACGTCAACACACAGGCGGTTTTTTCTTTAAGGGGAAAACCCTTAAACACGTATGGGCTGACCAAGAAGGTTGTATACGAAAACGAGGAGTTCAATCTGCTGCAGGCCGCTCTTGATATAGAAGAGGGGTTGGACACCCTTAGATATAATAAGGTGATAGTAGCCACCGATGCCGATGTAGACGGTATGCATATCCGCCTTCTCATCATCACCTTCTTCCTGCAGTTCTTCCCGGAACTAATCAAGAAGGGGCACGTCTACGTATTGCAGACACCACTGTTCCGCGTTAGGAATAAACGTGCGAAAATCAAGAAAAAGCAAATTGTTGCCGACGAAGACACCAAACACTCAAAACTCAATACTCAACAAAAGAAGTCTGACTATATCGTCCGTTACTGCTACAGCGAGGAGGAACGCCTACAGGCCATCAACGACCTGGGACCCGATCCGGAGATTACCCGATTCAAGGGTCTTGGAGAAATCAGTCCTGAGGAGTTCGCGGGCTTCATTGGTCCAGACATCCGTCTGGAGCAGGTGACACTGCACAAGACTGACCAAGTGCAGAAACTTTTGGAATATTATATGGGAAAGAACACGATGGAACGCCAGAACTTCATCATCGACAACCTCGTCATCGAGGAAGACAGACCAGAAGAAGACCAATATGAATAGACATTTCTTATATGCAACGATCCTGTCGTTGCTCACCCTAAGTGGAAACGCCCAGATGAGAATCAACATGGGCGAGGATTCGCCTTTGCGTAAGTTACAGATTGCTGAGATTGCCACCACTAATCTCTATGTTGACTCCGTCGACGAAGCCAAGCTCGTGGAGGACGCCATCCGCGGCATGCTGGAGAAACTCGACCCCCACTCACAGTACTCTAATGCCAAGGAAGTAAAGCAGATGAACGAACCTCTGAACGGCAACTTCGAGGGCATCGGCGTACAGTTCAATATGATTGACGACACGCTGATGGTTATTCAGCCCGTCACCAACGGCCCGTCAGAGAAGGTGGGCATCATTGCTGGCGACCGCATCATCTCTGTCAACGACAGCGCTATTGCCGGTGTTAAGATGTCGAAGGAGGAAATCATGCGCCGACTACGTGGCCCCAAGGGGACAAAAGTCAAACTGGGAATCGTCCGTACAGGCATCAAAGACCAACTCACATTTACCGTTGTCCGAGACAAGATTCCCGTCAAGTCCATTGATGCTGCCTACATGATACGCCCCGCCGTTGGCTACATACGGATAGGTAATTTCGGAGCTACTACCCATCAAGAGTTCTGTGAAGCCTTGCAAAAGCTGAAAGTTGAAGGCATGGAGAGCCTTGTGCTCGACCTGCAAGAGAATGGCGGCGGCTACCTGCAGGCGGCTGTCAACATTGCCGATGAGCTGCTGGCCAAGGACGAAATGATTGTCTATACCGAGGGACGCCGAGTACCTCGCCAGGAATATCGGGCTCATGGCGAAGGAAAGTTCATGAAGGGAAAGATTGTGGTGCTCATTGATGAATACACTGCATCGGCAGCTGAGATTGTGACAGGTGCTGTTCAGGATCAGGACCGTGGCTACGTCGTTGGCCGTCGTTCTTTTGGCAAGGGACTTGTCCAACGCCCCATCGACCTGCCCGACGGTTCGATGATTCGCCTCACCATCGCTCATTACTATACCCCATCAGGGCGCTGCATCCAGAAGCCCTATGAAAAAGGTAATCAGAAGGACTACGCCATGGACGTCTACAACCGCTTGAAGAAGGGAGAGTTGACCAATCAGGACAGCATCCACTTTGCCGACTCGCTGAAGTTCCAGACGCTGCATCGCCAGCGTACCGTCTATGGTGGTGGTGGCATCATGCCCGACCACTTCGTACCCTTAGACACCACCCGCTACACCCCCTTCCACCGCCAGCTGGCGGCCAAGAGTGTCATTATCCAGCAGAACCTACGCTATGTCGACAACCACCGCAAAGAGTTGAAGAAGAAATACCCTGACTTCAGCAAGTTCAAACAAGACTTCGAGGTTCCCCAGTCACTGGTCGACGATATCCTGGCCGAGGGCAAGAAGCAGAAAGTGGAACCCAAGGATGATGCCGAGCTACAGCGCACCCTACCCTATCTGCGTCTGCAACTGAAAGCCCTCATCGCCCGCGACCTCTGGGACATGAGCGAGTACTTCTCCGTCTTCAACGAGGAGAACCCCGTTGTGCAGAAAGCGTTGGAGGTCATAAGTAATTAAAAAAATGCTATGGTCATGAGAGAGCGTACATATATTAGTTTTGACTGGGCCTTGAAGCGTCTGCTTCGTGACAAGGCCAATTTTGACGTGTTAGAAGGTTTTCTTACTACCATACTTGGCCGGGAGATAACAATAAAGAAACTTCTGGAAAGCGAGGGAAACAAGGACCGTGACGAGGCCAAGTACAATCGTGTTGATTTACTGGCAGAGGACACTGACGGCGAACTGTTGCTAATCGAGGTACAGGGCGAGCCAGAGTTCGCATATTTCCAGCGTATGCTGTTTGGTGCTTCCAAACTTGTGACGGAATATGTTAATAGCGGTGAGAACTACGAGCATGTCAAGAAGGTGTACTCCATAAACATCGTCTATTTTGACCTCGGACAAGGTGAGGACGTTGTCTATGTAGGCAAAACCGAGTTCCGTGGTATTCACAACAACGATGTGTTGAAGTTATCTCCTTATATGCGTCAGAAGTTCAATACCACAGAGGTCAGCAGTTTGTTCCCCGAGTACATCATCCTTAAGGTGAACGATTTCGACCGGTGGTCGCGCATACCACTCGACCAGTGGCTCTATTTTCTTTCAACAAGCGACATACCTGCTGATGCCAATGCTCCTGGTCTACAGCAGGCACGTGAGAAGTTGCGTATCATGAAAATGAGTCGTGACGACCAGGTTGCATACGACCGTTATCTTATGGATCGCGCTATTCTTCGCAACACCATGACTACCGCCCGTGATGAGGGGCGAAATGAAGGTCGTGCGGAGGGCCGAGCAGAAGGCCGTGCAGAAGGCCGTGCAGAAGGCCGAGCAGAAGGCCGAGCAGAAGGCCGAGCAGAAGGGATGATAGAAGTTGCTCAGAAGATGAAGCGTAAAGGCTTTACCGATGTCGATATTGCCCAGATGACAGGTCTTTCCGTAGAGGACATATCAGACCTTTGAGTGTTTTTTCAACTTCAATATGGTTAGAGCTAATAGGGAGTCGGCTCGAGCTAGAAGGGATTCTGGCTCGATTATTGACTTTTCCGGAAGTCAATGTTTATTACTGATTCCCATCTGAATTATTTACAAATGTTCAACTAAAATTCAGAAGAACCACCTATATCAATATAAATCATCGTATACATTTCCTCGATTATTCCTTTGTCAATATAATAAAAATGACTATCTTTGCACACAAAAAAATACCTTCAACAATAATCTGTAATGGAAAAGGGGGAAAAACGTAGGTCTGTAAATAATAATCAAAACAAATAACATGCAAGCTATCATTTTGGCGGCAGGAATGGGCCGCAGACTTGGTGAATATACGCGGAATAACACCAAATGTATGGTTCCCGTAAATGGAGTAAGGCTTATTGACCGACTTTTGGGACAATTGGCCAAGCTACACTTGCAACGCGTCATCATAGTGGTAGGCTATAAAGGTAAAGAATTGCGAGATTATATTGGTAACCGATATGATGGGCAAATAAACATTGACTTTGCCGAGAATCCCGTCTTTGACAAAACCAACAACATCTATTCTCTGTCCATAGTCAAGGATAAGTTACAAGAAGATGACACACTGCTCATTGAGAGCGACCTTATCTTCAGTGATCGTATGATACCAATGATTGTGGATAATCCCTATCCGAATCTTGCTCTTGTTGCCAAATATGAGACCTGGATGGACGGCACGATGGTACGCATAGACGATGAACAAAATATTGTGAACTTTATCTCGAAAGACGCTTTTGATTATAACGATGTAGAGTCTTATTATAAGACTGTCAACGTCTACAAGTTAAGTCGCAACTTTTCACAAAGCAAGTATGTACCATTCCTCGATGCTTATACCAAGGCGGTAGGAAACAATGAGTATTATGAGAATGTGCTGCGAATCATCTCGTTATTGAACAACCACGAAATGAAGGCAATGCCCATAGGACAAGAGAAATGGTATGAGATAGATGACAAGCAGGATTTGGATATCGCCGAAGCTTTGTTTGCCGACGAAAAGGATGTGTTGCGTAAGTATTATGGACGCTTTGGTGGTTTCTGGCGCTTCCCGCAGATGCTGGATTACTGTTATTTGGTGAATCCCTATTTCCCCAGTCGCAGGATGAAGGATGAACTCCGTGCCAATTTCGATACACTTCTAACAGAATATCCCTCAGGCATGAAGGTGAACTCACTTATTGCCAGCAAATGTTTTGGGGTGAGCGAGTCTTATATCGTACCTGGCAACGGCGCTGCAGAACTTATCAAAATTCTGATGGAGGATTCACAAGGTAAGACGGGCTTCATTCGTCCAACCTTCGAAGAATATCCCAATCGTTACAACAAGGAATCACAAATTACCTTTGTTCCTCAGAATGAGGACTACCGTTATAGTACAGATGACCTTATAGCGTTCTTTGGTGACAAGGACATCCAACAACTGATGGTTATCAACCCAGATAATCCCTCTGGCAACTTCATTCCCAAAAACGACATTCTGCGATTGGCGCAGTGGTGCGAGAACAAAGGCATCCGTCTGATTGTTGACGAATCTTTCGTTGATTTTAGCGAGGATTATGCCACAAACTCATTGCTGTCTGACGAGATATTAGAGGCATATCCTCACATGGCCATCATGAAGAGCATCTCAAAAAGCTATGGTGTGCCAGGTCTCCGCTTGGGTATCCTCTGCTCTGCTGACAAGGACCTCATCGCACGCATTAAAAAGGAGGTAAGCATCTGGAATCTTAATTCGTTTGCAGAGTTCTTCATGCAGATTTATAATAAGCATGAGAAGGAGTACCAACGAGCCTGCGCGAAATTTGTGGTCGAGCGTGCTGACTTCTATGAGAGACTTAAGCAGATACCTTTCTTCCGTGTAATGCCTTCGCAAGCCAACTATTTCCTTTGCGAGGTATTACCACCATACACTGCCAGTGAAATTGTCATCTATATGTTGAAACAACATAATATCCTAACAAGGGATTGTAGTCAGAAATCTGGTCTCGACCCTGAAAAGCAGTACATGCGTATTGCTGTTCGTGACCATAAGGACAATTCACGCCTGATAGCGGGGTTTAAAGAACTATCGAAATGAAGATTTGCATTTGCGGAGGTGGCAATTTAGGGCATGTGGTGGCAGGCTTTGTGGCAGCACAAGGCAAACATGAGGTGTGTCTGTTGACGCGCCAACCTGAATACTGGAGTCGGGAGTTGACTATTGAAGCACCAGAGAAGATGACATACATAGGTAGACTAAATGGCGTGTTTGCTGATGCTCGTCAGGCTATTTCCGATGCACAAATAATATTGTTGTGTCTGCCCGGCTACGCCATTCGCAACACTCTTTTGCAGATCAAGGATTTTCTGCGTCCAGATGCCGCCGTGGGCAGTGTGGTCAGTAGTACGGGTTTTTTCTTTCAAGCCTTTGATACTCTTTCCCAAGAGCAAACTCTATTCGGTTTTCAGCGTGTGCCGTTCATCTCACGCGTTATTGAATATGGTCATCGTGCCCGTCTGATGGGCTATAAGGACTGCCTTAACATGGCAGTTGAACATACTGATCACCCAGAGCTACTGCGTGATATCTTGGCTGATATGCTACAGACACCTATCCAACTATTAAATAGTTATTACGAAGTTAGTCTGTCGAATAGCAATCCCTTGTTGCACCCCTCACGTCTATACTCACTTTGGAAAGACTGGAAGGAAGGCATCGTCTACGACGGCATACCGCTATTCTATGAAGAATGGACGAAAGAGGCGGCTCAGTTATATATTAACATGGACAACGAACTGCAGTCTTTACTCGAAACACTGCCTATCCGCAAGGGGAGTATCGCCACCGTCCTCAACTATTACGAGAGTACAGATGCTGAATCATTAGCACAAAAACTCCGCAGTATCGAAGCTTTCAAAGGTATCCAGTCGCCCATGAAAGCAGTAGAGAGAGGTTTTGTTCCTGACTTTCAAAGCCGTTATTTCACTGAAGACTTTCCTTTTGGTTTAGCCATCGTCCATCGTTTAACCCATGAGAAAGGTATTCCTTCACCCACTATTGACATGATTTTCAACTGGGGGATGAAGGTGATGAATGCTTAAAGCCAATAAGCCTCAAACTGATGTGTCACCCGCTGTTCTACAGGCGGTAAGGTCATATAGTCGCCATAAGTGCGCTCTAAGTAATCCTTATAGCCAACCATCGTCTTATATTTTTTCCCCTCAAACTCAATGTCTACTGACGATACAATATCCTCAGCGGAGAAACAGCCCTTGATTGTCGGACCTGCCTCCGTCATATTGCACACAACGTTTGTTGGTTCTGTCAACACAATCAGTTGACGAATCTTGCGCTCTATCTGCTTGACACTCATAGGCCAACATTTGTAAACGATATAGGCTAAGAGAGACTGCAAGGGATTACTGTTCGATATTTTACAGCGTCGAATCTTGTAAAGTAATTTTTTCTGACGAAAGACACGCTTACGCTCTTGTACATTGTCCACAACATAGTCCACAGGAAAGATATCCATATAGACGCCTATCTCGTAGCCCTCGGTCTCTTTCTCAACCATCCGCGTACGCGAATCAACCACCTTCGCGAAAGTATAATAATAATGTGATTCCGTTTGGGGGTTGATGGCTCGATACACACCATTCACGTCTTGATAGGTTTTCAAAAATTGTTCATAGTCCTTACGAGGCATATAGATGTCAATGTCGTCATCCCAAGGAATATAGCCTTTATGGCGAACTGCGCCAATCAGTGTGCCACTACTGAGAAAATAGCGGAGACCGTGTTCTTCGCAGAAACGATGAACATCATCCAGTATTCCTATCTGAATCTGACGTAATTCTTGTATGTCTTCAATCTTTCTCATCATCGCGTGCAAAAGTACAACATTAATCTTAAAACGCCAAACTTTGGAATAATAATTTATGCTTTTTCGAGAACGTCCGCATTTGACAACGTCAAAATTAGTGAATAAATTTGGAACTTCTTCCAAAAAGGTGTAATTTTGCACGCGAATATGGCAGAGAACTTAAAGGAGAAAACTGCAAAAGGCATTGCCTGGGGGGCCGTCAACAACGGGGCTACACAGGTGCTGAATCTTGTGTTCGGTATTGTGTTGGCACGAAAACTGTCAACCGAGGACTACGGTCTGGTGGCCTTGCTTACTATCTTCACCGCTTTGGCTGGCTGTATTCAGGCTGCAGGATTCTCGCAAGCCTTAGCCAACCTTAAGACCCCTACTCATCGCGACTATAATGCCGTAGCCTGGTTTAACATCTTAGCAGGGTGCATGATGTATGTCATTCTCTTTTTCTGCGCCCCACTCATAGCGCTGTTCTTCAAGCAGCCCCTGCTGACTGGTGTTTCGCGACTGGTATTCCTCACCATACCCATCTCGGCTATGGGGATTGTGCCCAATGCCAAATTATGGATAGAATTACGGACGCGCGAACAGACGATTGCAAGTATTACCTCTTTGATGGTCTCTGGTTGCTGTGGTATGTGGATGGCGTGTAATGGTTGGGCCTATTGGAGTTTGGCTTGGCAACAGGTGTTGTTTGTTTCTGTTGGGATTATCATGAGGTATTATTTTACCCGTTGGATACCTACGTTTCCTGTCGACTTTAGTCCTATCCGCAGCATGTTCCGCTTCTCATCGAAGCTGTTGCTGACTAATATGCTCACTGTGACAAGCCAGAATGTGTTGACTTTCATTTTTGGTAAATTATTACCAATATCGATAGTAGGACAGTTTAGCCAAGCCAATAAATGGAATACGATGGCTAATTCTTTCATCTCAGGAACGATGAACAGTGTGGCACAGCCGGTGTTTGCAAATGCAGGCGATGACATGGGACGCCAAGAAAGGATATTCCGAAAGATGCTACGTTTTGCTTCGTTCCTTTCATTTCCTTTAATGTTAGGATTGGCACTGGTGGCCCATGAATTCATACTGCTGACGGTTGGTCCTAAATGGGAACCTTGTGTACCACTACTTCAGATTCTATGTATTGGTGGCGCATTCCTGCCAATACAGTCACTTTACCATAATTTCATTATCAGTCGTGGCCGTTCAGACTTTTATTTGCGTTTAGTAACGATTCAGATAGTATTGCAGATAGGGCTTACGCTCAGTTTGGCTTCGCAGGGCATTACCATCATGGTTGCAGCTTTCTCTACCCTTAATGTCTGTTTCACCATTTGTTGGCATTACGCATTGCGTCGCCTTTGCCCGATAAGCACCCTTACGGCTTTGAAAGACACCGCGCCTTTTGCGCTGATTGCTTTGGGTTGTATGGCTGTTGTTCACTTCTGCACTTTGTGGACAGATATCCTGTGGTTGCGTCTTGTCCTGCGTATCCTGATGGCTACCCTGCTCTATGCCGGCATCATGAAGATCCTTCATGCGAAGGTGATGGATGAATGCATCGCTTTTATTCGAAAGAAGAAATAGTCACTGGTCTCAGCCATTGATTACGTCCGTCCAAACAGCCACTTCTTGAAGAAGGGACTGATGCGGAGGATATTGGAGGTGATGATGCTGAAACCAATAATGACCAAGCCCAAGAGGACTGACAGTACGACGTCGATGACAAAGTTGTGGGGATAACTCTTGAAAAAAGCTCCCACAGTTGGCAACTCTGGCATGAAGAGGAAATGAATCAAATAGATATCAAGTGTACGCCGTCCTATGTACTGCAAAGAGGCTCCGATAGGGGATAACTTGGTGAAGTACTCCTTATAATGGCGGAAATACATGAAGACGATAGTAAGCAGGCCGAATCTTGACACCGTCAGCGGAATGATGGCCCAGGCCATGCGAAGTGTGCGCCATTTCAATGCATCGAGGGTAGCCAGAATGACGATCACGATGACTATCGGAAAGAACCACTTGCTGTCCATTACCCGCTGGGCTTTGTCCCAGTAACGGTGTACAATATTTCCGTAGAGGAAAAAGGGGAAGTATAGGAGCACTTGTACGAGACTGCTGTCCTGAAGGAAATAATACAAGTCTGTCTTTGCACCCTTGTAACCTGCAGCCCAAGAGAAATACTTAGGTTGGTAGTTGGTATCATAGAAGACGATGGATACGAGGAATAGCACAGTGATGGGAATCCATGATTTCCATTTCAGCTTGCTTTCTAAATAAGAGAATAGGTAGTAGATAAGGAACATATATAGCAGAGCGATGGTAAACCAATAACCACCTTTCATGGATGAGTGGAAGTTGGTTTCAACAGCACTCCAGAAGTTTTTGTTGAGAATAGCCATTGCCAGGAAAAAGAACACAAGAGTAGGAATAATCTGTATACGTAGTTTCTTGCTGACAAGTGAACCCAAATTCTTGAGGTTCCATATCTGTGATGCTTTATAGGCCAAGAATCCGCTGACAAAGAAGAACAACGGCATACGAAATAGTATCAAGAAAGGAATGGCTGATGAGTGCTTCCACTCTTCGCCGAAGCCTAATCCTGTAACATGGTTGGCAACGACCATAATCATCGTAAATCCCCTGAGGGCATCCAGCCACTCCAAACGAGGTTTCTTTGCAACGCTATTCTCCATATTCGCTGCAAAAATACAAATATTATTTGGAACTTCCAACAAAAACGTGTAATTTTGCACACGAATGGCAGAGACACTGAAGGAGAAAACAGCAAAATGATAATGAAGCAATAGATTTAGGAGAATGGAAATATCAATCATCATTCCCATATACAATAAGGAACAATACGTCAAATCCTGTTTGGCAAGTGCCTTGTCACAGGACTTTGAGGATTATGAAGTGATTGCCGTCGATGACGGCTCAACCGATACTTCAGGGCATATCTGTGATGAGATGGCCAGCAAAGATAGCCATCTCCGAGTCATTCATACGGAGAATGGTGGTGTGACGGCAGCTCGTCGTCGTGGTGTAGAAGAAGCCCGTGGACGTTTTATCATGTTTTGCGATAGTGACGACCAATTACTTCCCCATGCATTGAGGAACTCATACGAGGCCATGATAGCAAATGATGCTGATGAAGTGATTGCACCTTACCAGAACCAACGAGGAGTTTTATTTGATTCCCAACGTCGAGGTCATATAGAACCATCAGAGGTTATCAAAGACTTTCTTGCTCAGCATAATAACTATCCTCCAATCTGGGCGATATTACTTCGTCGTGATATAATATCAGATGGTTGCCTTGACATTCCACGATATTTTTTCATAGGTGAAGACATCTTATTTCATATACGATATTTGACTAAAGTGACATCTGTTTTCTGTATTGGACAAAGCAACTATATATACACTGAGGGCATTACTACTTATCCCCAAATAGACCTTCAGTATGAACAGAAGTACGACGAGCTACTAAAGACGGCCTTGCTGCCTGTTTGGCAAGAAACGGGGCCTTTTTTCAGATTACGACAACTAAAAACCTATGAGAAGTTTATTGACTTGAAACAATTTTGGGTGTATGATGAATACTATTACCAACTTGAGGGGAAACTTGACAAACGTATTCCGTTTGCAGACCGTCTGGCCTATTCTTTACCTCCACGACTTGCCTATTATTTGATACATACCTATAAGTGGTGGTTACGGAGAAGAACCAAACACATAACAAACAATTGATATGACAGAAAACAATAAGCGCAAATACTCAATTATTGTTGTAACTTTCAATAATGCAGAGGGGCTTGAACGAACGCTTGGCAGCATACGCCAGCTGGACTATCCAAACCGCGAAGTGATTGTCATCGATGGTGGAAGTAAAGACGACACTTGTAATATCATTGCCGCTAACAACGACATCATCACTGTGGCCGTGTCAGAAAAGGACACTGGTATCTATAATGCGATGAACAAAGGCATCAAGCATGTCACAGGCGACTATGTCGTCTTCATGAATGCCGGCGATCTGTTTTCACACAAGGATGTCTTGAAGTGGGTTAGTGACTATGACGGTGATATCATTCTTGGTGGAGAGACCTATGGTGGGAAGGTCAGGATGGTGAAGGAAAAGATGACACTATACGACATCCTTTCCATCGGCCTTAACCATCAGGCTGTGTACTACCGCAGGGCGATTCTTCAGAAATACGGATTTGATGAGTCGTACAAGTTGATAGCCGATTTGAAGTCAGTGGTAGAACCGCTGGCTAAGGAGCATGCCTCCGTTTCGTGCATAACAAAGATTCTTGCTGTATGTGATGGGGACGGAGTGAGCCAGCAACGTTGGAGAGATACCATCATTGAGAACAGGAGGATTGTAAATGAGGTCGTTGAGCCTTTCTATAAAGATGACTATTTGAGGTTTTCTCGTATCAACAACGAAATGCTTGGTCACTTCATCATACTTTCACATTTCCGCAGTCTTTTTCCGCTACTTAAATTATTGTCTAAAATAGCGGTTTTCATCAACAAAAGATACAAACATATACCAATAGAAGGAATTTAGCAGGAATGACAATAAGTTAAATAATCATAAATAATTGAAGCTTCGGGCTGTAGATGCCTTATATAAGGAGAAAAAGCAGTACCTTTGCAGTCCGATTATTGGGGAGAGGCTTAGAATCCCCGCGGAATGCTGTGTGAATAGCGGCGTCTTTGGCCGGACGAAGCGGTTCGTGAATCAGCGTTTCAAGAAACCCGTCAGGGGATTGAATCCCCTCGGGGCATACGTTAGACTTGCAGCCGGGCGACTAACCCCGGATGTAGGACTATGTGTGCGTAAATAAATAATGTATAACTGTTTTTTAGTAAACCAAGTAAAGAGAAATGAACACTTTAAGTTACAAGACTATTTCCGTCAACAAGGAAACAGCAAAAAAGGAGTGGGTGGTTATCGATGCCACTGACCAGGTGGTCGGCCGCCTCTGCTCAAAGGTAGCTAAGCTGATTCGTGGAAAGTACAAGCCTACTTTCACCCCGCACGTTGACTGCGGTGACAACGTTATCCTTATCAACGCCGATAAGGTAGTATTCACTGGTAAGAAGGAGACTGACAAGGTCTACACCCGCTACACTGGTTATCCTGGTGGTCAGCGTTTCAACACGCCTGCCCAGCTTCGCCAGCGCAAGGACGGTATTGACAAAATCCTGCGTCATGCCGTGAAGGGTATGCTGCCGAAGGGTTCTCTCGGCCGTTCGCTGATGAACAACCTCTACATCTACGAGGGTACCGAGCATCCCCATGAGGCCCAGAAGCCCAAGACAATTGATATTAACCAGTATAAATAATAGATAAGGTAAGATGGAAGTAATAAATGCAATCGGTCGTCGCAAGAGCTCTGTAGCTCGTGTATATCTCCAGGAAGGTTCTGGCAAGATTACGATCAACAAGAAGGATTTGGAAGTTTATTTCCCCTCTGCCATCCTGCAGTACGTGGTTAAGCAGCCGCTGAACCTGCTCGAGGTGGCTGAGAAGTATGACATCAAGGTGAACCTCGACGGTGGTGGTTTCACTGGCCAGAGCCAGGCGCTGCGCATGGCTATCGCCCGTGCCCTTGTCAAGGTGAACGAAGAGGACAAGAAGAAGCTGAAGGACGCTGGTTTCCTGACTCGTGACAGCCGTGAGGTTGAGCGTAAGAAGCCCGGACAGCCCAAAGCTCGTCGTCGCTTCCAGTTCAGTAAGCGTTAATTTGACTGGACTACGTTTAGTATCTAAACCCGCTGGACTCCTCCGGATTACCATCGGGCTGATTCTAAAAAGTAATCGCTTTAGCGCTTTTACTAAGCGTAGCGACTAAAAGAATTAAAAAAGAAAGTAAACAACAATTAAAGTACAAAGCAAAATGTCAAGAACAAATTTTGATCAGTTGCTGCAGGCTGGCTGCCACTTCGGCCACCTGAAGCGTAAGTGGAACCCCGCGATGGCTCCCTACATCTACACCGAGCGTAACGGTATCCACATCATCGACCTGCATAAGACGGTAGCCAAGATTGACGAGGCTGCCGATGCCCTGAAGCAGATTGCCAAGAGCGGCAAGAAGATTCTCTTCGTGGGAACTAAGAAACAGACAAAGGACGTGATTGCCGAGAAGGCAGCCAGCGTCAACATGCCTTACGTGATTGAGCGTTGGCCGGGCGGCATGCTCACCAACTTCCCCACCATCCGCAAGGCTGTGAAGAAAATGGCCAATATTGACAAGCTGATGGCTGACGGTACGTACAACAACCTGTCGAAGCGCGAGCTGCTGCAGGTGACCCGCCAGCGTGCCAAGCTGGAAAAGAACCTCGGTTCTATCGCCGACCTGACCCGTCTGCCCAGCGCCCTGTTCGTGGTTGACGTGCTGAAGGAGCAGATTGCCGTTCGCGAGGCTAACCGCCTGGGTATCCCCGTGTTCGGTATCGTTGACACCAACTCTGAGCCCAAGAACATCGACTTCATCATCCCCGCTAACGACGATGCCAAGGACAGTGTTGAGGCAATCCTGAACGCTTGCTGCGCCGCTATCGCCGAGGGCGTCGAGGAGCGCAAGGTGGAGAAGGCTGACGAGAAGGCTGCCGACGCTCAGGAAGAGGCTGAGGTGGAGGAGAAGGCTGCAAAGCGCCCCGCCCGCAAGGCTCCGAAGGCTGAGGAGGCTCCCGCCGCTGAGGAGGAAGAGGCTCCCGCTGCAGAATAAACCTTGCCCCCTAAGTTAGGGGGCTACAGGGGTCTGAACAAGCGCAGACCCCTGCAAATAAATACAAATATAAATTGGTTTGATAAACGCTTGTTCAGACCCCCATCCCCCTAACTTAGGGGGCCTAAAAAATAAAAACAATGGCAATTTCAATTGATGATATCAAGAAGCTTCGCGCAATGACCGGCGCTGGTCTGGCTGACGTTAAGAAGGCACTGACCGAGGCCGAGGGCGACTTCGACAAGGCCAAGGAGCTGCTCCGCGAGCGTGGCCTGGCCATCGCTGCCAAGCGTAGCGACCGTGAGACTTCCAATGGTTGTGTACTTGTAAAGGCTGTTGACGGCTTCGCCGCCATGATTGCCCTGAAATGCGAGACCGACTTCGTGGCCAACGGTGCCGACTTCATCGCTCTTACCCAGAGCATCCTCGACGCCGCCATCGCCGCCAAGGCTCAGGACATCGAGGCTGTGAAGGCACTCGACATCAACGGTCAGACCGCTCAGGACGCTGTAACACAGCGCTCGGGTATCACTGGTGAGAAGATGGAACTTGACGGTTACCTGACGCTTGAGGGTGACAACATCGAGGTTTACGACCACATGGGCAAGCACATGCTCTGCACGATGGTTCAGCTGAACAAAGACGCTGCCGAGATTGGTCACAAGCTGGCTATGCAGGTGGCTGCCATGAAGCCCGTGGCCCTCGACGCCCAGAGCGTTGACCAGAAGATTCTGGACGAGGAGTACAAGACAGCCGTCGAGAAGACCAAGCTGGAGCAGGTTGAGAAGTTCGTGGAGATGAAGGTCAAGAAGGCTGGCATCAACCCCAACCTCGTTGACTCTGAGGACCACATCGAGAGCAATACGGCTAAGGGCTGGCTCACCAAGGAGCAGGCTGACGAGGCTCGCAAGATCATTGCTGACGCAAAGGTCGAGGGTGAGGCTCAGCTGAAGATGCCGATGATTGAGAACATCGCCAAGGGTCGTGTGCAGAAGTTCCTGAAGGAGAGCTGCCTCGTCGACCAGGAGTTCCAGTTCGGCGACGGCGACAAGGCTACTGTTGCCCAGTGGCTCGGCCAGCAGGACAAGGAGCTGAAGATTGTTGCTTTCAAGCGCTTCACGCTCGTTGCTGAGTAAGCAAAAACGATTTGAAAAGATAAGAATCGCCGCGTTTCCAGGGAAATGCGGCGGTTTTTATTTTCGTCCGACACGAATAAAGGGCAAAACGTTTTGCCATTCTGTTTTTTTGTTGTACCTTTGCACCCGATTATCAAGGGGTGCTGCCTGTCGGCGGCTGAGATGATACCCTCTAAACCTGATCCGGACAATGCCGGCGTAGGGATGGATAGTAGATTTGTCAACACAAGATTCCCCTTTACATTATTCATTAATTAAAGGTACAAAAACGTATGAAAAAGATTGTTTTGATGGTTGTCACACTGTGGGCAACAGGTGTTAACGCGGTAGAGCCCGTGGACTCGCTGAAGTCGGTCGAGCTGCAGGATGTGCAGGTGTCCTCCATCCGCGCCACGAAGAAGACGCCCATGGCCTTCACCAACATGAACCGTGAACAGCTGAAGCAGGTGAACTACGGAAAGGACGTGCCCTACCTGCTGTCGCTGACCCCCTCCGTAACGCTGACCTCTGACGCCGGCAACGGCATAGGCTACACGTCGCTCCGCGTGCGCGGCACCGACCCTTCGCGCATCAACATCACGGCCAACGGCATACCTATGAACGATGCCGAGAGTGCTCAACTCTACTGGGTCAATATGGGTGACTTTGCCTCCAGCGTGCAGTCAATGCAGATACAGCGCGGCGTAGGAACGTCGACCAATGGTGCCGGTGCCTTCGGCGCCACACTGAACATGCAGACGGAGAACATCGGCACGCAGCCCTTCATAGGATTGGACTTCAGTGGCGGTTCCTACTACTCACACAAAGAGACGCTGCGCTTCGGAACAGGACTGTTAGGCGAACACTGGGGCATTCAGGGACGCCTGTCGAACATCGGCTCGAAAGGCTATCTGGACCGTGCCTCGACCAAGCTGAACAGCTACTTCATTCAGGCAGGCTGGTTTGGCGACAACACGGTGGTGAAATTCATTACCTTCAACGGCACGGAGGAAACCTATCACGCCTGGAACTACACGTCGAAGTATGAGCAGAGCCTTTATGGCCGCCGCTACAACTCCTGCGGCGAGTATTATGACGACGAGGGCAACACCCGGTACTACGACAACCAGACCGACAACTACCACCAGCAGAACTACCAGCTGATATGGAACCAGCGGCTGAGCCGCGAGCTGAACCTCAATACGGCGCTGCACTACACGAAGGGCAACGGCTACTACGAGGAGTATAAGCGCAAAAGGACGCTCTTTGAGTATGAACTCGACCCGGAAATGACCTGGGCCAAGAGCGACCTGGTGCGCCAGAAGAAGATGGACAACGACTTCTACGGTGTTGTGGCCTCGCTGAACTACAACAACCGCGAGAACCTGCAGGCTACGCTCGGCGGTGGCTGGAACAAGTATGACGGCGACCACTTCGGAGTCATCAAGTGGGTGAAGAACCCCGTCAACGACCTGATGCCCAACAGCCCCTATTACGACGAGAATGCCAAGAAGACCGACTTCAACGTCTACGGCAAACTGACGTACGACTTCCTGCCCGGACTGAATGCGTATGTCGATATGCAGTACCGTCACCTCGGCATAAAGATGGTCGGCCCCACCGATGAAATCAACTGGGACGCCAGCAAGCGCATTGTCTACGACATGAAGGAATCGTTCGACTTCTTCAACCCCAAGGCCGGACTGAACTACGATATCACGCCCAACCACAAGGTCTATGTCTCGTATGCCATAGCCCATAAAGAGCCTACCCGCAATAATTATCAGAACAACATGAACGCTGAGCTGACCATGCCGAAGGCCGAGCGGCTGAACGACCTGGAAGCGGGCTATAAGTACCAGAGCCCGACATTCTCGGCCGGGCTCAACCTTTATTGGATGGACTATAAAGACCAGTTCGTACTGACGGGCGAGATTGATAAGATAGGTGAGGCCATTACCCGAAACCTCGACAAGAGCTTCCGCCTCGGCGTGGAGGCAGAGGCGGCATGGAAACCGGTCGACTGGTTCCGTTGGGATGCCAATGCCACATGGTCAAGGAACCGCGTGAAAGGCATCACCGTACAGCTGACCGACGGGAGCGTGGCCGACCTCGGCGACCAGCCGCTGGCCTTCTCGCCCGACTGGATTGTCAACAACATCTTCAGCTTCAGTTACCGAGGCTTCAGCGCCAGCGCCCAGAGCCAGTATGTCAGCAAGCAGTACCTGACGAACACCGGCTTCGAGAGCTACAAGACACTCGACGACGACGGCAAGCCCGTGGACGTGAGCATGATGCTCGACGGGCACTTCACCACGAACCTCGACCTGAGCTACAACTTCCAGCTGCCGAAGTTCGGCCTGAAGGATGTCACCGTCGGCGTCACCCTCTACAACCTCTTCTCGGCTGAGTACGACAACAACGGATGGGCAGCGCCTGCCTTCAGCAGGGAAAACGGCGCTGTGGTGGCTACAGGATGGGACACCAGCGACCAGTACGAGGCGGGCTTTGCTCCCTCTGCTCCGTTCAACATGATGGCTCACCTGTCACTCAACTTCTAAGCGATGACATTTGACTGGCTCGACATCTTCACCACGGTACTCGGACTGATTTACATCTGGCTCGAGTACCGTGCCCATATCGCCCTTTGGGTGGTAGGCATCGTCATGCCAGCCCTCGATGTCTACCTGTACTACAGTCACGGGCTCTACGGCGATGCCGGCATGGCCTGCTACTACACGCTGGCAGCCGTCTACGGTCTTTTCGTCTGGAAGTTCAAGAAGACCAGGAAGCTGAAGCAGTCGCTGCCCATCATCCATATGCCCCGACGGCTGTACCTGCCGGCTGCGGCATGCTTCTTCCTGTCCTGGGGCGTCATCTACTATATTTTAGTCACGTGGACTAACTCCACCGTGCCCCTGCTCGACTCTTTCACCAATGCCTTGTCGTTCATCGGCATGTGGGCACTGGCCCGCAAGTATCTGGAGCAGTGGTGGTTCTGGATAGTGGTCGACGTGGTGTGCTGTGTGCTCTATGTCCAAAAGGGCATCCCCTTCAAGGCCGGGCTATACGGGCTTTATGTCATCATCGCCATTGCCGGTTATTACAAGTGGAAGTCGATGGTCAAAATCACCAAGTATGACCGGGTTTGACGCTGTGATTCTGGCCAACGGCTCGTTCCCCACGGCCGACGAGCCGCTGCGACTGCTGCGCGAGGCTCGCTACGTCGTCTGTTGCGACGGGGCTGCCCGCCACTGGCCTCAGTGCGACGCCATCGTGGGCGACGGCGACTCCGTGCCCGACGACCTGCGCCAGCGCCTGATACAGGTCAGCGAGCAGGAGGACAACGACCTGACAAAGGCTACGCGCCACTGCATGGCCCGCGGGCTGCGACGCCTCGCCTACCTCGGTGCCACGGGCCGCCGCGAGGACCATACCCTTGGCAACATTGCCCTGCTCATGCGCTACTACCGCGACTTCGGCCTCGACGTACTGATGGCTACCGACGACGGCTGGTTCGTCCCTGCCTCCGGCTCGGCAACGTTCGACTCCATGCCCGGCCAGCAGGTCAGTCTCTTCAACTTCGGCTGCACCCGCCTCGTCTCCGAGGGGCTGAAGTGGCAGGCATACCCTTACCAGCAACTCTGGCAGGGGACGCTCAACGAGGCTCTTGGCACCACCTTCCGTATTGAAGCCGATGCAGAATACATGGTTTTTCGCACGTATTTTTAACTTTTTCACGCTTCACTTTCCTCTTTTACCATCTTTATTCGTAACTTTGCAGCCTAAACGTGTAAAGTATGCGCAAAGTAATAGGAATAGGCGAGACGGTTCTCGACATCATCTTCAAGGGCGACCAGCCCATACAGGCCGTACCCGGCGGTTCGGCCTTCAACTCCGTAATTTCCCTGGGACGTGCCGGTGTGCCCACGATGTTCATCAGTGAGGCCGGCAACGACCGGATAGGCAGACAGGTCATCAGCTACTTGGAAGACAACGGTGTCGATGCTTCCAATGTCTGCGTGTTCCCCGATTCGAAGTCCCCCATCTCGTTAGCATTTCTGGACGGCCAGAACAATGCTGACTATATTTTCTACAAAGACCATCCCCACGACCAACTTGACTTTGTCAATCCCGATGTCGGCGAGGACGACGTGGTGCTCTTCGGCTCGTTCTTTGCCATCAATCCCGTCGTACGTCCTCAGGTTCATGGCTTCTTAGAGTATGCCCGTCAGCACGGTGCCATCCTCTACTATGATGTCAACTACCGTTCTTCGCATAAGAACGACCTGGTGAAGGTAACGCCCAACCTGTTGGAGAACTTCGAACTGGCCGACATCGTCCGCGGTTCCGACGAGGACTTCGAGGTGATGTACAATAAGAAGGAGGCCGACAGCGTCTACCGCTCCGAGATTTCCTTCTACACCAAGAAGTTCATCTACACCCGAGGTTCCCAGCCCGTTGAAGTACGGGCCGAGAACGGATTCTGCAAGCAGTACCCCGTACCGCCCACAGAGACCGTTAGCACTATTGGTGCCGGCGACAACTTCAATGCAGGCTTCGTCTATGGCCTTATCAAGTACGGCATCACCCGCAACGACATTGAAACAGGACTCACCGAGCAGCAGTGGGACCAGCTGATGGCTTGTGCCCAGGCATTTTCCGCTAACTGCTGCCAGAGTCTGAACAACAGCATCGACGCAGACTTCGCACAAAAGATGAAACTTTAAAAGCACGATAGAATCATGAAAGAGATTACCAGTAACATCTATTACATTGGCGTCAACGACCGCAACAAGAACCTTTTCGAGGGCCTGTGGCCCCTCCCCAACGGTGTCAGTTATAACTCCTACCTCATCGACGACGAGAAAGTATGTCTTGTCGATACCGTCGAGGTGGACTTCTTCATGCCTTATCTCGAGAATATCCGCGAGGTCATCGGCGAACGTCCCATTGACTACGTCGTCGTTAATCACATGGAGCCCGACCATAGCGGTTCCTTGGCCCTGCTCCGTCAGTTCTACCCCGACATCCAGATTATTGGCAACAAGAAGACCTTCGACATGATGGCAGGCTTCTACCATCTGACCACCGGTCTCCACGAAGTGAAGAATGGCGACAGCCTCAGCCTCGGTACACACCAGCTCCAGTTCGTCCTCACCCCGATGGTCCACTGGCCCGAGACGATGATGACCCTCGCCACCGTTCCCGACGCATCTTCGTCGGGCGAAGCATCTCCGTCTGGCGCAACAGTCCTCTTCTCCGGCGACGCCTTTGGCTGCTTCGGCGCCCTCAACGGAGCCTACGTCGACGAGCAGATGAACTGCGACACCTTCTGGCTCGAGATGACACGCTACTACTCCAACATCGTCGGCAAGTACGGCACCCCCGTGCAGATGGCCCTGAAGAAGCTGGCCGGCGTCAAGGTCGACTACATCTGTGCTACCCACGGTCCCGTCTGGCATGAGCATGTCGGGAAGGTCATCGGCATCTACGACCGCCTGTCGCGCTACGAGGCTGAGCCGGGCTTGGTCATCTGCTATGGCACCATGTACGGCAATACCGAGCGCGCCGCCGAGGTCATCGCCCGTGCTGCCGCTCAGGCTGGCTTGAAGAACATCGTGATGTACAACGTCTCGAAGACCCACCACTCCTATATCATCCGCGACCTCTTCCGCTATCGTGGACTCATCGTTGGCGCGCCGACCTACAACACCGGACTGTACCACGAGATGAACGTCCTGCTTGATGAGCTGTCGCAGAAGGACATCAAGGGCCGCCTCTTCGGCTGGTTCGGCTCCTACAGCTGGGCTTCGAAGGCTGTCAGCGAAATTGCCAAGTGGAACGAAGAGAAGCTGAAATATGAACAGGTGGGCACACCTGTCGAAATCAAGCAGGCCCTCACCGATGAGACCCTCGCCCAGTGCGAAGCCCTCGGCCGCGAAATGGCTGAACGGCTGATGGCCGAATAAAAAGCATCTGCTAATGAGAAAAAGTCTTTGGCTATATCTGGTGTCACTTTGCACCGTCCTGCCATTTCTGTACGCTTGCCAAGAGGATGCGACAGAAAATGCCACCGTTGAACCTGTATTTGAACCGGACGTCGACAGCGATGCCCGGTCCATTTATTTACTACGCCAGGCTCACAAAAACGGGAAGGTGATAGAAGAGTTTATACCTGTATTTGGAGGCAAGAGCGGTTATCTGATTCGTTTCACCGACGGCACTACCATCGAACTCCTTCAAGCCAAAGAGAACTGCAATGACTATTTTGAAAGCAACCCTTCCGTTTTCTTCTGTATCGACGAAGACTCCGTGTGGAATATCAGCCGCTTCGGGTCGAATGATACGAGAATTATCAATTCACGCTTGCAGACGCCCTCTGGAAAGCCACTGAAGGGCAAGGCTTACTCTATGCGAACGTCCGCTCAGCAGAATAATTACAGCTACAATTTCTATGAGTATGACGACAGTATCAATGCCATAGCAAGCTACGAGAGGAACTACGGGGAATTGTCGCCTTTAATCATTTCTGTGGTGGAAAACAAGCTGACGCATGAACTGACGCTGACATTTTCAGACGGCGAACAGCTGACATTTGCCATGTCATACCCTCAGGCTGAAGAGATTGAATGGAGAGGCATGATACCCGTCAGTCTGAATTGCGGCGATACGCTGGCCCTACCGTTTATCATTACGCCTGACCAGTTCGTGTTCAATCATGATATGAACGGTGACAGTTGTGACATCCGGATTATTAGTGCGGCTTCTAACACCTCTTTCGATGTTAACGCCATCGAGTTGCTGGCTGTCAGGAACCGAACGAGAAACGGTTGGGCGTTCGGTGACTATGAAGTGCTGTTGACGAGCAGGCACGCCGTCGACTCCATTACAATAGGGCAAATAGCACTGGAACTGACGGTACGCGATTCGCTGAGCGGCAATCACACGTTAACCTCATCCCCCCTCATCCTCAGCCTATTGCCCGAAGGAATGACGGCTCGACCTATTTCCACGTTGCCCGTAGTATTTATCGACACGCCTTCCCGTCAGACTATTGACAGCAAAGAAGAATGGACGAAACACACCTCCATGACCATCTATTACCCTGATGGATCTATCGACTATCAAGGGACGGTTGCCATTAAGGGGCGTGGAAACTACACGTGGCTGTTCCCCAAGAAACCTTACGCCCTGAAACTGAACAGCAAGGCATCGATACTTGGAATGGCGGCAGACAGACGATGGGTGCTGCTTGCCAACTGGATTGACCGTACGCTGTTGCGCAACGATGTGGCATTGGCTATCGCAAGGGCTTTAGATATGGAATGGGTGCCGAGCGGACAGTTTGTTGACCTGGTAATGAATGGCAACTACGTTGGCAACTATTACCTATGTGAACAAGTAAATGTCTCGCCGGAACGGGTGAACATCGACGAGTATGGCGAAGGAGGCGAGTGCCTGTTAGAGGTGGATGCCTACTACGACGAGCCTTATAAGTTCAGGTCCGCCTGGAGGAATCTGCCCTATATGGTCAAAAGTCCTGATACCGAAGCCATCACCCCCCGCATGTTTGACAACATCAAGGACTATGTCAACAACATGGAAGCCGCTCTTTACGATGAAGCACAGTTCGCTAACAAGGAATACCGCAACTACATCGATATGGAGTCGTTCGCCAAGTTCTGGATAGTGCAGGAGTTGACCGCCAACCACGAACCGGGCTACCCCAAAAGCGTCTTTCTATTCAAGGACAACAGCGGTAAGTTGAAAGCCGGGCCTGTCTGGGACTTTGACTACGGCACATTTGCACAGAGAGAGGGTTACACGCTTCATGATTATCTGTACTATCCCCAGCTGTTTCAGGATTCCTACTTCACGACATGTGTGAAGAATGTCTGGGAGAATTCCAGGTCTCGCCTAAAAAGCATTTTCACCTCTTATATAAGTATGCAGGCCGATGCCATTCGCATCTCCGAGGAATCCAACCATCATCTGTGGCCCATTACTTTTGATTTCCCTGCTGGCGACGAGCACCTAACATTCAACGAGGCGGTGGAACGACTCACCGAAGTCTACAAGGAACGATTCTACTGGCTCGACAACGAGATCTCTTCTTTTAAATAGCTTTCCAGTTCGTCCATCGAATTGGCCACCTTGATATACTTCTGCCACTCGCCACGCACCATGCCGCATTGCTGCAGGTCGTTGAGCAGGGCAATGAGCGGATGCCAATAATCCTTGATGTTATAAAGGATGGTCGTCTTCTGATGATAGCCGATGGTGGCTGAGGCGGCTACGGTAAAAACTTCATCAAGGGTACCGATACCGCCGGGCAGCGCCACGAAGATGTCGGCCTGGTCCATCATCAGTTGTTTGCGGTCGGTCAGGTTGTCACAAAGAATCTCGATGTCCACGTACTGGCTGATACGTCCTGATTTCTCCACAAGGGTTGGAATGACACCGATGGCGCGACCGCCGGCTTCATGGGCGGCACGGCCCAGACACTCCATCAGTCCCTGATTCACGCCACCATATACAATATCATGACCGTTTGTGGCAGCCCAACGCCCCAACTCTTCCGTTGCTTGGAAGAAGTCTGGGTCTATCTGCTCATTGGCAGAACAAAACACACATATCTTCATCTCCCTCTATTCTCCTTATAAGTTCAAACCGTAGCTCTGCTTGATTTCACTCATCACAAAAGTGCTCTCAATGGAGCCGACGCTCTCAATGGTTCCCAACTTGTTGAGCACAAACTCCTGATACTGCTTCATGTCGGAGGCCCGGACCTTCAGCAGATAGTCGTACTGGCCCGACGTATTATAACACTCCGTCACCTCCGGGATGCGCTGTATGCGATGCGTAAACTGGTCAGCTATCTCGTGGTTAATATGCTTCAGCTTCACCTTACAGAAGACCAGCAGCCCCTGGTTCAGACGTTCCGCGTCGAGTATCGCCACGTACTTCCTGATATACCCCTTCTTTTCCAAGCGTCGCTGACGTTCGAAGACGGGTGTCGGCGTAAGATTCACCTTCTCGGCCAGCTCTTTGGTGGTCAATTTGGCATTTTTTTGCAGTATCCGTAGTATCTGCAAGTCGATTTCGTCTAATGTTTCTACCATATCTTGGATGATTATTCTGTTTGAGCGGCTTATTACAGCCCGTTTTGGCCGTACATTCTCTACGACGGTGCAAATATAGCAATCTTTTCCAAAATACGCAAGTAATTTGGTAGATATTTCTAAACTGCGTACCTTTGCACCCAGAAAATAAAACAATTAACAACTAAAAGAAAGGAAAAAGTTATGGCACAGAAAAATTATCGCTTCGAGACCCTGCAACTCCACGTAGGCCAAGAACAGGCTGACCCCGCTACCGATGCCCGTGCGGTACCTATTTATCAGACCACGAGCTACGTGTTCCACAATTCGCAGCATGCTGCCGACCGTTTCGGACTGCGCGATGCCGGTAATATCTATGGTCGTCTGACCAACTCGACACAGAGCGTGTTTGAAGACCGCGTCGCTGCCCTCGAGGGTGGTGTAGCCGGACTGGCCGTGGCCTCGGGTGCCGCCGCCATCACCTATGCCCTGCAGAACATTGTGCAGGCAGGCGACCATATCGTGGCTGCCGACAACCTCTACGGCGGTTCCTACAACCTGATTACCCACACGCTGGCTACGCAGGGCATCACCAATACCATTATTAACGTGAACGACCTCAAAGCCCTCGAAGCCGCCATCCAGCCCAACACAAAGGTAGTATATGCCGAGACCTTCGGCAACCCCAACAGCGATGTGCTCGACCTCGAAGGTGTGGCAGCCGTGGCTCACAAGCATGGTATCCCCTTCATCGTCGACAATACGTTCGGTACCCCTTACCTGATTCGTCCGTTAGAGCACGGTGCTGACATCGTGGTACACTCGGCTACGAAGTTCTTAGGCGGTCACGGCAGCTCACTTGGCGGTGTCATCGTCGACGGTGGTAAGTTCGACTGGAAGCAGAACGACAAGTTCCCCACGCTGTCAAAGCCCGATCCTTCGTATCACGGCATCGTGTTTGCCGACGCCGTAGGTGCTGCAGCTTACGTCACCCGCATCCGTGCCGTTGTCCTGCGTGATACCGGTGCTGCCATCTCGCCCTTCAACGCCTTCATCCTGTTGCAGGGTGTCGAGACGCTGAGCCTGCGTGTGGAACGCCATGTGGAGAACGCCCTGAAGGTGGTCGAGTTCCTGAATAACCATCCGAAGGTGGCCAAGGTGAACCATCCTGCCCTCGAGAGCCACCACGACCACAAGCTCTACCAGAAGTACTTCCCCAACGGCGGCGGCTCTATCTTCACCTTCGAGATCAAGGGTGGCCAGGAGGAAGCCTGGAAGTTCATCGACGCCCTGCAGATCTTCTCGCTGCTGGCCAACGTCGCCGACGTGAAGAGCCTGGTGATCCATCCCTACACCACGACCCACTCACAGCTGTCGCCCGAGGAGTTGGAGGAGCAGCACATCACGCCCTCAACCGTCCGCCTCAGCATCGGCACAGAGCACATCGACGATATCATTGCCGATTTGTCGCAGGCCCTCGACAAGATTTAATCTCTCAAGAATTTAAGAATTACAAAAATTATTCGTACCTTTGCACGCAATGGGAAAATATATCTTAGCAGACAATCAGGAACTGACGCGCTTGGCGTTGATAAGCCTGATTAAGCAGGACGAAGACAACGCACTCTACGTGGCCACCGATAGGGCTGGCCTCGTAGAGTTGCTAAAGGAGCATGAGAATGCCACCGTGCTGCTCGACTTCACGCTGTTCGACTTTGCCGATGCCGAACAACTGCTCATCATCGGTGAGCGTTTCGCGTTGTCGCAGTGGATACTCATCAGCGACGAACTGACGCCTGCCTTCATCCGGCAAATGGTTTATTCCTCCCATCAGTTCAGCATCGTCTTCAAGGACGGACCGCTTAGCGAGGTTCGCGAGGCCCTGCAGACCGTCTCCCGCCACCAGCGTTACATCAGTCAGCGTGCCTTGGAGGTCATCATCAACCAACAGCAGGTTGAGGACGAACGCCCCAGCATCCTGACCGAGACGGAAACGGAGATTGTCCGCGCCATCGCTCAAGGCAAGTCCACCAAAGAGATTGCCGCCGAACGCTTCTCCAGCGTCCATACCATCACCACCCACCGCAAAAACATCTTCCGCAAACTGGGTATCAATACCGCCCACGAAGTCATCAAATACGCCTTACGAGCGGGACTGGTCGATTCCTCGGAATTTTACATTTAACTCAACTTTCGCAAGTTGAAAGAATGACGCTGACACCGGCACAATCGGCCACCTGCTGTTTTGTCATTGCCTTCATATAATAATTCCAAATTTCTAATTCCTAATTCCTAATTTAGAATACCGCCGCTATTCGGGTCGTTTGGAGCCGCTATCCGGGTCGTTTGGAGCCTCCATCCGGGTCGTTTGGAGCCCCCATCCGGACTGATACAGATACACATCTATACACTTGTTTTTAGTAAATTCCTCACGCGTACCGTGTGTGCGCGGTACGCGAGGACTCCTTAGAAAACATCTGTATCATCTGTATCTGTATCGGCTTCGTGGGCCATCAGACGGCGGATGGAAAGCATCTCCTCGGCCGAGCGGCGGACGACCACGTAGTCGCGCACGTTGCGGCGCAGGAACACCGCAGCCGGTCAAGCAGGCGGTTGAAGAAGTCGAGTGCTTCCTCGTCGTTGTTGAAATTCATATTCACGTTTCCGTTTTTATCAGTTAAACAAATGGATGACGAAAAAAACGGAGGTATGGACTTGTCCTTTGGGGATAACAACCAGTCTATCGGGTTTAGCAGGGACCCACGTACAGATGTTATGCCAAAAAGCCCACACCTCCGTAGAGGGTGAGCTGGCAGACATCCTTTCCTGTACGTTCGCCTTGTGAACTGCTAATTCGATAGACTAGGCAAGAAAGCTGTCAACGCTCTGGGTGCAAAGATACAGCATTTTTCTCAGACACCCAAATTTATTATCATGTTTTTACGGACTCATAGCTTTATCGCATTTGAATTATCACAAATGAACTGTTATGCCTACAGATAACTCCAGACGGTAGAAACCATAGGAAGTGTCGAACTCGTCGGGGTATTGACGCCCCAGTTCCTTGAATTCTTTTGACTTCGGGAACAGTGATTGAATGTCTATCAACTGTATATTCAACCCGACAATCGGCGACAATTGGTACTCCACGCCTATCTTCTCCATCAGCCCCAGACCGTTAGACTCTTCATCCACGTCGCCGCTGACGTTTGCCCAGCCAAGCCCCAGACCAACCTCGTACATCCATTTGCCTCCCAGACGGTTGCGGTAAAGTCCGCCAACACCCCAGTAGAACAGATTGACATTGTAGCTGCTCTTATAGATATTGCCGTCATAGACCGTATGGTTGAAGTCCATCATCGTGCCAAGGCCCCATCCCGATGGCCATATATGTTCGTATTCCGCCAAAAAACTCACACCGGGCCGCCAACTGTAGCCGTTCATGCCACGCTCTCCGTCGTAGATATACGTCTTCGAGGTAATAAATGACAGATTGCCACCAAACCTCAACAAGTCATCACCCGTCCTTACCGCATCTTGCGCACGAAGATTTCCTGCCACAAAAGCAAGCACAATCGTCAAGGCCATTGTTATACATTTACTTCTCATCAAAGTTCAATATCTTTAGTTCGTTACT